>CAVDZA010000023.1:0-13754 GCA_963613355.1 Bulleidia sp. | reverse complement strand
CAGCTGAAGTTACTGCTGTTCTTCCTGGTAATGATGACAATAGCTTACTTGTTATCGTTGAACCATCTCAATTATCATTAGCGATTGGTAAGAGAGGTAAGAACGCTAGACTTGCTGTTAAGCTAACAAACCATAAGATCGATATCAAGACACGTGAAGAAATTGAAGATGCTGGTATGGATTACGACGCATTACTTGCTCAAGCTGAAGTACTAAAGGCTAAGGCTGCTGAAAAGACTGCCAAGGAAAATGCTCGTAAGCTAGAAGAAGCTATCAAGGTTCAAGAAGAAAAGAAGGCTGCAGTTGCTGATAAGATCGCTGCACTAAAGGAAAACATTGCGAGTGAAGATGATGACTTCATTCCTGAAGAAATGATGGAAACATTAAGTGAAAACGTACTTGATGAAATGGCAATGGAAGAACCTAAGGAAGAAACAACAGAAGAAACAACTCCAGTAGTTGAAGAAACAGTTACAGAAGAAGTTGTTGAAGAACCAACTGCAGTTAAAGAAGAAACTGTTGAAGAAGCAGTCGTAGAAGAAAAGAAGTCAAACAAACATGCTGACCTAGAAGAAATGGCAGCTAATAATACATATGTATCTAAGTTTGAAAAGCTTGCAGATACAAGTAAGAAGACAGATACAAAGGGCAAGAAGAAGTTCAAGAAGAAGGGTGAAGATGACAACTATAAGATGTCTAATAAAGAACTCGCTGAACAACTAAAAGAAAAGCTCGCAAACCGTACTGCTCCTACTGCACCTGTTTACTCTGAAGAAGAGCTTGCTGAAATCGAAGCTGAAAGAGAAGCAGAAGAAGAAAGAGAATACGACATCGATTACGATGAATACGAAGATTATTACGACGAGGAAAACTAATGCCTAGAAAGATTCCTATGAGAAGATGTGTAGCTACTGGTGAAAGATGCGAGAAGAGAGAACTTCTCCGCATCGTTCGTACACCAGTTGGTACACTGGCAATCGATACGACAGGAAAGTTAAATGGTCATGGTGCTTACTTGAAGAAAAGTGAAGAAGCTGTTATGACTGCTAAAAAGAATGGTGCTTTAAAAAGAGCACTTGAAATGGATATTCCTGAAGAATTTTATGATGAGATATTAAACGTCATAAAGTAATAGTTAATAAAAATGAAAAGAGGCGATGTACTGAAATGATTGTCCGCATCACTTGTGATGCATATAGAGAGGGAGGTTATTTATGCCAAAGAATACAAAGAGTAATGGTTCTAAGAATAAAAAGAACAATAATAAAGCTCGTAACAATAATAAGAACTTTGATACAAAACCTAAGAAGGTCGTTGAAGAAGTTCATGAAATTACATATACAGATGGAATTACTGTTGGTGAATTAGCTGATAAGACAGGTCATTCTTCTACAGACATCATTAAGATGTTATTCATGGAAGGTAAAGCTGTAACGATCAATACAGCTTTAGATGATGAAACTGTTGAATTAGTATGTATTTCCTATGATATTGAACCTACTAAGATCAAGGAAAGAGAAGAAGATTCTCTTGAAGTTGAATTGGAAGACGATCCTGAATTGTTATCAGAACGTCCACCAGTCGTTACGATCATGGGACACGTTGACCATGGTAAGACTACATTATTGGATACGATCCGTAAGTCTAAAGTAGCTGCTGGAGAAGCTGGTGGTATTACACAGGCAATCGGTGCTTATCAGGTTTCTATTGATGGAAGAAAGATCACTTTCTTAGATACGCCAGGTCACGAAGCATTTACAGCGATGCGTGCACGTGGTGCTTCTATCACTGATATTGCGATCATTGTCGTTGCGGCAGATGATGGTGTCATGCCTCAAACACGTGAAGCTATCGACCACGCAAAAGCAGCTGGAGTTCCAATTATTGTTGCGGTAAATAAGATGGATAAGCCTGACGCAAATCCAGATCATGTCATGAGTGAAATGAGTGATCTAGGTGTTATGCCTGAAGAATGGGGTGGAGATACGATCTTCGTTCCTACGAGTGCGAAAAAGGGCGATGGTATAGATGATCTTTTAGAGACGATTATTACAGTAGCGGATGTAAGAGAATTAAAAGCGAATCCAAGTGCGATCGCAACTGGTTCTGTTATTGAAGCGAAACTTGATAAAGGTAGAGGTTCTGTTGCGACATTACTTGTACAAAATGGTACTTTACACCAAGGCGATCCTGTCGTTGTAGGTACAGCTTTTGGTAAAGTAAGACGTATGACAGATGAAAACGGACATACACTAAAGAGTGCTGGTCCTTCTACTCCTGTTGAAATCATTGGTTTAAATGAAGTTCCTGAAGCTGGTGATCTTTTCAGAAATTTCGATGATGAAAAGGAAGCTAGAGCTTTAGCTGATAGAAGAAGACGTAGAAAACAAGAAGCAGAAAGAAGACAATCTAGTGCGATGTCATTAGAAGATCTATCTGCACAGATCGAAGCTGGTACGATCAAGGAAATTCCTATTATTATCAAGGCTGACGTACAAGGTTCTGCAGAAGCTGTGAAGTCTTCTATGGAAAAACTATCTGTTGGTGATGTTAAGATCAAGGTCATCCACGCTACTGCTGGTGCTATTACAGAAAGTGATATCATGTTAGCTGATGCTTCTAAGGGTATGATCATTGGCTTTAACGTAAGACCTGATTCTAATATTCGTAAGAAGGCTGAAGAAGCTGGTGTAGAGATTCGTCTACATAACATTATCTATAAGGCTACAGAAGAAATGGAATTAGCCATGAAGGGTATGTTAGAACCAGTATATGAAGATGTAACAATCGGTGAAGCTGAAGTTCGTGAAACGTATAAGGTTTCTAGAATTGGTACGGTCGCTGGATGTATGGTTACTGATGGTAAGGTCAAAGCCAATTGTAATGTTCGTTTGATCCGTGAAGGTATCATTGTTTATGATGGTAAGCTTGGTTCTCTACAGAGATTTAAAGATCAAGCGAAGGAAGTATTATCAGGATATGAATGTGGTCTTACAATTGAAAACTACAACGATATCAAGCTTGGTGATACTTTAGAATTCTATGAGGCACAGGAAGTTCCTGTTGATTGATCATGGCAAAGAACTTTAAACAAAAAAGATTAGAAGGAATCATTCGTAAGAATATTTCTGAAATCGTTCAATTTGGTGTAAAGGATCCAAGTGTTGGATTTGTTACGATAACGGATGTTCAAGTTTCTAATGATCATTCTTACGCAAAGGTGTTCTGTGAATTCTTAGGACAAGAAGCTAGAGCACAAGCAGGTCTAAAAGCTTTGAATAGAGCGAAAGGTTATATTCGTTCTGAATTGTCTCAAAGATTAGATATTAGAAGATGTCCTGAGTTGATCTTTGTGATCGATGAAACGGAGATGAAGGCACGTCATATTGATGATATCATTGCCTCATTACACGCAAATGATAAAGAAGAGTCTGAATAAGATTCTTCTTTTTTTGAAAGAAAATGGATTTTCTTTCATTATGAATATGTAAAATATTAATTTATTTTCATGAAAATCTTGCATAGTTTTCATAATAAGAGTAAATTTTATCCTGTTATTGAGGTGCGAGTATGGAAAGAATTTGGGAAACTATTGAACAAGATGCGTGTGGAATTGGTACGATCGTCAATATTGATGGTCATGCGGATCATAGAGTATTAGATGATGCTTTGAAGATCGTTGAAAAACTTGATCATCGTGCAGGTCATGATGCGAGTGGAAAAGTTGGTGATGGTGTTGGTATCTTGACACAGATTTCTCATCATTTCTTTTCTAAAGAGTGTAAAAAAATAGGCATCCAACTTGAAGATGAAAGAAGCTATGGTATTGGAATGTTTTTCTTACCACAAGATTCTTTATCCTGTACATTTGCGAAAAGAATGTTTGAAGTCATCGCAAAAAAGAATGGTTTAGAGATCCTAGGATGGAGAGATGTTCCTGTTCATTCTGAAATATTAGGTGAAAGGGCAATTGAATGTATGCCTTCGATCCAACAAGTGTTTATTAAGAAACCGAAAGATTGTAAGAAAGGTATCGACTTTGATCGAAAATTATTTATTACTAGACGTGAATTTGAACAGGGTAGTGAAGATACTTATATCTGTTCACTTTCTTCACGTACGATCGTATATAAAGGAATGTTCTTAGTCAATCAATTACGTGCTTTCTACGAAGATCTCAATGATCCTGATTATGAAACTGCTATTTCCATCGTTCATTCACGTTTCTCTACGAATACGACACCTAGTTGGCAAAGAGCACATCCTTATCGTTTTATTGCGCACAATGGTGAAATTAATACGATTCGTGGTAATGCTGATAGAATGTTGGCTCGTGAAGAGACAATGTCTACAGAGTTATTAAAAGATGATCTAGATAAGATCTATCCAGTCATCAATGCTAGTGGATCAGACTCTGCAATGGTCGATAATACATTAGAGTTTTTATACTTTAGTGGAATGGAACTTCCTTTAGCCATGATGTTGATGATACCTGAACCTTTTAAACATAATCACGCTATGGAATCAAGTCGAAGAGATTTTTATCATTATTACGCTACGATGATGGAACCATGGGATGGTCCTGCCGCTATGATCTTTTCAGATGGAGATATCGTTGGAGCTACTCTTGACCGTAATGGATTAAGACCATCTCGTTATTATGTAACTGACGATGGTAGATTGATCTTAGCCAGTGAAGTAGGTGTCTTAGATATTCCTAGTGAACATATCATTCAAAAAAGTCGTTTGATGCCTGGTAAGATGTTACTTGTTGATACAAAACAAAAGAGAATCTTATCCGATGAAGAAATCAAAGGAAAATATTCTGATGCCCAACCATATGGTGAATGGTTAGATATGAATCTATTTCATCTATCAGATATCAAGATTCCTAATCAAAAAGTGTATGAATATTCTCAAAGTGAAAGAGATAAGTTATATAAAGTATTTGGATATACTTATGAAGATGTTAAAAATGGTATCTTACCAATGGCTGCGAATGGCGTTGAACCTACAGCTAGTATGGGTAGAGATATTCCTTTAGCTGTGCTCAATGATAAACCAAGTTCTTTATTTGATTATTTTCACCAACAATTTGCGCAAGTTACGAATCCTCCAATTGATTCCATTCGTGAAAAGGTCGTTACAGATACAACTGTTTATATTGGTTCTGATGGTAATCTACTAAAAGAATCTGGAGAGAACTGTAGAGTATTAGAAGTGAATAATCCAATTCTAACAAGTTTAGATCTCATGAAGATCAGAACGATCAATAAACCTGGCTTCCATACGGAAGATATTTCATTGTTATATTACAAACATACTTCATTGAAGAAAGCGCTAGATTCTTTATGTGTTGCGTGTGATAGAGCTTATAACAATGGTTCTAATATCTTGATCTTATCAGATAGAGGAATCGATGAAAACCATGTTGCGATTCCAAGCTTATTAGCTGTTAGTGCTGTTGAAACACATTTAGTCAACACAAAGAAAAGAACACAAGTTTCTTTGATCATTGAAACTGGAGAAGCTAGAGATGTTCATCAATGTGCAGCACTTTTAGGGTTTGGTGCTCGTGCTATCAATCCATATCTAGCACAAGATTGTGTTGTAGAACTGATTGAAAAAGGAATGTTAAATAAAGATTATCATTCAGCTATCGATGACTATAATGAAGCTTTATTATCCGGTATCGTTAAGACTGCTGCTAAGATGGGAATTTCTTGTCTACAATCTTATCAGTCTTCTAAGATCTTTGAAGCGATTGGTCTAGATAAAGATTTCGTACAAACATATTTTCCTGGCATTTCTTGGAAAGTTGGTGGATGTTCGATTGAAACGATTGAAGACTTTGTTGTAATGAATCATGATAAGTCATTTGATTCATTAGGATTAGGAGTCGATACGACTTTAGATTCTACGGGATATCATCAACTTAGAAGCAATGATCAAGCGAATGAACATCTTTATTCCCCAGATGTCATCGTTGCCTTACAAAAAGCAGTTAGAGATGGAAGCTATGAAGAGTTTAAAGAATATGTTTCTCTACTTCATGAAAAGAACCCACATACATTACGTGATAAATTAGAATTTGATCCACAAAATCCATCTATTCCATTAGAAGAAGTAGAACCAGTCGAAAGTATCGTGAAACGATTTAAAACAGGCGCAATGTCTTATGGTTCTATTTCTCAAGAAGCACATGAAACGATGGCTATTGCGATGAATACGTTAGGTGGTAAAAGTAATACTGGTGAAGGTGGAGAAGATGCGAGCCGATTTGGAACGATCAAAAACTCTGCCATTAAACAAGTTGCCTCAGGTAGATTTGGCGTTACTTCTGCTTATCTAAATAGTGCACAAGAGATCCAAATCAAAATGGCACAAGGCGCAAAACCAGGTGAAGGTGGTCATCTACCTGGCGTAAAGGTCTATCCATGGGTAGCTAAGACTAGATTTTCTACACCAGGCGTTTCTTTGATTTCTCCACCACCACATCATGATATTTATTCCATTGAAGATCTTGCTCAATTGATCTATGACTTAAAAAACGCAAATCATAATGCTCGTATCTCAGTTAAGCTCGTATCTGAAGCTGGTGTTGGAACGATTGCCTCAGGTGTAGCTAAAGCTGGTGCACAAGTAATTTTGATCTCTGGATTTGATGGAGGTACAGGTGCTGCACCATCCTCATCCATTCATCACGCAGGTATGCCTTGGGAACTTGGATTAAGTGAAGCACAACAATCACTCATTGAAAATGGTCTTAGAGAAAAGGTCGTTATTGAAACGGATGGCAAATTGATGAGTGGTAGAGATGTAGCGATTGCGTGTCTATTAGGTGCTGAAGAATTTGGGTTTGCGACAGGACCACTTGTTTCTATGGGATGTATGATGATGAGAGTTTGTTCTTTAGATACATGTCCATTTGGTGTCGCTACACAAAATGAAGAACTAAGAAAGAGATTTAAAGGCAAACCAGAACATGTCATGAACTTTATGAAATTCATTGCGGAAGATCTAAGAGAAATCATGGCACAGTTAGGTTTCCACACAATTGATGAAATGGTTGGTAGAAATGATTGTTTGAAAGTTACTGATAATTCAAATATTCATTTATCGAGACTCGTTCATACAGATGTCGCAAATGCTGAATATAGACATCATGTGAATGGTGAATCTTATGATTTCCATCTTGATGAAACGATTGATTCTAAACAACTCATTCCTTCATTCACACCATATATTGAAAAGAAGAAACCATTTAAACATTCCATAAAAGTATCAAGTGAAAATAGAACGACTGGAACATTACTTGGATCTTTGATTACAGAAAAATGTAAAGATTCATTAGATGAGGATACGTATGTCGTTACGTGTCAAGGTGGAGGAGGACAATCCTTTGGTGCATTCATTCCAAAAGGAATGTCATTATATCTGAAAGGTGACGCGAATGACCATGTAGGAAAAGGTCTATCAGGTGGTAAGATCGTTGTTACGCCAGATGATAAGTCAAAATATGACGCAAGTGAAAATATCATCGTTGGTAATGTTGCCTTGTATGGTGCGACAAGTGGTAAAGCGTATTTTGAAGGAATTGCAGGAGAAAGATTCTGCGTTAGAAATTCTGGTGCTGAAGCTGTCGTAGAAGGTTGTGGTGATCATGGACTTGAATATATGACTGGTGGAAAGGTCGTTATTTTAGGAAGCGTTGGTAAGAACTTTGCGGCAGGTATGTCTGGTGGTATCGCTTATGTCTTAGATACAAATCATGACCTCTATAAGAAATTAAATAAGTCATTAGTGACTTTACA
This sequence comes from Bulleidia sp., assembly GCA_963613355.1. Classification (GTDB taxonomy): domain Bacteria; phylum Bacillota_I; class Bacilli_A; order Erysipelotrichales; family Erysipelotrichaceae; genus Bulleidia. The sequence goes on along the minus strand of CAVDZA010000023.1, from coordinate 5,940 downwards.
AGAAGTAACAGATAAATATGATAAACAACAATTAAAAGAAATGATTGAAGATTATTATCATGAAACGCATAGCTTAAAAGCTGAGAAGATCTTAAATGATTTTGAAAGTTACGCAAAAGACTTTAAGAAGATATTGCCTAGTGACTACGCAAAGATGTTATCCTTGATATCTCATTTTGAAGAACAAGGAATTGATCATGAGAAAGCTGAATTTGAAGCCTTCCAGTTAATGAAGAAAGGAGCGTGAGACATATGGGAAAGATTGATGGATTTCTCTTATATGATAGAGAAGAAAATATTACTGTCACACCTTTAGAACGTATCAAGAATTTCAATGAATTTCATATTCCTATGAATGAAGATGAAAGAAAGAAACAAGGTGCGAGATGTATGAATTGTGGCGTTCCATATTGTCAATCCGCTCTAAAGTTAAAAGGAATGGTGACAGGATGTCCTTTGCATAATTTGATTCCAGAATGGAATGATGAAATCTATAAAGGAAATCCAAATCACGCATTAGCTAGATTATTGAAGATGAGTTCATTTCCTGAATTCACTTCTAGAGTATGTCCGGCACTTTGTGAGAAAGCATGTTTGAATGGTGTAAATGATGATCCTGTAACGATACATGAAAATGAATATTACATCATTGAACATGCGTTTGAAACGGGAATGATGAAACCTCAAATTCCGACAGTACGTTCTGGTAAGAAAGTAGCTGTCATTGGTGCAGGCCCTTCAGGATTAGCAGTGGCAGATCGTTTGAATAAGCGAGGACACTCTGTTGAAGTATTTGAAAGAGAAGATCGTGTTGGTGGATTGTTGATGTATGGAATCCCAAACATGAAATTGGATAAGAGCGTCATTGAAAGAAGAAGACGATTGATGGAAGAAGAAGGTGTCATCTTTCAATTAGGTGTGGATGTAGGAAAAGATGAGAAGGCAAATAAATTATTAAAGAAGTTTGATGCCATTGTTTTAGCTTGTGGGGCAAAACAAGCTAGATCTTTAAATGTAGAAGGTATTGATAAAACAGAAGGTGTTTATTTCGCTGTAGATTTTTTGAAGTCAACCACAAAAAGCTTATTAGATCATCACTTAGAAGATGGTACTTATATTTCTGCGAAAAACAAACATGTGGTCATCGTTGGAGGTGGTGATACAGGTAACGATTGTGTTGGGACGAGCATTCGTCATGGATGTGCTTCTGTAACGCAACTTGAAATGATGCCAGCTGCACCGAAGGTAAGAGCGAAGGATAATCCTTGGCCTGAATGGCCTAAGGTATTAAAGACAGATTATGGCCAACAAGAAGCTATCGCTGTCTTTGGAAAAGATCCTAGGATCTTTCAAACAACTGTAAAACAATTGATTTCAGAAAAAGGAAAACTAAAGGAAATCGTTATCGTTCAAACAAAGTTTGAAAAAGGAAAAGTCGTAGAAGTAGAAGGAAGTGAGAAGAAGATTCCTTGTGATCTATTGATCATTGCGGCTGGTTTTACAGGATGTGAATCTTATGTTAAAGATGCCTTCAAGGTCAATACGACACAACGAAATGTCGTTCAAACAGAACCAAATAGTTATCACACAAATCAAGATAAGGTATTTGTTTGTGGGGATATGCATAGAGGTCAAAGCTTGGTCGTTTGGGCAATTGATGAAGGAAGGCGTTGTGCTAAAGAAGTTGACCAATATTTGATGGGATATACAAATCTTGAGTAGTTTAAATTGAAATTTTGGTTTTCATTTAAATTTGAATGAGATATACTAAATCACGTTAAGGAGATAAAAAAGTATGGAAAAGAAAAGTTTATTTTCTACAAAGACAATGGTAGCTACTGCTTTAGGTGCTGCGTTATTCTTTGTATTATTTGCGTATGTTAAAGTTCCAAGTCCAATTCCAGAAACAAACTTCCAATTGGCTTATGGGGTTTCATCCTTCTTTGGATGTTTATTTGGACCTATCGCAGGTTGTTTGATTGCGGTCATTGGTCATACATTAAATGATTTCATTTTCTATGGATCAGTTTGGTGGAGCTGGGTCGTTGCCTCTGGTGTTTGTGGTTTAACAGCTGGTGTTGCTTACTACTATACAAAGCTAGAAGAAGGCGAATTTGATAAGAAGACGATTCTCGCAATCATTGTTATCAATGTCATTGGTAACGCAATTGCATGGTTGTTGGTCGCACCTATCTTAGATATCGTTATTTATGCAGAACCTGTTGGTAAGGTATTCTTACAAGGTCTAACAAGCTTTATCGCAGATGGTATTTCTTCCATCGTTGTATGTTCTTTATTAGCTGCTGCTTATTCTAAGACACGTACTAAGACTGGATCTTTAGACCAGGAATAATGTGGTATACTCGTTTTAGAAGATATTCTTTCTGAAACGAGTTTTTCTTTTTAAGAGGTATTTATGAGTACGATGATTGAATTCAAAGATTTTTCTTTTCAATATAAATCTCAAAAGAATCCAACGCTTCATCATATTGATCTTCAAATCGAAGAAGGTGAAAAGGTATTGATCGTTGGACCAAGTGGTAGTGGTAAATCAACGATTGGTAATTGTATCAATGGATTGATTCCTTTTGCGTATCCTGGAAAAAAGGAAGGTAAGTTATTGATCAATGGAATCGATAGCGAAACCTTAGATATTTTTAAAAGTAGTAAATTCGTTGGAACGGTCATGCAGGATGCGGATAGTCAATTCGTAGGATTGAATGTAGGGGAAGATATTGCGTTTTCCTTAGAGAATAGTGAAGTACCTACTATTCGTATGCATGAAATCGTTGAGAAAGTATCCAAGCTAGTTGGAATGGAAGATAATTTGGAACATTCTCCATTAAATCTATCTGGAGGTCAAAAACAAGATGTTTGTTTGGCTGGTGTCATGGTAGAAGAAGCACCAATTCTTTTATTTGATGAACCTTTAGCTAATCTAGATCCAGCGACTGGTAAACTTGTTATTGAATTGATCGATCAAATCAATAAAGTTCAAAAGAAAACTTGTATCATCATTGAACATCGTTTAGAAGATGTTTTACATTGTCATGTTGATCGTATCGTATTAGTGAATGATGGAAAGATCCTGTTTAATGGAAAACCAGATGATTTATTTAAAACGACATTGTTAGAAGAGAATGGTATTCGATTACCATTGTATGTTCAGGCAATGAAATACGCTGGTGTTGATCTAAATAAAGTTGCTGACTTGGCGGATGATAAAAATTATGATCTTCAAAGTGAAGCTGATAAATTAGTATCTTGGTATGATCAAAATAAACGAGAAATCGTGAAAGAAGAAAAGAAACCTTTACTTGTATGTAAAGATCTTAACTTTTCTTATGATGGAATCAAAGGTCATTTAAAGAATGTGGATGTAACGATCCATGAAGGTGAAATGGTTTCTGTTGTAGGTAAAAATGGTGCTGGAAAATCAACATTATGTAAATGTATTTGTGCGTTTGAAAAGCTGGATAGTGGAGAATTGGAATTTGAAGGAATCGATATGAAGGATCTTTCTGTGAAAGAAAGAGCGGATCGTATTGGATTTGTTCTTCAAAATCCTAATCAAATGATCTGTAATACGATGATCTTTGATGAAGTCGCAATGGGATTAAAGAATAGAGGCGTAGATGAAGCTACGATCAAAGAAAAAGTGGAGTCTACATTAAAGATCTGTGGTTTATATCCTTTTAGGAACTGGCCAATTTCTGCCTTATCCTTTGGACAAAAGAAGCGTGTTACGATAGCTTCTATCTTGGTCTTACAACCAAAACTGATCATCTTAGATGAACCAACAGCTGGACAAGATTATCGTAGATATTCTGAAATCATGGAATTTTTAAAGAGCTTAAATCAGATGGGTATCGCAATTATGTTGATTACACATGATATGCACTTGATGTTGGAATATACGACAAGAAGTATCGTTTTAACAAATGGTGTGAAGTTAGCTGATGCGAGTCCTAGTGAAGTATTAGGTGATGAAGAACTGATCACTAAGGCAAATCTTAAGAAGACTAGTTTATCTACACTGGCTAAAAAAGCTGGAATTGAAGATACTGTCGCTTTTATTGATACGTTCATCAATCATGAAAGGGGACATCAGATATGAAGATAAATCTATTTTCTTATTCTCAATTAGATACATTTATTCATCGATTATCTGGTCTTACGAAACTTGTTAGTTTTCTGTTGTTATCGTTTGCGGTCATGTTGACATATGATTATCGAATCATGTTACTAACGATGGTGATTTCTTTGATTGCCTTCAAGATTGCGAAGATCCAGTTTAAACAAATCAAGTTGGTATTGATGTATGTAGGATTCTTCTTGTTGATGAATATTATATTGACGTATCTATTAGCTCCAGATTATGGAACAGAGATCTATGGAACTAGAACGATATTATTTCAATTTAATTCCTACTTTGTCGTTACGAAAGAGACGTTGTTCTATTTAGCTGTTAAGACATTAAAATACTTTTCGATGGTACCTTTAGGTTTGATCTTTATCTTTACGACAAATCCTAGTGAGTTTGCCTCATCTTTAAATCATATTGGTATTCCATACAAAGTATGTACGACACTATCTTTAACATTAAGATATTTTCCAGATATCATACGTGATTACAACAATATATCACTAGCTCAACAAGCACGTGGTATCGAATTATCAAAGAAAGAGAAATTATCTAAGAGATTTGTTTTGACAGTAAAGATGGTCATACCATTGATATTCTCTACATTAGAAAGAGTTGAAGTGATTTCTAACGCAATGAGTTTAAGAGGGTATGGAAAGTTAAAGAAGAGATCTTGGTATTCTTATCGTAAGTTACAAGTATCTGATTATTGTGTATGTTTATTGTCTTTAGCAGTACTTGTATTTAGTATGTTTATGAGATTCTCTGTTACTAAGACAATGTTCTATTATCCATTTTAGAAAGAAGGTAAATATGATTGATTATAATAAACCAATGTTAGTATTCCAAACAGATTTTACATATGCGGAAGGTGCAGTCGCATCTATGTATGGTGTTGTTAAGTCTGTTGATCGCACATTAGAGATGATCGATGCGACACATGATATTCCCCAATATGATATTTATTCAGCGTCTTATCGTTTAATGCAGTATATGCGTTTTTGGCCAAAGGGAACGATCTTTGTGTCTGTTGTTGACCCTGGTGTAGGTACATCTAGAAAAGCTTGTGTAGCTAAGACAAAAGATGGATATTATATCGTTACTCCTGATAATGGTGCTTTGACACATATCTCTGTAACTTCTGGTATTGAAGAAGTAAGAGAAATCGATGAATCCATTAATCGTTTAAAAGATAAAGATAATGATCGAGTCGCTATATTTGCGGGAAGAGATGTATTTGGATACACTGCTGCTAGACTTGCCTCTGGAATCATTTCTTATGAACAAGTAGGTCCTTCTTATCCAGTAGAGGATATCAAGAAATTTGATTTACCTGAACCTGTAGTAGGAAGTGATACGGTAAGTGGATATATGGAAATCGATGATCCTAATTTTGGTAACTTATGGACAAATATCCATATGGACTATTTTGATGAATTGGGTATCAAACATGGTGATACGATCCACGCAACGATTACAAATGATAGTAATGTATTATTTGATGAAGATATCACTTACTATAAGTCTTTTGGTGATAGTGAAAAGGGAAAGGCTTTGTTATATAACAATGAAGTAAATAAGATTTCTTTCGCAATGAACCAAGATAGTTTCAAGAATCATTATCATGTAGATCATGGTAGTGATTATAAAGTTTTATTTAAAAAGTAATATGAATAAAGTTTTAGTTTTTCAATCGGATTTTGGATTAGTAGATGGTGCAGTCAGTGCGATGGAAGGTGTCGCTTTACAAGTGGATTCTGAATTAAAGATGCATCATCTTACACACGATATAACAC
>CAVDZA010000022.1:15786-28093 GCA_963613355.1 Bulleidia sp. | reverse complement strand
GCTTGAATATGTATCAATAAAGTTGTCGTTTGTTACATCAGTACTTTCCAATGTTGTTAAAGTTGATTGATATTCATTTAGAACATTATCAAGACTATCGGTTGCTTCATCTAAAGTTTTGTAATATAGCTTGCAGAATGCAGATTCTGAAGCTATATCACTTATCTCTAATTCATCACCTTTAGTATAAAAAGTAACATTTTTATATTCTTTTAAAACATTTTCAATTTTTTCATACAATTCATCAGTGCAACTTGTACTACTAGTTAAAAGTATATGCTCTCCATATGTACTGGATTTACTAAACAAAATCTCATTAATACTGAGATTAAGAAAAGAAAAATCATCCTGGGTTAATTTTAAGTTTTTTTCTATATAGGAATCTACACCACATCCATTAATTATTTTGTTTAACTTTTTTGCGTTATCTTCACTTTCAGCATCCAATACATAGATTCCTACTCCACTTTCTGTAGTAGATGATAGACATAAAACATGATTTAATCCCCAAATGTTACTATTCATTTCTTTAACTGAACTAATTCCATCTAAATTTTCTAAATCACTTTTTAAAGATTCGAAATGATTGTCAGAATCTTCAATGAATTTGTTCTTTGCATCAATCTGGCTTTTGACAATTACTAAATTAATACAGTCGCAACTCCGATAAGTATAAATTTATACTTCTTCCAAATGTACTTTAGGCCCTGAAGAAAATCAGTGAGTTTTTTATTATTGTTATTCATAATCAGCATCCCTTTACTAATTGAATTTTAATATATTCTTATTTGCAATTCAAGATAACCATATAATAATTATTGCTTAACTTTTTAACTGTTTTTTTAAAATATGAAAGGGAGATTGAATCAATCTCCCAGAACGATTATTGTTTCTTTCTCTTGTTTTTAATATAAAAAAAGTAATCAATCTGTTGATTGATCACTTTTAATATCATCTGTTGTCTTCGGGTAGAATAACTCAATATCTCGATTCTTATCAAATACATTGTTGTATTGGAAGATACGATAATTTTGAATCGCTTCATCATCAATATCATCTACAGAATCATAGAAGTTACCATATGCGTCATAACAACCATATAGTGTTATAACAGGATACTTATCTTTTAATTCATATAAGAATTGTTGATAAGGTGTTAGTTCCATGTTAGCTGTATGTAGGATGAGAGAAGACATGTAGTTGGCACTCATCTTATCGATCGTTTGATCTTCGATATCGTAGTTTGCCCAAATGAGGAATGGTGTAATGTATTCCTTGATATCTTCTTCAGCTGTACCTGTATTTGGGAAGAATAATCTATCACTTGCGGAACCTAGAGAAGGTTGGTGGTCACCATACATAACGATCATGACATTCTCATCTACATTCTCAAAGTATTCGATGAGTTTTTTGAATGCTTCGTCTGTAAGCTTGATCAAAGATAGATAATTCTCTGCCGCATCATAGTTTTCACTTCCATAACTTGATAGATCTACAGTTTGTTCTAGATCATCTGCGTTCTTATAAGAACCATGGTTTTGATATGTTACGTTAAAGATATATTGGTTTGTACCTTTATTTGCCTCATATGTTTCAATGACTTTTTCAAAGTCTTGTTCATCCGTAGGATAACCATGGATCGTATCTAATCCATCAAATGTCTCCGCAAATTCTGTGTTTTGGAACTGTAATTTACTATACGCAGTTCTACGATTCCAGTTTGTGGCTTTTCCTAAATGGATACCTGTTGTGGAATAACCAGAACGGTTCATGTAAGAGACAGTAGAAGGTACAGAACGGTTCATATACATGTTGTATGGGTATACGCCTGCTTGGAAGAAGGCTGTCGTATTACCAGTTAAAGTTTCATATTCTGTGTTACAAGTACCACCACCTCTAACAGATACGTACAGATTACCACGGACCGTATTTTCTAAAGAATCGTAGTAAGGTGTCATGTTATCTGCGTAGGAAGTTCCTCCAACACTTAAGTTAGAGAAGGATTCATTCATGACCTGAATGATGACAGTAGGCTTTATGCCTTCTGTATTTACAGATTCTGCAGCTTTAGCCGTATATTCTTCTTTTAGATCTTCTAGTTTTTCTTCACTATATCCATCTGGTTTTGTAGGTTGCGTTTCAATGAACTGACGTACTAGACCAGTGAAAGATAATGTCGTTCCTTCATTCTGGAATGTAGATAATAAACGTACATCCCAAAGATAATAAGAACCAATACTGTTAAAGAACAACGCAACGACCAATACGATGATAGGATAAGCGACATACCATTTATTGATCTTTGTCTTATCACGAGGAATCATCCTCATTGTGAGATATAACATCGCACAAACAAGTAAAGAACATACCATGATGTAATTTAAATGAATGTCATAGTTACTAGCGACATCTAAGGCAGTACCTAAAGCTGTAAAGTCCCAAGGTGCGATAGGTCTATTTCTAAACAACACAACGAATGTTGATACGATTGCGTAACCTGTAAATAAGATATTCGCAATATTCAATCCCATAGGTCTTCTTCTAAAGATGAGATGTAGGATCTTATAGATGATGATCATGATACCTACATTCAATAGTCTTAGACCTGTATTGATGTAATAGAAGTTACCTAGGATGTTCTCCATCATGAAGAATACCCAACATGGTGAAGCTAATAACATTAATTCATTCAATGGAATGACATCTGAGATATTGATATGTTTATCAATCAATACCGCAATGATCCAAGCTACTAGTAGAATAAACGCATAGATCAACACAATGATCTTTTTTGGTAAGTATTCTTCAGTTTGGTATTGTACCCATCCTTCAACATTTTGAAGGTTTAAATGGATCTTGTTATTTTCTAAAGAGATATCTAGACCTTGAGAACCCGCAATCTCATAAGAGAAGTTTTCAGAAGTATATTCTCTTAATGTTAATGGACCAAAAGAGATCGTGATCTTATTGATATCCATTGTCTTAACGCCTTGTAGCTGCATCTGTAGAGAGTTTGTTACGATAGGAACGTTCGTGATCGTAATATCTGTGTAGTAAGGCGCTACATCATACCAGGTCTTATGACCGTTATAGTTATACGTTTCAAAGATTTCTTCACCACGGTCAGTGTTGTAGTTCGCTAATATCACAGTTCCTTCTGTGACGTTATCTAGATCTACTTTATATTGTAAATGTGGTGTATAGAATACTAAGAATAGTCCTGATACGAATAGAAACCACACAAGTCTTTTTAATGTAAATATTTGTTTTAACTTATTTTTCATATTTCACAAAAATTTCACTTTCTTAATAACTGTGATATTCTACCATCTTTTTGTGAAGAAATCTTCGAATAATCGTGTGAAAAAAGAAAAAACAACCGTTAAATAACGATTGTTTAGTTGAATGTAACGAATTCTTCTTCAGGTTTTTGGTAGTTGGAAATGCGATCGGCGTATAAAACATCAGTTTTACCACCATTTTCCATAGGAATCGTCTTTAATGTTCCTTTTACTTCATACCAGTTACCTTGTGTCATTTCTTCGATCTTGACACCAGTGACAGTAATACCACATTCAGAAGTATCTGCGGCACAACATACCATAGCACGTCTTGCCATAATAAATGTTTGTTTGTACCCTGGTATCGCTTGGGCATAGTATCCTCTTAGAATGACTTCTTTTCCATCATACTTTTCAGGATTCTCTGCCGCATCCATGTACCATAAACCATAATCTTCATCTTTGATGTCAATCAATGGTGCGTTGATATCAAATGGTAATCCACCATCTTTCAATTGTACGGCTTCTCCATAGTTTCCTTCATAGAAGATCTGAGCTCTACGGTTGATAGCTTTGATGTTGCCTCTTAACATACTACCAGAAGTATCTTCTGTACATCTGTTACAAATGACAGTATCAGAATAACGAAGTTGTTCATACATCATTTGTCTTAAAGGACCCATGAATGTAGAGAATGTAGAAGCGTCTACCGGAGTTAAGATCTGTACTAGTGGCCAATAATCTGGCATACCTGAAATGATAGAGTCTGGGATAGCTAATGTGCCATTCCATTCAATAAATACTTGTTCTGGATGGTAGATCGTATCTAGTTCATGGATCTTGTCTAAAGTGAAAGATTCAACATCATCCATATATTCAATGAATGTATGATGTTCTTCTAACCAAGATTCATCATATTCTTCTTCACCTTGTTCAAAACAAACAATGAGTGTTCTAGATACACCTTCCATGAAGTTAGGATCACTAAGCGTATCTTTGATCAAAGTCGTTTTACCAGAATCTAAAAATCCTGTGAATAAATATACTGGTGTAGCCATGTTATTTCACCGCAAACAATGTCTTGATCATTTCAACATCGACATGTTCCCCAATGACTGTGATAAGACCTGTATAAGCTGGCTTACCAATACGAATATCGACATCTCCAGGAACATAGTCAAAGAATAACCAAGTTCCATCGTGTGTAGGAACGATACCTTTCGCACGTACGATATTTTCACCTAATCCACTTAATGCCTTACGAATATCTTCTTCTGTATATTTGTTGACTGTTTCAATACCAATGGAGTCAAATACATCATCTGCATCTGGTCCATCATGGTGATGATGGTGATGGTGGTGATGATGTTCTTCTTCACCTCCACCAATGTGGATCTTATTTCCTTCACTTAGTCCAGCATTAGCTTCTTCGATTTCTTCAGAGTGATCATGGTGATGGTGACAACAACACTCTTCATCATGGTCATGATCGTGATGACAACATTCTTCATCATGATCGTGGTGGTGATGACATTCATGTTCATCATGGTCATGATGGTGCTCATGTTCTTCGTGGTCATGATGATGTTCATGTTCTTCATCCTCATCATGATGATGGTGATGTTCATGTTCATCTTCATCAAAGTCTAATTCTTCTAATCCTTCAGGGAATCCATTGGAAGCACCTGTCATAGCTTCATAGATACTCATACCATTGAGATCATCCCATGGAGTAGTAATGATTCTTACTTCTGGATTGAGTTCACGAATGATTTCTGCGTCTTCATTTAATTTAGCTTCATCAACCATTTGAGAACGACTCAAGATAACGCAACTAGCTGTATGGATCTGATCATCAAAGAATTCTTTGAAGTTCTTGTGATAGATCTTACATCTTTTTGCGTCTACTACCGTACTGTAGCTATTGAGTTCTAATCCTTCTACAGATTTTACGATAGCTAAGATATCAGATAATTTACCAACGCCACTTGGTTCAATGATGATGTGGTCTGGATGATATGTTTGTTCGACCTTTTCTAAGGCATCATGGAAGTCACCTTGTAGTGTACAACATACACAACCACCATTGATTTCATTGATCGTAATGCCAGCTTCTTTTAAGAAACCACCATCAATACCAATTTCACCAAATTCATTTTCTACAAGAACGACTTTCTTTCCCGCAAATACATCTTTAATCAATTTTTGGATCAGAGTTGTCTTACCAGCTCCTAAAAATCCACTAATGACATCTACTTTACTCATTTTATTTACCTCACTTTCGTGTGCTTTATCATTATAACAAAAGCGTCAACCTTATATTTAAATAACGCCTCAAATTTGTTAGAATTGTATGGTAAATGCGAATTCAGAAATGGAGGTCATATGAAAAGAAATGGTTTTCTAAAGATAAGTTTATCAGCGTTCTTAGTCAGTGGGATGTTAGTAGGCTGTTCAAAAACAGAAACAGAAGATAAAACAAAAGAAGAAACTGTTGTTGTGGAAGATGAAAGTTTGACTGCGACAATCAATGTATGGGCTCCAGAAGAAGATCTTGTGGAAGGTGGATGGCTTGAAACACAGCTTGATGAATTTACTAAAGCTCATCCAAAATGGGAATTAACGTTTGAAACGACACCGGTCAATGAAAGTGATGTTGAGACAAAAGCCTTAGGTGATCTAGAGAATGTTGCGGATGTATATTTTTATTCTAATGAGTCGATTCCAACTTTGACTTCAGCCAATGTATTAGCTGAATTAGGTGGAGATACGTTAAATACGATCCAAAAGAATATGGATACAAATACAGTAAAAACAGTGACATACAATGGTGCTGTGTATGGTGTTCCTTACACAACGAACACATGGTTTGTTTATTATGATAAAAGCGTATTTGAAAAAGATGATGTAAAGAATCTTGATGCGATGTTGAAGAAAGGAAAAGTCGGTATTCCTTTAACAGACGCAGAATATATCAGTGCTTTCTATCTGGCGAATGGTTGTACGGTCGGAAATAGCTTTGACTTTTCAGCAGATAAGGCAACAGCAGTCACAAACTATCTTGTTGATCTAAAGAATAATAAGAATTTTGTGAATTGTGATACGAGCGTAGATTCTTTGAAGAGTGGTAAAGTATCTGCGATATTCTCAACTGCTAGTAACTATGAAGATGTCGTAGAAGCACTTGGAGAAGATAACGTAGGAATCGCAATTGCGCCTACATTTACACTTGATAAGAATGAACTTCAATTAAAACCATTCGTAAGTTCTTCAGCTATCGGTGTAAATCCAAATAGTAAGAGTATCAAAGTTGCGGTAGCTTTAGCTTCCTTCTTAGCTGGAAGTGATGCGCAAAAAGCACATTATGAACTAGAAAACATTATTCCTACAGATATCAATATTGATGATGAAGAAGATAGATTGTTGAAGATCCAAAGAAATACAGTCAAGAATCTTTCTGTTGTAGAACCAATTACGGATAAATTACCAAATTTCTTAACGCAAGTTGGAAACTTTGGAAGTGAAGTCGTAAATGGTACTATCACAAAAGAAAACGCTGGTGAAAAAGTAGGTACTTTGAATACAGCGATCAATACTGAAGTAACGGAATAATAGGAAATCATATGTATAAAAATTATATCTTTAGTTTATATGGAACATTATTAGATGTTGAAACGGACGAAAAAAAGAAAAGTCTATGGGTGATGTTGAGAGATATGTATGCGGCATATGGAATCGACTACACACCAGAAGAGATCCGTGATGCGTATCAATATCTCTGTAAGTCAGAACTAATGAAACAACAAAAGGTAAATAAAAGTGAGACACCTGACTTTGATATCAAAGAAGTATTTATTCGTTTGTTGTTGGAAGCACCACATATTCATAAAAGTAACTTCACTCCTGTTGGTTGGAGCAGTGAAGATCTAAAAAGATGGGCGATCCATACAGGATTGATCTTTCGAATCTTCTCAAGAGAGAAATTTGATTGGTGTGAAGGTGCGTTAGAAACATTGAATGGCTTGAAAGAAAAAGGTTGTCGTTTGTTTCTTGTGGCGAATGGGCAGGAAATCTTTACAATGCCAGAGCTTGAACAAGCAGGCATCACACAGTATTTTGATGGAATCTACTTATCTTCTGCGTATGGTTATAAGAAACCAGATCCAAGATTGATCAAAGAAGTATTTAAACATCACAGGATCAAAAAGAGCGATACGGTTTATATTGGAAGTCACTTCGCAGATGGTATGCAAGGGGCTATCAATTCTGGAATCGATTGTATCTTTGTGAATCGACAAGGATTGAATTCTACACAAAGAAAAAGAGAATTGAATAAATTAGAAGTAGAGAAGGATAGTGAACTTCCTACATTCGTAAAAGAATTAAGAGATTTATTAAAAGATGAATAAAAAAGAAAGTAGTTTGATATAATCATATCCGTGAGGAATGATTATGAAAGCTGCTTTTTTTGATATCGACGGAACATTAAAACCATTTAAAGAAAATGAATTAAGAGATTCAACTATAGAAATGTTATCTCAGCTTCAAGAAAAAGGAATCAAGGTATTCTTAGCGAGTGGTAGACCACCCGTACAATTACCTTTACTTGGAGAAAAGTTGAATGCGTTTCACTGGGATGGATATATTTTATTAAATGGACAGTATGTCATGGATGAAGATCGTAATTGTTACTACAAGCTTCCTATTCCAAAAGAAACTTTGAAACAATTGATTCCGTGGTTGAAAGAGAATGCGAACTATCCATGTCCTTTCATGGAAGAAGATTATTCCTATGACATTACATTTAATGAAGAACACTACAACTATCTTAAAAGCATTGGACAAGAATCTAGGATGCCAAAGGTTGAAGATCCTGAAAGAGCGTATACACATGATACGTATCAGATCTGCCCATATATTCCTAGTGAACAGGATGCTGAGTGGGTATCTCACGCACCTGGTATGAAATCTGCGAGATGGACACCGGCATTTGCGGATATGATTCCTGAAAATGGTGGAAAGCCTGTAGGTATGCAGGTAGTATTAGATAAGTTTGGAATCGATGTGAAAGATTGTATCGCATTTGGTGATGGAGGAAATGACATTACGATGTTAGAGTACGCTGGAATTGGTGTTGCGATGGGTAACGCAAGCGATGAAGTAAAGTCTCATGCAGACTACGTCACTGATGATTGTGAGTTAGATGGAATTCGTAAGGCATTTGAACATTTTGGAATCTTATAGGAGAGAAATATATGAAAGACTATTCAATTACCAATAATATTTATTACAAGAGGATCTTAGATTCAATTGGAAATGAAGATGAATTAAAAAATGTAGCTTCAGAACTATCTAATAGACAAGATATTCAAGAAGTGAAAGTTACACAGGATAGTGTAATGGAAGATGGAGATTTCGTTGAAAGAGTGAACGTAAAGATGGTCTTCTCAAATGGAAATGAAGAAGGTACGATCACTGTGAAATATGATTCAGATCCTTCGAATCAATAAAGTTCAGTTTTTGTTCACTTAAAAAAGATAAATATATAGTATCCTAGATACGGATTGGGAGAATAACATGTTTAACTTTTTAAAGAAATTAAAAAAAGAAAATAAAGAAGTAGAAAAGAAACAAGAATCTGAAACAAAACAAGAAATCAAGAATGGTATCGCTAGAGGTATGTATTGTGAGTCTTGTGGGTACATGGAAGTAAATGAAGATAGTAATGCGCTTCCTATGGAAGGATACGCAATTTGTCCAAACTGTGGCGATTTCCTGAAGATCGGATGGTTTTTAAAGACAGTGGATGGCTATCGCTTGGCAGAAAACGCAGGTGTCGTAGCTGTTGGGAAAAAGGCAAAGTCTGGTGGACATTACCGTGTAAGAAAACCAGGACCTAATATTAGTAGAAAGAAAGGAAATCGTAATCATTAAGATTTCCTTTTTACATTTTGGTAACTTTGTAGATTGGAAATCATTTTGAATCAAAGTATTCTAAACACATGAACAAAATCAGAAATACATTACAAAAGTTTTTCTACAACAAATATGGTGCGGATCAATTTGGATTAGCACTTGTAGGATTTTCACTAATTTCTAGCATCTTAGCTACGATGACTAGATTTCTATTCTTTTCATTATTATCAATGATCATCATGGGATATGCGTTATTTCGTATGTTCTCTAAGAACTACGTTAAAAGAAGAATAGAAAATGATAAATATCTAGAAATCAAGAAAGTCATTACAAGAAGTTTTAAGGTCATCAAGATGAATATCACAGATCATAGCTATCACTATTATTTGTGTCCAAATTGTCATCAAATGGTACGTGTACCTAGAGGTAGAGGGAAGATCTTGATCACTTGTCCTAGTTGTAAAAAAAGATTTGAGAAGAAAAGTTAATGCGTTTGCGTTTTCTTTTTTTATACATTTGTTTAAAATAACATGGAAGTTGAGGTGAAGATGAAGAAATTACTTTCTTTGATATTTGGGATCTTATTTGGATGTTTATTTATCTTGTTCTCTGCATTATTGACAGAAGTTCTTCTATCCATTGGAGAGTATCAAGATGTTTTATATGTAACGTTAGGGATCATATTCGTAGTGATGATCGTTTCTTTTGTGATTGTTTGTGTATTGAATCGTTACTTTGATCGATCAGAAGGTTACGCTAGTAAAACGAAATGGATCGGTAGATGGGGAAAGAACACATTGTTTGTATCTCTTGTATTATCTTTTTTGTGTGCTTGTATTGAATTTCTAACAGAAAGAAATCAAGATCCATTGAAAGAACAACAGAATATATTCTATTTATATCTGTTGGTAGGTGCTGTTATTTGTGGAATCATTTACTACATTCAAAACTATCGTAAGTTACTAACAAGAAAGACAAGGATCAATTATTTGATCCATCAAAATGAAAAGTATAAAGGTAGAAGATATACGTTCGTTGTGATGGATGTTCAAGAGGATGATAAGAATATCGTGTTAAAGGGAAATGTGTTAGGAAATATACATGTTCATGATGATGTGTTTGTATACGCTCCTTCTCAACCTGGATTTATGACACGTGTCTTATCAATCAAAGAAAGTGATAAGGATGTAAAGAAATCAAAAGATTCAAAGATTGAAATCACATTAAAGAATACAGAACAAACTAAGAACATCAAAGTAGGTACTGTATTATCTGATATTAAAGCTTGTCTATCAAAAGAACCTGAAAATAATGTAGAGAATCCAATCGTGAGAGGTTTGATTGCGGGATTTAATGAATTACGTCAGAATCCAGAGAAGGCTTCGTTGTTGTTTTGGGTAATTGCGAATTCTCAGTTCTTGTTGTGTGGGAAATCCACAACAAAAAGAGAAGATGATATCGTTGATACGATGAAAGATAACGCACAAGTATCGTTTATGTCCGTATCTACAAGTAATGATGATTCTTTGTTTATCCTTCCAGCATTTACAGATTGGGATGCGTTGAATTGTTGGACGATGATGATGGAAGAAAAGGATGCGGTATCACTTGTGATGGATTACAAGGATGTGGAAGGTATCATGGAACAGGGATTTGGTGGTATCGTCATCAACCCATTTGGACCACAACCATTCTTTATTCCAAAAGAGTTAGCAGTTACGATGTTGAATATGGTCATGAGACCAAAAGAAGAAAAAGAAATGGAATGATTCCATTTCTATAATAAATCTAATAACTGAGAGAGATCACCTTCATCAAGTGTGATCTTTTTCATTGCTTGTGTATAGTAATAATACTTGTCATCGCTTAATAGTAGACGATATTGTTCGTATAGCTTTGACATCGTTAATTCATCTTCATAGATAGCTAATCCAAACTTATTTCTTTCTGCAGCTAATGCGTTAGAGTTACGGATATAGTCATGGTTTGTGACAATGACTTGTTGGATCCCTCTAGAAAGACATTGATTTGTGAAGTAATCATTTCCATCATGGATACATGCGATAGATCCTGGTAATAGTTCTGCCTTTGTTGCTTGCAAGAAATGAATATTATCAATCGTTTCAGGTCTACAACCTTTAAACCATGCGTATACAGAATATGGTGCTCCATGGAAAGCTTCTTGGATCATCTTTTTTAACTGTGCTGGTTTTTGATCGACATCTTGGAAGAAGATACATACACGGTTTGTGCGGATCGTATGCGGTGGGTAGATAGAACTTACACCAATACGTGTTACTTCATCTTTTGGATGGAAAGGTTGTACTTCAATAGGGCCAAAACCAATTCTTCTTTCACATTTTGAAAAGATCGATCTTAAATTGAATTCTTGTTCGAGATCATGATTCTTTAATACTTTGTTGATTCCACTCATACAGATAGGATCAAAGTATGTGTTTTTATACATATCAGAATGTACGATGGACCAACAACGAATATGTCTTTTTCTAGCTATCAACAACGCAGCCAAACGATCCATCGTGATGATCAGATCTGGATGGAACTTACGAATACAATCAGAGATACATGCGTAGTCTTCTTCTAGATACTTTTCTTTAGATGCACCACTTGCGTATAACCATTCTTCATAGTTTCTTTTGGATAGTTTTTTGATGGATCTAGCTTTCTTACAAATAGGTGCAGGATATAAGGAAACGTGGTGGAAATTATTCTTGTTGTCAGCACTAATAGCTACGGTATGTCCATGCGTAACAAAAAGATACGCTAGATTCATAGCGAGATGATAAGATGTAGAACTTTGTGTGTTTAAGATGAGTGGTGTAATCAATATTCTCATGCGTTCATTCTATCATGAAGTGATGTATACTTGTAACATGATGAAGATAAGAGTAGAAGAAACAAAGATCTACATTGGGGATTTCTACATTGATATGAATGAATGGAAAGTGAAAGTAGGGGAAGAATCTTACTTCTTTCATCTATCAAAGAATATATCCATTCATCAAGGAGAACATCAGATCAACATCTGTTATAAAGAGATCGTAGAAGGGTGTAGTGTAGAAGTCATCTTAAAAGAAGAGGATGATCAT
>CAVDZA010000022.1:0-15776 GCA_963613355.1 Bulleidia sp. | reverse complement strand
ATGATGATCATATTACATTTACATTGGAACCAAAAGAAGATTCTTTTAACTTTGATGAAATGGTATTTCCCGGGACATTACATAATCAAGATGGAAAGTTAGTATTACCTCTTCAACAAGGTACATTGTTGGATACCAAAGAAAATGTATCCTTTGTTCCGCCATTTGGTGGATACTTTGGTTGTAGTGATGCGTATGTCAATGCGTTGGGTTTCTATAGCGATAAAGCTTCCTACATGTGGTATGTAGATGATTATTATGATTGTGGGTATGAAATCGTGAATGATCCGTATTCTATGATCTGTATGCGTACATTTAGTTCCTTAGCACATGTTACGTATCCAAGAAAGATGTCATTGTATGTATATGATGGTTTGTTTGACTACAATGATATGTCAAAACTTGTTCGAAAGATCTATGACAAACAAGGTCTATTGACATTGAAAGAGAAAGTAAAAAAGAAACCTGTTTTAGAGAAATTGATTGGAAGTTGTGTCTATCATACAGGGATCCATTCTAAGATATCTAAAGATAGTAGATATTATCATGAAGAAGGATACAATGAGGCAATCGTTCCTATTCGTGATGTTCAAAGACAACTACATCTATTTCATGAACAAGGAGTCAAGAATATTCATTTACATCTAGATGGATGTGGAATCGCATATGATAATCAACATCCTAGATTCTATCCAATTGATGAAAGGACAGGTGGATATCCTGCATTAAAGGAACTGATAGATTCTATGCATGAAGATGGTGATGTATTAACGATACATGATAATTATCATGATATTTATTTGGATTCTCCAGATTTTAAAGAAGAATATCAGATCTATGATAGAAATATGAAACCATACTTTATGAGTGTATGGGCAGGAGGAAAACAATCCTATCTAACAGCTCAAATGGCACCTATATTCCTTGAAAGAAATCAAAGATATTTACAACAACAAGGTGTAAAGAGTGATGGTGTCTATTGTGATGTATTCACATGTAATCCTTTTGATGAGAATTTCAATGAAGGATATCAGATGAGTCGTAGAGATTGTTTGAAATATAGGAATGATACGTTTGATGTATTGAATGAAAAGAAGATGATCGTAAGTAGTGAAGAAGTTAATGTATTCGCTATCAACCATGTTGATACATGTCACTACGCTCCATATCCATTTATGATGAAACAAGATGGAAAACAGATTGGTGTTCCAATTCCATTCTGGAATCTTTGTTTTCATGATTGTATGATCATTCCATGGATGAGTGATGAAGTGAATGGTGTTCATTATGGATTGTATGGATTATTGAATGGTGGTATTCCATATCTTAAAAGAGATGGAGCGTATGTAAATACGGATGGTAGTTTCTCACAAGATGAAGTAGATGAACATAGAATCAGTATGGTGAAGGAAATTACAGAATTTCATAAGAAGATAGTCTATGAAAAGATGATAAGACATACATTCGTTGGTGGAGATCCTATGGTACAAGAGTGTGAGTATGGTAATGGAACCATAGTGAAGATCGATCTACATGAAAATACATTTAGTTTTAGTTGCGAATCCTAAAAGACTATTCTATTATTATTCAAAAGAATCGGAGGCATATATACATGTTAACAATTTTAGATCATCCACTTATTAAGCATAAATTAACACATATGCGTAAGAAGGATACTAGCACAAAGGACTTTAGAGAAAATCTAGATGAAATCGCTGAATTGATGGCGTATGAAGTTTGTAGAGATCTTCCTTTAAAAGAGGTAGATATCGAAACTCCAGTAGCTCCAACAGTTGGCTATGAATTAAGCAAGGAAGTAATCATCGTTCCTATCTTACGTGCAGGTGTTGGTTTATTAGATGGAATTAGAGAACTAGTACCTACAGCGAAAGTTGGTTTTATTGGAATGTATCGTGATGAAGAAACATTAGAACCACATGAATACTTCGCTAAGTTCCCAAGTGGAATGGAAGACGCTATCATTATGATCGTTGACCCAATGTTAGCGACTGGTGGTAGTGCGATCGACGCTATCGAAGCTGTTAAGAAAAGAGGAGCTAAGAATATCAAGCTCGTTAATCTAGTTGGCGCACCTGAAGGTGTAAAAGCTGTTCAAGAAGCACATCCTGATGTAGATATCTATTTAGCTGCGTTAGATGAAAAACTAAATGAACATGGTTATATCGTACCAGGTCTAGGAGATGCTGGTGATAGGATCTTCGGTACAAAGTAATGTTGAATGTCATTAGCTATTTGATTCGAGCTTGTGTATATATCTTAAGTTTTATCGTTGTCTTTCAAGCGATGAAGTGTATCAATTATGAGAAATTATTGAAACAAGGACATGTATCACAAGCACAGATATTGTATTTCTTGATCGTTGCGGCGATTGCGTATCTGGTTGGATCATTTGTGATGGTGTTTATCAGTTAGTGGAACAATTTGTTCCACTTTTTTTGGAATTTTGATTTTTTCTGTGAATAGTATATTGAGGAGAAAAAAGAATAAGAAAGTTAGTGTGAAATAGTTGTAGATTGAAATTGATTTTTAAAACGATTTGCTTATAATGAAGTCAGGAACAGAAATGTTCTCGATGTAAGAGCATCGTAAAAAGTTGTGCTGCAGATGGAGCAGGTAAATTTTCCGTCTCATTAGATATCTTCAATGGATATCGAGCTTGGCAACTCGGAAAGAGTTGTAGTCCACGTGGGGGACTTAATGATTTCCACGTCATTATGTGTATCTTAACTGGATACCGAGGCTGACAACCAGCAGAAAACTCTTATTATAGATTTTTTGAGGAGTGTGGTTTCGGGTCACACTTCTTTCTTTTCTATGAGAACATATGGCAACAAAGATAAAAACAGATCAATTCCAGAAAGTATTAAACATTTGATAAAAGAGAAATTTTACAAAACAGAAAATGATTGAGTGGAACAATTTGTTCCACTTTTTTTTGGAATTTTGATTTTTTCTGTGAATAGTATATTGAGGAGAAAAGAGAATATGGAAGAAAATGTATTGAAAGATTATATGCATTTAAAGGCTGAAGTGTATGAAGGACTAGTTCCTAAAAGCATTGAGAGTGCGATGTTATCGGAAGTGAATTGGATCGGTAGAGGAAATTGTATGTCTGGAGAAGATGTTGGGATCCATGTGGAAGTGGGAGATATCGTGTATATGGATTATGGACAAGCCTACTTAAATGAGATGGGCTATCAACATTTTGGCTTGGTTCTTGCGATATGTGAGAAGAAAGCACTTGTCGTACCTATGACAAGTAATGCGAAAACTTACGCCAATGCCTATGATCCTCAACAGAATCCTACAGGAAAGAAGAATTTGTTTGGATTACCTGGAATCATTGATGGATTGTGTAAGAAAAGCGTGTTGTTTTTGAATGATATGAAGTTTGTGAATACGGCACGTATCATTGAAAAGAAGGCACATATTGATGTAAAGAGTTCTACATTTAGAAAGATCCAACTTCAGATCATGATGATTTTATTTGGTACAAAATAGATGATAAAATTGTTACATGCAGAAAATGGAAGGAAAATGGTTGGTCGCAATTAGTGCGGGAAGTGATTCTTTAGCGCTTCTTTCAATGTGCTATGAATTAGGAATGGATATCATTGCGTGTCATGTGAATTATCATCATCGCTTAGAGGCGGATGAAGAACAAGCATATGTAGAAAAGTTGTGTAAAGAAAAGAGTATTCCATTGTTGGTGAGAGATGAACCGTTTATCTATACAGGGAATTTTGAAGCTTGTGCGAGAAGTTGGAGATATGACTTCTTTGTGGAGTGTGTGAAAAAGTATTCATTAAAAGGAGTGTTAGTAGCACATCATGAAGATGATCTATTAGAGACGTATTTCATGCAGGAAGAAAAGGGAATCATTCCTTCTTATTATGGATTGAAAGAATCCATGATGTATAAAGGAATGTTAGTGTATAGACCATTATTGACTTATACAAAGAATGAATTGATTGATTATTGTAATCAAAGGAATATCAAGTTTTATACAGATATCACAAATATGGATGAATCTTATACAAGAAATCGTATTCGTCATCAAGTCGTAGAGAAGATGAATCGTTTTGAAAGAGATATGGTCCTTCAAGAAATCAAGAAAAAGAATGCGGTAGCACAAGAAAGAACTTGTAGAGTGAATACGTATATCAGAGAGTCAAAGGTTTCTTTTGTGTTATATCGTTCTTTACAAGAAGATGATCGTTATCAATTATTAAGATTACTTGTGGAAGAGGATCAACCATCTTGTTCGCTGTCTTTCTTGAAAGAAATGGATCATATCATTATGAAAAAGAATGACTTTATCATTTCATGTAAGAAACGAAATGTTGTGAGTGATGGAACACATTTCTTTATGTGTGAGAAAGAAAAAGAATATTGTGATGTCTTTGAGTCTGTCTCTGAATTAAAAGAAGGAAAGAGAAAATATTATGAGATACAAGAAGGAAGCTGTGGCGTTTACGCTATTAGCTTGAAAGAAGAAGATTTTCCAATCTGTATTCGAAATGTAAAAGATGGGGATGAAATCGAGATGCGTTTTGGAAGGAAGAAGGTCCATCGCTTCTTTATTGATCGTCATATTCCTTTGTATCGTAGAGGAACTTGGCCTGTCATAGAAAATAGAGAAGGTAAGGTAATCTTTGTGAGTGGACTGGGGTGTGATTGTCATCATTATACTGTAAACCCAACTTGCAATGTGGTAGAATATACGCTATTGAAGGAGAAATGACCTATGTGGGAAAAGAAAGATATCAAAGAAGTATTGATTACAGAAGAAGAGATCCAATCTAAGGCAAAAGAACTTGGTGCTCAGATTACAAAAGATTATGAAGGCAAGAGTCCATTGTTGATTGGATTATTGAGAGGATCAATTCCATTTATGGCTGATATTATCAAGAATATCGATCTTGATATCCAATTTGATACAATGGATGTAAGTTCTTATGAAGGAACAGAATCTGTGGGTCAGATCCGTATCGTAAAGGATCTAGATACACCTATTAGTGGTTTGGATATCATTCTTGTGGAAGATATCGTAGATACTGGTAGAACTTTATATACGATCAAACAAGAACTTCTACACAGAGGTGCGAATTCTGTTAAGATCTGTACATTATTAAATAAGTCCGCAAGAAGAGTCGTAGATATCAAAGGTGATTATATTGGCTTTGAAGTTCCAGATGAATTCGTTGTAGGATATGGTATGGACTTTAATCAGAAGTATAGATGTTTGCCATATATTGGCGTTCTTAAAGAAGAATGTTATAAATAGTAAGATTGAGGAAATTTAGATGCAGAAAAAAAATAACAAGTTTCTAGGTTGGCTTCCATACTTGATCGTTTTGGTTGCGATGTTATCTTTGTTTGGAATGAATAGTTTTTCATCCACACAAAACGTAACATATAAGGCATTACAGAACATCATCGAAAACAAGGAAGTAACAGATGTATCCTTAACGGTTGGTACAAATACATCAGAAGTACGTGGTATCTACTTACAGGATAATGTACAAGTATCATTCGTTGGTACGATTCCATCCACATCAGCACAGATCGAAGAATTATTAACAGATCTAGAAGATGCGAATGTAACGATCGTAGATGAAGATGCATCCAATGTATTCGTAAATACATTGATCAATTTGGTTCCATTTATCTTAATGGTCGGATTAGCTGTTTGGATGATCAACAAGATGGGTGGTTCACAAAGCGCAAATGGAAAAGCGTTTGAGTTCTCTAAGTCTCGTGCAAGACTTGAAGGTAAAGTGAAGGTTCGCTTTGCGGATGTTGCGGGATGTGAAGAAGAAAAACAAGAAATGGCAGAAATCATTGATTATCTGCGTTATCCAAAGAAGTTTGAAAAGATGGGTGCTAGAATTCCTAAGGGAATCTTACTTGCAGGTCATCCAGGTACTGGTAAGACTTTGTTAGCTAAGGCAGTTGCGGGTGAAGCGAATGTTCCTTTCTACTCTATTTCAGGTTCAGACTTCGTAGAAATGTTCGTTGGTGTTGGTGCGAGCCGTGTTCGTGATATGTTCAAGAAGGCTAAACAAACTGCACCATGTATCATCTTTATTGATGAAATCGATGCGGTAGGTCGTCAAAGAGGTGCTGGTTTTGGTGGAGGTCACGATGAACGTGAACAGACATTGAACCAGTTGCTCGTTGAAATGGATGGTATGGCTGAAAATACAGGTGTCGTTGTCATTGCGGCTACGAATAGACCAGACGTATTAGACCCAGCGTTATTACGTGCAGGACGTTTCGATCGTCAAATCACGGTATCTCTTCCTGATCGTAAGGGCAGAGAAGCAATCCTTAAGGTTCACGCAAGAAATAAACATTTCGCAGCTGATATCGACTTAGGTGCACTCGCTAAGAGAACACCAGGTTTCTCAGGTGCAGATCTTGAAAACGTATTGAATGAATCCGCAATCATGGCAGTTCGTCATAACGAAACAGAGATCACAATGCCTGATATCGATGAAGCTATTGATAGAGTCATGATGGGACCAGCTAAGGTTTCTAAGACATATGATGATAAGACAAAGAAGTTGGTTGCTTATCATGAATCAGGTCACGCAATCGTTGGATTGTTTATGGAAAATGCACAGGTCGTACAAAAAGTTACGATCATTCCTAGAGGTCAAGCAGGTGGTTATAACTTGATGACACCTAAGGAAGAAAAGATGATGAACACAAAGAATGACTTGTTGGCTACGATTACTTCCTATATGGGTGGTAGAGTTGCGGAAGAATTATTCTTTGATGATGTCACAACGGGTGCTTCAAATGATATTGAACGCGCAACAAATATCGCAAAAGATATGGTTACATTGTATGGTATGAGTGATCTAGGACCTATCAAATACAACTCTGGTAGTGAGAATGTATTCTTAGGTAGAGATTATAACCAACCAAATAATGTATCTGGTCAGGTTGCCTTTGAAATCGATCAAGAAGTTAGAAAGATCGTCAATGGTTGCCATGATGAAGCTAAGAAGCTTATTCAAGCGCATGAACAAGAATTAACAAGTATTGCCAATGCGTTAATGGAATATGAAACTTTAACAGCTGAACAGATTCAAAAGGTTGTGAAGGGTGAAGATATTTCAGGTGATTTTGTGGATACAAAACCAGAAGTACCTGGACCTGCACCATCTGTTGAAGAACAAACAGAATCAGAGGAGTTCAAATAAGAACTTCTCTTTTTGAAAGAGAAGGATTATGAAAAATCGTTGGATAAATTGGATCGTTGGAAGTATTAGTGGAATATTGATGTCAATGTTGGTATTGTATTTGATGAAGAGCTCATTATATACATTATTTTCATTGGGATTTTGGTTATCTGTAGTAATCATTTGTGCATTGCCTCATTGTTTATATGTCGTTAAGAAAGAAGGATATGAACCTACAATTGCGGTTTTGATCATGTTGATCCTTTCTTTTGTGATTACATTGTTGTATGCGAATATCGTTTCTCGTACAGGTTTCATGAATATTTTTGACTATTCATTAGTTTTACATTCCTTCGCGTTAGTTTCCGTTGGATTTCGTGTTTTATTTGAGTATCGAAATAAAGTAAAATAAATATATGTTGAGTAAGTTTGGTAAGTTGGTTGATGAGAAGGCACCTTGGCAGGAATATCCTCGCATGTTGATGCAGAGGGATTCCTATTTGAATTTAAATGGTGCTTGGGAATATCAGATCACAGAAAGAAAACAGAATCCTGAACCTGGACAATGGAAAAAGATCATTGTCCCTTTTGCGTTAGGTAGCGAATTATCACAAGCACAAGAATCTTTACCAATGGGAAAAGCTTTATGGTATCGCAAACAGTTTTCTTATAAGCCAAATGTCATGCATACATACATCAACTTTGAAGCTGTGGATATGGAATGTACGGTATTCATGAATGGACTTGAAGTTGGTAGTCATAAAGGTGGTTATACACCATTCTCTTTTGATGTAACGGAGTATATCAAGTATCAGAATAGTTTGATGATTCGCTGTGTAGATGATTCAAACTATGGTAAGTTTGCGTATGGCAAACAGAAATATGAACATGGTGGAATGTGGTATACACCAACTTCTGGTATCTGGGGAAGTGTATGGATGGAAGATATCGCAGAACATGGCATCAAAGATCTAAAGATCACACCTGATGTAGATGGATCTTGTGTACATATTTCCTTAGCTGGTAATTTTACACAAGCTTTGATCACAGTGGCTACGGAAGGACATGTCGTATTCTCAGGTATTACAGATGATAAGACATATACCATTCCTTTAGAACAGCCTCATTTATGGTCTTGTGATGATCCTTTCTTATATGATCTGTATGTACAAACAGAAGATGATGTGATCCGTTCTTATTTTGGAATGAGAAAGTATTCTTTAGAGAATGATAGAAATGGTATCGTACGTTTTTGTTTGAATGATAAACCATTGTTTTTTAGTGGACTCTTAGACCAAGGTTATAGCAGTGATGGAATGTATACGTATCCTAGTAGAGAAGCTGTTGTGTATGAGCTACAGAAAGTAAAGGATATGGGTTTTAACATGTTGAGGAAACATGCGAAGATCGAAACGAGACGTTGGTATTATGAGTGTGATCGATTAGGAATCTTAGTTATGCAGGATATGCCTAGTGGTGGATTTATTGACCAAGATAAACTGACGACAATGATCCTTCCAAACTTAGGTTTCACAAAGATGGATGACACAAAAGAAAATGCTTTTGTGAGAAGTGATGAAGAATCAAAACAGAACTATTATCATGAATTAGATGAAATGTTAGAAACGTTATACAACAATACTTGTATCTTTTCATGGGTTCCTTTCAATGAAGGATGGGGACAATTTGATTCTGTGAAAGTCACAAAACATATCAAAGAATACGATAGTACGAGACTTGTTGATAGTGCGAGTGGTTGGCATGATAATGGCGCAGGAGATTTCCAAAGCGTACATAATTATTTCTTTCCATATCACCCAACAAAAGATAAGTATGGTAGAGCTTCGATATTGAGTGAATTTGGTGGTTATTCTTTCTTAGAAAGAAGACATTCAAAGACAGATAAATTATATGGATATAAGAAATTTGATGATAAGTTGAAGTTGATGAATGGAATCACAAAGCTGTATGAAGAAAAGATCATACGGAATATTCCAAAAGGATTGTGTGGTTGTATTTATACACAGTTGAGTGATGTAGAAGATGAATGTAATGGAATCTTTACATTTGATAGAGAAATCATCAAAGTAGATGAAAGAAAAATGAAGAAGATCAATGAAAGATGTATTAGGAGATTGAATAAATGAGAGATGAAATCGTAATTGCGGATGCGTTAAATGGACAAGTAAGAATTCATGCGGCATGTACAACACAATTAGTAGAAGAAGCTAGAATACATCATCATTGTATGCCTACTAGTGCTGCCGCATTAGGTAGAACGATGACAGCTACTGCTATCATGGCATCTGACCTAAAGAATGAAAAAGAAAAGATCACTTCTGTATTAAATGGTCATGGTCCTGCAGGTACGGTATTAGCCCAAGCTGATGGCGCAGGAAATGTGAGAGGATTCATTGGTGATCCAAATTTATATCTTGTTAGAGAAGATGGACATCTAGCAGTAGGACAAGCTGTAGGAACAAATGGAAATCTAACGGTCACTAGAGATATGGGACTAAAAGATACGTTCTCTGGCGTATCACAGATCCAATCAGGTGAAATTGGTGATGATTTTGCGTATTATTTTGCGATTTCAGAACAGACACCAAGTGTCGTAGGTGTTGGTGTATTAGTAAATCCAAATGGCACGATCAAAGCTGCGGGTGGATTGATCTATCAATTGTTACCTAACGCTAGTGAAGAGGCTATCGAACTATGTGAGAAAGTCGCTGCGACACAAAAGCCAGTATCAGAGCTAATTGATAGTGATCTTTCTTTAGAAGAAATCATTCGTACATATTTTGAAGATGCGAACATCTTGGATCATAGAGAAGTGAGATGGCATTGTGATTGTTCAAAAGATCGTTTTTCTGCAGGTCTAATGACACTTGCGGATGGTGACTTACAAGAAATGATCGAAGATGGTAAAGGCGCAGAATGTGTATGCCAATATTGTAATGAAGCGTATAACTTTACAACAGAAGAGTTAAAGGAAATCTTAGAGAAGAAACATGTGGAAGATAGGTAACGTTGAAATAGAGAATCAGATCGTTGCGGCTCCACTTGCGGGAATCTCAAAACCTGTTTATCGTTCTTTGATGAGAGAATATGGTGCAGGGTTGACTGTTAGTGAAATGATATCAGATAAGGCATTACATTATGAAAATGCGAAGACATTTGATATGTGTCGAACAGTAGAGAATGAACATCCAGTTTCATTACAATTGTTTGGAAATGATCCAGAAACAATGGGAGAAGCAGCTAGATATCTAACGACGCATACAGATTGCGATATCATTGATATCAATATGGGATGTCCAGTAAATAAAGTTATCAAAGCACATGCGGGAAGCTATCTAATGGCACATCCTGATGAGGCGTATGATGTCGTTCGTGCAGTTGTAGATAATACAGATAGACCTGTTACGGTAAAGATGAGAGCTGGTTGGGATCATGATCATATCAATTGTGTAGAGATTGCACAGTTATGTGAAAAAGCAGGTGCACAAGCAGTAGCTGTACATGGTAGGACACGAGCTCAAATGTATACTGGTCAATCTGATCCTAAATATATCAAGATGGTAAAAGAGGCAGTGAAGATCCCAGTAATAGGAAATGGTGACATTAAAAGTGCACAAGATGCCTTGGATATGTTAGCTTATACAAAGTGTGATGCCATCATGGTAGGTAGAGCTTTGATAGGAAAACCGTATTTGATCAAAGAAATCAAAAACGCAATGGATGGAAAAGAAAACCAAGAAGTTTCCTTCTTGGAACGCTTAGATCTATGTAAGGAATATGCGAGAAGACTTTGTGAAGATGAAACAGAGTATGTAGGGATTCGAGAAATCAGAGGTATCGCACCTATGTATTTAACAGGCATGCCACATGCCTCTCACTACAAACATGCCATCACACAAGTAACTTCTCTAGACTCTTTTAATAAGATCATAGAAGAATATAAAGAGAAATTTACAAGATAAACATTGAAAAAGGTGCCGAGGGGATGGCACCTTTTCCTTTGGGGGGTCAGTTTGGGAATGATGTATCAGATATCTCTATCTGACAAGTAATACTATACATAACAAATATGGATGTTTTATGTTTGTTTTGTGAATGTTTTGTTAAGAAATGGAGGAAACATGTGAAAAGACACCGAGGGGGTGGTGTCTTTTCTTTGGGGTTAGTTTGGGAATGATGTATCAGATATCTCTATCTGATGGTTATAATATACATTTTATTTGTGTGAGAAATGTGGAACAAATGTGAAGAATTTCTGAACATTTCAAAAAAAGCCAATTATAATATTCATAGAGAGTTGTATATGCGTAAAAAATCAGGCTTTACATTGGTTGAATTATTAGTTGTGGTCGCAGTAATTGGAGTGCTAGTAGGAATATTGATTCCAATCTTTTCATCGCGCTTAGAGAAAGCGAAACGATCTGTTGATATCAATAACGCTAGAACGATGAGAAGTGCTTTGGCTTCCGCAATCAATAATGGTGAACTACAAATACTTACCGATGATACGACGATCGTCTTACACGTATCACGTACAAAAGTAGATGGTGGTGTATGTGATGGAAAATTTAGTAATGTATTGATCAATGGTGCGAAATACAAAGGCAATGCGGATCTGTGGGATCTGATGAACAAGTATGGTGTTTCAAAAGATGTTCGAATGAAACAAACCGATGATTCCATTGATTGGTATTGTATATCGTTTAATGGAAATGGGGAGTCTTTCTACTACGAAGGAAAAGGTGTCATGAATGACTTTAGAGATCCTAACGTAGCTACAAAGTATGAATGGACACAACTGAGTGATAAGTAAAAGATCAAGTGTGAACTTGATCTTTTATGTTATAGATACTTACAATCTTCTATCTTTCTTTTGATGCCATTCAAAACGATATAGCCAGGTTCTGGTTCTGGGTGATCAACAAGATGTTTTCCAATACGATCTTCGTGGTCTTGTTCATATTCACCAACAGGTTCATGGAACTGATGACTTCTTTCAAATTGAGGATAAGCCCTTTTTGAAGAATGTGTTTGAAGAGATCTTATGACACTTACTACTGCTAGAGAAACGAAGATCAATGTGAATAAAACAAAGAACATCATTTTTCTTCTTTCACGGTTTCAACGACACCTTTAGCTAGGCCTGCCATACCTGCGATATCACTTGGAACGATGATCTTTGTGGCTTTGCCATCCGCTGCCTTTTCAAAAGCTTCTAATGCCTTTAAACGAATGACAGAATCATCTGCGCCAGCTTCTTTGATGGCTTTTAGACCATCTGCGGTAGCTTGTTGAACGACTCTGATAGCTTCAGCTTTACCTTCAGCTTCTTTGATTTCTTTTTCTTTTTCAGCTTCGGCAGCTAAGATCGTAGCTTGTTTTGCGGCTTCTGCTTCTAATACCTTAGATTCTTTATGCCCTTCTGCTTCTAGGATCATGGATTGTTTTTCACCTTCTGCAGTCAAGATATTGGCACGTTTTTCACGTTCTGCCTTCATTTGTTTCTCCATCGCTTCACGGATCGCAGCTGGTGGTTCGATATTCTTGAGTTCAACTCTAGTGACCTTGATGCCCCAAGGATCTGTAGCGTAGTCGATCGTTTGTAGCATCTTTTCGTTGATATTTTCTCTAGATGTCAAAGTGGCATCGAGTTCCATATCACCAATGATATTTCTAAGAGTCGTAGCTGTTAGGTTTTCCATCGCCATGATTGGATTTTCTACACCATAGGCATAATCATGTGGATTCATTACCTTGAAGTAAACAACTGAATCAATACGCATCGTTACGTTATCTTTTGTGATGACTGGCTGTGGTGCGAAGTCTGCGACTTGTTCTTTAAGTAGTGCTTTTCTTGCGATACGATCAATGAATGGAATCTTAAAGTGCAATCCCGCATCCCATGTCGTACGATACTTACCTAAGCGTTCAATGACATAAGCGTGTTCTTGTGGAACAA
Source organism: Bulleidia sp. (assembly GCA_963613355.1). Lineage (GTDB taxonomy): Bacteria > Bacillota_I > Bacilli_A > Erysipelotrichales > Erysipelotrichaceae > Bulleidia. The sequence goes on along the minus strand of CAVDZA010000022.1, from coordinate 2,582 downwards.
CATTCGCACATGAGAAGATAAGAAACACAACAAGTGCGATAATGATGATCCAAATCAGTGTACTAATAATTGAATTCATATTTGCCCCTCCTTAGTACACTTATAAGATATCATTATTTGACCGGCGGTCAATAGATGAAACCATACAAATGATATCAAATGTCAAGAGAGTATTATTCTTACATTCATGGTAAAATAGACAAAGCGTGAAAGGAGACATATCAAATGAATGATGAAATTATTAAACGAATCTCTCAGGAATTAAAGATCACTGAAGAACAGATTCAAAATACATTAAATATGTTAGAAGAAGGTAACACAGTTCCATTTATTGCTCGTTACCGTAAAGAACAAACAAAAGGATTGGATGAAGAACAGATCTTATACATCCAAAAACAATATGACTATCAAGTGAAATTAGCTGAAAGAAAAGAAGCTGTATTAAAGTTGATTGCGGAACAAGGAAAGATGACAGATGAAATCAAGAAGTCTGTTGAAGAAGCTACAAAGCTTTCACAAGTAGAAGATATCTACCGTCCATACGCTCAAAAGAAGAAGACAAGAGCTACAACAGCGATCAAACTAGGCCTACAACCTTTAGCGGATTGGATGTTAGCTTGTGATGAAAATGGAAATCTTGAAGAAGAAGCTTCTAAGTACATTACAGAAGAAGTAAAGACAACAAAGGATGCGATCCAAGGTGCGAAGGATATCATTGCGGAAATGGTATCAGATAACGCAAAACAAAGATGGGCATTCAAGGATACGATCTTGAAGTCTGGTGTCATTTCTACAAAGATAAAGAAAGACGCTAAGGATGAAAATAAGGTCTATGAAATGTACTACGATAGAAGTGAGAAGATCTCTCAGTTGGCAGATCATAGAATCATGGCTATCGATAGAGCTGAAAAGGAAAAGATCATTACAGTTTCTTTTGTGTTTGATGAAGAACATTTAGAACAAGAAGCTTACAACAATCTAACACATGGTAAGAATACTTCTGTTGAAAGTGAATTAAAGGAAGCTGCGACAGATGGATGTGAAAGATTGTTATTCCCATCCATTGAAAGAGAAATTCGTTCAGAATTGAGTGAAAAGGCACAGAACCAATCTATTGAGATCTTCTCTATGAACTTGGAAAAGTTATTACTACAAGCTCCATTGAAGGGAAGGATCGTATTAGGTTTTGACCCTGGTTTCTATAATGGTTGTAAGTTAGCTGTCATTGATGAAACTGGTAAGATGTTGACAGTTGATAAGGTTTATCCTTTCAAGACAAGTAAAGAAAATCCTGAAGCTATCGCATTAGCGAAGAAGAAGGTACTTTCTTTGATTACAAAGTATCATGTTCAGATCATTGCGATTGGTAATGGTACGGCTAGTAGAGAAAGTGAAAAGCTATGTGCTGAACTTATCAAGGATAATAACCTTGATGTACAATACGCAATCGTATCTGAAGCTGGTGCTTCTGTATGGTCAGCACAAGAAGCTGCACGTCTTGAGTTCCCTGATATGGCAATTGAAGAAAGATCAGCTGTATCCATTGGTAGAAGATTATTAGATCCATTAGCTGAACTAATCAAGATCGATCCAAAGTCTATTGGTGTAGGTCAATATCAACATGATCTACCTCAAAAGGCATTGTCTCAAAGATTAGATGAAGTCGTTATGAAGGCAGTTAATAGAACAGGTGCTGATCTAAATACAGCTTCTGTAGAACTATTAACACATATTTCTGGTTTGAACGCAGGTATTGCGAAAGAAATCATCAACTATCGTAATGAAAATGGTAAGTTCACAAACAGAAAACAATTGTTGAAAGTTAAGAAGCTAGGTCCTAAAGCTTATACACAGTGTGCAGGTTTCTTGCGTATCACAGATGGGGAAGAACCATTGGATGAAACAAGTATCCACCCAGAAAGCTATGACGCTGCTAGACAAGTCATGAAGGCTTGTGGCATCACAGCACTTGGTCAAAAGGATGCGGAATTCCCTGATGATAAGACAAAAGATCTTGGTATCGATTCTTATACATTAAATGATATCGAAGACGCAATCAGACAACCATTAAGAGATTATCGTGATCAGTTTGATGGTGCTCTATTAAAGAGCGATGTATTAGAAATCTCTGACTTACATAAGGGTGATCAATTATCTGGTACAGTTAGAAATGTCGTAGACTTTGGTGCATTCATTGATATTGGACTACATCAAGATGGTCTAGCTCATATTTCTCATATGTCTATGAATCGTATCTCTCATCCAAGTGAAGTGGTATCTGTAGGTGATATCGTTAATGTTTGGGTATATGAAATCGAAGAGGCTAGAGGTAGAGTACAACTTTCCCTTCTCCCTTTAGAACAACTTGAACAAAGAGATGCAGAATTCAAGAGAAGAAGATCTTCTAAGGATAAGAAGAAGTATCCAAAGAAACCAGCGAAGAAAGAAGTTACGATGGATGATGCCATGGCTAATCTTCTCGCTAGATTTGGAAAATAAACAACAAAGATCCAGAAATTTCTGGATCTTTTTTTAACTTTTTTTTGGAAAATCGATTTTTTCTGTGAATAGTATAAGTGAAA
>CAVDZA010000021.1:13706-30068 GCA_963613355.1 Bulleidia sp. | reverse complement strand
CTCCCAAAAGATAGACACGCTTGTTGAAGAAGAGAAGAGAAACGAACAGACGAGGAATGATTACATGACTTTCGATGAATATGTAGAAGATGAGAAAGAGAAAGTAGAAGCTAAAGCGAAAGCTGAAGGTATTTCTCTAGGATTATCTCAAGGAAAATCTGAAGAAAAGCTCTCTATTGCGAAAGAAATGTTGTCTAATGATCTATCGATTGAAACGATCATGAAATGTACTGGCCTATCTAAAGATGAAATCTTAAAACTAAAATAACATTGTGCCAAAGACACAATGTTTTTTCATACGATTCTTTAGAATTTCATCGAGATATCTTGTAAGATGACAAGCCACAAAAACAAAACGATCACGATAAAGAACAACGCTTTAAAGATCAATTCTGAAATTGGATTCTTTACTTTTACTTTTCTTAAGTATGTAGGTCTTAGTTTATGTTCATCATTTAGATCCTCATATGTCCCATAGATTTCTACACCTAAACAAAGTAATATCATCACCAATATAAAGTTCAAACAATCACCAATCACATCCGCTAGATCACTGATCTTAAAGATATATAATCCCTGAAATAATATTAACGCAAAGATGGTCATAATAACGATTTCTAAGATCTCATGTTTCATGAGACTGATCTTTCTATCTTTTTCAGATTCATCAGCTACTTTTTGAATGACATCCAAACGATCTGTACGGAATAAAAAGTATCCACAAACCTTCCCTACGAATTCCATTCTTTCTTTTTCGTAGTGTCGAATCGTCTTTTCATCTAAACGAAACACAGATTGGTCATGACTAGATTTCATTCCAGCCATTAAAAAATGATAATATCTTTTCTTATCTGGATTCTTTTCAAAAACGCCAAACAATAAATTGATGGCTTCTTTCTTAACAAGATATCCTTCTAAACTCATCGCATCCAACCACTCTTCCACTTCACACATATTGTCAATCGAACAAGGAAGGAATTTTATGATTTCTTCTACTTCATCCATTTAATTACCTCAACATGTTTAGGGTAACACAGTTTTTGAATATTTTTATAATTTTGCTTGTGAAAACGGTTACATGTCATTATAATGGAAACTAGAGAAAGGAATTGGGTTTCCTATGATTGATAAAAATACCATTATTCAAAGCGCCATCAACCTCTATAAAGAGAAAGGATTGGCATTCACACTGGATGATATTACGAAAGATCTTCACATCGCAAAGAAGACGATCTATCGTTATTTCTCCTCCAAAGAAAAGCTCTTAGAAGATATCGTAGAGTATGGATTTGAAAACATCCAAGAAAATAAAAGACATATCTTACAAGAAGATATCCCTTATGTAGAAAAGTTAAAGAAGTTATTGATAGAAATGCCTACAGACATTGAATCTATTGATTTCAAACAACTAGAACCATTATCTGTTCAATATCCTTCTGTATTCGAATTGATTTCTAATCATTTGAAATCTGATTGGCAACCAGTCTTTGATTTCTTACAAGAAGGAATTGATAAAGGAATCATTCGAGATGTTCCTCTTTATATGATAGAAGTCATTGTTTCTTCATCGATGAATACGTTACTTTCATCCTCTAAAGATGAACATACATATCAACAATCCTTACAAGATCTCGTAGATATACTACTGAAAGGAATTCTATTATGAACAAGATCAATAATCATTGGCAGTTTACAGAAGAATTTAATGAAGCGTTTCTAACAGGAAAAGGAGAATTTGAAGAAGTACGTATTCCTCACACTGTGAAAGAATTACCTCTTCATTACATTGATATCCAATCTTATCAAATGATATGTGGATATCGTAGACACTTACAACTAGATGAAATCAAGGGACGTATCTTCTTACAATTAGATGGTGCAGCACATATCGCTACTGTCTATGTCAACGGAAAGGAAGTAGGTACACATTATTGTGGTTATACAGCGTATAGAGTAGAAATCACAGATCATGTCCATACGGGTGATAACTTGATCGTTATCAAGTTAAACACAAAAGAAGATCCTTCTATTCCACCATTTGGATTTGTGATCGATTACTTAACATATGGAGGCATCTATAGAGATGTATGGTTCGATGAAGTACCAAATACCTATATTGAAGATGTATTTGTTAGAACAACACAAACAAGTATAGATGCGGATATCCAATATGATGGAAAAATTGACTCTCTAGAATTAGATGCGAAAGTATACGATCAAACAGGAAATTGTGTCACTCAACAACATTACAACGATTGTCCTTCTTCGATTCACTTAGATATTCCTGATCCAATCCTTTGGGAAGTACACAAAGGATATCTCTATACATTAGAGTTAACGATGAATGGTCATACAAAGACAACGACATTTGGATTAAGAACGATAACCACAAATGAAAATCAGATCTTAGTAAATGACAAGCCAGTATTCATTCGTGGTCTAAATCGTCATCAATCCTTCCCATACGTTGGATATGCCGCTACAGAGTCTCTCCAAAGAGAAGACGTTAGGATCATTGATGAAGAACTAGGTCTTAACGCTGTTAGAACATCCCATTATCCACAATCACACGCTTTCTTAGATGAATGTGATAAAAGAGGTATCTTAGTATTTACAGAGATACCTGGTTGGCAACATATTTCCAAGGAAAAGTTTTGGAGAGAAACATGTGTTAAGAATGTAGAGGAAATGGTCAAACAATACCGCAATCATCCTTCTATCTTTATCTGGGGCGTAAGAGTCAACGAAAGCCAAGATGATGATGAACTTTACACAAAGACAAACCAAGTCGCTCATTCCATGGATCCAACTAGACCAACAAGTGGTGTTCGTTATTTAGAAAAGAGTTCTTTATTAGAAGACATCTATTCATACAATGACTTCTCACATAACGGAACAAATCCTGGTTGTAAGTCAAAGAGTTCAGTTACACCAGACACAAAGAAACCATTATTGATTTCAGAAAGTAATGGTCATATGTTCCCTACAAAGAGTTATGATACTTCATCTCATAGACAATCCCATGCGCTAAGACACGCAAGAGTATTAAATGATGCCATCAAAGATCAACAACACGCAGGTTGTTTTGAGTGGTGCATGTTTGATTACGCAACACATAAAGACTTCGGTAGTGGAGATAAGATCTGTTACCATGGTGTCATGGATAGCTTCAGAAATCCTAAGCTAGCTGCTAGTGTCTACGCTTCTCAACAAGAAAAGACACCTGTCTTAGAAGTTGGCACCAGCATGGAAATTGGTGATTATCCTGCAGGACAGATTCCTCACTTCTATTGTTTCACAAATGGTGATTCCATTCGTTTATACAAGAATGATGCCTTCGTAAAAGAATTCAATTCAACAGAATTTGATTCTTTAAAACATGGACCAATTCTCATTGATGATACGATTGGTCACTTACTAGAAGAACAAGAACATATGTCACCAACACAAGCTAAACAAATTGGAGAGTGTCTCAACGCCGCTGCTTTATATGGCATGGCAAATCTCCCTCTCAAATACAAAGCACTCTTCGCATATGTCATGATGCGTTACCACATGTCATTCTCTGATGGATATGACCTATATGGAAAGTATGTTGGTAACTGGGGAGGAGAAGCCACAAAGTGGAGATTTGATGCAATGAAGGATGGTAAAGTCATTCGCTCCGTTACGAAGTCTCCTGGTTCTTCTTTACACATTGAGGCAACCATCTCTTCTAATATCCTACATGAAGGTGAAACGTATGATATGTGTGCGATACGTATACAAATCAAAGATGAAAATAACAACATCGCACCATACGCACAACTTCCTATCACGATCCAAACATCTGATAATCTAGAAATCGTTGGAGGAAATATCGTTGTTTGTGAAGGTGGTATGTCTGGAACATACCTCAAGACAAATGGGAATGTTGGTATAGGAACAGTTACACTTTCTTCAGATGGTTTAAGTAGTATTACATTCAATATTGAAATCAAAGGAAAATAATTATGAAAAAATTTAGCACAAAAGAAAAAGGCGCTTATGGAATAGGTGCCATCGGAAAAGATATGGTCTATGCCTTATCTAGTTCTTATGTCATGTATTACTATCAAGATATCTTAGGATTATCTGCGACATTTGTCGGAATGATCTTAATGATTGCGAGGATCTTCGATGCGTTCAATGATCCATTCATGGGAATCTTGGTTGCGAAAACCAACACAAAGTATGGAAAGTTTAGACCTTGGATCTTATCTGGTTCTGTATTAAACGCATTTGTCTTATACGCTTTATTCTCTGCACCAAATCTATCTTCTACTGGTCTAATGATCTACTTCGCAGTCATTTACATTCTTTGGGGCGTTACTTATACGATGATGGACATTCCTTTCTGGTCCATGATCCCAGCAGTCACAGAGAAACCAAGTGATCGTGAACAACTTTCTGTCATTGGTAGAACATGTGCTGGTGTAGGTTCCGCACTCATTCAAGTAGGAACAGTGTTATGTGTAGCGATGTTAGGTGGAAATAATGAATCTGTAGGTTTTAAGTGGTTCTCCCTCATTGTCGCTATCATCTTCGTCGTAACAGAATCCATTCTCTTCTTTACGATCAAAGAAAAGAAAAGTGATAAACAAATGGAAACAACGACTGTTAAAGAAATGTTCCAAGCTCTATTCCACAACGATCAAGCCATGGTCACTGTCATCTCTATCATCTTGATCAATAGTGCTCTATACATCACAAGTAATCTCATCCTTTACTTCTTTAAGTATGATCTAGCTGGAGAAGCTTGGAAGACACAATATACATTGTTTACAACAGTTGGTGGTGCTGGTCAGATCTTTGGAATGATGTTGATCTATCCATTATTAAGAAAGAAATTCTCTAATACAACGATCTTTAAGACATCCTTGTTTATGGCAATCACAGGATATGTTTGTTTGTTGATCTCATGTCTAACAAACTTAGCACATGCGATGCCATTACTTTGTGGAATTGGATTATTGGTGTTTGTCGCAAATGGTATGTTGAGCGTATTAACGACCGTATTCTTATCGAACTCCGTTGATTATGGTGAAATGAAAACGGGAAGAAGAGAAGAATCTGTAATCTTCTCCATGCAGACATTCGTAGTCAAGGCAGCCAGTGGTTTTGCGGTATTCTTAAGTGGTATCGGATTAGATCTGATTGGATTGAATGGTAATAGCGCAGATGGTCTACCAGTCGCACAAAGTGCATCTACGATCACAGGCCTTCGTCTTCTCATGACGATCTTGCCATGTATTGGTTTGATCCTTGCCTATATCGTATTTAAGAAGAAGTTCATCTTAACTGATGAAAAAGCAAATGAAATCGCAATTTCTTTAAGTGAGAAAAAATCATGATCTTAAAATTACAAATCAAAACAGATAAAACATCTATCACAAAAGAAATCACAACAGATCAAATTACACACATCCAAGAAGAACTTCATGGAACGATAGAATCAATCACTGCTACGACTTCTTTAGAAGTATCCTCAACAGACATGCTGTTCTTTAATGGATATCAAACTTGGACATACAATAAAGAAGTCAACGAAACAGATTCTTTACGTGGTCTTCAATATGTTCCTAAGAAGTTGATTGATACTTATCACTTTGATCGTTATGGAGATTATCACTTCCAGAAATATCCATACAAGAAAGGTATCTTTCATGGATATACATACATGTATGTTCGTAAAGGAAACAAATATCACTTATTAGCTTCTTTAAATGAAGATCTAGGTTACACGATATTCCATTATGATCATGGAACATTAACATTAGAAAAAGACTGTAAGGGATTAGAAGTAGATGGAACATACAATATCTTTGATCTCTATGAACACACAGGAAGTGAAGAAGAAGTGTTTGATGGTTGGTTCAAAGAAATGAATATTCCTAAACAAACACAACCAAAATTATATGGGTATTCAAGTTGGTACAATCACTATGAGAATATCTCTACAGATACGATCAAAGAAGATCTAGAAGGATGTAAGAAGATCTTAGAAAAGAATGATCTATTTCAAATCGATGATGGTTGGCAACCTTGTACAGGAGATTGGTTAGAATATGATCCTGATAAGTTTCCAAATGGAATGCGATATGAAACGGATCGTATCCACGAAGCTGGTTTTAAAGCTGGTATCTGGGTATCTCCTTTCTTAGCTTCCATCAATTCAAAGCTAGTCAAAGAACATCCAGATTGGTTATTAAAGGTAGATGGTGAACCATGGTTTGTAGGATGTAATTGGGATGGTGCTTATGCCTTAGACATTGATCATCCAGAAGTAAAACAATATATCACAGATGTATTTCATCAAATCTTCAATGATTGGAACTTTGACTTAGTTAAATTAGATTTCTTATACGCTATCGCTCCATTCAACACAAAGAAAGAATCCAGAGCAGCACGTATGAAACGTTCGATCTTGTTCCTACAAGAACTATGTGAAGGACATACAGTACTTGGTTGTGGCGTACCTTTCTCTACGACACTTGGTGTATTTGAATACAATCGTATTGGATGTGATGTAAGTCTAGATTGGAATGATGTTTGGTATATGCGCGCTTTCCACAGAGAACGTGTTTCCACAAAACATTCCTTAGCCAATACGATCTTTAGAAGACAGATCAACACAAGAGGTTATCTTTCAGATCCTGATGTATTCTTCTTAAGAGATGAAAATCTAAAACTAACACCTCAACAAAAAGAAATGTTAGTAACGATTGATGCGCTATTAGGTGGAGTATTCCTAACGAGTGATAATCCTTCTACTTATACAGAAGCACAGCTCCAACAATACAAACACTATCGTCATCTTTCTACTGCCACAAACATTCATACGACCATGATGGATACAACACTAACGATCCAATATGAATTAGATGGTTCCACACATACATATACATGTGACACAAAACAGTTCTAAAAAAGATTCCTACTAGGAATCTTTTCTTAATATTAGAACATCATTCTTTTGTACGACCATCTCATCCTGTGGTAAAACAGACAACTCACCTCTTAACACTAAATAGATTCGTATACTTTCTATGTCTTCTATCTCTTTAATGGTCTTACCATTGAATCTATCATCCACTAAGATTTCTGCGATAGACTTCAGATCTTCTTTCTTGATATTTGTCGTACTACTTTTCTTTTGGTATTGTTCGACAAAACCCGCACTAATGATACCTGTAGGTATCGCAACAGCACCTACGCCTAGATATGCGATCACAATTGCCATGATCTTACCTAAAGTCGTAATTGGATAGATGTCTCCATACCCTACTGTTAGTAATGTCGATACGCTCCACCAGATACTACTAAAGACGTTATCAAACACTTCTGGTTGTGCGTTATGTTCCACACTATACATACACATACCACTCGCTAACATGAGTATCAAAACGATAAACAATGAAGAAATGATCTGATTTCTTTTTTCTTTGAGTACGGTCGTAATGACATTGAAAGAATCATATTGTGCGTTCAATCGGAACAAGTGGAAGATACGTGCCACTCGCAACATACGAAAGAATACAAATCCAGATAAGAAGAAAGCTGGTACGATCGTTAGAAAATCTACGATTCCATCAAATGAGAATAAAAACTTTATCCTGGATTTCACTTTATTCAATCTTGGATACAATAGATCTGCCGTCCATATCCTTAAGATATACTCAATACAGAATATGATCAATGTGATAGTTTCTATCATCTTAAAGATTGGATCATATGGATCTAATTCATCAAATGTCATTAATACTGTTACTAAGATATTCAAAAAGATCGTGATCGTAATAAAGATATCAAAAGATCTTGATATCACATCACTCTTGTCTCCTATTTGAATCATTTTAAATATTCTTTGTTTGTTCATAAGCTATTTCATTTTAATTGATGCGTGTGATAAGACCGTTGTCTTACTATTTGTTGTTTCTTCTAATGTCGTATTCATTCTTTCATTGGAATGAGATTGTGAAATCAATACTGTCGTATGAGGTTGTATCTCATAATCACCATAGACAGTACTCGCATAAAATACTTCACCACCACTATTCTTAATAAATACTGGTGTGTATTTTCCCTTCCATTCATCAAATTGGTACGCATTCTTTCCATAAGGGAAGAATCTAAAATAATAATCTAATGTAGGATCTGTTAATACGAAAGCATCTTCAAACATTCCTCTTTGAATATCATAATCTAATCTACGATAGATCTTTTTTCCATGTCTTAATTCTAAGGAAACGAAATGATTTAAGATATCAGAAGAAAATGTCAATATCGCACATGTACGATACGAATCAGGTGTTTCTTCTTTTTGAGGAAGACTTAGTTTTCTTTCTTCAGACTGTTTGATCTTATTGAAGACAACGACATCATCTGGCCACAAATAATCTCTTAGTGCTCTACGCAATACTCTTTTATCTAAAGAATCATGTTCAGAATACTTTGCGAGATACTCAGAGTTTTCTGTATAGATATGTAAAGCACCCCACTCTACTTCTAGCTTTGTGATAAAAGAAGTATGGATCCATTGACCATCTTCAAAGGAATCATTTCCACTAATATTCCCCCAAACACGATATTTGTCTTTCACTTTATCAAAATACCAATTTTTTAATGTATATACACAAATCATCCCTACTATTATAACAAAAAGGAAGAGAATCTCTTCCCTTCCTTACTCAACTGAATTGATCAATTCTAGAATACTAGATTTGATAGCTTCATTCTTTTGTTTCGCTTTCTCTAAAGATGTATCTGTAGAATAGAAATACATCTTGATCTTTGGTTCTGTTCCACTAGGTCTGATTGCGAACCAAGTATCTTCATCAATAAAGAATCTCAATGCGTTATGTGGAGGTAGATCTTCATGACCATTCAAATAATCAATGATATGATCAACAGAATATTCCCCAATCTTTGTTGGTTTATTCTCACGGATCCACTTCATCATACGCGCAATTCTTTCTTTTCCTGGAATACCTTCTAAGATGAGATTAACACCTTCTTCACATGTATATCCATACTTCTCATAGATATCTTGAAGAACATCCCATAATGTCTTTCCTTGTTTACGATAGTAAGCAGCAGCCTCTGTTACCAACATACCTGCAGAGATACCATCCTTGTCACGAATATCTTCACATGCCGCATAACCAACGCTTTCTTCATATCCAAATAAGTAAGTATAGCCATGTTCATGAAGATAAGGGATCTTACCACAAATATTCTTGAAACCTGTAAGTGTTTCAAACATATCTACACCATAAGCTTTCGCAATCTTTGTGGATAAGTTAGAAGTAACGATAGATTTTACCATCGCACCCTTCTCTGGTAATGTACCTGCGGACTTATGTCCTTCTAATACATAATTCACTAATAAGTAACCAGTTTGGTTTCCATTTAATGGAACATAGTTTCCTTCATTGTCTCTGATTTCAATTGCGAAACGATCAGAGTCAGGATCTGTTGCCATCAATAGTTCCGCACCAAATTCTCTACCATACTTTTCACTTAACGCAAATGCCTTAGGATCTTCCGGATTTGGATAACCTACAGTTGTAAAGTCAGGATCTGGTTGTTCCTGTTCTGGAACGATCTTCCAGTTATTAAAACCTCTATCATTCAACATTTGTCTGAATGGAATCGAACCACATCCATTAAGTGGTGTATAAACAAGTGGAATAGAAGGATCGATTTCATCACCACTATGGATTGCGAGTGCTTCGATCTTATCTAGATATTCACGATCTTCCTTCTCTCCTAAGACAATGATCTTACCTGATTGAACACCTTCTTCATAAGAAGATTTCTTCACACCATTCCAAATATCAACAGAATTGATTTCTTTTTCCATGCCATCCGCAATTTCACTAGATACTTGGCATCCATCTTCCCAATAAGCCTTATAGCCATTATATTCCTTAGGGTTATGAGAAGCTGTGATATTGATACCAGCTGTCGTACCTAACTTACGAATCAAGAAAGCTAGTTCTGGTGTTGGTCTTAAAGATGGGAATGTATATACTTTGATTCCGTTTGCCGCAAAGATACCAGCAGCCAACTCACAGAACTCTCTAGAAAAGTGTCTAGGATCATGCGCAATCACTACACCTTTTTCCATTGCGTCTTTTCCATGGTTCACAATAAACTGTGCAATACCTTGTGTAGCCTTACCAACCGTATACATATTCATACGGTTCGTACCAGCACCAACTTTACCTCTTAATCCTGCCGTACCAAAAGATAGATTTGTATAGAAACGATCTTCTTTTTCTACCTCATCATCTTTGATATCAACTAATTGTTGTCTTAAAGATTCATCATCTAAATTGTCTAACCATTCTTGGTATGTTTCTTTATAACTCATGTTAATTCCTCATTTCTATCAATATTGTACCTTATCTTCCCCTCATAAACTCATCAAGTTTATCAACTTGTACTTCATTTATGACATCTTGTTGTTTTCCTAATTGAATACATTTCAAGATCCATGAAAGATTATTTCCTAGAGCTTTCATTTCTTTCATAGATTTCTCATCATCTTGTGTAATGGTATTACAATGTCTTCCTGTCATAACAGGCATACAGGAAGATGAGAAATATTGATTCATTCTTTCATATACACTTTGTGTATTTTCATTTCTAGAAGAAAGAATAACAGATCCAATCTTTCCAATATACTTTTCATTACAACTTCGAAATAAACAATTCATTAAATCAATTGCTGGTTTACTAGGTTGAGAGAATATCACATCTACACCAACTACTAACGCATCAAAAGAATCACTCATATCCGCAATCTCATTTACGATACCATCAAAGATACACACTCTTCTCTTCAAACATTTTCCACAAGAAGTACATGGTTTGATTCTAGGATAGGCCCATAAGATCTCTGTATCGATTCCATTTTCTTTTAATACTTCACAACACTGTAGGATCCCTTTTTCTAATAGGCCATGTTCTTCTTCACTTGTATTCACAAATAGTACTTTCATGTCTCTATTTTCTCACAAATCATGTCTTTCACAAACAGTTGTTTTATGTTAAAATATCCAAGCATTGCGAGTGGTTAGCTCAGTTGGGAGAGCACCTCCTTGACGTGGAGGGGGTCATGGGTTCGAGTCCCTTACCGCTCACTTTTTTATTACCTAAAAAAGACACTTCATATGAAGTGTCTTTTACTTTCCATAATGTCCTGCGACATCTTGTAGGAATTTACGTATCGTTAGATGTTGTGGACACATTTGTTCACATTGACCACATTGGATACAACTGCTAGCTGCACCAAACTTTTCTGTTAGTTGATCATAGTAAGTACCATTGATCGTCCAACCTTTTGTGGCAGCTTCACGTTTGTCACCATTGTATAGCGCAAAGTATTTTGGAATTGCGATATGCATAGGACAACCATCTGTACAATAGGAACAACCAGTACATGGAATCGCTGTATTTTCACGAATCATTTTCGCTACTTCAAATAACGCATTTTTCTCTGTTTCTGTTAATGGTTTGAAGTCCTTCATGTAAGAAATGTTATCCATCATTTGTTTATGATCGCTCATACCAGATAGTACGACCATGACATTTTCCAAGCTAGCCGCAAAACGAACTGCCCATGAAGCTGTACTTGGTTTAGGATCTAAAGAATCTAAGATCTTCTTTTCTTCTTCAGAGACAGAAGCTAATGTGCCACCTTTGATTGGTTCCATGACTACGACTGGTTTATTGTGTTTGACACAAACCTCATAACATTCTTTCGCACGAATGAATTGAGAATCCCAATCCAAGTAATTGATCTGTAGTTGTACCATTTCCATCTCTGGATGTTTTGTGAGGATCGAATCTAAAAGTTCTGGAGATCCATGGAATGAAAATCCCATGTGTTTAACAAGACCATCTTTCACTTTGTCTTGGATCCATGTAAAACAATCAAATTCTTCATATTTTGAATAGGAAGAATCTTCTATGCCATGTAATAAATAATAGTCAAAATACGTTACACCAGTCTTTTCTAATTGGGCATTGAAGATCTTATCTCTATCTTCTAAAGAGTTGAAAAAACCTGAGTGTAATTTTGTTGTGAGAGTGTAAGCTTCTCTTGGGTATCTGGAAGTCAAGATCTCCTTGACTGCGTTTTCTGATTGGAAGTTACAATACATCCAAGCAGTATCGAAATACGTAAATCCATTTTCAATGAATGAATCTACCATTTTCTTCGCTTCTTCGAAATCGATCGTTCCAGCGTCATTTGAATCAATGTGGGGCAAACGCATCAATCCAAACCCAAACTTCTTATTTGGTTTGAAATCCATTTTTGTGTCCTCCTAGACTACTTTTATTATCTCACTTAAAGTTCACTTTAGGTCAATAAAAAAGAAAGATCCTTATGAGATCCTTCCTTCATTCATTTCATATACTTCATCACATACATTCATTGTGGAAGCTCGATGAGATACTAACACGACTGTCTTATCCTTACTTGATTCTTTTAATGCCTTTAATATGATACCTTCATTCAAGGAATCTAGATTACTTGTTGGTTCATCCAACAAGATCATCTTCGAATCATGTAAGAACGCTCTAGCGATACCAATTCTTTGTTTCTCACCACCAGATAACGTATCACCTAATTCGCCCACTTCTGTATCGTAACCATTTGGAAGTGTCATGATAAAGTCATGGATGGAAGCTTTTTTACACGCTTCAATGATTTCTTCTTTCGTGGCATTTGGTTTCGCCAAAGAGATATTGTTAGAAATAGAATCATGAAAGAGATGTGTTTCTTGTGTGACATAACTTTCTAGATTTCTTAATTCACTTGTAGGTATCTCTTTTACGTTTCTTTCATCAACAAGTACTTCTCCCTTTTGTACGTCCCAGAAACGCATCAATAGTTTTAGTAAAGTTGATTTACCTGATCCACTTTGTCCATGGATACCTGTGATCTTACCAGGTTCTAGCTTTAATGATTCATCCTTTAAGATGATTTCTTCATCATATGAGAATGTAATATCCTTTACTTCTGCGCCTTTAAAGGAACCTTCTTCTTCCCATTCACCTTCTACCTCTTCCACAAGTGGTGTTTCTTCTAGTAATGACAAAACTCTTTCTCCACTCGCTAGTGTCTGATTTAGATTGTTGGATAAAGAAGAGAGTGCTACGACTGGTCCAAAAGAAGACATCATCGCTACTGTACAAACAAGTACGCCATCTCTTGTCATATCACCATTTTGGTAAAGGAAGATGGATAAAGCTAACATCAATAGTGAACCAATCAGAATGATTAGATTTGTTAGAGATCTTTGAGAAGCTTCATGATGAGATAGTATCTCTTGTTTCTTTGATAACTCTGTAGATTGGTCAGATATCTGTTGTTTTCTTCTTTGACCTTGACCATATTGGATCGTTTCATCAATTCCTCTTAATGAATCTAAGACAAAACTATTCAATTCTCCAAATTCATTACGATATTCTAGACCTACCTGACTTCCTCTTTTTCCATTCCACAATGGAATCAATACACCCACTATGATATACATACATAATGCCAGCATTCCTAGATAGATATGATATCGACCAATAAAGATCACCATGATGATACTTGTTAGTATCGCAATTGCGATAGGAGATATCGTGTGTGCGTAGAATACTTCTAATAACTCGATATCTGTTGTGATGATAGAAATCAAATTTCCCTTATCTTTTCCTTCTAATTTAGCCGGACATAGTTTTCTTAAGGACGCAAATACTTCATGACGAATGATTGCCAACAACTTAAATGCGATGAAGTGATTACAATACTGTTCGATGTAATGTAGAAAACCTCTTAGTATCGCAATTACGATCATGATCATAACAGTTGTTTGAAATGGTTGACTAGTCAAGATAGAAAGTATTGATTGAGAAGCTAGTATCGTTAGGAATATCGCACAGAAGTAGCCTAATGTACCTAGTGTAATAGCCGCCAACATGATAAGAATAAGTGGCTTTACTAGAACGATCAGCTTCATCATGATTTGAATCGCACTTCTTCTCATACATTCTCCTTTCCATAGTTTTCTAACACCTTTTGGCTTTCATATAATTTCTTATATTCACCATTTTCATTCATCAATGATGTATGTGTACCCTGTTCCTTGATTTCCCCATTCTGTAAGAAATAGATATGATTAGAATCTACAACATTGGCTAAACGATGAGAAATCAATAATACTGTTTTTGTCTTGGATAATTCATGAATGACCTTCATGATCATCTCTTCACTTTCAATGTCAATGTTACTTGTCGCTTCATCAAAGATATAAATATCAGGATCTTTCAACAAAGCTCTAGCGATCACTAATCTTTGACATTGTCCACCTGATAAGTTACTACCCTTTTCTTCGATGCTAGTTTGTAATCCAGATTGTGTTTGTAGGAAACCATATAGGTTTACTTTCTTTAACACTTCTCTCATCTCTTCTTCATTCGCATCATACTTACCAAGTCTTAAGTTTTCTTCTACTGTTCCTTTAAACAAATAACTATTATGTCGAACAAGAACGACATGTTCTAAAAGATCAGATTCTTTAATGGAAGATAATTCCATTCCACCAATCGTAATTGAACCTACATAGTTTTGATTCTTCTTTGTGAGTAAAGAGGCAATCGTACTCTTACCACATCCCGATTCACCAACCAAGGAAACAAAACTACCACTTGGAATGTCTAAGTTGATTCCCTTTAAGATCTCTCTACCTTCTTCATAACAGAAATGTACATCCTTCCATTGAATATCAAAGGAATCATTTAATGTATTCTTACCATCTTCTTTTTCTTCTAGATCTAAGATACGAAAGATCTTATCACTTGCGGCCATTCCATTCATCGCAATGTGGAAATAAGAACCTAGTAAACGTAGTGGTAAAAAGAACTCACTCGCTAACAAAACGATACACAATGTTCCTGTTAATGTGATATTGCCATGGAAGAATTCATAGATAGCCACTGCGATACCAATCGCTGCACCACCATACGCAACGATATCCATCACACTTGTGGAATTCAACTGCATCGTTAACACTTTCATCGTGATCTGTCTGAACCTTTGTGATTCTTCATCCATCTGTTGTGCTTTCATCTCATCAGCCTGGTAGATCTTCAATGTCGTAAGACCTTGTAGATTCTCTAAGAAAGAATCTCCTAGACTTGTATAGATGCCCCAGTATTTGTTTAATAAACGTTTTGCGATCTTTTGAACGATAACGATAGAAATCGGAATCAAAGGTACACAAATCAACAATACGACGCTCGCTTTCATACTAATGCGACTTAGAATGATAAATAATGTGATTGGTGCTAACAAGCTATAAAACAATTGTGGAAGATACTTACCAAAATATGTTTCTAATTGTTCCACACCTTCTGTAGATACTTGTACGATCTCAGAAGAAGCGACTTGTTGAGAATAAGAAGCTCCTAATCTTAATACCTTCTCATAGATCTTTTCTCTTAAGATCCTCTTTACATCAACGCTTGAAAGATAAGAATTCTTTACGATCATCCTTTCAGATAAATAACGAATGATCATCATTCCTACCAACAAAAGGATCGAAGAATAAACAACATCAATTGTCAGTGTCTTTTCATACACAGTTCCAATGATATTGGAAATCGTAAACACAACGACCACTTGTGTTAATAATCCGATCCACTGCCAAAAGATCGTAAATACGATATATTTCTTTGCGTGTTCTAATAGCTTCACTAATCTTGTCTTGATCATTTTTGTTTTCTCTTTTCTTTCATACTTGTGATGAGATGCCACATCGCTAATATTGGATGATAAAACAACATCCTAGGTCCAGAATAGCGCATGACCTTTCTGATCTTTTCTCTCATTTCAGGTTTATAACAATGTACCTTACAATTGGCACAGAATGTCTTATTCTCCATAAAAGGACAAAGTTGACTTCTTTGTTTTGCGTAGTCACTTAATTCCTGACATTCTTTACACATACATTTATTTTTAGGATCATATTCAGAATGATTTTTCTTACAATATAGATGGATCATTTCTTCTACGACTTCTTGTTCACGTAGTCTTTTCTTTTCTACTTTATCCATTTCACACCTCTCAAAAAGCTCAGTTAGTCTAACATAACTCGCACAAAAAAGAAAACGCTATTTTTTAGCGTCTTCCTTCTTTACTGGTTTCTTCTTTGTTGTCTTTTTCTTTGTTGTCTTCTTCTTTTTAGGAGCTTCTTCATCCACTTCTTTTGGATAGTTGATTTCGTACGCCAACCACAAAGCTTCACCTTTTAATAGCTTCTTTACTTGAGAAAGATCAGC
>CAVDZA010000021.1:0-13696 GCA_963613355.1 Bulleidia sp. | reverse complement strand
AGCAGTCGCAAAGTCTGGTCTTTCTTCTACGATAGATTGTGCTTTATCTGGATTTGAGGCAAATCCTACAGTGAATACCCCAGCATCTTTTCCTGTCATGATCTCTGCAGAACTATCTGAGATATACACACAACTCTTTGCGTCTAATAGCTTCAAAGCCGTCAAGATACCATCCGTATCCACTTGATTATCTTTCTTTCCACCAATAATGACATCAAAGTATTGGATCATATGTGCGTGTTCTAATAGCTCTACGATAGAAGCTCTTTCTCTCGCACTAACAGTCGCAATCTTATATTCATGACGTTTCAACCATTTCAATAATGGTTTGATTCCATGCATTGGTTGAATGAGATCACTCAAATGATTTCTTTGCCAAGAATTATATTCTTGGACCATCTTCTTTGTGTTTTCTTCTGGGAAACAATATTCCATGACAGAATATACAGAATCATCCAAAGCTGCTAATTCAATTTCTTTTGTGAAGAATTCATTCTTATGATGACGATCAAACAATTCACGATACGTCGCAATAATGGCAGGTTCTGTATCCATGACAGTTCCATCAAAAGCTAATACGATGACTGGTTTTTCTACTTCAATTTCTTTTTTATTATCTTTATCCTTTTTCATAAAAAACCTCGATTATTTATAAACTAATTATAACCAAAAAAATAGTATTCTAATCAAAGAATACTATCTTTTTAATAAATTTGTTAAACCAAATGCCATCAAATTCCAAATATTTTCATAAGATTCTTTTGTATCTGGTAACTGATTGCGAATGATCCTCTTTGCGTATATCGCAGAACCATCCATGACGAATGTCCAAATGTGATCCATACTCATACCTTCAGGTAATGTCACAAATTGGAACATTGGTTCTAATGAACGAAAGAAACCTGTAAACGCTGCAGCTTCTCCATTCTTTTCTTTTTCAACATATGTATGCATATGTAAAGAATCTCTATAACTTTCATAATAGATCGTCTTATAGTCATTCTTGATCAAGAATGAAAAATACGCAATCCACATATCATGAAGATGTTGATAGACCTTTGTAGGATCAGAAAGTTCAATGACAGGTGTATTCTCATACAACTGTGCAACTTCACTCGCTACTAAGTTATAACATTCAAATAATAAATTTTCTTTTGTGGAGAAATCACGATAGACAAGTGCTTCATTGACATGTGCCATCTTCGCAGCTTGTAGGACCGCAAATGATTCTAATCCTTTCTCCGCAACGATTCTCATCGTCGCATCCATGATCTTATTTTTACGTTCATTTACATCCATACAGTTCATCTCCTTCTTAAAGAATCGCGCTCACTTAAAATCGTATTATATCAAATAATCATCAAAAATCTACATTTAATTTATACATATGGATTATGTTGTAAACCAAACATCTTACGCTTGATATCATCTAATTTCCAAACACATCTCAAGAACGTTCCCGTCATCATATATTCACGAATATCATTCACTAACACTAGGTCAGGAATATATTCTTTTGGAATACATTCTTCTACTTGATTACGGATCAAATCAACAGATGGTGTCATTTGAGAGTAGACAAAGATAGCTTCTGGACCAACTGTCGCAATTAGTGGTACTAATGACTTTCCAACAAGTTCTACCGTACCTTCAACTGTCTTGATCAGATTCTCAGGTTCATCAGAATACTTCAGTAGTTTTTCAATGTAAAGGACTTCACCCGCAACGTTTTGTTTACCACTGATCAAATGTCCATTCACTACGATTCCACATCCTGCCCCATGACTACCATTTGGCAAGAAGAACAACACAACAGACTTATAACGATCTTCTAGCCAATAAATACCAGTTACGATCATATTCGCATCATTGAATGGAAATACATCTTTATGATATTTATCTTCCAGGATCTTTTTAACATTCATCAAATGAATTGGATGTTCTTCAAGATATACGACACCATGTTCGATCGTTCCAGGTAACGCTAGTCCAATCGTTTCGATTTCAGGATATTTCTTTAACATCTCTTCAATGATTTCTTCAAGATCTTCGATCATTACTTTTCCAGAGTGGCACTCTCCACTACATTCGATGTCACCATTCTTGTAGTATCGGTAGATGATCTTTCCATCCAACCCTTCTCCGCCATTGATATAACCAATCGTTAAGATCTTTTTGTTCGTTTCAAAGAACGCTTGTGTTCTTGCGGATTTAGGAGTCTTCTTCTCATCGATTTCATGTAATTCTCCTTTCACAAGTTCAATCAAAGCACCTGTATCATATTTCCCAAATGTTTGTGCTGGAATATTTCTGACAGGAATCATATCATGGAACATCTTTTCTACTTTTTGACGTGCGTAATGAACTTGTGGAGCCAATAAGATCAAATCATTTCCTTTTCCTGCTTCTTCTAACTTGTTAAAAGAAACAGCTTTAAAGGAATAGTTCAATGATAGTGTCTCTACTGCCTTATTCAATAACTCTGCATAGTAGGAAGTCGTTAGACCACTCGTACACGACAACAAGATCTTTACTTCTTGTTTATCTTTTAAGTTACGCATAGCTTCTTCCATCTCTACATAGATATCTTGTGCTCTTTTTAGATTTGTTAATTGAAAGTGTAAAAAGAATTCTGTCTTATTATCACGAATCATATCGATCCTTAATTCAATGACATCTCCTTCATAAAAATTCACACGACCTAACGCATAAGTTGATTCAATTTCTAGATTACCTTCCTCATTTTCTGTTACAGGAAATGATTCAGTTCCTCTTTGAATGATCCATTTACGATAACGATCTACGATTGATGAATTTTCCATAACACTCTCCCCTATATGATTATTCTAACACTTGAAAAACATAATCTTTATACATTTTCAAACTTTGGAACAATATTTCATTTAAAAAGTGCACAATTTTTATAAAATCGTACACTTTTACACTTATTCTTCCTTGATACCTGTATCTTTAAATTCTTCGTTCTGTTTCTGAACAAAGCTTTCAGCTTGTTTATCCTGTTTCTTACTCACTTCATGAACGACTTCTGTAGGTTCATTCAAGACGACTTGTGGGAATGGAATATTGATATTATGTTTATCAAACACAAGCTTCAATTGACGACGTAAGTCTCTATCCAATTGAACACGATCACTTTCAGCACACTTGGCAATGATCTTGATGATGACTGCACTATCTGCTAGTTCAGATACGCCACGATAGAATGGGCCTTCTACGATAGCAGGAAGTTTCTTTTGGATATTTGGGAACTCCTCTTGAAGTACCTTTTCTACATAGTGTAGATCTTCATTGTATTCAATGCTCATATCACATGCCACAAAGGAGTAATCCTTTGTCATATTCAATACATTCTTAACACTACTATTTGAGAAGATCTTGATATTACCAGCACCTTCTTTTACCTTTGTCGTACGAACACCAATTTCTACGACAGTACCACGATATCCATCGATCGTAACGATATCTCCTACTTGGAACTCTCCTTCAAAGACAATGAACAATCCAGCTAGGATATCACTCACAAGAGATTGTGCACCTAAGCCTACGATCAATGTCAAGATACCAGCAGAAGTTACTAGTGTTGAAGTATCTACACCAAATGTAGATAACGCAAAGTAGAATAAACAGATCGTAGTCGCAAACTTCACAAAGTTATCGACCAACCTACAGATCGTTTCACCCTTCGCATTTAAGCTATGTGCGATCCACATGATAAACTTTCTACATAGTAATGAAATCTCGATCACACAGATCACGATCAATAAACAATATGTAATAGAGAAGATATTGATTCCTTTCTGCCATTGTTTGGCAAGAATGAAATGGAATAAAGAATCACTCTTAAAGAATTTATCTTCAAACAATACCACCATCATCACAATGAATGCCAATACTGTTAAGATCTGATTTAAGATATACGTTGTCTTTTGACCAGCAGTCTTCGCTCCCCAACTAATATCATCATGCGTCCATCTGAAGTTCACAGAACGAGCTTTCGCAACACGTCCATCACTCATAACGACATCTACTTGTTCATTTTCTTTCTTTTCTGTAGAAGCTTCTGTTGTCTCTACTTCTTTTTCATGTTCTGAGACATACCATACCAAGATCATGAATAAGACCATGATGATAGCTGTGATACAAGAGATAGGTAAAGCTGTAATATTCAATCCACTAAATGGAACCGCAATATATGTCACCATATCATCATAGATTCCTGAAGCACAATAATAGTTCGTTCCATTCACTGTAATAAAATCATTGTAGTCTGCGATAAATTGAGATTCCTTCATTCCATACTTCTTCACATCTTTACCAATCAAAGATTCATCTGGGAAGTATACAAATTTAGAATTACCATCTTCATCTGCTTTTTCGATTGCGAACGCAAATCCCTTATTACCTGTACTGATTCCTGATAATACAGTTTCCGTATCTGTATTGATCGTTGCCTTTTCTAACTGTTCAGGAGTCGCACTCATCGTCACCATACCAATCGTATGATAAGAATCATCTTGTACAGCTTCTGCCATGTATTGTCTTAGATTACCATTTACATTCTTCTGTACATCTTGAATGATCTTTGTACGTTCACCATTCAAGATATCCCAATATTCATAAGATTGATCTTCTTCATCTTTACTAATGGAGTAGCTCCAGTTATCTGTATTGGCCGCAATGACATTTCCATTGAGGTCAAAATACATCACAGAATTCACACCTAAGGCATCTTTCAACTCTGTCATAAATGCACGTGTAAGCTTTGATTGATCAACATGTGAAATGATATACGCTACTTCATCTAGTTTCTGAGAATACATTTCATTGTATTCTTCTTTTTGACGTTCTAATGTTTCGTCATTCTCTTTTAAAGCACTCAATAATTCTGTACCACGTTTATTACTTGTGATAGATTGTTCACTCAAAGTGAATAGTGTCTGCATGTAGAAACTAACACCAAAGGATAATAGAGCACCAACAATGACAAGTCTTCCTAGTTTCTTCTTAAGTTGTTTCTTCGCTTCTAAAGCGTCTTCTACTTTATTCTTTACTTCTTCTTTCAAGAAGAATGTATAAAGAATGATGATGCTCATGAAGATGCCATAGACAACTAACGCAATCACAACGGTATGGAAATCATTCGCTGTCATTTCAGAATAAGGAACGACTGTAACGATCATTCCATGATCGATCTGTTTTGTGGAAGCTAAGTATTCTACTCCATTGTATGTAAGTTTTGTGTCTTCCCCATCTTCCAAAGAAGAAACATCTACACCATACGTACTAGCGTCTTGTCCAATTTCATCTTCATTTGGTGAGAAGATGACCGTATTCTTTTCTGTATGGAACGCTAACACATAACCAGACTGTCCAACCTTCATATCATCCAATACAGCTTCTAAGGATGCGTTTTGTTGGAGGTTCTCATTTAGATCTGTATTGTTGATTTGAATAGAAATCGTTCTTTTTCCATCAATACTAGCAGTATAACTTCTAGGTTCTTCTTCCTCTGAAATCTTATCCCCTGCTTTAGCGACCGTCGTACCACCATCTTCGATAATGAGATAGTCAATGTTGTAGACTTCTCTCATTTCATTTGCGTACGTATCATTGAGATCGATATCTGTAATGTACTTTAGTTGAAAAGCTAAAGAATCTACTTTTGATTGATACATTTCATCATAAACAGCTGTAATTTCTTCTTCATCTGTTTTACTTTTTTCAATCTTAGATTCAATGAGTTCTAACTTTTCATGATTGTTCTTTAATTGATTGTTTGTTACCAATTGATTATGAACGAACAAAACAGAACAAGCCAAAATCACTGCACCTACTACCGCAATCAATATTGATCTTGTGATCTTATTTGTGCTTTTCTTCATACTAAAATACCTCTTAAAACAATTACCTATAGTTTACCAGTTTCCTTACAACCAATAAACTCTATTTTCTTTTCTTTCTGCCGCTTTACTCTTTTCTCCAGCAGGATATCCTAGGATACAATGACCAATACCTTCATACTCTCCTTCAACACCCAACTTCTTTAATAAAGCTTTTCCTTCTTCACTTTCAAATTCTTGTTTCGCACGATGGATCCAACAAGAACCAATTCCTTTACTATCTGCCGCTAACAACAAATTTCCCATCACAAGTGATCCATCATATACACAAGTTGGAACTTCCTTGTTCGCAAGAACGACAAGAACAACAGGTGCTCCATAGAATGGATCAATCTCAGCATTCATGATTGCTGCGTTCATCTTAGATAGCTGATCACGTGTTTCTTTATCTGTTATCGCAAGAATGATAGGAGATTGTTTTCCCATGCCACTTGCGGCATATAATCCAGCTTCAATGATTTCTTCAATATCTTCTTTAGGAATCATTTCATCTTTGTATTTTTTACAACTTCTTCTTTCTTTCAATTCTTGAATGACTGTATTCATAAATTATTTTCTCCTTTAAAAAACTCACTACGATGTAGTGAGTTCATTATACCATTAGTCTAGGTCTTCTCCGTTAGACTTATAAACTTTCTGCATGTAGAAGAATGATTGTTTCTTACTTCTTGCGAAGTCACCATTTCCATCATCATCTCTATCTACATAGATGAATCCATATCTCTTTCTCATTTCACCTGTACCAGCAGATACAAGATCGATATGTCCCCAAGGTGTGTAACCAAATAGATCAACACCATCCTGTTCAATAGCGTCCTTCATGACCTTGATATGATCTCTCATGTAGTTGATACGATAATCATCATGAACAGTTCCATCTTCTTCAACCTTATCGATAGCACCTAATCCATTTTCAACGATCATCATAGGAATCTGATATCTATCCCAGATCTGGTTGAGGTTGATTCTCAATCCTAGAGGGTCAACTGTCCAGCCCCATTCACTAGCCTTAAGATATGGGTTCTTAACGCCTCTTGTCTGGTTACCTTCTGATGTACCATGTTCTTCAGGATGAGCAGCGTATACTTGAGATGAATAGTAAGAGAATGAATAGAAGTCAACTGTACCTTCTTTTAATAGTTCATCTTCTCCTTCTTCCTTCTGGATGACAATGCCTTCTCTTTCAAGAGCCTTGACCTTCCAAGCTGGGTAATAACCTCTAACTTGAACGTCACCATAGAACCACTTCTGATCATGAGCACCTTCTAATTCAGCCCATACATCTTCTGGGTTACAAGAATATGGATATGTAGCACCATGAGCGATCATTAGACCAATCTTGTTTTCTGGATCGATTTCATGTCCGATCTTAACTGCGTAAGCACTACCTACGAATAAATGCCATCTGCATTGTTCAGCATTCTGCTTGTTAGAAATATGTTCATGAACACCATTCATCATGAAGTTTGTGTTGATGTTGATTTCGTTAATTGTTAACCAATAATGAACAAGTCCCTTAAAACGTGTAAATACTGTCTTAGCGTAAACCTTGAATGCTTCTAAAGTATGTCTAGAAACCCAACCATCATATTCATTAGCCAAATGTAATGGGCAATCAAAATGATAGATCGTTACTAATGGTTCCATGCCTAATCTCTTACATTCTTTGAAGATATCTTCATAGAACTTGATACCTTCTTCATTAGGTTCAGCATCATCACCATTAGGGAAGATTCTTGTCCAGTTAATTGATAGACGGAATACATTACATCCCATTTCTGCGAATAAGCCTAGATCTTCTTTCCAATGATGATAGAAGTCTGTAGCTTCGTGGCTTGGATAGTATGTGTTAGGATCTACGATAGCCTTAGCTCCTGCAGGAACTTCTTCACGGTTACCGATTTCCTTTCTCGTACCATCTGGCATTTCAACGATAAATTTTCTTTGAATACCGTGGATACCATCTCCACCTGTTAATGTGTCGGCAACAGCTAAGCCTTTACCACCGCTTAGATATCCACCTTCGTACTGATTGGCAGCAGTTGCGCCACCCCATAAAAATCCTTTTGGAAAACTCATTTTCTCTTACTCCTTTATTTACCATAATCATTTTAATGTAAGTGGTTTCAAAAAGCTATGACAATCATCGAAATAAAGTTCCAAGATTCAAATTATTGAAAAGTGTATATTTATGTTTAGAAAGATAGAAAACCACATTAAAAGTGAAACGAATTTATGAAATGTTACCATCCAACATTAATAACAAAGTCAAACGTATTCAATTCACTAATATTGAAGACAAAAAAGGTGCACGTTTTGAAAAATATCAAAATGAGTTCGAATATCTCATTCGTTCTGGTATCGTGATTGATTGTAAAGCTATCAGTGAGCCAAAATTCCCACTCATTCAATCTTCTTCGAAGAATCTGATCAAGTTATACATGAATGATGTTGGAATATTAACGTATCTTCTTTATCGTAATAACGTAAACGCAATCTTGAAAGAAAGAACAGCAGTCAATCTAGGTGCAGTGTATGAGACTGTTGTAGCGCAAGAACTAAAGACACACGGTCATGATTCTTATTACTATGATCGAAGAAAGGTCGGAAAAGTTGATTTTCTAGTAGATGATTTCGATGAACTATGTGTTCTTCCAATTGAAGTCAAATCCGGAAAAGAAGGCTATGAATATAAGGCTATGCCTAAACTTCTTCAAACAGAAGTTTATCGAATCAAAAAAGGCATCGTTCTTTCCAATGAAAGAGAAGTCATAGAAAAAGACAACATTATTCATATGCCAATCTATTACATCATGTTCATCTAAAAAAGAGATTTCAATTGAAACCTCTTTTTCATTAATGTAAGAAATTCGCTCCTAATATTCCAATGATACTCATCAATACTAGGAAGAAGATTCCATATGGCATGACTTTTCCCATTAGCTTTGAATCTTGTCCCTTAGCGTTAACAGAACTTAACGCAATCGCAAGAGATTGTGGAGATAACATCTTACCTGCCGCTACACCTAATGAGTTCAACGCTACCATCCAGTAAGGATTGACATTCAATGTATCCGCAGCACTCTTTTGTACGGCTCCAAACAATACACCTGAGTTTGTTCCAGAACCTGTAACGAATGTACCTAGGGCTCCGATCCATGGCGCAAAGATAGGATATAACGCACCAGTCGCACCAATCGCAAACGCTGAGATAGAAGAAATCATTCCAGAGTATCCCATGATCTTCGCACAAGCTAATACTGAGATCATTGTAATCATTGTCTCTTTCATTTGTACGAATGTTTCTTTTAAGACGATGATGAAATCTTCACCTTTCGCACCTTGTAGAAGTCCACCAATGATTGCGGACAAGAAGATCCATACACCTGGTGTATTGATCCAAGAGAATGTGATCGTATTCGCATTCTCTCCTGTAAATACAGAGATAGATGAAGAAAATTGTGATAAGAATGTATTGATAGGTGAAACAAGTTTACTTGTGAGTAGAAGGAATACGAAGATCATGATAAATGGAGACCACGCAAGCAGTGCACTTTTTGCCTCAAAGCCTTCTTTCTTTTCAATCTGAACTTCATATTGAGGATCAGGTTTAACGGTCTTAGCCATTAAGATCGTTACGAGTAGCGCAACAACAGAACCTACTACGACTGCTAGTTCTGCCCCAACAAACTTACCAATGATCAGTTCAGGAACCACAAACGCAATGCCACTCATCAGTGTAATTGGGAGTACTCCCTTCAACCCTTTGATTCCTCCACCCGTGATCATGACCATGATGATTGGAGAAAGAATGATGAATGGTGCTAATTGTACAGCTGTCATAAATGACAAAGATGTATTCTCCAAAGATAACAGATTCGCAAGTGTGACCGTTGGAATACCAATGGAACCAAACGCAGTTGGTGTACCATTTGCCACCAAACAAACTAGACATGCGAAGATAGGATCAAACCCTAAAGATACCAACATACTCGCTGGGATCGCAACTGCTGTTCCAAATCCTGCCATACCTTCCATGAATCCACCAAAGCACCACGCAATTAATAAGACAAGTACTCTTTTATCTGTAGAGAATGAAGTGATCATTGATTTGATGACTTCCATTCCACCTGTTCTTAAAGATAAACGATATGTAAATACAGCTGCCAAGATAACGATGATGATAGGCCAGATTGCCATCAACATACCTTCTAGTCCAGCACTAGCAGTATCCATTACATTCATATGCCATACAAAGATAGAAAGAACGATAGAAATCACAAGTGATCCGATTGCGGCTTTAAACGTTGGCCACTTGAATACCATAAGCGCTACAGCTAACCAAATAATCGGAGCTAACCCTAATATAAATAATAGAAAGTTCATATTCCCTCCTGTGCTGTAAAATTTTAGCACCACAATATTTTCTTTCATAGTAGATATTTGAAATACAGCGCTTTCATTGAAAAAACCTATCAAAATGATAGGTCTTTACCATGTTATTCCAGTTCCTCTTTCGTATAAGATATCACTTGTGAATTGTCCATCTTCTACATTAGGAATGTTGACTGGTAGCTTTCCAACAGGATTGTATTTTCCAAAGATGATATCTTCTCCACACATTAGATTTACAGAGTATGTTCCAATTGGATTAAAGTTATCATCTACGTTAGAAGCTCCATTTGCGTTATAGACACAAAGGATCGCATCCGCCTCTTGAAGTAGAGCGACATCGTATGGGACACCTGTTGAAATCGCAATGACTTTGATGCCCTTTTCTTTTGCGGCGTGGATGTATTGTTGGATATATGCGATACGGATCGAATTATTCGTATCGATTTGATTACCTGCCGTCATGTGACTTGTAACGATCAATACATCTGCCTCATTGATTGCGTTCATACAATCATTGTAGTTATCACCATAGTTTTCATTGATGACCGTTACTTCAGCACTACTATCAATGACACCTTCATCTTGTAAGACAAAGAAACCATGATCAAGAATATTCTTTTGTGACATTGATTTAGAAATCATCACAACACTTTCATTACTACTAGCTGTATATGGTAATACATTATTATCATTCTTCACTACCGTTACACAATCATCACCAATATTTCTTTCTGTTTGATGTGACTGTTCTGTACCAACTAATGAATTTACATCTTTCAACATCTCTTCTGTATGAGAATCATCATATGTCGTATCCATGATACCTCTTTGATACTTTAGTTTAATGATCTTCACACAAGATTCATTGATCGTCTCTTCATTTATCTCACCATTATTCACCATATCAACGATATCATTGATATAACTATCGATCTTATCAATACAACTACTATCTGTTAACTCTACAGGCATCAATAAAATATTCACACCTGCGTTGATTGCCAACTTAGCAGAATCTTTTGTTGAGAAATTTGTTGCGATTGCGTCCATCAACAATGAATCTGTCGTAATCACACCATCAAATCCTAATTCACCTCTTAAGATATCTGTTACCCATGTCTTAGACAATGTAGCTGGAAGATTGATCGTCGATCCATCTTTGATACTAGTATATGTTCCTGTCTCGATTTGAGGGAATTGGATATGTGCTGTCATGACCATATCTACATCATCTTCAGAAATCAATTGTTTGAATGGAACAAGATCTTTGTTCATGACTTCATCTTTTGTACGATCGATCCTAGGAAGACCTGTATGAGAGTCTGTATCTGTATCTCCATGTCCTGGGAAATGTTTTACTGTACCAATGACATTGTTTTCTCTTAATCCTGCTAAGTATTGTCTACCAAAAGATGTAACGATATCAGGATCATCAGAGAAAGAACGAACACCAATGATTGGATTAGAAGGATTGGAGTTTACATCTAAGCTAGGCGCAAAATCAAGATTAAGACCTAACGCTTCTAATTCCTGGGAAATGATAGAAGCACACTGTTTTGCGTTTTCTTCATCTCCACTAGCCGCAAGTGCCATGTTACCTACCGTAGTCGTGCCATTTGTTAGTCGCGCAATATAGCCACCTTCTTGGTCAACACCGATCAATAGTGGAATCCCTCCATCCTTAACGCTCGCTTCCTGCATGGATTGTGTTAAATTGATGACTTGTTCGTTATCTGAGAAATTCTCTGAGAATAGAATGATTCCACCAAAGTTATACTTTTCCAGCATTCCTTCCACTTCATCATTCATTTCTAAAAAATCAGATCCATCCCATTGACGTACCGCAGGCATCAAAAGCTGTTGTACCTTCGAAGAAAGATCCATCGTAGCCACAAGATCTTTCGCTTTCTGTTCATATGTTTCTTCTGGTGTAGCAGTTGGTGTAGGCTCTACGGTACTTGTAGATACACTACTTGTACTTTTCGCACCACATCCCGCTAATAAACTTAACGCTATTGTCATACTGATTATTTTTTTCATAAGTACCCCTTATTGATAGATAAAGTTTATCACATTCTCAAAAAAAGCTGTCTGTTAGTTGAAACAAACTCCAAAATCGATATGATACGTAGTAGGAGAAAAAACAATGACATTAAAAGAGAAGTTTGAAAAGTTCAATCAAATCGCACCACTACAAACAAACACAGTACTAGGACATCCATTTTCTTATCGTTACTATAAAAATCCAGACCCTAACAAAAAAATCACATTAGTAATGTTAGCTGGTGGAAGTGGTTTAGCCGATGGATTCTTTTATCTCTATGACTACTTCATGCCAGAATACAATCTACTATCTTTTTCTTATCCTATGGATTTCAAAGATAATGCTGCACTAGCAGATGCCATCAGTGAACTACTCAAACAACTCAAAGCTACAAATGTTTATCTACTTGGTCAATCTTATGGTGGATTGATCGCACAAATCACCGCAAAACGTCATCCAGAAGTCATAAAAGGAATGATCTTATCAGGAACATGTGGATTAGGAAAAGGATATGATGAAGATGGCATCGCTTGTATCAATAAGATGTTAGATCCTAAGAAGATTGAAAAGAACATCAAGATTGATAAGAAACTTCCTGTGTGGTTATTAGTACCAATCTTCAAACTCATGGCAGGAAAAGTCATCAAGGATCAAAAGATGAAACAAGACTTCAAAGATATCATTGATATCTGTAAAGATGGAATGTCTGGTGAATACTTTGCGTTAATGGATACTTTGTTAGGAGATGTTCTACAATACGCTAACACAGAGACAAAAGAAGATTTCTTACCATACAAGAATGAAGTTCTGATCTTCTTCTCTAAAGAAGATACGATCTTCTGTGATAGTTTAAAACAGAATCTTGTAGACCTAATGGAAGAACCTACTGTAGTATGGGACTTAAAAGGTGGACACTTAGCTATGATGCAAAGCATAGATGAATATGTAGATACTTTAAATACGTTCATTAAAGAAAGAAACTAAAATTTAAAAAGTGGATCTCTCCACTTTATTTGATATTCAAGCTATCCTTTACTTTCTTCTCAGCTTCCGCAAACTTATCATCAATCGTTTTAAAACCTTCTTTAATGATCTTAAATCTCTTAAAACCAAATCCATAATAAAATGGTGGTTGTGTAATAACATTTATAAAAAGCTTCTTTTTCATCTCTTTTCTAATATCCATAAATAAGCTCCTTTATTAATTATAAGATAACACAATATCTCTATGTACATTATACCCTACTTGTATTTTACATCATAACTTTGTAAGTTACATAGGTGCAATTTCCCTAAATATCCTTATAGTTGATGAAGATGGACTAATATCTATCAC
>CAVDZA010000020.1:0-30118 GCA_963613355.1 Bulleidia sp. | reverse complement strand
ATATGATTGAAGAAGCTGAAATGACTCTGGGACTAAAATTGCCACTACAATATATTTCTTTTTTGAAATTATATGGACATGGTGGTATATGCGGACTGGAAATTTTGGGCGTAGGTAAAACTGGAAAAATGTTATTTTTGAATACAACATTAGATTATCGAGAAGAAGATTTACCTAATAATCTAGTTGTTATTGAAAATGTTGATGAATGGCTTGAATGTATTGATTGTAATACAGGAAAAATTGTATCTTGGGATTTTAATGGATATGTTAAAGAAGACTGTGAATGTTTTGATGACTATCTAATCACTCAAATGAACAGTGCAATTGAAAATGTGTAATTATCAATATTTCATTTTAATCTAAGATCTATTAAAAACTCTCATTGGAAACAATGCTTTTGATGAGAGCTTTTTTTTATTTTCTCTGTCAATTATGATCGTTCCTCTACATGGATTATAGTATAGTTTCTTACAAAGCGAATTATGTTTTCCTGTAGGAAAAGATACAGCTAAAAAGAACGTTATATTTTCCTGTAGGAAAATATAATCAACATAATATCAAGTGAATAGTATCTAAGTTACTTAAATGTGCCTACTTTTCAAATGTTTATAATCATTTATGATATTGTCATTGGAGGATAACAAACATGAAAGCTATCAATGTTGAAGTAAAAGAAACGACTTTAGATGGAGAACAAGTCATCTATGTCGCAAAACCTCATGAGAATCAAACGCCAGATGACAATACATATGCGTTAGTAGATGATACGGTATTCCATAACGGAATCATCGATGTAGATGTAAGAAGTAGATTACTACCTACTGCGGATATCACAAATAGAGGATTCATTGGATTAACATTTCGAACAAAAGAGGATGGAAGTGAATTTGAATGTTTCTATATTCGACCAACAAATGGAAATACAGATGATGAAGTAAGAAAACAACATGGTTGTCAGTACTTCTCTTATCCTGGATATACTTTTGCGTATTTCAGAAAACATAACATTCTAGGATTTGAAGCACCAATTGAAGGACACTTAGATAAGTGGTTTCATTTGAGACTTGTCATCAATGATGATGAAGGTACATTCTATGTGGATGATATGGATACACCAGTCTTACATGTAGAACATATGAAACACGGCAAGGATGCGAAGGGACTTGTAGGTCTCTATGTAGATAATGGTACAGAAGGATACTTCAAAATCTAAAGATCCAAAATCAATGATCATAAGAGTAATCTTATGATTTTTTGTTTTATAATTTTTGTGAGGTGACTTTTATGATCTATACACTAACAATGAATCCATCTTTGGATTACACGATTACAGTGGATGACTTTCAAGAAGGAAGTATTAATCGAACAAGACAAGAAATGATCTATCCAGGTGGAAAAGGAATCAATGTATCTTTGGTGTTAAAAGAGTTTGATGTGGATAGTATTGCGACTGGTTTTATTGGAGGATTTACCGGGAAAGAAATCCGAAGATTAGTAGAAGAAAAAGATATCCAAACACATTTCTTTGAAGCGAATGGAAACTCTAGGATCAATATTAAAATGGAATCTAAAAAAGAAACACAGATCAATGGTGTAGGTCCTGAACCAGTCGATCTAGAATCTTTTTTAAACTACATCAAAGAGATCGATGAAGATTCTATTGTTGTTCTTTCTGGTAGTTTAATGAAAAACATGAGTAAGAATATCTATGGGGATATTTGTGAAGCTGTAAAAGGGAATGTCGTTGTAGATACGACAGGGGAAGCTTTGACATATGCCATCACAAAACATCCATTCCTAATCAAACCAAATGATGAAGAGTTAGAAGCTCTTGTTGGATTTTCTATTGATTGTTATGATGCTGCGTTTGAAGGAGCGCGTGTTCTTCAAGAAAAAGGCGCAAGGAACGTCATTGTTTCTTTAGGTGGAAAAGGTGCAGTTCTTTTGAGTGAAGAAGGTAAGAAATATGTTGGTGTCGCTCCAAAAGGAGAAGTCATCAATACAGTAGGCGCAGGAGATTCTCTTGTGGGTGGATTCTTAAGCGAATATACAAAGAGCCATGATCTTGTCTTAGCATTCAAAAAAGGTATCGCATGTGGCAGTGCGACTGCTTTTTCTGATTGGCTATGCACAAAAGATAAAGTGAATGAATTGATCAATGAAGTACAGGTGAATGAATATGGAAATGAATGAATTATTTTATAAAGAACCATATCGAAAAGAATTTGATTCTGTAGTAATAAGTTGTGAATCTTGTAAACAAGGATATTCCATTACGTTAGAAGATACATTGTTTTATCCAGAAGGTGGAGGACAACCTTGTGATATCGGTACATTGAATGGTATCGAGGTATTTGATGTTCAAAGAAAAGGTGATATCGTTTATCACTTTGTGAAAGAAGAAATTCCTGTAGGAAGTAAAGTATGTGGTGTGATTGATTGGAAGAGAAGATTCGATCATATGCAGAATCATACAGGAGAACATATCGTATCAGGAATCATCCATAAACATTATGGTCATGAGAATGTAGGATTTCACATGGGTGAAGTGATTCAAATCGATATGAGTGGACCACTTACTTGGGAACAATTAATGTTAGTCGAACAAGAAGCTAATGAAGTCATCTATTCTAACATTCCAGTTCAGATCACATACCCGTCTAAAGAAGAGCTAGATAAGATCCCTTATCGTAGTAAGAAAGAGTTGAGTGGAACTGTTCGAATCGTAACGATAGGAGATGCGGATATTTGTGCGTGCTGTGGAACACATGTGGCCTACACTGGTGAAATAGGACTTATCAAGATCTTAAGCGTCGTTAAACATAAAGAGGGTGTGCGTGTTGAGATGGTGAGTGGTAATCGTGCACTTCAATTCTTAAGAAAAGAACATGAAGAAGTACAACATATTTCAACATTATTAAGTGCGAAAGTATTGGAAGTGGATCAAGCAGTTGAAAAACTATTAGATACAAACGAGAAGCTATATCTTCAAAAGAAGAATATCGCAGATATTCTCCTCCAACAAAAGATCGATTCATATGAAGATGGATCATCCTTTGTGTTAGATTTTGAAGAAGGTATGGAAAGGACATCTTTGATCAACTTTGCGGATAAACTGATCAAAGAAAAGAACATAGGTACAGTAGCTGTTTGTAATCAAGAATCACAAGGATATTCCTATATCATTCTTTCTCAAACATTGAATCTTAGAGACTATGTGAAAGAGTTGAATACATCATTAAATGGAAGAGGTGGAGGAAAGCCGGAAGTTATTCAAGGTAGCTTCCAATCAAGTAAAAAAGAAATTGAGAATGTACTTTTGAAAACGTTTACTTCAATGTAAAATAGTATTATACAATAGTGTAATAGGAGGATTGAAATGTTACATAAGACACTAAAACCATTTCCAAAGGAATTCCTTTGGGGTGCTTCTACTTCAGCTTACCAAGTTGAAGGTGCTAACTTAGAAGATGGCAAAGGTCCATCTTGCCAAGACGTAAAGGAAGTTCCAGAAGGAACTTCAGATCTTACAGTCTGTGCTGACCAATATCATAGATATAAAGAAGATATCGCTTTGATGGCTGAAATGGGATTCAAAGTATATCGTTTCTCTATTTCTTGGTCTCGTATCATTCCTGAAGGAACAGGTGATGTTAATCCTAAGGGTATCGAATACTACAACAATGTCATCAATGAATGTTTGAAATACAACATGGTACCATTGGTAACAATGTTCCATTTTGATATGCCAGCCGCATTAGATAAGAGAGGCTCATGGTCTAATCCAGAATCTGTTGATTGGTTCTTAAACTTCGCAAAAGTAATGTATGAAAACTTTGGTGATAGAGTTAAGTATTGGTTAACGATCAATGAACAAAATATGTTGACTCTTGTTGGACCAGTCATTGGTACACTAACGATTCCTGAAGGTTGCACAAACGTAATCAAGGAAACATATCAACAGAACCATCATATGTTAGTAGCACAAGCTAAGGCTATGGCACTTTGCCATGAAATGTTACCAGACGCTAAGATCGGACCTGCACCAAACATCTCTCTTGTTTACGCTGCTTCTTGTAAGCCTGAAGATGTTCTAGCTTCACAGAACTTTAATGCGATCCGTAACTGGTTATACTTAGATATGGCTGTATATGGCGTATACAACAACCTAGTATGGAGCTACTTAGAAGAAAATGACGCAACACCTACATTCGCTCCTGGTGATGCGGAAGCTCTTAAGAATGGCCATCCAGATTTCATTGGTTTCAACTACTACTCAACAGCGACTGTTGAATATTCTGATGGAACTGAATCCGCAAAACAAGGTGACCAACAATCCTCTACAGGTATTCCAGGTGTCTATAAGACATTCGCAAACCCAAATCTCCCAAGAACTGAGTTTAACTGGGAAATCGATCCTGTTGGATTCCGTAATACATTAAGAGAAGTATATTCTAGATATCATTTACCAATCATCATTACAGAAAATGGTCTAGGTGCTTATGATAAGCTAGAAGATGGTAAGGTACATGATCAATATCGTATCAACTATCTCAGAACACATATCCAACAGATGCAGTTGGCTATTACTGATGGTGTTGAAATGATGGGTTATTGCCCATGGTCAGCAATTGACCTCATTTCTACACATGAAGGTATGAGAAAGAGATATGGATTTATCTATGTTGATAGAGATGAATTTGATCTAGGAACATTGAATAGATATCGTAAGGATTCCTTCTTCTGGTATAAGAAAGTCATTGAGACAAATGGTGAAGATCTAGAAGATCTCAAGTAATCAAAGAAACCGTATCTAAAAAGATACGGTTTTTGTATGAAATAATATTCCGAATTCTAGAATCCATATATTTTTTTAATCCATAAATGGTTACAATATACATATATTGAGGTGGAATATGAAATACAAGAATTTAAATTTGAAGTATGCGTTGATCAACTGTTTCTATTTCTTCCTAGTGTGTGGAACAGCTGGCTTCGCAAATAATTATCTACAGTATAACGGACTAGATACTTCTGTGATCGGAATCATATTGACATTGGTTTCAATCGTTGCGTTGATTGGACAAACGACAATGGCTCCAATCGTAGATAAATCAAAGAAGTGGAATGAGAAGAAATATATTCTCTTCACTCTAATGCTCGCAATTGTTTGTTATGTACTGATGATCATCATTCCTGGAAAATCAGTATTAATGATGGTACTAGCAGTAGTTGGATTTGCGTGTGCGACGATTGGAATTCCTTACTTAAATTCCATTGCGTTTATCTATGAGAAGGTTGGCGTAAAGATCAACTATGGATTAGGTAGAGGCGTAGGATCTGCAGCTTATGCGGTAGCTGGACTTATTATTGGACAATTGATCAATTTTAAAGATGCTTCGATACTTCCAATTTGGCTAGTCGTAATGGCAATCATTACCGCAATCGTTATAAGTACATTACAAGTTCCTGAAGATGATGGAGAAAAAGAAGAAACAAAGGAAGAATCAAAACTATCTTATGGTGCCTTCTTTAAGAAGTATTCTAATGTCTTGATCGTTGTATTATCTTTGATCTTATTATTCTTTACACATATGTTGATCAATAACTACATGATCAATATCATAGAGAATATTGGTGGAAACGCAGGTAGCCAAGGTACAGCTACATTCATTCAAGCGATGGTAGAATTACCACCTATGTTTGGATTTGTATTCTTACTAAAGAAATTCCGCATTGATCAATTGATGGTCGTATCTGCGATATGTTGGGCTTTCAAAGATCTATTGATCGTGATCGCTCCAAATATGACGGTCTACTACATTGCGATGATCTTCCAAATGTTCTCTTACGCTATCATTATTCCAGCCTCTGTTTATTTCGCAGATCGATATATCGATAGTGAAGATCGTAACCAAGGTCAAACGATCATGAGTGCTGCGAGTACGATTGGTGGCTTGTTAGCTTCGTTCATTGGTGGACTATTATTAAGTGCATTATCTGTACAAGCTACATTGTATGTTGGATTAGCTGTGGCTGTTGTAGGTGCTATCTTGATGGTAGTAGGTGTTCATAACCTAAGAAGCGCAAAGAAAGACTAAAAAGATAATCAACCACAAACCTGTGGTAATGAGAATCTATTTTTGTTGAGGATGAAGAAAAGAATGAAGAACATTGTTCTTCATTCTTTTTTACTCTTCTTTGATTCCTGTATCTTTGAAATCTTCATTCTGTTGTTTTACAAATGAATCGGCTTGTTTATCTTCTTTTCGTGTTGCCTCATGAACGATTTCAGTTGGTTGGTTTAATACGACCTGAGGATATGGAATATTGATGTTATGACGATTAAATGCCAATATGATCTGTCTTCTAAGATCTCTATCTAATTGAATACGATTAGCTTCTTGGCACTTAGCGATGATCTTGATAACGATTGCGTTATCTCCTAGCTCAGATACGCCACGATAGAAAGGACCGTCCAAGATCGCAGGTAGTTTGTTTTTGATGTTAGGGAATTCCTCTTTTAATACCTTTTCTACGTATCTTAGATCTTCACCATATTCGATACCTACATCACATGATACGTAAGAGAAGTCCTTTGTCATATTCAAAACATTCTTCACTGTATTGTTGGAGAAGATCTTAACATTACCAGCACCTTCTTTTACCTTTGTCGTACGAACGCCTATTTCAACGACAGTACCTCTAAATCCATCAATCGTTACGATATCACCTACTTGGAATTCACCTTCATAGACAATGAATAATCCAGCTAGGATATCACTGATCAAGGATTGAGAACCAAGACCTACGATAAGAGTTAGGATACTTGCGGAAGTAACAAGGGAAGTCGTATTAGCTCCGAAGGAAGAGAACATGAAGTAGATCAATCCTAATGTAGTCGCAAACTTTACAAAGTTATCTGCGAGCCTACAAATCGTTTCTCCTTGTGCGTTTAAGTTATGTGCGATCGTCATAATGATCTTTCTGGCAATGATCGATATTTCAGTTACACAGATCATGATGATCACACAATACGAAATTGAGAATATATTGATGCCTTTCTGCCATCTTGTTGACATGATAAAGCGGAATAAGGAATCTTCAGGGAAGATAGAATCTTTAAATACAACGAGTCCAATCACAAAGAATGAAATGATCGTTAATGTTAAGTGTAGGACATGTGTTGTTTTCTGTCCTGCAGTTCTAGACTTCCATTGGATGCCACTATGTGTCCAACGGTAAAGGATAGAACGTGTCTTAGTAACTCTGCCCGTTGCCAGTTCAACATCAATTTGTTCAGAACCGTCTTCTTTTTCTTTTTTAGTTTTCTCAGTATCAACTTCTGGTTCGACCGTGGCATGTGAATATACGAACCACAATACACACATACATAATACGAGTACGATAGATGTATTGAGTGACACAGGGAAGGCAGTGATGTTGATCGCATTAAATGGAACAGCGATATATGTCAACATATCATCGTATTGACTTGAAGTACAATAATAATTTGTGCCATCGATCTTAATGAAATCATTGAATCCTGATATAAGCTGAGATTCATTCATTCCATAATTCTTTACATCTTTATCGATCAAGCTTTCTCTTGGAAAGTACGTGAATGTAGAGTTTCCATCTTCATCAGGTTTCGTTACCGCAAACGCAAATCCCTTATTACCAGTACTGATACTAGATAATACAGATTTATAATCTGTATTGATCATGTTCTTTTCGATTTGTTCAGGAGTAGCGGATATCGTTACCATTCCAACTGTATGATGATTCTCATCTTGGATGGCTTCTCCCATGTATTGTCTTAGATTTCCGTTGTCGTTGACTTGGATATCTTGAATGACCGTTGTCTTTTTACCATTTAAGATCTGCCAATAGGCGTAGGATTGATCTTCTGGGTCAGTACTAATCGTATAGCTCCAGTTATCTGTGTTAGACGCAATGACTTTTCCATCTAGATCAAAATACATCGTAGAGTTTACTTTTAATGCGTCTTTTAACTCTGACATGAATTCCATCGTTAGATAAGATGGGTCGACATTCTTTACGATATAAGCTAATTCATCTAGCTTTTGAGAATATTGTTCGTTGTATTCTTCTGTTTGTTTTTTGACGTTTTCATCATTATGCTTTAAAGCATCAATGAGTTCTTCACTTCTTGTGTTATTCGTAAATGATTGGGAGGATAATGATACAAGTGTATTCATGTAGAATGTTACCGCAAATGATAATACAGAACCAACACTAACGATCAACCCAATCTTCTTATTTAATGTTTTTCTTGCCTCATAGATATCTTTATTCTTTTGTACCTCTTCTTCTAAGAAAGTAGAATAGAGAATGACGATATTCATGAAAATGATATAGATGATCAATGAGATCCACATTGTTTGAGAATCATTGGAAGTGATCTCGGAATAAGGAACACAAGTAACGATCATTCCATTATCTATTTGCTTACAAGAAGCTAGATATTCAACACCATCATAATTCAACTGTAGATCTTGCCCATCACTTAAGGAAGAAACATCCACACCAAATTCACTAGCTTGTTTTTTGATATCATCACTATTTGGTGAGAATAATACAGTTCCTTTTTCGACATGGAAAGCTAACACATATCCAGATTGTCCAACAGATACATTCTCTAAGACTGAACGTAAGGAGGCGTTTTCTTGGATGGTTTCTTTTTGTTGAGTGCGATCGATCTGAATGAAGATCGATTTTGATGAATCGATAGAAGCTGTATATTCCTTTGGCTTATCATCTTCACTGATCTTTGTTCCAGCATCTACTAAGAGTTTATCATTCTCGTAGATTGCCAAATAATTGATGTTGTAGACTTCACGCATTTCTTCTGCGTAAGAATCATTCAAATCAATATCTGTGATGTACTTTAATTGAAAGGCTAAAGAGTCTGCCTTAGATTGGTACATCTCATTGTAGGAAGCTTTAATAGCTTCTTCATCTTCTTTACTCTGTTCGATCTTCTCTTCAATCAATTCTAGTTTTTCGTGATTGTTATTGATTTGATTTGAACAAACCAAAGCGTTATGAATGTTCAAAACCGAATAAACTAGAATGGCTGCACCAACAAGTGCGAAAAGAATAGAACGAATGACTATCTTTTTTGATTTCTTCATAAAAGTTCCCCTGTGTTGTAAAAATTATAACCCCAGTGAACAAGAAAAACCACGTTTTAAAAATCGACAAGATTGATATTTATTTTTATTTTGTAGAAATCTCCATGTTCATTGATTTCTTTGACAGAAGCAGTTAATAGTTTTCCGGCATCTAATAAACGAGAGAATATCTCATTATCTTTTCTAGGCACAAAACCTAGCTTTTCTTTCTTTTCGTTTAAGACAAGGATCGCCTTATCATCAAAGGAATTCTCTACATCTCTTCTTAGGATCAGATGATCATCGACCTTCAAATTTTGAAAGATGGATTCATCTTCAACGTAGCTTGTACCTGCGATGTACGTATCAAATAAATAGATTTCTTTGACAAGTGGTTCAATCAAAGTGGTGATACCTGATTCGGTGATGATCGACACAAGATTTTTTTCGCTGATTGTAATGTTGTTTGCCATAATATCTCCTAATTGAGTATTGTTTGTATATCGAACTGTGCATAGATTTGTTCGAGTTGTCGTTTGTAGTCTTGGTATTGTTTGATTTCGTCTTTTAATTCATCTTTTCTATCTTCTATTTCTTCTTTGGATTCTAGAAGATATTTAAATTGATAAGGTTCCGTATCAAGAATGTTTTGTATTTCATCCTCTAGTTTAGAGATACGTTCTTCGATATCTTCAATTTCAATTACAGTATTTTCATCAATTTCTAATAGATCGACCAATACTTCGATATTCTTTAATTCTTCTAGATCATTCATTGAATACGCTAGTACCGTGCGATTCCATAGTTCCTGGATATCTTCTCTTTCAAAAGCTTGTGGGTTCATATCAGGATGGATCTTCTTCGCTATCTTACGATAGATCTTTTTGATTTGAAGTAGGGTCTCATGTGAGATGCTTGTTGCGGTCTTTGAGATGTTGACGTGAAGGATCAGATCTTGTAACTCTTCATTGTATTCCGCCATGATCGATTCGATGTGAGCGTCTAATTCTGTTTGGTTGATTGGCATGTTTTGATTTACACAGAGTTGGCAATACGCAATCTGTTTCTTTAAACGAATACAATCGATCTTTAAGGAATAAGATTCTGTAATCAGATCACCAAAAACACGGAAGTATTCTTCTTGGTATTGAAATGCTTCTTTTTTTAATCTATCTCTTTTGAGGATGAGATCTTTATAGATTTCTACTTTTGTTGTGTTGTCTATTTCGATGATTGCCATGATATTAGCTCCAAATAATCTACATTGAAATATAAAGCTGTGATATGTGTGTCGTCAATGAGTGCGCGAGAGAAGAACTCATCTACATTCTCATAATTCTTGTCATCCATTGTGATATACAACATATTACCATCTTTCTTTGTCTCAATGATATGTGGTTCGTTGTTGATAGAAATGATCACCTTTGTTGGGGATTGAAGTACATAATATAAATCAAATAAATCTACTTCTGTTGGATCAAGTTCGACTAGTTGATATAGATCTAGGATCAGATATTTCATGATCGTTAGATCACCAAAGAAAGTTGAATATTTTAAGCGATGCGTCATGAAATTCTTCGCAATGACTAATAGGTCGATTGCCTGAGAAATATCACCTTCATCACGATAGATCTTCGCTAATCTAGAATAGATTTGAGGAAGGGGCGCAAAGATGTTCCTTGCGTTACAGATCTTAGGATAAAGACTTTTCATGATTTCGACATATTTCTCATAATTTTTTTCAACATAGTAACCATTGCGATACATGTCTGCGACTTTATAAGTGCACTCAATATCACCACTTTCACTTGCGAGACTATAATATTTGAATGCGAGTTCGTAGTTTGGTGTGCCTGTTCGTCCATAGTAGTAAATATAGCCAAGTCCTGAATACGCAGATGTATTTTTAAGTTCTGCTGCCATGAGGTAATACTCTTCTGCCAAATCAAATTGTTTGCGACCGTAATACCAACCACCTAGGTCCATCATATACTCTGATTTATTTGTTTTGTGGATCAAATACTCCAAAGATTCTGTGAATAGGAAATCATCCTCATCCGTAGGATTGTTTAATGTGTAATAATTCTGTACATTCTTTTTTGCGTTATCAATTGTTAAAGCCATATATTCCTTCTTTCTCACCAATACTCTTTATAGGAGCTTCTTTTAGGTGCTGGTCGATATTGAATTGCGTTATTCGCGTCTTCTTCTGTTAGATATAATTTTGATTTTCGACATCTGATTCCTGCAGCGTCTTTATCTTTGAACTTGATTGTGCATACATCATCTGTGATATTGATGATGGTTGCGACAATGACTTCTGTTTTTGATCTGACAAAATATACTGTCTGTCCTTTTTTGAATTCCATATTCTTTCCTTCTTACAAGTATATATTACATGATTGTTTTTGGAATGCTGTACCAAATATCGTACAACAAAGAAAAAAGTTAAAAATATAATAATAAGTTATAATAAAAATGGAATTGATAGAGGTTTTGATGAATATGTTGAATATATTGTATGATGTTGCGTTTTGGTTCTTCAGTGTGTTCTTTATGTTAGGAGGACTAGGAGGATTTTTGGATGGGCAGTGGTTTTGTGCACTTGTGATCTTTGTGACTGGCGTTGTGATTTGTCCATTGT
Organism: Bulleidia sp.; assembly: GCA_963613355.1. Taxonomy (GTDB): domain Bacteria; phylum Bacillota_I; class Bacilli_A; order Erysipelotrichales; family Erysipelotrichaceae; genus Bulleidia. Next base: position 18,334 of record CAVDZA010000020.1, on the reverse strand, counting down.
TTGAAAAGGCAATGCGTAAAAACTATCCGAATTACCCTAAGTGGGCTTCACTAGCTTTGATGCTTGTTGGATTCTTTGCGTTTGGGTATTGGGGATATCAATTTGGATTATTTTAAAAAATTTTTAAAAAAATCGTTTTTATAACTTGGATATAACCTCTTGTGGATAGAATAAATGTACGTCATAGGGAGACGAAGTGTAGAAACGATTCCTCGTTTCAAAAATAATAACGGAAGAAGATTACCGTAGAACGTATCTTTTCCAAACAAAAGGAAGTGATCTTATTCACTTCCTTTTTCATTTTCTTCGATATTAAATGAACGTATCAATTCTGCAGCGTCTACAAGTTTTGTGAAACGTATCGCTAACATTGTGATGTCATCTGATTGAGGTTCATCACCTTCAAATGTTTCAATCTTAACTGCCATGGATTTAATGAATTCTTTTGGTTCTTGATCGTTAAGTTCATCGCAGACTTGGATCAAACGATCATCACCAAACAATACTTTTTCACCATCTACATCTGCGGTAGCTTCCGTTACACCATCTGTATAGAGATACAACATATCTCCAGGCTTGATCATGATTTCTTGTTTCTGATATTGAAGCTCAGGAATGCCACCTAAGACAAAGTTTGGTTTCGCTTTTAAGAATTCAGCTTTTCCATCTTTGATAAGAACAGGTGCGTTATGTCCTGCGTTACAGAATTCTAATTTACCAGATCTAAGATCTAGCTTTCCAAGCCAAGCTGTAACGAACATCTCCGCATCGTTGTTCGCACATAGCTTATTGTTTGTTCGAGTAAGAACTTCACCAATGTTTTGATTTCTTTCGCAATAATCTCTCAACATGGTCTTTGTTGTCATGGTAAACATAGAGGCAGGAACACCTTTACCCGAAGCATCCGCAATCACAAATACCAAAGTAAATGGATCTGCCATGAAGAAGTCATAGAAGTCACCACCAACGACCTTTGCGGCTTTCATGCTGGCATAGATCTTGAAGTCATCTCTCTTTGGAAAATGATGTGGTAATAAAGAATATTGGATCTTACTAGCGAACTCTAGCTCTTGATTGACTTTGTTCTGGATCTCTTCACTATATTTTTTAAGAGTATCAACAGTACTGTTGATATGATTTGATAGTTCTTCGAACTCAGCGTATTTTTTTACTTCGATCTGTGTATCTAATTCACCATTTGTGATCTTTGTAAGACCTTTGTTGACTTCGGTGATATTTTTAACGATCTTCTTTTTAATGACTTCGTATACAACAATGAACATCGTTGTGAAGATCAATACTTCTATAAAGGAATTGATATAAAGCGTTACATTTCTTAGTAGTTCATGTTGGTGAGAAGTGATTCTATAAATGATTTGATAAGTAAACCATGAAGATAGGATATATGCCACAACAACGACAATTAATAAACGAATCGCAATGACCTGATTTAAGTGATGACGCTTGTTATAATAGAATTTTTCTGAGAATAAAAATCTGTATAATGCGATAGAACCAAATACGGCAATACTATTACAAAACGCCATTGGATTCGTACAAGCTTGTACGAAAACGAATGCTTGTTTGACATTCTTTAGATTCGTTAGGAGAATCAACAACATATGTAGAACTTCCATTGTTGCGCCAAATCCTAATCCCGCAAGTGGACTTACGATCTTATCTTCAAATAGTACCTTACGAATCAAAGCACTAGATAATCCCGCTATGATCGTCGCCAATGAACACGCAATCGCAGTATATTCTACACTTCCCCAATAGATCGAGAAGTAACGATAAACACCACCAATGATTCCTGAAATGACACCAGCCCATCCGCCAAAGATGAATCCAGCACATAGTGGTCCCGCATCTCTGACATTTAAGATCGCACCATCAGAAATCGTGATACCAAATTCTGTAGAATAGATCGTATAAATTCCAAACACGACACCAATACAGATCTGGCGATAAATAGGCTTTATCTTTGAAAAATCAAAGTATTGTTCCAACAAAGCGAAAAAACCAGATATTAAAATAGGTATCGATGTAGGAAATAACAATTCCGCATAAACCATAGGCTCTCCTTTTAATAGGATAATTATACACGATGACTAAAGAATTATGTTGATTATGATGTGATATAATTTGAGAAATAAAAAGGATGAAGTGAAAGAGGAAGGAATATGAAAAAATTATTAACTGCCGCAGTAGCCACAACAGCTGCTTTAGCTATAGCGAGCTCTAAAACGAAAAAGAACAAAAAGATCGTTGGTATCGTAGCCGCAATGGAAACAGAGATCAGTGCGATCAAACAAGCAGAAGAAATCGAAAAGACAGAACAAGTCGCAGGATTGGATTTCTGTGTAGGTAAAGTTGGAGAACAAGATGTCGTTGTTGTTCAATGTGGCATGGGAAAAGTAAACGCAGCCATGGCTACGATGATCTTGATTGAAAAGTATGGCGCAAGTTCTATCATTAATATCGGTTGTGCTGGTAGTTTGAATGATGGATTGAATATTGGTGATCTTGTCGTATCAAATGAAGTCGTTCAACACGACTATGATGTTAGTGCGATCGGATTTCAAAAAGGTGAAGTACCTTTCACAGGTAAAATATCTTTTGCGGCAGATGAAACTTTGATCAATATCGCTAAAGATGCGATCAACACAGTAGCTTCCACAAGACAAGTCGTTGTTGGAAGGATCTGTTCTGGCGACCAATTTATTTCTACATCCGAACAAAAAGAAACGATCATCAAGAACTTTGGTGGAGAATGTGCTGAGATGGAAGGGGCTGCAGTAGGACAAGTCGCAGCTTTAAATGATGTTCCATTCGTTATCATTCGTGCGATGTCTGATAGTGCCAATGACCCTGATGATTTCACAAAGTATGTGGATGTAGTAACAGAAGAAGGCGCAAATGTCGTATTAGAAATGTTAAAACATATCAATGATTGATATACAAAGATTGAAGTATATAAAAATGAACTTGTTTGAAATACAAGTTCATTTTTCATTATACTGATTGATGAATCTCACGTAATCCTTCTACTTCTTCACAAAGATCTTTGGCAGAACATGCGTTACAATCATTGATCATAAATCCTTTTAAGATATGATCGATCGTATCTGTGATTTCTGTTTTCTTATTTGCGATCTTGAGAAGAGGTTCATATAGTTTGGAATCACCTGTGATAAAGATGGTCGTAACATTCTGTACATAAGCTAATTTGTGATAAGCCTTGATGTAGGCAGAACCGATCTGAGAGAAACTTCCACATTTTGAAAGCTCTTTTGAAACGCGGACCTTTTCTTTATTTCCTGTTGATGTTCGTAACATGTAACCTTTTGGAGATACTCTATACTTTGTAAGCTTGATCTGTTCTAAACGATTGTATAGCGCATTTCCATTTAATGTTTCCTCTTTTACACCAACAAGCGTGATTCGAATAAAGTCATCATTCTCTTTGATTTGTTGAAGATCATTTCCAATCAGATAGATCTTATCTTCAATATGTTGGTCACTAGATGAAAGATCAAATGATAATGATTTCTTCTCACCTAATTCAAACGCACACTCATCTTTAAAGATCATGTTGTTGGAACCAACATCTTCTAATAGATCATCTGTTATTGGTAATTCTTTTTTATCCGTTAGAAGTGCATATACTTCTTTGATTTCATCATCAAAAAGATTCATTATAAATGTCTATCTCTTTGTACTTTCTCTTGTAGCTTTTGGATAGGTCCTTGTAAAGCTGCAGTCAACTTCATATCTAGATTGAAGAAGTAAATTGTGAAAGTAACTACGAAGAATACGATAGCGATGATAAGGATGACTTTAATGATATGTAACAATGTCGCAATCATTGTGCTAGTCCTTTCTTTCTTGCGAATTCTGCAGCACCTAAAGCACCCATTAATTGAGGGTCGATAGGCAGATCAATGACTTTGAGGTTGAGCACTTGTTCAATGGCAGCCTTTAGACCATCATTCTTTGCGCATCCTCCTGTTAAAGTGATCTTATCAGTAGCACCAGCTTTCTTAGCCATAACGAAACAACGTTTCGCAACGGATAGTTCAATACCAGCTGCGATTTCATCTGTCGCTTTTCCTTCTCCAACTAAAGAGATGACTTCAGATTCAGCGAATACTGTACATTGAGAAGTAATAGGAATGATGTTCTTTGCCTTAAGGGATAATTTAGAGAAATCATCTAAGCTCATTTCAAACGCTCTTGCCATAGCTTCAAAGAATCTACCAGTACCTGCAGCACACTTATCATTCATCGCAAAGTTCAATACTGTTCCATCTGTATCTACCGCAATGCCCTTAACGTCTTGTCCACCGATATCGATGATAGCTTTAACTGTAGGGTCTGCCACATGGACACCCATCGCATGACAAGAAATCTCAGAGATATTCTCATCCGCAAAAGGTACACGGTTTCTACCATATCCTGTTCCTACTAAGTAAGTGAGATCTTCTGGAGAGTTAAGCTCTGGCACTTTTTCAATTGCCTGATTTAAAGCGTCATTACAGGAATCGACAGTATTGATCTTACTTCTAAGCGTAACATCGCTTACCATCTTTCCATCTTCATCTAAGATTACACACTTTGTATATGTACTACCGGAATCACATCCACAAAAATATTTCATAAGTCCTCCTTACCATGATCTTTCATCATCTAATACTTCTAGTGATGGATCGATTGGTTCTTCTCTTAAAACAGTACGCATGTATTTATTGACTTGGTCTCTGATACCTTGTCTACTTGTAACTCTAGGGTCAAACAAGTCATGGTTTACCCAAATCAAATGAATACCTTTTTCTCTTGCTTTTTCTTCAAATTGACCATGCATGCCATCTAATGCCTTACATGCCATATGTTCCCAAAGGATAACGACATCCGCATTGAATTCTTCTGTAATTTCCCAAAGTTCATCCAATAATACTTTGTATCCACCATGAGTACGATTACGCATGATCATATTTTCAGTCAACCAAGCCATATCATAGATTGCCTTTTCTCTATTTTCAGGCGTATCTTCTTCCGCGATCATATCTGTATTGACCATGGATAACATATCCGTTAATGGAACGATTCCCCAACAGTTCAATAACCATACTAGGAAGTCCATATAGAAATGAGATTGAACGCCCCAGATGATCGCTCTATGACGATATTCCTTGGCTAACATGTTCTTGTTTTTATAAGCTTCTCTTGCGATTTCAGAAATCTTTAGATCTGCTTTTTTAAAGAGATCGACCTTACCACATACTGCCATGTAGTTTGTCTCTGTGTATAAAGCGAGATTTCCACCAACGACTTGAGGATAATCTGTTTTATTGATATCTAACCATTCAAGACGAGCTTTTGTTGCGATATTGACTCTTTTCGCACATTCAAAGTAGTATTTCCAATCCCACTTTTCACCAGTCTTTTCTTCGATGAATTTGATACAGTTTCTAATTTCTTGGGCTGCATATTCTTGTACGTCATCTTCTTTATGACGAAGAGGGGCAGCTAATTGGAAACAAGGAACGCCATCTTCTAATTCTAATCGTTTAGAAATGACACCATTTCCTAATAAAGAACCATCACATGTGGTATTACATTGAACGGCACAAGCACCAAGTACTGGAAAGTCATCCGCAATAGAGACACCAGCCTCAGCTTCAGGCATAGGACATACATCACCAGGTAATCCATATTCTTGTGCGACATCGATATATCGTTCTGCCGCATGTTGATTTAATAAGACAGAGACATAAACAGCTGGCGTTTCTCTACTTAATCCTTTTAATGTAGGGAATCCCATCATAACAGCTGTCATTTCATTTTCATCTACGAGTACGACCTTATCAGAGAATTCTTTATCATTTCCAATGTTACGATCACCTTTGAATAAAGAATCTAATAATTTCGCTACATCATAAACGATGATATCGAATTCTTCATGTAGGATCCTTAACTGTGGTCCTCTTAATCCTTGTGAGAATCGATCTACCATCATTGGTACTGCCAAGTAGTTTGACATCCAACGATAACGGAAGAAAGCTTTGATATTTCTTGGCTTGATGATGAATCCTGCGAGTTGTCCCATGATATAGAGCCAACGAGAATAATCATAAAGCGTATCTTTTAGACCTCTCCACTCTCTACGATTTCTTACTTTCCCTTTTGTATAGAAGGAACCTAACTGATCTTTTCCGACTTCTTTAGCCATTGTTCTTTCCTCCTAATTTCTTGATTTCAATACTTTCTACGAAAGCTTGTACACGTGTTCTGATCTGACCGCTACCACCATTTGCGTATGGACGATCGATCTGAAGAACAGGGTAGCCATACTTTTCTCTCAGGTCTACCGTTCCTACCATTCTTTCATAGGCCCAAGGATCACAGAACTTCATCTGTTCGTAAATGATGCCATCTGCCTTATATTCTTTTGCGAGATCGGCAACATATTTTCTTCTGCCTTGGATCTTATCTTGATTCATCATTCTTGGACATTGACATTGTTCGATGTAGTTTCTACAGATACCTGTTAGAGGATCTTCTCCATCTTTTAATACGATTGGAGCTCTTCCAGGGAAAGAACCATAACAGAAACGATCTGCACATACATACGCACCACATTCTTCAATGGCCTTAACGATTTCTAGATCATCGATCTCACTTCCAACTAGTTCTACTCGAACTTTGTATGGACATTTTTCATCAGGTTTTCTTGTTTGAAGTTCTTGAAGAGTTTCTTCTAAGATCGGAATGATCGCTGGTTTAGGACATGAGTAACTAGCTAGACATAGGACATGGAATTCATGACCTGTGATCGTAGGATTATCTAGTTTTCTGAATTGTCCGATTTCATTGATCAATTCACAAACACGATTATGTAATTTGATAGATTCTAATAAAGCTTCATCACTGACATCGATGCCAAACTTTTCTTTGAGTGGAGTCAAGATATGATTCCTACATTGTAAGACATAAAGATTGAGACCATTTTCATCATCCTTCATTGGGATTTCCATATTCTCATAGAAGAAATGATCTTTCTTCATCGTGTGTAATAATTCCATGTTTTCTACACAACGATTCAACATCGTACATCCATCTGGTGCTACCAAACAATCCAAGAAGTTGAAACCACCTTCGATCGCTCTTTCTAGTAGAGCTCTTGAATACTCACAAAGGAAATTTGTTAAGTAATATGTTCCAATTTCCATAGAACCAGTTCTAGGAGCTCTTAAACGAATGGAAAAAGTTCCTTTTAGATTTACTAAAGGTTCAGGAATATTACTACAAACAGAACCGATACAAATATCACCATTCTGTTGAGACTCTTTGACATACTTGTTTTCACTTTCTTCTAAGAGTCTTTCTAATTCATACATGTATTTGAGATCTTTCATACAATGATCTCCATTTCTTCCAGTGCCTTTAGAGCACCTTCATAGATCTTAGAGTCTGTAGGAATTTCCAATACAGACTTTCCTTCAATATCAAACTCTTGGATATTCTTATCTTCTCCAATACAGGATAATAGTTTGAGATTTCCAAGATCGATCTTATCAATGAGAGAAGGATCACTGATACGATTGATGATCACACCTGCGTTTTCATACATGACAAGTTCTTGCGCAACTTTATCAATTGATTTAATGACATCGATACCTTTCTTAGAAGCATCGCTCACAAAGATCAAATGATTGACCTTTTCCATGACTCTACGATTGATCTGTTCGATACCAGCTTCACCATCAATGACTACATAATCAAAATGATCTGATACCATCGTAATCAAATCTCTTAAATAATCATTCACCGAACAATAACAACCACTTGATTCTGGTCTACCAATTGCGAGAAAGGAAAAAGTATCCGTTTCTACAAGCTTATCAAAGATCTGATCTTTCGCTTCATGCAACATCTCAATTGCTTGAGCGTCTTTTCTTTGATCTGCTAATTTAATAAAGTCTTCGCGAATATCGTTGATGGTTCCTGATTCTTCTACGCCAAGGGCAGTGGCTAGACCTACAGAAGGATCTCCATCAATCGCTAGTATCCTTTTATCTGGATACTTGTCGCATAAGATCTTTACGATCGTAGCAGAGAGTGATGTCTTTCCTACACCACCTTTGCCACATAAGGCAATAATCTTATTACTCATAAATTTTCTCCTCAAAATTACGTTAGGTATATTATAACTTATTTTTTGATAGCGTTTTCACAAAATAAAAAGTATTCTAAGAAAAATAGAATACTTTCATAGTTTTCTAACAAGATCCATGATAGGAACAATGATCCTATCAGGTAATAATTTCGTTGCGATACGATCAAATGTACTAACAGGATCTGGTGTAGAGATCCATTTGTTTTTTAAAGAATCTTGTAATGACTTAGCTACGACATCCTTACTATTCGTAGAGAATGGTCTTCTTTGATAACTTTGGTTTTGATATTCTTTCGCAATAGAAATGAATTGAGTATCTTGTATCCAATAAGGACATACCGTAGTGACCTTGATTCCTTTTGGCTTTAATTCATAATGTAATGCTTGAGAGTAGGATCGCACGAATGCCTTGGAGGCTGCGTATAGCGCAAATCCTGGCATTGGTTGAAAGCTTGCGATACTGGATATCTGAATGATACGACTTCCTTTCTTCATAAAAGGAAGGGTGATCTGTGTGACGAGTGTCAAAGCTTTACAGTTTAGATCAATGATCCTTTCTACATCTGTATTTGTGATTTCTTCACACATCGCAACTTTTCCCATGCCTGCCGCATTGATCAAGATCTGGATATCTGGATGTTGTTGATCCAATACATCAATGAAAGAATGAATATCCTTTTTATCTGTTAGATCATAAGAGAAAGGAATGATCCTAGGATCTTTCTTAGCTAATTCTTCTAATAGCTCTTTTCTTCTTGCGATGATCCAATATTCTTCAATAGAGGTATCAGATAATAACTGGTTTAGATACTCTTTTCCTAGTCCACTAGAAGCGCCTGTAATAATAACTGTTTTCTTATCCATGGTCACTCGATTGCGTCTAGGTGTACATTTCTAACACCGTGTTGTTTCTTTAAAGTGGAAACCATCTCTTCTACTTCACATGCCATCTTGGAAATATCCAAAGAGACTAGCACGTTAGCTTTGCCGGCAATTGGAATTGCCTGGGAAATGGTAAGGATCGAAGTGTTAAGATCTGTTAATGTTTTAAGAACAGAAGATAATGTTCCACTTTCGTTTTTGAGGATCAAAGAAAGAACAGCTTTTCTTTCGATCGCATCATCTGCGCTTTCATAGACATAATCTTTATATTTGTAGTAGGTATTTCTAGAAATGCCCGCTAGGTGTACGGCTTCTGTGATCGTAGAAGCTTCATGATTCACAAGTAAATTTCTTGCGTAGATGACCTTATCTAGATAATCAGGTAGTATCTTTCTGGATACGATCAAGAAATCTTTTTTCATAATGACACCTCCGTTCCTTTCTCTGCTATCTGTAGTTGTTTAACGATCCAATTGTGTTTTAGTTGATTGATTTGTTCAAGTTCATCCGTGAGTGATTCCTTTGATATCAATAAACATGTAGAACCAGAACCACTGATCAAGAACGCACCTTTCTCTGATACGATTTGTTTGAGATCATTAAATTCATGGATGAGTTGTTTTCGATAAGGTTCATGAATGAAGTCTTCACTCGATATCTTTAATAATGGAAGATCACCACTTTTCAAAGCTTCTACCAATAACACCGCATGCGTTGTCGTCTTTGTGACGATGCTTCTAGGATAATCATTAGGTAATAAAGAACGTGCTTTTTCTGTGGATACTTCAAAGTCTGGGATGAATATCGTATATTTCCAATTAGGCTCTAATGGTAGGTTCTTTGTAAGAAAGGAATCATCCATTGCGTAAGAGGCTGTAAATCCACCATAGATACAAGGCGCTACATTATCTGGATGTCCTTCTAATTCAGAAGCTAACTGAAAGATCTGATCTTTAGAAAGTGCGTTATCGTGTAATGCGCTTGCGGCATATAATCCAGCCGTAATCAAAGAAGAACTAGAACCTAATCCTCTTGATACTGGGATCTCTGTATGGAATTTGACATGGATATGATCTTCAACACCGATTTCTTTACATCCTTTTCGGTATGCTTGTAGGAATAGATTCTCTTCATTATTGAAACGTTCTTCCACATTATCTAATTGTGTTGAAGAAGAAAGTTCTACTTCAAATGTATTGTAGAGATCTAACGCTAATCCAAAACAATCAAATCCAGGTCCAACATTGGCACTTGTGGCAGGTGTCTTAATGGTTATCATTTCCGATTTCCTCCATTCTTTGTGCGATGACATGCATACCATCTTCAATGTTGATTGAACGAGTAAAACGTACATTCATATCTTTTAAACAAGATAGATTCTTAGGAACAGATACTTGTGTAACTTCATGGAGCTTATCCATCGCTTCAAAGTCATCTTGGATCTCTTCGGAAGAAATAGCTTTTAAAACATCCTTACAGAATTTATATGGTGAAGCAGTGGATAGGATGACTGTCTTAGTTTCATCATTTGTTTGTTGTTTATATTGTTTGTAGGCATCAAGACCTACAGAAGTGTGAGGATCAATGAGTACTTGTTCGTTTTGATAGAGATCATGGATCGTCTTTGAACAAGCTTCTTCATTTGTCCAATATCCTTTGAATAATGAAGAGATTTGTTTGTGTAAAGATTCAGGAATCGTATATTCTCCATCTTTCTTTAATGATTCCATCATTGTTGAAACCAATTGATCATCATTATTACTCATGATAAATAACAATCTTTCTAAGTTGCTAGAAATGAGAATATCCATAGATGGAGACATCGTAGGAATGAAGTCTCTATGTGTTGTGTATTTTCCAGTATTTAAGAAATCTGTTAGAACGTTATTAGAATTAGATGCGCAGATCAATTGATGGATTGGTAATCCAGAACGATATGCCAAGTATCCTGCTAAGATATCTCCAAAGTTACCAGTAGGAACAGAGAAGTTGACTGGATCGCCACATTTGATCTCTCCATTCTTAACAAGTTGTGCGTATGCGTAGTAGTAATAAACGATCTGAGGTACAAGTCTACCAACATTGATGGAATTGGCAGAAGAAATCGTAACGTTCTTTAAAGAAGAAAGTACTTCAGGATCTTGTGTAGCTTCTTTTACCATTCTTTGACAATCATCAAAGTTTCCTTTGACCGCAATGACTTCAACATTGTCACCAATACTTGTCTGCATTTGTTTCTTTTGTACCTGAGATACACCAACTTCAGGATAGAAGACCGTGATCGCTGTATGAGGAACATCCGCAAATCCACTTAATGCGGCCTTTCCTGTATCTCCAGAAGTCGCAGTTAAAATAGAAATCACATCATTACGATCTTCTTTTTTATAAGCAGTCGTTAACAAGTGAGGAAGTAGTGTTAGTGCGATATCTTTGAAGGCACTTGTTGGGCCATGCCATAGTTCCATTAAATATCCATCATTGATCTTTTTGAGTGGAACGATAGAAGGATCATCAAACTTAGAATCATAGGCATTGTATACACAATTCTTGATTTCTTCTTCACTGTAATCAGGTAAGAAAGAATGAATGATCGTTGTTGCCATGTCTTGATAGGATTGATGAATCAATTCTTCAATGTTAATATGGATATCAATAGATTCCGGTGTGTATAGACCACCATCTTTCGCAAGTCCGTGAATGACTGCGTTATGGCTTTCTACTTTGTCATTTTTATTTCTACTACTAACATAATTCATACGTATCTTCTCCTTGTAATACATCAAGAGATATGATACTATGTTCAAGATTTAAAAACAAGTGTTTTTGAAATGAGTACACTTAGGAGGCGCTTTATGAATAGTTCAAAAGTAAAAGAAGGTGTTCAACAAGCACCTCATAGAAGTTTATTTAACGCACTTGGTTTCACAAAAGAAGAAATGAAAAAACCAATGATTGGAGTCGTATGTTCCTACAATGAAATCGTACCAGGACATATGAACTTAGATAAGATCGCAGATGCGGTAAAACTAGGTATCGCAGAGGCAGGTGGTGTTCCGGTGGAATTTCCAGCCATCGCAGTATGTGATGGTATCGCTATGGGACATACAGGAATGAAGTACTCATTGGTAACACGTGATCTAATTGCGGATTCAACAGAATGTATGGCTAGAGCTCATCAATTTGATGGGCTTGTTATGATTCCGAACTGTGATAAAAATGTACCAGGATTATTAATGGCAGCTGCACGTATCAACATTCCAACTGTATTTGTATCGGGTGGTCCAATGTTGGCAGGACATGTGAATGGAAAGAAACGTTCACTTTCTTCGATGTTTGAAGCAGTTGGAGAATATGATGCGGGAAAGATCACAAAACAACAATTAACAGATTATGAAGAGAATGTTTGTCCAACTTGTGGGTCATGTTCTGGAATGTATACAGCCAATTCCATGAATTGTCTTTGTGAGGCAATTGGAATGGGACTTAGAGGAAATGGAACGATTCCTGCGGTATATTCTGCACGTATCAGACTCGCAAAACAAGCAGGATACGCTGTCATGAACTTGTTGGAGAAAGATATTCGTCCAAGAGATATCATGACAAAAGAAGCGTTCACAAATGCCTTATGTGTAGATATGGCGTTAGGTTGTTCAACAAATACGATGTTACATCTACCTGCGATCGCACATGAGTGTGGAATCGAATTGAATATGGAGTTCGCAAATGAAGTGTCTAGTCGTACTCCAAATCTATGTCATTTAGCTCCTGCGGGACCTACTTATATGGAAGACTTAAATGAAGCGGGTGGCGTATACGCTGTTATGAATGAACTCGTGAAAAAAGATCTGTTGTATCTAGATGGTATGACCGTTACTGGAAAAACAACAAGAGAAAATATAGAAGGAATCGTAAATTTAGATCCTGAAGTGATCCGACCAATTGATGATCCATATTTACCAAATGGTGGAATCGCAGTACTCAAAGGAAATCTAGCACCTGATACGGCAATCGTGAAACGAAGTGCTGTAGCGGAAGAAATGATGAAACACGTTGGGCCTGCTAGAGTGTTTGATTGTGAAGAAGATGCCATCAAGGCTATCACATCTCATCAGATCCATGATGGAGATGTCGTCGTCATTCGTTATGAGGGTCCAAAAGGTGGTCCTGGGATGAGAGAGATGTTAAATCCAACTTCCGCGATCATTGGAATGGGATTAGGTTCTACGGTCGCTTTGATTACTGATGGAAGATTCTCAGGGGCTAGTAGAGGCGCATCCATAGGACACGTGAGTCCAGAAGCTGCGGTCGGTGGACCAATTGCGTTGGTGGAAGAAGGAGATATGATCTTGATCGATATTCCAAATAACGTATTAGAATTACAAGTAAGCGAGGAAGAACTACAAAGACGTAAAGAAAATTGGAAACCTCGTAAGTCAAATATCACAGATGGATATTTGAAACGTTATCAAGCTTTGGTTACTTCTGGTAATCGTGGCGCAATCTTAGAGTTGCCACAAGAATGGGAGGATTAAGAGATGAAAGTTGGATTATTAGGACATGGTGTCGTTGGAAGTGGTGTCAGAAAGATCATTGATGCCAATCTCACAAAAGAAACAGAACAATTAGAAATCACAAAGATCTTAGTAAAAGATGAAAGTGAAATCACTGAAGATAGAATGACAACAGACGCACAGACGATCTTATGTGATCCTGATATCGATATCGTCGTGGAATGTATGGGTGGCATCGAACCTGCACATACATACGCAATTGAAGCGATGAATCATGGAAAACATTTCGTCACATCGAATAAGAAGATGTTCGCTTCTTGTATTGAAGACCTCTATGAATGTGCTAATAAGAATGGAGTCAGCTTACACTACGAGGCAAGTTGTGGTGGTGGAATTCCATGGATGGCAAATCTAGAAAGAACAGAAAGAGTTGATTCCATTGATTCCTTTAGAGGTATCTTTAATGGAACGACAAACTATATCTTGAATCGCATGTTTGTGGATCAGAAGAACTTTGATGAAATGTTGAAGGTAGCGCAAGAATTAGGTTATGCGGAAAAAGATCCTACAGATGATATTGATGGATATGATGTAAGATTCAAAGTAGCGTTAAGTTGTTTGAAGGCATTTGGAGTAGCCATTCAACCTGAAAGTATTCCAATGTTTGGGATTCGTTATGTAGATTCTAAAGATCTTGATTATTGTAGAGAGAATGGATATGTATTGAAGATGATTGGAAAAGGTGTGAATTCTAAGAATGGAATATCCGCTAGTGTCATGCCAACACTTGTTAAGAGTGATGATGTATTTGCGTCCATTCCTTTAAACTTCAATGCCATTGAATCAGATTCCGAAACATTAGGTAAAGCTGTTTATATTGGACAGGGTGCTGGTTCTTTACCAACAGCTCACGCAGTCGTACAAGATATGATCGATATCGTTTTGAATCAAAATATGGAAATGAAGTATTCAAAAGATAGTTCAATCAATAATGATGAATTGAAGGGCATCTATTACATTCGTTCTAATAAGATCGAAGAATTAAATGAATTTATGGATCATGTAGATCATAACGTTGGTATCACAAAAGAAGTATACTTGAATGTGTTGATCAAGAAGATCAATGAAGTAAATGATAAAGAATTATTTCTTGCGGAGGTTATGGAATGATCAAAGTAGCGAAGTTTGGGGGTTCCTCTGTTGCGAACGCACAACAGTTTGAAAAAGTAAAAAATATTGTGGAAAGTGATCCTGCACGTAAATTCATTGTCGCAAGTGCGTGTGGAAAAGAGTCCAATGAAGATCATAAAGTAACAGATCTTTTATATCTGATCCAAGCACATATCAAGTATGGTGTTTCTTATGAATCTTTATTCGATATGATCGTACAGAAATATACGAGGATCAAAGAAGCTTTACATCTAACGTTGGATCTTGATGTTGAATTTGAAAAGATGCGTAAGATCATCCAAAAAGGAGATGCGGAAGATTATCTTGTTTCTCGTGGAGAATATCTCACAAGTAAATTATTAGCGGAATATCTAGGTGCTAGATTTGTGGATGCGGCAGATGTGATCATGTTTCGTTATGATGGTTCTATTGATATGGAACGTACATCTCTAAAGCTACAAGAATACGCAAAGGGTGCTGAAAAGATCTTGGTGCCTGGTTTCTATGGGGCTTTACCTAATGGAACGATCAAGGTCATGAGTAGAGGTGGTTCTGATATTACAGGTGCAGTCATCGCAAATGTGGTGGATGCGGATGTGTATGAGAACTGGACAGATGTGTCTGGATTTATGGTCGTTTCACCAAAGATCGTACCGAATTCCATCTCAATTCCACGTATCAACTACTCTGAATTAAGAGAAATGTGTTATATGGGTGCGAATGTTCTTCATGATGATTCTGTTTTCCCAGTGAAAGAAAAGAATATTCCAATCAATATTCGTAATACAAATGATCCAGATCATCCTGGTACGATGATCATGGAAGATTGTAGTGAACTAGATGCGGTGGAACCACCACATTTCATTACAGGTATTACTGGTAGAAAGAATTATACGGTCATTTCTTTAACGAAGGCACACTCAAGTGCTGAGATTGGCTTTTTAAGAAAGTTGTTACAGATCTTTGAGGATTATAACGTTTCTGTAGAAGCTGTGCCTGTTACTGTAGATACGTATAGTATCGTTGTACAAACAGATTTGATCAATCATTGTTTGTATGAGATCTTAGGAGAACTTAGAAAACAATTAAAACCGGAAGATCTTAGAGTTGAAGATCATCAGGCAATGATTGCGGTCGTTGGTAGAGAGATGAAACAACGTTCAGGTATTTCAGGACAATTGTTGAGTGAATTTGGTAGAAATAAGATCAACATTAGAACGATCTCACAATCATCTTATGAGTTAACGATCATGATCGGTGTAGCGGATGATGATTTTGAAAAGGCAATCAAAGCCATCTATGATAAGTTCGTTGTAGAGGAGAATAAACAATGAAAGTAGGTATTGTTGGAGCGACAGGTGCTGTTGGACAACAGATGATCGAATGCATGGAAGAAAGGAAGATCGAAGTAGAAGAACTACGATTATTCGCTTCACCTAGATCATTAGGCAAAAAAGTATTATTTCAAGGAAAAGAAATAACAGTTCAAGTCGTAGAAGAAGGATGTTTTGATGGATTGGATTATGTGTTAGGTGCTACATCCAATGCGTTAAGTAAAGAATATCGTCCTATGATTGAAAAGAGTGGTGCTGTTTATATTGATAATAGTTCTGCGTTTCGTATGGAAGAGGATGTTCCTTTAGTAGTTCCTCAGATCAATGGAGAAGATGCATTGAAACATCATGGCACGATAGCCAATCCAAACTGTTCTACGATCATCACATTGATGGCATTGGCACCAATCTTAAAACTTTCTAAGATCAAAACGATCAATGCGTGTACTTACCAAGCGGTGAGTGGTGCAGGGATGAATGGTATCTATGAACTAGAAAATCAGATGAATGCCATTCATGATGGAAAAGATGTAGAAGTCAATGTATTCCCAGCACAGATTGCGTACAATGTTATCGCTGATATTGGTTCTACTTTAGACAATGGTTATACAACAGAAGAAATGAAGATGCAGAATGAAGGTAGAAAGATCTTACACTTACCTGAATTACTTGTTACTTGTACATGTGTAAGAGTTCCTGTGTATCGTTCTCACTCTATTTCCGCAACTTGTGTAACGGAACAACAAGTATCTTTAGAAGATGTTAAGAAAGTGATTTCTGAATTTGAAGGTGATGTGTTATATGATGGCGTACCTACACCACTTATGACAAGTAACCAAGATCTTGTGTACGTTGGTAGGATCAGAAAAGATCTAACAAATGAGAATGGAATTACATTATGGTGTTGTGGAGACCAAGTGAGAAAAGGTGCTGCCAGCAACGCTGTTGAAATAATGGAGTATTTGATGTCACACTAATGTGGTACAATATACGCGTTACTAGGAGGAATTCTTATGTCTCGTAAGTCAATATTTGTGGCATCTACTTTAGCACTTGTAACAGCAGGTACTGCCGCAGCATTATATTTATTAAAAAAGAAAGATGAAGAACCTGATGAAGAAATGCATTTCATCACACTAGAAGATGGTGAAGGAAAAGAAGAGGAAGAAACACCTAAGACATATTCTAGTGAAGGAAAAAGTGAAGAAGTGCAGGAAATCGCAGCTGTATATCCATATCTAGATCCTGATTTTATTGAAAAGGTATTAGAGAAGAACGGAGAGTTCAACACAAGCTATGAAGAGGATGTATTAGTTACAGTGAAACATAGAGTGAAATTCTCTCAAGCTGAAGAACGTAAGGCATTCGTTGATATCATGGAAATCAGTGGATATGAAACTTCCACAAAAGATGATGTAGTAGTAGCTTCTCGTAAGTTCTTTACACAATCAGGAGCTATCATTTCTGATATCTTGAATGTAGCGAATCAAACAAACGCATTACAAGGTACATACGAAGATTACGACATTCAATAAGAGATGTACACAATTCTAGAATGAATTGTGTCTTTTCTTTTGTTAGAATAGAAACAAGAGGTAATTATGGAAAATCAAGAAACAGAAAAAAAACCTAGTAGTTGGGATAATACGATCAAGATCTTTATGTTGATTGCGGCAGTGATCGTAGTCGTGTATATGGTGTTTGGTAGAGGGAATACAGAGGATTCTTGTGTGATCGTATCACAATCCCCATTTGGACAATCTCAACAACAAGTATGGACAGATCTAGATTCAAGACTACAGGCAAAAGGAATTGCGGGATTTGATCTAGAAGTGCCAACAGAATTAACAGATACTTATACAGATGTATCTTATCGTGTATTTAGTTATCAGATTTCTGAAATCACATTTAAAGATGATGAAGGAAATGATGTGATTCGCATTGATAAAGCGAAGTATTGTGGAAAAGATATCTTAGATACAGATGATAATGTGTATTCCGTCATCAATAAAGTAGAAATTGATGGAAAAGAAGTGAAAGAACGTGGAGATGGTGAAAAGTTTACGGCAATCTCTTGGGTCGATGGAGAATTCTCCTATGGAATCACTGCTTATAAAGGTGGAATAGACGCAGAAACAGTAGAAAAATACGTAAGTGAGATAGAGTAAGCGAAGTTGTTACAAATTTGTAACAACTTTTTTCAACTTTTTTTTGGAATTTCGAAAAAATCCGTGAATATTACATTAGAGGGCAAAAAG
>CAVDZA010000019.1:12864-31326 GCA_963613355.1 Bulleidia sp. | reverse complement strand
CTCCCAAAAGATAGACACGCTTGTTGAAGAAGAGAAGAGAAACGAACAGACGAGGGATGATTACATGACTTTCGATGAATATGTAGAAGATGAGAAAGAGAAAGTAAAAGCTGAAGGTATTTCTCAAGGTAAATCTGAAGAAAAGCTTTCTATTGCGAAAGAAATGTTGTCTAATGATCTATCGATTGAAACAATCATGAAATGTACTGGTCTATCTAAAGATGAAATCTTAAAATTGAAGTAATGAAAATGGCACAAGAAGATGAATCGAGCTTCTGTGCCATTTTAATAAGATTGGATGAATTATTTAAGAGTTTTTTCCTAAACACATTCTGACAAAATCTGGATCAAAGTGTTTTGCACGTGTTCCTGAATATCCCATATCTAATGTTGCGATTTCATCAATTTCTTCTTGTGTTAGTTTGAAATCAAAGATATCAAAGTTCGCTTGGATCCTTTCTAGATGTGTGCTCTTTGGAATGACTACTACACCACGATCTACATTCCATCTCAATAAGACTTGTGCGACGGACTTATGATATTTATCAGCTACTTTTTGTAGAATAGTGAGATCTTCTTCATTGTATCTTCCTCCACCTAATGGTGCCCAAGCTTCTACGATGACACCATAGTCTTTTGCGACTTGTAAAGCTTGAGGTTGAACGTACCAAGGATGCATTTCGATTTGGTTGACTGCTGGTTTAACTTCTACAGTTTCACAGAAATTCGTAAGAATGTTAGGGTAGAAGTTAGAAACACCAATAGCTTTTAGTTTGCCTTCTTTATATGCTCTTTCTAATCCTCTCCAAGCCGCAAAGTAGTCACGCATTGCTTGATGAAGTAAATAAAGATCCAAATATTCTAGACCACTCTTTTCTAGAGAACGAATTACACCTTGATAAGCTGTTTCTTCATTTACCATATCTGAGACCCAAAGCTTGGAAGTAATAAATAGTTCTTCTCTAGTACAGAGTCCATCTTTGATAGCATCTTTTACAGCTCTTCCTAAAGCGTCTTCATTTCCGTAGGCTGTAGCTGTATCGAATAAACGATAACCTACTTTGATAGCGTTATAAACAGATTCATAACAAACATCTTTGTCTTTGACTTGGAAAACTCCAAATCCTTCAATTGGCATTTTCGCACCAGTGTTTAAAGTAACATATTCCATTTTTGTTACCTCCTTTTTTATTGTTTATATCATAATTCATTTTGAATCAATGACCTATCGGAAATATAGAAATTTAAAATAAGTAATTTTAATGATAAATGTTAGTTGCAACTAACTGAATGGGAGTATACTATATTGTAGTTAGTATAAACTAACCAAAGGAGACTGTATGCCAGAAAGAATGATTGCGGAATTATGTTCTCCCACATTGAGTGGTGTGAAATGTGCGAATCTCTTTAATTGTGAATATGAATCGAAAGAAAAACTACAAGAAGAGATTGCGGATATGAACGCAAGATTGGCAAGAAAGGGAATCCATATGATGGTGCTTTCTTATCCTAGTAAGAATCGTGCATTGATCTATATCTTTCGACCAAGATTATTACAGGAAGAATTGGATGAACCTAAGACTAGATCATTCATGAAATCCTTAGGATATCTTGATAACAGAATGGGTTATTGTTTGAATGTATTACGTCAAAAGCTTTCCGCATACAAAGAGTTTCCACATGAAATAGGTTGTTTTCTTGGTTATCCAATAGAAGATGTTTTAGGGTTTATGAAAAACGAAAAATGTTCTTTCTATGGAGTCTGGAAAGTGTATGGAAATGTAGATGAAGCGAAGAAGTTGTTCGAACTCTATGATTCCGTCACAAAAGAAAACCTAGATTTATTTGAGGCAGGCATGCCGCTAGAAGAAATAGCGGTTGCTTAATAACAACAAGCAGGAGGTAAATTGAAATGAGTAAGGTTGCGGTTGTATATTTTTCTTCAACAGGAAACACACAGATGATGGCAGATGCTGTTGCGGATGGTGTTAGAAATGCAGGTGGAGAAGCTGATGTGATTGATTGTACAGCTTTCTCTGCAAGTGATGTTGCCAACTATGATGCGTTTGCGTTTGGTTGTCCAGCAATGGGTGCTGAACAGTTAGACGAAGGTTCTTTTGAACCAATGTTCTCATCTGTTGAAACAATGTTAAATGGTAAGAAAGTTGGTCTATTTGGAAGCTATGGCTGGGGCGTAGGTGAATGGATGACGATCTGGGCTGATAGAGTAAGAGCTGATGGAGCAAATCTTGTCAATGATGGAGTCATCGCTAACTATGCACCAGATGCTGAAGCTATTTCAGCTTGTAATGATCTTGGTTCAGCATTGAACTAATGTGAATCAATGAACGGTGTTTATCTAAGATAGACATCGTTTTTTTTGATGAAAGATTGATAGCGTTTTCACAAAATTGAATATCATAGAAAATGAGTATAAAATAATTTAGCTTAAACATATATACATTAATCGGAGGAAAAGAAAATTATGTACGGTTTTGGTCAAATGATCGATGAACTTAGAAAAGATCCTAAGAAAATTGTTTTTACAGAAGGTAGTGATCCAAGAATCTTAGAAGCTGCTTCTAGATTGCTTGCGAGCAACTTCTTAAGTCCTATCTTAGTAGGTAATGTAGATGAAGTAACAAAGGCTGCTGAAGAAAGTGGTTATAACATTCGTGGTGCTGAAATTATTGATCCTGATAATTTTGATCGTATGGATGAGATGGTTGAAATGTTCTGTGAACTCAGAAAGAGCAAGGGCGTTACACCTGATCAAGCTCGTAAGGTCTTAAGTGGTGCGAACTACTTTGGTACAATGCTAGTTAAGATGGGTATCGCAGATGCTTTACTTGGTGGTGCTACATATTCTACAGCGGATACAGTACGTCCTGCATTACAATTAATCAAGACAAAGCCAGGTAATAAGATCGTATCTTCTTGTTTTATCCTTGTTAGACCATCCGCTACAGGTGAAAATGAAGTTCTTGCGATGGGTGATTGTGCTATCAACATTAAACCAACAGAAGATGATCTTGTTGAAATCGCTGGAGAAACAGCTGAATGTGCTAAGAAGTTTGGTATTGATCCAAAGGTTGCATTCTTAAGCTATTCTACATTAGGCTCTGGTAAGGGTGAAGATGTAGATAAGATGAGAAACGCTGCTGAAAAGGCAAAAGTTGCTTATCCAAATCTACCAGTTGAAGGTGAATTACAATTTGACGCTGCAGTATCTCCTAGAGTCGCTAGAACAAAATGTCCTGATTCACCAGTTGCAGGTCATGCGAATACATTTATCTTCCCAGATATCAATGCAGGTAACATTGGTTATAAGATTGCTCAAAGACTTGGTAACTTTGAAGCATATGGTCCTATCCTATTAGGCTTGAATGCTCCAATCAATGACTTGTCTCGTGGATGTAACGCTATTGAAGTTTACTCCATGGCAATCATTACAGCTTCATTAGCTTGTAAGTAAAAAATATGAGATAGATCAATTTGATCTATCTCTTTTTTTGTATAAAAAAAGATCTATTTACATAGATCTAACTAAACGATACTCTAGCTTTTGAATCGATATCAAGATAGATATCTTGATAACTTGTAAAGTCATTTGTCTTAATAGAACGATACATATCTTTTAATGTACCTAATTGAAGAACTTGTCTATAATCAATAAGATCATCTTCTTTATACTTCTTACAGATTTCAGAAATCTGTTTCTCTAATGTATTTAATAATAGACTATCTCTTTCACGGATTCCAAATGCATTTAAATAAGTTTCCATGATGTCATATTCTTTTACATT
The DNA here is from genome assembly GCA_963613355.1 of Bulleidia sp. Taxonomy (GTDB): domain Bacteria; phylum Bacillota_I; class Bacilli_A; order Erysipelotrichales; family Erysipelotrichaceae; genus Bulleidia. The sequence continues at coordinate 27,520 of CAVDZA010000019.1, read as the reverse complement.
TCTTCCTTCGATCTTTAGAACGATAGAATCATATTCTGAATTATCTTTCCATGCGGAAGAATCAGAATAGGCAACGATCTGCCAATCGTAATTGATAATATCATTTTGATCATAGTTTTGGATATGAGAATGAGCGTTCTTAAATACCACATCAAAACCTGTATTATCATAGAGACATACATAGTTTGATTCACCGCATTTTTCCATCATTGCGTAACCAATTGGTTTTGGCTTTTTTACAACTTTCTTTCTCATGCTTATAGTATACAAATCTACGGTTATCGTTTGGTTATAAACAAAGAAAAAGTGCGATTTTTTTTCGCACTTTATTTAATTTCCAATGCCATGATGAGCAGTGAAACTATCAGCTGTCAAAGCCTTGAAGGAGTAACCATTTTCAAGTCCCCAATTGATGATTCTTTCAACAGCGTTTACAGAGAAATCTTTAACGTCATGTTGTAATACGACACTTGGTTTTCCATAGTTACTGTTTGCGGCAATTTGCGATGTTACATTGTTATATACGACATCTGTGCTTGTTGTTTCACCCGCATCACCACTGGATACGTTCCAGTCGAAATAGATATAACCTTTCGCAGCAGCGTCACTTGCGATCTGACTTATGACACCTGCACAATAATTTCTAGATACCGTATTACTAGATCCACCAGGGAATCTAAATAAGTTTGTCTTAGAACCTGTTTGTTGTTCAATGACAGCGTTTTGTTTATCAAAATCTGCCCAATATGCAGAAGCGGAAGAGTAGATCTGTGCGTAGTTATGAGAGGCTGTATGAACAGCTACTGTATGACCACGTTTCGCTTCTTCTGCGATACAGTAAGCATAGTTTGGATAAGCACTTGTTGTGAAGAATGTTGCCTTTACATTGTACTTATCTAAGATATCTAATAATTGATCTGTGTATTTATATGGACCATCATCGAATGTCAAGTAGATGACTTTAGGACCTTCTAACGTACCATCATTATTCTTAGGTTTATCCATGACATGTACTTTTCTTGTAGCTGTAGAAGTATTTCCATGTTCATCTGTAACAGTGTACTTTAATTCGTAGTCACCATTTGTATTTGTATCAACACTTCCTTCGACTGTGACCTTAGATGTAACATCTCCATCACAATCATCCACAGCAGTGTATTCATCTTTATATTCTTCACCATGGAACGCATTGACTTCATCACCACCATTTAATGTAATGACTGGTCCTTTACGATCATCATAAGTGATCTTTCTTCTAGCAGTAGAAGTATTTCCATTTGAATCTGTTACTGTATAGTAGACCATACCATTTTCTTCTTTGGATTGTACTTTATCTGTTACATCTCCATCAAAGTTATCAATGGCTTTAAAGCCTTCTTCTTCATACGCATGGTTATAAACTGTATATGCACCTTTTGTACTTGTTAGTTGGATATCTGGTCCAACCGTATCCTCTACGATCAATTTCTTTTGAACGCTCGTTGTTTTATCTTTATATGTTGCGGTATATGTAACCGTATAGTTACCTAATTCATTAAAATTGACTTGTGAAGTATCTACTTTTAACGCTGCTGGTTTCTTATAGAACTTCAATAATGTTCCTGTATATTCCGCATCAAAACCTTGATCCTCATATGGCATTCCGTATTGGGCATGAATTTCTTCAACACCATTGAAATTGATTTCTACTTGCCATTTGTTTAATAAAACGATACCTAACAACGTTACTAATAAAACCCCTAATATTCCAACAAGTACTTTGGAAAGGTTACTTCCAAACTTTCTGATTTTTCTTTTCTTCCCCATAAAATTTTCCTTGTCTTAAATTATACCATGTAATTGTAAGTTTTGACTTACGAAAAAAGCTGAGATCTTCTCTCAGCTTTTTAGTCATCATCTCTTGGTTTCATTGTTGGATATAGTAATACATCACGGATGCTTTCCATACCTGTTAATAACATTACTAATCTATCGATACCAATACCAATACCACCAGTAGGAGGTAGACCATATTCAAGTGCTTCTACATAATCTGTATCCATATCACTCGCTTCATCGTCACCTAGTTCCTTGGCTTTTAATTGATCTTCAAATCTTTGTCTTTGATCAATAGGATCATTTAATTCACCAAATGCGTTATCCATTTCGATTCCCATGATCTCAAGTTCAAAACGTTCTGTGAATCTTGGATCCTTAGGATTCTTTTTGGCAAGAGGGGAGATTTCAATTGGATGTCCCCATACAAATGTTGGCTGTTCGATCTTATCTTCACAGAATTCATCGAAGAATAAAGAAATGATATTACCAACTGTTCTTTGATGAGGTAGTACTTCAACATGATGTTCTTCCGCAATCTTTAGCGCTTCTTCAACACTCATTTCTTTCCAGAAATCAACACCTGTAACTTCCTTGACAGCATCTACCATGTTCCATCTCTTGAAAGGTCCTTTTAATGAAATCGTCTTGCCCATGAATTCAAAGTCTGTCTTATGGAATACTTCTTGTGCGACAAATTCAAATAATTCTTCATTAAACTTCATCATACCTTCTAAGTCAGAATAAGCACAATACGCTTCCATTGTTGTGAATTCAGGATTATGTTTAAGATCCATACCTTCATTTCTGAAGATTCTACCAATTTCATATACTCTTTCTAGATCACCAACAAGTAATCTCTTTAGATTTAATTCTGTAGCGATACGTAGATAGAAATCTTTATTTAATGCGTTATGATGTGTAACGAATGGTCTAGCACTCGCACCACCTAAGATAGGGGATAGAATTGGAGTTTCTACTTCAATATATCCATGAGAATCCATATATCTTCTAATTGCGGATACGATCCTTGGTCTTAAGATCGCAACTTCTCTAGAAGAATCATTCATGATGAGATCAAGATATCTTCTTCTATATCTTTCTTCTTTATCTGTTAGACCATGGAACTTTTCAGGTAATGGTCTTAAAGCTTTACATAAATGTGTATATTCATGTACTTCAACAGATAATTCACCCGCATTTGTCTTGATGATACGTCCTTTGACACCAATGATATCTCCTAGATCGCTCATCTTAAATAAGTTATAGATATCATCTCCAACGATTCTTTGGTTGATTACGACCTGTACTCTACCAGATCTATCTAATAAATGAATGAATCCTAATTTACCCATTCTTCTCTTAGACATGATTCTACCAGCGATAGATACTTCATGATTAGCTGCATCTAGTTCTTCAATAGAACGATCATTGTAAGCTTCTTTGATATCAGAAGCGTGATGAGTTACATCATATCCTTGTCCAAATGGATCGATACCCATTTCACGTAATTGATTCATCTTATCAATACGTGCTTGTTGTTGGTCGTTTAAGACAGCACTATCACCAGCTTCTTCTAACTTTTCTTTCTTCTTATTTTTCTTAGCTTCTGCTTCTGCTTGTTTTGCGGCAAGTTCAGGATGTGCAGCTAAGAACGCTTTTCTTTTCTCTTCCTTGATTCTTGCTTTTTCTTCTTTTGTTAATTCTTCTGCCATATTTACCTCCAGAACAATATAAAAGCTCTCATCTCCATAGGGACGAGAGCTACTTCGTGGTACCACCCTAATTCACAACATTTCTGTTGCCTTCATTGATCTTTAACGCGATTAACGGTCTTTGCTAAAGAGCCTTACAAATATAATTTCACTTACTTTGCTTACACCATCCAAAGTTCGCTATTAGCTTCCTTATATTCTTTCTCTTATCATTGCTGACTACCGTATTTTATCAGTTTTTTTAAGGTTTTCAATGCTGAATTTTAGAATCTTCTTCAAATTCTTTGACTTCAGGTGTAGGGTTTGGATCTTTTCTAAGTAATGTATTCACAATGATACCTAAGATCAAGGAACAAGCAACGGATGTAATCGTTACTTTTCCAAATGTTAAACTCAATCCACCAATGCCTGAAATCAAGATCGTAGATACGACATATAAGTTCTTATTTACATCAAGATCTAATCTTTGGATCATCTTAAGACCAGATACTGCGATAAATCCATAAAGTGCCATACAAACGCCACCCATTACACATCCTGGAATGGATGAGATGAATGCGACGAAAGGGGAAATGAATGAAATCAAGATACATTCAAGTGCTGCAGTGATGATCGTAGCGACAGAGGCGTTTCTTGTGATAGCGACACACGCAACGGATTCTCCATAAGTCGTATTTGGACATCCACCAAATACTGCGCCGACGATAGAGCCTACGCCATCACCAAGTAATGTACGTGTTAGACCTGGATCTTGTAGAAGATCTTTTTCGATGATGGAAGAAATATTTTTGTGGTCTGCGATATGTTCCGCAAATACGACAAAGGCTACTGGAGTATACGCAACAATGACGCTTGAAATATATCCTGCATCGATTTCTTTGAATCCTTTGATTGCTTCTAAGAATGTGAAATCAGGAACAGAAATAAATGTAGATAGTGTTACACCATTTTCAACTAATGCAGTAAATGGTGTAAAGTCAACGATCTGTAATGCAGTGTTGCCTGTAGCGTTACCAATGATCGTTAATATAGCTGCACAAGCGTAACCTGTTAAGATACCGATAATGAATGGAATCAATTTGATATTCTTGTTTCCATAAGTTGATACCAACATTGTTGTAACTAAGGCAATGAGTCCACATAGAACTGCCCATTGTGTTGCTTCACCAGTTAATGATGATTTTTGTAGATCTCCAACTGCACTTGTCGCAAGAGACAATCCAATGATAGCGACCGTTGGTCCAATAACGACTGGTGGCATGAGCTTATCGACCCACGCAACACCGACCTTACTAATAATGAATGAAATGACAACATAAACAAGTCCAGCACATACTGCACCAATCAATAAGCCCGCAAATCCTGCTTGAATGGATACTGCACCTGCGAATGCTGCAGACATACTTCCAATAAATGCGAAGGAAGAACCTAAGAAGACAGGACTACTTTTCTTTGTGAATGCCACATAAACAAGTGTTCCTACACCAGCTCCAAATAATGCTGCGGCAGTAGACATTCCATTTCCAACGATCATTGGAACGGCAATCGTCGCTGCCATGATAGCGAGAACCTGCTGGAAAGCATAGACCACAAGTGATGAAACTGGTGGTTTATCTTGCACGTTATAAACTAATTTCATATATTTTCTCTCCTTTTTTAACAAGAATGTTAATGGAAATCACGTTTCTTGTCTACTACACATTTGAAACCTGATCTTTTGTTTTGAAAGTTTGAATGCTCCTTAATCATTCAGGAATACTTCACGTTATCTTCACTTATAAACGGTAATCTTATCGTGCGAGGTAAAAATATGAACAAAAAAATAACAACGACTTTATTAGCAGGTTTATTAACAACATCAACAGTGATGATCAATTTAATTCCTGTATATGCGGAAAATGATAATGAACCACCAAGTAGTGAAAATGGTACTCCACCAGAGAAACCAGATGGAGATAATGGACAAGCACCAGAAAAACCAGATGGAGATAATCAACCACCTGAAATGGGAGAAGCTCCTCAAGGTGGTGGTGCGAATACGCAATCTTTTGATTATTCTGGTTCTTATTCAGGCACAAAGAGTGCTACAGGTAGTGAAGAGTCCTCAACAGATGAAACGCTAGAAGCTACTACGAGTGATCAAAATGTTGCGCTATCACAAGATGGTGGAACATTAACGATCGACAACGATACGTTAAATAAAAGTGGAGATGATACCAATGGAGATAATTGTAACTTCTATGGTCTAAATTCAATTTCATTAACAGTTGGTTCTGATTCTCTTACGAAGATTTCTAATTCTCAACTAAACGCAACAAGTGAAGGTAGTAACGCAATCTTTGCGACAGATAACGCAAATGTTTATTCTTACAACAATATCATTCAAACGACTGCAGGGAATTCTAGAGGATTGGATGCTACGTATGGTGGAACGATCATTGCGGATAGTATGACCATTGGAACGAGTGGAGAACATAGCGCATCTGTTGCCACTGATAGAGGTGGTGGAAATGTTTCGGTTACGAATTCTAGTCTTTATACAGAGGGTAGTGGTTCACCATTACTTTATTCTACAGGAGATATTGAAGTAGATAATGTTACTGGTACTGCTACAGGTTCTCAAATTGCTGGCATGGAGGGATTAAACAATATCTATATCTATAACTCTCAATTATCTTCCACTAACAATGCGATATCTGGAAGTGATCCTATTAAGAATGGAGTCATCATCTATCAATCAACAAGTGGAGATGCAGAGACATCATCTTCTGAAAAAGCGAAGTTTGAATCTAGTAATTCTATCTTAAGTACAACGATTGATTCTGGGTCTATGTTCTATGTAACAAATACAGACGCTAATATCGTTTTATCTTCAACATTGTTATCTTTTGATTCAGATAATGTGAATCTTCTACAAGTAGAAGGAAATGATTCAAATAGTTGGGGGAATGCAGGAAGTAATGGTGCTACTGTTAAATTTACGGGCTTAGGTGAAACATTAAACGGTAATATTACAGTGGATTCGATTTCTAGTGCGGATATCTATCTTCTCCAACAAACAAGTTACACTGGATCTACTTCTATTACAGAGAATACGGACAGTAGTGAGAATGTAGAAAACAATATCACAATGAATGTTTCTTCTGATTCTACTTGGATCGTAACGAATGATTCTACACTCACAAATCTAAATGTAGAAGAGGGTGGTCAGATCGTTGATGAAGATGGTAAGACAGTGACGATCAAAACAAATGATGAAGTTATCGTAAAAGGGGATAGTGACTACACGATCACAGTTACCGGAACGTATGGTACATCCTTTACGACAGATGAAGATAACGCGTTATCAACAAGTTTCATTGATAGAACAGAGTTTGATGATACATATGACTTATCTACAACATTCTCTACAAATGGTAGTGAAAGTACGCCTGTAGCTACAGAATCTACAACAGTTGAAACAGAACAAACAAATGATGATACTGTTGTATATGGTATTGCGGCAGTTGTGACAGTTGTAGTTGTAGGTGGCATTGCGTATTTCTTATTGAAGAAAAAGAAATAGTGTATTGGAATATATCAATTTGATATATTCCTTTTCTTTACACTTTTGAAGAATTGATTTAGTATTTCATCATTGATTGGAGATAAGTATGATTGAAGTAGATAACGATCAAGCAATTGAATTGATCAAAAAACAATATACAAAATATATTACAGAAGATATCCAAAAGAATATCGATCAATATGACAAATATACAAATGGTCTATTAGGTTGTATCGTTGGTTGTATTATATGTGCTGTGATCTATGGATATACAAAATGGATCGTTTTCATTGTGTTAGTTGCCATAGCACTAGCAGTTGGATTGTTCTTTTCTTGGAAGAGAAAAATATTAAACAAAGATATCGTTAAGGGAATCAACCAACAATTGAATGTATGAAAAGGTTCGAGTTTTCGAACCTTTTACTTTACTTCTAACAATAATTTTTGAATCTTAGAATTTGTATCAATGTAGTATGACAGCTCTTCATCTGTTAATTCTTCATTTCCTACATCTTCAAACTTCTGTAGAGTTTCAGTGTACTTCTGTAAGAATTCAGAGTATTCAGTTAATTTTGATATGTCACTTGAATCATATGATTTCATGAATTCCACATACTGTTCAAAGAATTCTACATAGCCATCCATTGCTTCTTTGAATTCAGAACGAACATTTGTTACTTCTGTTGTTTCAGTAGGTGTAGCTTCTTGTACAGAAGCTTTCTTTGATTCTGTTGTAGTGGATGAACATCCTACTAGTAGGATCGTAGTTAAAATGATTGATAATTGTTTTTTCATAAATTCCTCCTACAAGTATTGTAGAAAGAGAATAAAAAAGAATGGTGTCCTATTGGGACACCATACTACCATCATTATAGATACTGTTGATCATGGATACTAATCCTTGTGCTAAAGGATACAAGTTATAACTATGATCAGAGTTATTTAAAGAAATACAGAATGATGCGTTTTCTGTAAATCCAACCATGTATGTATGAATACGATCATTAGAACATTCTGCAGTACCAGTTTTCGCATATACCATGCCATAATTGTATTCATCAAGACCATATCCTTCAGCAGTTGAGTGAAGGATCGTTTTTAACTTATCACAAATAGAAGAATCTAACGCATTACTTAATTTTTTATCATGATGTTTATATAAAGGTAGATTTCCACTGTAGATCTCAGAAACGACATATGGAGACATCATTGTTCCATCATTCGCTACAGCTTGTGCGATAAGTGCTAAGTGGACAGGTGTGATTTCAGTGTTACCTTGTCCAAAAGCAGTTTGTGCTACCGCATCATTACTAGAAGGATCTACGTCGAAGGATGAATGTAATGTTGTAAGGAATGGAATCTCAATATCAGAACCAATCATGAAAGATTTGGCAGTTTTAGAGATTCGATCAGCACCAACACGTACTCCTAGATCTGCGAAATAACAGTTGATGGATTTATTCATTGCGGTTTCCAAGTTAACTTCGCCATACGAGGCACTCTCATAGTTCGTGATCGTCCAATCACTTCCTGCAGGTAAATACGTACCAGTATCGTAGTAATTGAAGAAGGAATCATCCAATCCCTCATCTTGTTGTTTTTCTAGTGCAGCAGCTGCGGTTACGATCTTAAATGTTGAGCCAGGAGGATCATTTTCATAAGTTCCTCTACGATAGTGAGAGCCCTCTACATCACTCAACAATAATGAATTGATATCATTTACATCATAAGTGATCGTAGAATGAGAAGCCAAGGCTAAGATGGCACCAGTTTTATTGTCGATGACTGTAATGGAACCTTCTTGACCATTCAATAATTCATAAGCGTAATCTTGTAGGCTTGTGTTTGTTGTGAGCTTAACAGTTGCGCCTTTATTGTTGGAATCTAAGTGAAACAATGAATAATCTTTTAGATTTCCTCTAAGACCATATGTATTCTCTTTTCCTGAACTAACAGAGTAATATCCTAACAAGTAGGCGTAGGACTCATTTTCAGGATAACTTGCATAACTTCCAGTACCACTTGATGCGTTTCCCATGATCGTATTGCCATTTCGATCAAGAATATCTCCTTCAATGACATAACTACTGATAGCGTCATAAGTAATCGTGTTTTTGGTCGCTTGTTTAGAAGTAGAAAGAATAGGGGAGACAAGATATTTTCCAGAAAAGAACGTAACAAATAATAAACAAACAAGAACGCTACATATCTCTACTAAACGAATACGTCTTTTTGAAAAGGCATTTCTTCTATCACGATTTTTTCTATTCATCGTCATATTCTTCCTCCTCATATTCATATTCTTCTGATAAATGTAATAACAATCCTACAAAACAGAATACGATCGTTAAATAAGTTCCTCCACGAGACAAGAAAGGAATTGGTAATCCCGCAAATGGAATGATATTACAAGATCCCAAGATAACGATCATTGCCTGCATGACGATCAATATCGTAGCTGCGTATACAACGATAGAATCTTGTTTTTCTGTCTTGATGAGTTTTCTACTTAGTTCAGAGCCACTGATCATGATTCTTAAAAATAGGAATATCACAAAGAATCCCATCAAATGACCAAACGCATTCACAAGTGCGATATAGGCCATATCACTTTCCGCAACAGGGATTGCCGTAAAGTTAACAGTATTTCCAAACCATCCTGCCATCCATAGAGCTTTCTTACCTTGTAGTAATTGGTAACCAGCACCATAAGGATCTGAATTGATATTAGCAGTGACAGAGAATCTTTGATGGATCTTATTCAAGAAAGGCCATAGTAATGTTTCTAATCCATTCATTGTTCCTGCAGCGTGAGCTGGTGATATCAATTTATAGAGTAAGAACGCTATAAATAACGCACCAATCGTTGCACAGAAGATAACCAACAAATAAATTTTTTTCTTTGTGCTTTTATTCATGAAGATATAAAGAATAGAAAGATGTAAGAAATATAGAATAAAGAATGAACCTAATTCCTTAATCAATACAGAACCAATCAAATTGATTCCAAAGAAGATGGAAGATAACACAAGGATCTGATCATCATCATGACTTGTCTTAGATGAAAATAAAGCACTATAGAATAACACAGCACTAACTTTTGTGAAGTCTGTTAATTGTACGGTAATACTTCCAAGTCTGATCCAAGCACTTGTTCCATATCCATTTGGATCACTTCCCGCAATCAATAAGATGATATAGATCAATGCTGAAATGATCATCATGACATAAACCATCCATGTTTGATTTAATAAACGATGGATCAAAGAATAAAACATGACAAATATGATAGCTATCGCAAAAGAAACGATTAACTTGATATAAGAAAATGTAGAAACTGGATCATATACTTGGTCTACCAATATCTGTAATCCTGTACCAATCGTCGTTAATATCGCAGCTGCTGAAAATAGCTTCATATCTCCATTTCTGTTATAGACATAAGAACCTGTGAAACTTGTTCCAAATAATAATGGAATCAGGGCATATAAGTAGTTTAAAGCTGCTGTATGACTTCTTAAATATAAAAGACCAGCCATCACGATCTGAATGATGATTGGAATGATAATATATATAGAACCTGAAGAATCTTCTTCCTCTTCTTCATATTCTTCATAGATGTCATCTTCTGTTTCGTTTTTCCTGAATAATGCCATATGTAATAGATTAACATTTATTCAAAGTTGTTCAAGTATGGTAGCCCTTTCCATTCACAAAATTAAGAAATTGTCTCATAATATTAGGTAAGAATATATGAGGATAAACATATGAAATCAACATTTGGAAAATTAAAAGATGGTAGAGAAGTTACACTCTATACGATTGAAAATGATCATATCGTAATGAAAGTCATGGATTATGGCGCAACATTAGTATCTTTTATACAAAAGGATACTGGAATTGATGTTGTGGAAGGGTTTGAAGATATCGAAGGATATTTAAATCAAACGAGTTATATTGGAGCTTCTGTTGGTAGAACTGCCAATCGTATTGAAAAAGGTAAATTTAAACTAAATGGAAAAGAATATACGGTTCCAATCAATAATAATGGGAATTGTAATCATGGAGGTATCGAAGGATTTGATAAGAAGATCTGGAGTGGTGTAGAAGAAGAGGATAAGGTTACATTCCGTTATACTAGCGTTGATGGGGAAGAAGGATATCCTGGTAACTTATTTGTGAAGGTCGTTTATTCATTATTGGAAGATGGTATTTCAATTTCTACAGAAGCGAGAAGTGATCAAGATACACTATTTGCGTATACAAATCATTCATACTTTAATCTAGAGGAAAGTGATGATGTCTTAAACCATGAAGTCATGGTACATTCAGATCAATATGGTCTATCAGATGAAAATGGATTAACTTTAAATGAACTTGTTCCTGTAGAGAATACACCATTTGATTTTAGAACATTTAAACAACTTGGTAAGGATATCAATGAAGAAAATATTCAATTAAAGTATGGTAAAGGATATGATCATCATTATCCAATTGAAGGTACAGGACTAAGAGAAATGGCAGTTGTTAGGAATGATAAGTTAGAACTACACGCCTATAGTGATTATCCAGGTATGCATTTATATAGTGGTAACTGGTTAGAGAATAAAGTTGGAAAAAAAGGACATCGATATCCTGAAAGAAGTGCAGTTTGTTTAGAAGCAGAATATATGCCTAACGCAATCAATTATCCAAATGTGGAACCTAAACCAATCGTTCATGTGGAAGAAAGTCAGAAACATGAGATTCAATATCGTTTGAAAGTGAGGTAATTGGATGAAGAATTGGACAAAGAGTGAATTAGATCAAATCATCAATCAGAATGATGAAGAATCATTAAGACAACTACATGATTCTATTGAAAAGAGTGATTATCGTTGTGATTATCATATTCAAACAGTTACTGGATTAATGAATGATCCAAATGGATTTTCTTATTACAACAAACAGTGGCATCTGTTTTATCAATGGTTCCCATATGGTGCAGTACATGGAATGAAACATTGGTACCATGTTGTGAGTGATGACCTAGTACATTGGAAGAATATTGGATTGGGAATGAAACCAACACTTAATTATGATAACTTTGGTTGTTATTCAGGTAGTGGATTTGTGAAAGATGGATTCTTATATCTTGTATATACAGGAAACCATAATGAACCAAATGGACAAAGAATTCCATATCAGATGATTGCGGCAATCGATACAGACAATCATCTCACAAAGCTAAGAAGACCTATCATCCAACCACAACAAGGTTATACAGAACATCAAAGAGATCCTAAGATCTTTTATGAAGATGGATATTACTATATTCTTTTAGGTGCACAAAATGAGGATCTAGAAGGAAAGATGTTGATGTATCGTTCTGAACAGATTGCGACTGGTTGGAAATTCGTATCAGAATTAACGGTTGTTGGATATGATCACTTTGGATATATGGTGGAATGTCCTTGTATTGAAAAGATAGGGGATAAGTGGTTGTTGTTATTCTCACCACAAGGATTAGAAAAGAAAGAAAATGAATTCTTAAATGCTTATTCTAATGTATATATGATTGGTGATCTAGATCTAGATACGATGACTTTTACACCAGATCACGAAATGAAGGAATTAGATAAAGGTTTTGATTTCTATGCAGCACAGACAGCGTTCCAGTCAGAACACGTAAATAAGGCAATCTTAGAAGGTTGGTTTGGTTGTTCTGATTATACATATCCTGTTACAGATGAAGAAGGCTGGGCTGGTTTACAAACATTAGCGAGAGAATTAACGATTGAAAATGGTAAGTTGATTCAAAGACCAACAAAGAATCTAGATAGTATCAAAAAAGATGTTCTTTTTGAAGCTATCAATGGTGAAGTGAAAGTAGATACATTAAATAGACTTACTCCAAAGAGCTGTATCATGCATTTAGAGAATCCTAGTAATGAAGATTTTGAACTAGATCTATTTGCGACAGATATGTATAAAGGATTTGAAATCAAGTATGAATCTAGAAAGAATACATTCACGATTTCTAGAAGAACACTCACAAATCAAATGAATTCTGAATTTGGTACAGAAAGATCAATCAAGACATTTACATTAAGCTCATTAGATATCTTTGTTGATCATAGTACGGTAGAGATCTTTATCAATGATGGAGAATACGTCATGACTTCACGTGTATTCCCAACGCAATTTGAACGTAAGATCCGTATGTCTGGAAAAGATATCAACTTAAAGATCTGGAGTACAAATAAAGCTGTAGAAGATGATTTTGTGATATTCAATCAGGAGAAGAAAGATGGAGAATAGAATTCAACACTGTGTAGAGTGTATTCGCGCAATTACTGATCGTGAGCCTAAGATCGGTATTACATTAGGCAGTGGATTAGGTGATTTTGTTGAACAACTAACAAATAAAGAAGAGATCCCATATTCTAAGATCGAAGGATTTCCTACACCAACAGTGAAAGGACATGAAGGTAAATTGATCTTTGGGACATATAATGATGTAGATGTCGTTGTGTTAGATGGTAGAGTACATTACTATGAAGGATATACACAACAAGAGACAGTGATTCCTGTAAGAGTTTTAAATAGAATTGGTGTTAAGACAATGATCCTTTCTAACGCATGTGGTGGATTGAATTATGATTTTAGACCTGGAGATATCATGTTGATTGAAGATCATATCAATATGTCAGGTTCTAATCCATTGATTGGTAAGAATTTAGATTCATTTGGTGTTAGATTTCCAGATATGTCAGAAGTCTATTCTAAGAAACTTTGGCATACGCTAAGGGATAAAGCACAAGCAGAAGGAATAGAGACAAAACATGGTGTATATATGATGTATTCAGGCCCATCTTTTGAAACGCCAGCAGAGATTCGCGCATTTCGAGTCTTAGGTGCAGATGCGGTGGGAATGTCTACAGTTCCTGAAGCAATAGCTGCTAGACACGCAGATATGGATGTCATGGGTATATCCGTCATTACAAATATGGCAGCTGGAATGTTAGATCAAAAGCTAACACATGAAGAAGTGATGGAAACAGGTGAAAGGGTAAAGGAACCATTCGCTAGGATCATTGCTTTAGCGGTAGATACGATCATAGGTAAATGAAAACGAGGCTGAAGTGAGCCTCGTTTGTTTTTATATGATTCTGTGATCTGAATCAGAGAAGTATACGATTGCTAGAAAACCTGGTCCTACATGGCATCCAATTACTGGTCCAAGCTCTTGAACACTGATTTCAGCCTCAGGATACTTTTCTTTTACTTGTTCAATAAATTTCTCTGCTTCTTCTGGAGCGTCAGAGTGTCCAACAATGAATTCTTTTGCGTGAGTTGGATCAAGGTCATGATCAAGACTCGCAAGTAGTTCCTTGATGGCCTTCTTTTTTCCACGTACTTTAGAATAGGATAATAACTTTCCTTCATCATCGATATAGATGAGTGGTTTGATGGAAAGTAGGGAACCTACCATCGCAGAAGCGTTTGATAGTCTTCCACCTCTTCTTAACCATTCTAGATCATCTACTAAGAAACGATGAGAGATCTTTAATTTATTTTCTTCGATCCATGTATGTAC
>CAVDZA010000019.1:0-12854 GCA_963613355.1 Bulleidia sp. | reverse complement strand
TGTATGTACTTCATCCATGGATTTTCCTTCATTTTTGAGTTGGATTGCTTTTTTGAGAAGAAGTGTTAATCCCATTGTGACACATCTTGTATCAATGATCACAAGATTATTATCAGGGAATTCTTCTTGAATATCTTCATAAGCTCTTTGAGAGTTGAAGTATGAAGAACTTAATGCCTTATCCATATCTAAGAAAAGAACATTTTTATTCTTTTCTAATAATTCTTTAAAGAATTCGTAATATGCGTAAGCTGTAATTTGAGATGTTCTAGGCTGATGTCCTTCACGCATTTCATGGAAGAGAGCGTGCTTTGTGTCAGCTTTACAATCATCAATATAAACTTTTTCATTTACTTCAAATGTATATGAAATTAGTGGAATGTTGTTTGCGTCCAACCACTCCCTATCCGCATCACATGTTGAAGCTGTCGCTATAATAAAATCTTCCATGTTTATCCCCCAATCCATTAAAACTATTTTACATTTAACCTACCAATAAAAACAAGTAATTACGCAATAGAAGTCTCAAGGTTTTCTCTTGCGACTGCTAACATCAATTTGATTCGATTCTCCTGATTGACCTTTGTAGAAGAAGGGTCGTAGTCTACGGCTGTGATGTTTGCGAGAGGATATCTTTCACGTATCTTATTTGTGACACCTTTTCCCGCAATATGATTTGGTAAACAACCGAATGGTTGTGCACAAACGATATTTGAATAACCATCTTCGATGAGCTCGATCATTTCAGCACATAGTAACCATCCTTCACCCATCTTTACACCTAATGAGAGGATTCCATCTGGTTTCTTCATAAGTTCTAAGAAAGAACCTGCACCATAGAATCCAGCTTCTTTCATTGCCTTACTACAAGATTGTCCAATGGAATCAAACAATTTTAATAATTGTCCTGCAGCTATACCAAATGTTTTATTCATGTCATATAGCTTTGCGTCTAATTGGAAATTCGCACAACAATAATTGATGTATCCCATAAGACTAGGCATATTGACTTCACATCCTTCTTTTTCTAAGAATGCTTGTAGTTCATTGTTTCCTAAAGGAGAGAACTTAACAAAGATTTCTCCTACGATTCCAACTTTGACTTTTTGAACTTTTTTAAGAGATATCGTTTTCGCATCATTTGCGATCTTCTTGAAGTTCTTTTTCATAGAATGAATGGAGTAGTATTTATTTTTATGCATCCATTCACCAACTGTATTGATCCATTTATTACACCAAGCTTCTGTTTCTCCTTGATTGACTTCATAAGGAACCATTTGGTTTCTTAATGAGGAGATCTCATCTCCATAGAACGCACAAGCTATGATCTTTCTTAGCAACTTTAATGTAAGTGGTAGAGATGATCCTGATTCTAGGCCTGTAGGGTTGATAGAAGCGACAGGAATATTTGAATATCCAGCCTTTACAAGGGCTTTTCTTAATAACTTGATATAGTTACTAGCTCTACATCCTCCACCGGATTGGGAAATCAGTAGGGCAGTATGGTCTAGATCATACTTACCACTATTCAAGGCATCGATAAATTGTCCAATGACAAGTAATGCTGGATAACATGTATCGTTATGTACATACTTTAATCCAAGTTGAGCGACTTCACTACCACAGTTAGTTAATACTTCGCACTTGATACCTTCAGATGCCATTCCTTTTTGAATACATGCGAATTGAACAGGTGCCATATTAGGAAAGAGGATCGTATAATCTTTCAACATTTCTTTTGTGAAATTCGGAGTAAGATATTCCATATTAATTTTCCTCCTCTCTTTCTTTCAATGCCGCAAATAAAGAACGAATACGAATATTAACAGCACCTAGGTTTGTGATTTCATCGATCTTTAATTGTGTATAGAGCTTGTTTCCTTCTTGAAGGATTTCTCTAGTCTCATCTGTTGTGATCGCGTCTAATCCACAACCAAAGGATACGAGTTGAACAAGATCCATATCTGTTTGCGTCGTACAATACTTCGCTGCAGCGTATAGTCTAGAATGATATGTCCACTGGTTTAATACATTTGTATTAAATTTCTCTGTTAGATCAGAGATAGAATCTTCTGTAATGACACAAGCATTCTGTTTGATGATCAACTTATCAATACCATGGTTGACTTCAGGATCTACATGATATGGTCTACCAGCTAGAACGATGATACGTTTTCCTTCTTTTCTAGCGATATCGATCATCTCATGTGCCTTTTGTTTGATATCTTCCATGTGATGTTGATATTCTTCATACGCTTTATCAATAGCTGAATATACAGCTTTCTTATCATTGAAGTGGAATGTATCTTTCATGTATTGATTAAACTTCTTTTTAAATACTTCAGGATTAGAAATATCAACAAATGGATCGGAGAACTTAACATCCTTTAATTCCAACATATTATCTTTTAAAGTTTCTGGATAATACGCAACGATAGGACAGTTATAATGATTCTCACCCTTATGTTCATCAATGTTATAAGACAAACAAGGATAGAAGATATGATCAAGATCCTGTTTTGTTAACCAATCTAAATGACCATGTGTTAGTTTAGCTGGATAACAAGCAGTATCACTAGGAATCGTACCTTGACCAGCTTGATATAGAGCTCTCGTACTAACAGGGGATACAACGACCTTATAGCCTAATGTTGTAAAGAATGTATGCCAGAATGGTAATAATTCATACATGTTTAAGACAAAAGGAATACCAACAGTACCTCTTGAGCCTGTTTGTTCTTTTTCACAATAGCTTTGTAGGGACTTTAGCTTATATGCATAGAGATTTAACGAATCATCACTAGATTTACCAGTGACTGGTTTTTCACAACGATTACCAGAAATGAATCGTTTTCCATCTGAGAATGTATTGATCGTTAATTGACAATGGTTACCACAACCTTGACATTGAACGGATTGGGTCTGGATCGTGAAGTTTTCCAATTCTTTCTTAGATAACATGTTAGAAAGGGAACCTTGTTTTGTATGAGACTTTCCATACAAGGCAGCTCCATACGCACCCATTAGTCCTGCGATATCTGGTCGAATGACATTGACACCCATTTCTTTCTCAAATGCACGCAATACAGCTTCGTTATAGAATGTTCCACCTTGAACGACAACATTCTTTCCTAATTGTTCAGGAGAAGATGCTCGAATTACTTTGTAGAGGGCATTCTTTACAACAGAGATCGCTAGACCAGCAGAAATACATTCAATGGAAGCACCATCTTTCTGTGCTTGTTTAACAGAAGAGTTCATGAATACAGTACATCTTGAACCTAGATCAACTGGCTTATCAGCGAATAGGGCAAGTTTTGCGAAATCTTCCACTTTATAACCTAAAGCTTGTGCGAATGTTTGTAAGAAAGATCCACATCCAGAAGAACAAGCTTCATTTAAGAAGATATCAGAGATGGCACCATCTTCGATCTTAAAACACTTCATGTCTTGTCCACCAATATCAATGATGAAATCAACATCTTTTTTAAAATATTTCGCAGCTGTAAAGTGAGCTACCGTTTCTACTAATCCAAAATCACAATGCAAGGCATTCTTCATGAGTTCTTCCCCATAACCTGTGGCAGTCAAGGAAGCTACTTTCATATTTGGATGTTCTTTGTATAACTTTAAAAGTGTCTCAATTACCAATGGTAAAGGTTGACCATCATTGGAACGATAATCTGTGAATAATAGATTGGAATGATCATCAATGACCGCAATCTTGATCGTTGTAGAACCAGAGTCGATACCAATATGAACAGGACCAACATCATCTGTGAAAGGGATTCTTTCTACGGAAGCTTTGGAGTGTCTGTTTCTAAACTCCCAATACTCATTTCTATCTTTGAATAAAGGAGGTAAGGATGCGAAATCATTCTTAGAAGAATAATTTCCTAAAGAATTCGCAACTTCTCCAATATTGAATTCTTCATCTGCGTAATAAGCAGCACCAATAGCGACATATACTAAAGAATTATCAGGACATGTACCTTTGACACCTAATGTCTTATCAAAACTATCTCTTAAACATTGAGAGAATGTTAAAGGTCCACCTAGATAAAGTACATTTCCTTTAATAGGTCTACCTTGTGCGAGACCCGCAATCGTTTGGTTAACAACAGCTTGATAGATAGATGCGGCAATATCACTTGCCTTAGCACCTTGGTTGATAAGTGGCTGTACATCACTTTTCGCAAATACACCACAACGAGACGCAATCGTATATGTCTTTTCGGCTTTTAAAGCTTCTACATCCATCTCATCTGCAGTTAATTTAAGAAGTGTTGCCATCTGGTCAATAAAAGCACCTGTACCACCAGCACAAGAGCCATTCATTCTTACTTCAACACCATTTGTTAAGAAAAGGATCTTCGCATCTTCACCACCAAGTTCGATAATGACATCTGTATTAGGTGATTTTCTTGTTGCGGCAACTCTTTCAGCGTATACTTCCTGAACAAAAGGTACACCACATGATTCACTTAATCCCATTCCTGCACTACCACTGATGGCTAGAATAGCTTTTTCACCATGTAGGATCTCTTCATCGATTTTTGTTAGAAGTTCTTTGCCTTTTTCGATGATATGACTGTAATGTCTATCATAGGATGAATATATGATTTCATCATTATCATTAATAACGGCACACTTAATTGTTGTTGAACCAATATCTAAACCTACTCTCATGCGTTCTCCTTCCTTATTAAAGCTACAATATTTTAATGAAAATAAAAATAATCCGCAATGAAAAAGTTTCTGGATTTTGACATTCAATAAAGATTGTATTTTTATGAATTGATGATGAAAAACCGGTGTAAGACTGCTATCATAGATACAATACATTTAGGAGGTATATAGAAATGTTACACGCACCTTATCGTTATGACTATGTTGGAAGTTTTTTAAGACCAACAGAATTAAAAGAAGCTAGAGAAAAGTTTGAAAAGGGAGAAATCAATGCGTCTGAATTAAAAGAAGTAGAAGATGCATGTATTACAGATCTTGTTTCAAAACAAAAACAAGCTGGATATCATTTCATTACAGACGGTGAATTCAGAAGAACTTGGTGGCATATGGATTTCTTCTGGGGATTGAATGGAATTGAAAAGGTCACAACGAAAGATGGATTACATTTCCATGGAGAAACAACAAAGGCACAAAGTGCTAAGATCGTTGGTAAGATCTCTGGTACAAATCATCCATTTGTGGAAGATTATAAGTTCGTTAAACAATTTGAAGAAGAAGGAGTCTATGTTAAACAAACGATTCCTGCACCAACACAATTATTAGCACAATTATCTTTACCTGAATTCCAAGAAGAAAATCAAGCTATCTATTCAGATAGAGAAGAATTAAAGAAAGATATCGTGAAGGCATATGGTGAAGTAATCAATGAACTATATGATGCTGGTTGTAGAAATCTACAATTTGATGACTGTACTTGGACTTTATATGCTGATCCTAATATGTGGGCAAGCTTTGGCTTAACAGAGGAAAAGTTGAAAGCTATTTGTGAAGAAGGTGTTGCCTTGAATAACGCAGCACTTGCGTACAAAAAAGATGATATGGTCATCAATACGCATGTATGCCGTGGTAATTTCCATTCTACATACGCAAATGTAGGTCCATACGATCCTGTCGCTCCTTACTTATTCGCACAAGAAGATGTAGATGCGTTCTACTTAGAATATGATAGTGAACGTGCAGGTGGTTTTGAACCATTGAAGTTTGTTCCTGATGATAAGAAAGTCGTTCTAGGACTTATCACAAGTAAGTCAGGTGAATTAGAAGATGAAGATACTGTCATTCGTAGGATCCATCAAGCAGCTATCTATCATCCATTAGAAAATCTATGTCTTTCTCCTCAATGTGGATTCGCTTCCACAGAAGAAGGAAATAAACTAACAGAAGAACAACAATGGGCCAAGTTAGCTCTTATCAAGAAGATTGCTGAAAAGGTATGGAACGAACAATGACAAAAGAAGAACGTATTCAAGTATTTAAAGATTGGATCTTTAAGAAGTCTGCTTATACGATGGCATTAGCTATCATCGATATTGATAAACAGACAGTCGCACCAAGTGGTGGAAATGATTATCGTGATGAAAGAAGTGCCTTTTTGGCAGGAGAACTCTTTTCTATAGAAACAGATGAAAAGATGTTAGATATCTTAAAAGATATTAAAGATGATGAAAATGAAGAAGGGTATCTAAGACGAGCAGCTTCTTTGTATTATTCAGATATCTTAAAGACTGTTTGTATTCCTAAGGATGAATTCGTGGCATTTGAGAAATTAAAGAATACTTCTTATACAAAGTGGTTAGAAGCTAAGACAAAGAATGACTATTCCATTTTTGAACCTTACTTAAAACAAATCATTGAGACAAAGAAGAAAGTATATGGTTATCGTAATAGTGATCAACCATTATATGATCAGATGTTAGATGACTTTGAACCTGGAATGAATTGTGAGAAGTATGATGTATTCTTCAATTCATTGAAAGAGAAACTTGTTCCATTCATTAAAAAGATCACAGAAGCTGAACAAATCGATGATTCCTTCTTATTTCAAGATTTTCCAATCGAAGATCAAAAGAAGTACATGGATCATATGTTAGAGTATCTTCACTTCGATCCTGAATGGGGATATCAAAATGAGACAGAACATCCTTTCACATCATGGACATGTGAGAATGATTGTCGTACTACGACAAAGTATCTAGAAGATAATGTCATGTCGGCTTTATTCTCTACGATCCATGAAGTAGGACATGCCTACTATGAACATGATGTAGATCCTAGATATGATGGAATGATCTTATCAGAAGGAATTTCTAGTGGTATGCATGAATCACAAAGTAGACTTTGTGAAAACTATTTAGGAAGAACAAAAGCTTTCTGGGAATATAACTATCCATATCTACAGAAACAATTTCCTAAACAATTTGAAGGTATTGATCTAGATCGATTTATGAAAGCAGTCAATGTTTCTAGACCATCCCTTGTTCGTACAGAAGCGGATGAATTGACTTATCCTATGCATATCTTGATTCGATATGAGATTGAAAAGGGACTGTTTGATGGTTCTATTAGTGTAGAAGGATTAGATCAAACATGGGCTGATAAATATGAAGAGTATCTAGGAATCAGACCAACTAGCGCAAGTGAAGGTATCCTACAAGATGTGCATTGGTCAATGGGTGAATTTGGATATTTTCCAACTTATGCGCTAGGTTCTGCATTCGCTTCACAATTCGTAAAGAAGATGAGAGAAGAAATCGATGTAGATGATCTATTGAGAAATGATCATTATGATCGAGTCATTGGTTGGTTGAAAGAACATATTCATCAATATGGATGTATGTATGATGCGGGTGAAATCATGATCAAGGCAACAGGCAGTTCATTTGATGTGAATAACTATACGGATTATTTGATTGATAAGTATGGTGAATTATATGGGGTGAAGGAATGAAGGAACTAGTAGAACGTATCCAAAAAGATGGAGAAATCTTAGAAGGAAATATCTTAAAAGTAGATAGTTTCTTAAATCATCAAATTGATATTCATTTATTACAAGATATTGGAAAAGAGTTTTACGAAAGATTCAAAGATCAAGGAGTCACAAAGATCTTAACAATAGAGGCAAGTGGTATCGCAATCGCATCCTTTACAGCTTTAGCCTTTGATGTACCTGTCTTATTCGCAAAGAAGTCTCAATCAACGAATCTTGGAAATAATGTGTATACTTCAAAAGTGTATTCTTATACACATAATCGAGAATATACGGTCACTGTTTCTAAGAAGTATATCAATGAGAATGATAGATTCTTGATCGTAGATGACTTTTTAGCGAATGGTCAAGCAATTCAAGGTCTACTTGATATCGTTCAACAAAGTAAGGCTAAGGTCGTTGGAATTGGAGCTTGTGTTGAAAAGACTTATCAAGATGGTGGTAAGAAATTAAGACAACAAGGTCATAAAGTTGAATCCCTTGCGAAAATCAAATCAATGGAAGAAGGAAGAATTACGTTTGAAGAGTAATTCTTTTTTCTTTTATAATAGAAACATGAATATCGTATTTATCCATGTTGATACACATCCTAAGATTACATTAAAACAAATCAATGAATATCGAACAAAAGGATATGTTGTGTTTATTGTTAGTGATAAGAGTTATTCTTTCGTGCATTCTCATTATTATCAATATGGGAATGGATTTCTGACGGATGAAGGAAGATACGCACAAATGGGATGTTGTGAAGTAATCGTAGATAAACGTAACGAATCAAACCAAGAGGGGAATCTAGTAGAAACTAGTAAAAAAGATATTTGTAGATTTTTGAAGGTGAATGATAACGATTCGATAACCATAAAATAGCTTGGGCCATCATTTTGAATTTGATGGTCTTTTTCTTTCGGAAAATATAAGCGGTTTCAATGAGAAAATGTAGTAAAAAAGCATTGACAGACAATGTTAGTTTTACTAAACTAACTGTGGTTAGATGAAGTTAACCATAGGTAAGGAGGCGAGAATATGTTACCTTTAACATTCGCAGAAGTTGATCAGGAAGTCACTGTTCAGCTTGTAAAGGGGAATCCTGAAACAAAGAAGCATCTTGAAGATCTTGGTTTTGTGGTAGGAGGAACTGTTAAAGTAGTTTCTAAAAATGGAGACAATTTAATTGTTAACGTGAAAGAAACAAGACTTGGCCTAGATAAAACTATGGCTAACAAAATTATGATCTAGTGGAAAGGGGATTAAAATGACATTAAAAGAAGCTAAAGTCGGATCCACAGTCAAGGTTGTAAAACTTCATGGTGAAGGAGCCGTAAAGAGAAGAATCATGGATATGGGCATCACTAAGGGTGTTGAAATCTATGTTCGTAAAGTCGCTCCATTAGGAGATCCAGTAGAAGTTACAGTACGTAACTATGAACTTTCACTTCGTAAGGATGACGCTCAGTTCATCGAAGTTGAAATCGTTAAGTAATAGAAAGGGAAGAAAATGGCAGAAATTAGAATTGCCTTGGCAGGTAACCCTAACTGCGGTAAGACAACATTGTTTAACGCATTAACAGGTTCTAATCAGTATGTTGGTAACTGGCCAGGCGTAACAGTAGAAAAGAAAGAAGGTAAGCTAAAGGGACACACAGATGTAACGATCCAAGACTTACCAGGTATTTACTCACTATCTCCATATACATTGGAAGAAGTCGTTTCTAGAAACTATCTTGTTGGAGATAAACCAGATGTAATCTTAAACATCATCGATGGTACAAACTTAGAAAGAAACCTATATTTGACTACACAGTTAGCAGAAACAGGTATTCCTATGGTCATTGCCATCAACATGATGGACCTTGTAAAGAAAGATGGAGATGATATCAAGATCGATCAATTAAGCAAGACTCTTGGATGTAAGATCATTGAGATCTCAGCTTTAAAGAACCAAGGTATTACAGAAGCTGCTGAAGCAGCTATTGAAGCAGCAAACACAAAAGCTCTTCCAACACCAATGAAATATACAAATGATGTTGAAGCTGCTTTGACATCTATTGAAAATGCTGCAAACTTAACAGACGCTCAAAAGCGTTGGTTCGCAGTTAAGTTATTCGAAAGAGATGAAAAGGTCGTAGAAGAAGTTACAGTTTCTGCAGACGCTAAGAGCTCTATCGAAACAGTGATTGCTGGAGTTGAAAAGAATGAAGATGATGATTCTGAAGCAATCATTACAAATGAACGTTATGAATACATCGCTACAGTATTAAAGAACACTTATGTTAAGAAGAATGCTGGTAAGATGACTATATCTGATAAGATCGACCAGATCGTAACAAACAGATGGTTAGCTCTTCCAATCTTCGCAGCAGTTATGTTCTTCATTTACTGGGTAGCAGTAGCTACTTTAGGTACAGTTGTTACTGACTGGACAAACGACGTATTATTCGGTGAATGGATCCAACCAACAGTTCAAGGTTGGTTAGAAGGTGCTGGAGCTGCTGAATGGGTAGTATCTCTTGTTGTAGATGGTATTATCGGTGGTATCGGTGCTCCTGTAGGATTCGCTCCACAGATGGCTATTGTATTCTTCTTCTTATCAGTATTAGAAGACTGTGGTTACATGGCTCGTGTTGCGTTCATCATGGACCGTATCTTCAGAAAGTTTGGTCTTTCTGGTAAGTCATTCATTCCATTTATGATTTCTCAAGGTTGTGGCGTTCCTGGTATCATGGCTACACGTACGATTGAAAATGAAAAGGATCGTCGTATGACAATGATCACAACAACAACGATTCCTTGTGGTGCTAAGTTACCTGTTATCGCTATGATCGCTGGTTATTTATTAGGTGAAGGTACATGGTGGTTCGCACCAGTTATCTACCTCGCTTCTATCGCACTTGTTATCGTTACTTGCGTAATCTTGAAGAAGACAAACATGTTTACAGGTGACCCAGCTCCATTCGTTATGGAACTTCCTGCTTATCATATTCCTTCTCTCAAGGGCGTATTACTACACGTTTGGGAAAGAGTATGGGCATTCTTAAAGAAGGCTGGTACTATCTTGTTCCTATGTTGTGCAGTTATGTGGTTCTTAGGTTCCTTCGGTATCCAAGATGGAACATTCGGACTTGTTGATACAGAATACTGCTTCTTAGCTACAATTGGTAACGCAATTGCTTGGATCTTCAAGCCATTAGGCTTCGGTACATGGCAAGCAGTCGCTTCAAGCTTATCTGGATTCGTTGCTAAGGAAGGTATCGTTTCTACTATGGGCGTACTTGCTGGTCTTGGTGAAGTTGAAGAATATGAATTATCTATGCATGAACAATTCGCTACATTCTTCCCAACAGGCATCGCAGCAGTTTCCTTCTTAGTATTCAATATCTATGACTCACCATGTTTAGCTGCTATCTCTACATCCGCTAAGGAAATGGGCAACAAAAAGTGGTTCTGGTTCGCAATCGCATTCCAGAATATCAATGCTTACCTTGTAACATTGATGGTTTACCAATTTGGTGGATTAGTAACAGGTGAATTAGCATTTGGTGTAGGTACAATTGCCGCAATTATCGTTCTTGCTGGATATCTATATCTATTATTTAGACCAGATCCAAACAAGAAAAAGGCTGTTGTAGAACAAGCTGCATAAGTATCATTGTGAACAGGCACAGGAAATTCCTGTGCTTGTTTTCTTTCAATAAAGGAGAAATTTATGCATCATCGTACATTAAGTGAAGCGAAGAAAAAGTATCTAGCTACCATGACAGAATTAGATCCAACAGGTAAAGGAATTCGTTCTATCAATATTGCGAAAGAATTGAATGTTACAAGACCTTCTGTTCATGCGATGCTAACGAGACTTTCTGATGATGGACTTTTGATCAAAGAACATTATGGAATTGTTTTCTTGACTCCAAAAGGATTAGAAATTGGAAAACAAATCATTGAACAATCTAACCATAACAGTTGATTCTGTTATGGTTTTTTATTAGAAATGAAAATATAATAGTAATAGAGAGGTTATGTTATGAGTAATTATTTAACAATTGATGTTGGAGGAACAAACATTAAGTACGCATTGATGAATGAGAATGCTGAAATCAAGGAAAAGGGTGAAGTTCCTACACCTTATGATGGATTAGATACGTTTATTGAGACTTTGAAAGGTATCTATGATAATTATGCGGATGAAAAAATTGAAGCTATCGCAATGAGTGCACCTGGTAAGATTGACTCAAATACTGGATATTTCTATACAAGTGGTGCTTTAAACTATATCAATAATATCAATTTGAAAGATCGTTTAAAGGATGTCATTCCTGTTGAATTCGCAGTTGAAAATGATGCGAAAGCTGCAGCACTTGCGGAAGTTTGGAAGGGAAGTATGAAAGATGTATCTAACGGTACGATCATTGTTTTAGGTACTGGAATCGGAGGTGCTATTATCATTGATGGTAAAGTATACCGTGGTTCTACATTTGCGGCAGGTGAATATTCATTATTACCTACATATTTCTCCAAAGGAAAATTTGATACGAAATCTATGTGGGCAAGGAAAAATGGTGTTGGAGTATTAGTAGAAAATTACGCTGAAAAGATTGGCGAAGATCCTAAGAAATTGGATGGAAGAATCTTATTTGCGGCTGCTAATGAAGGAAAACCTGAGGCTTTAGAGGCAATTGAAGAATATTGTGAGACATTGGCTTCTGGTATCATGTCTTTACAATTTGCGTTGGATGTACAACGTGTTGCGATTGGTGGAGGAATTTCTAAACAACCAGTCTTGTTAAATATCTTAAAGAAGGCAATTGAAGGACACTATAGTTATCTTGTTGGTGCTTTACCAGCTTCTATTCCAGAAATCGTACCTTGTAAGTTTGGAAATGACGCTAATATGATCGGTGCTTTATACCATTATTTGTATGAAATCAAAGGAGCTACAAAATGATCAGACATATTTGTATGTTTAAATTGAAAGAAGACAATAAAGAAGCTGTCTTAAAAGAAGTAATGGAGAGAACGAAGTCATTAAAGGACATCAAGTCTACAACAGGTGGTGTTACAGTTGTTAATTCAAAAGAAGCTCCTGAAAGTAATTATGATTTTTGTTTGATCTATGATTTTGAAGATATTGATGGATTGAATGCGTATCAAGTAGATCCAATTCATGTAGCTTGTAAAGATTACTTCATGGATCATATCGTTAGTAGAGCTTGTATTGACTATGAATATTAAAAATAATTACATTTAATCTAAAAAGTATTAATCGGTGAAGATGTTGCGGTCGTTCCTCTTTATCGTCATTTAGTGTTAAGTGAATAATAGAAAACCTTGTCAGAAATTTCTG
>CAVDZA010000018.1:0-31642 GCA_963613355.1 Bulleidia sp. | reverse complement strand
AGCTACAACACATGTTGAATAGATTACAAGTAATGTTAGAAATGTAAATAATATCTTTTTTAACATAGAAGTATTTTATCATGTATCCACTCTCTTGAACAAATCTTTCAAAGTATACTATAATAAAAAACACGAGGTTTTATCATGAAGTGGTATGAAACGAATTATGTTGATCATAGAGATTGGATATTAGAATATTTGAATTTATTAGCTTTAGATACGAAAGAATCTATCGTTGTGTTAATGATTGATTTTATGAATGAACATCATATGAAGATCACAACAGAAGAACTTGCGAAACGTTGTAATCTTTCAAATGATGAATTAGATGAAGTCCTATCTTTGTTGTGTGCGAAGAAATATCTTGAAATCAAAGCTTCCACAAAATCTGTTAAGTTTATATTGAATGGTTTATTTGAAACAGATATCGCAAGAGATGAGAAGATATTGGATTCTCCATTATTTGATGCGTTTGAGACGGAATTTGGAAGACCATTAACGCAAAAGGAAATGGAAAAGATCTCAGAATGGAATCGAACAACAGATCGTAAGATGATCTTATATGCCTTAAGAGCTGCTAGTACGTATCAGAAATTATCATTTCCATATATTGATTCAGTACTAAATGATTGGAAGACAAGGGGACTTACTTTAAAACAAATCGATGAAGGTAAATATTAATGAAAAGAATGTCGGTAGATGAAATCTTATTTCATTTAAATGAATTATTTCCAAATGCACATTGTGAACTAGATCATAGAAATAACTATGAGATGTGTGTTGCGGTCATTTTATCTGCCCAAACAACAGACGCTTCCGTTAATAAAGTAACACCAGATCTATTTCAAAGATATCCTGATCCTCAAGCTTTGGCTAATGGAGATATCAAGGAAATTGAACAGTGTATATCTCGACTTGGCCTCTATCGAAATAAGGCAAGGTCTATTCAAGGTTTTGCGAAAGGGTTAGTAGAAAACTTTGATGGCGTTGTTCCACAAACGATCGAGGAGTTGACGACGTTACCTGGAGTAGGTAGAAAGTGTGCGAATGTAATCTTATCTGAATGTTATGGAATTCCTTCATTGGCAGTTGATACACATGTAACACGTATTTCAAAGAGATTAGGTCTTGTGTATCAAAAAGATGATGTAAATACGATAGAAAGAAAACTAAAGAAAAAAATACCACAAGATTCATGGATCAAAAGCCATCATCAAATGATATTTTTTGGTAGATATAAATGTCATGCGAGATTTCCAGAATGTAAAGATTGTCCTTTCTTAGAAATCTGTCATGAAAAGAATAAGAATTTAAAATGAGACTTCAAAGTGAAGTCTCATGTTTTAGTTTTGAGGTCCTAAATATTGAGCATCTCCAAAACCTAAGATGATCATGAAGATAGGTTGGAAGAAGAATAGTCCTAGACCGAAGAATTCTGTTTTTCCAAATGCCTTAGATAGCTTTTGTGTGAATAAGAAATCAATAATGACAGCTAATACACCAAAGATCCAAGAAAAGAATGTTTTTTCACCATTGATCTTCATATTAGAAATAAGATCAGATACAAAGTATCCCGCAAAAGCTGTTGTATTCCAAGCAAGCTTATAAGAAAAATATGTGTTAACGATAGGGATCCAAGCTAAGATTCCAGTTACACCTGCTTTTTGGAAGACCATATAACATCCAATTGCGTAGATGATATAAGCGACTACCGTTAATCCTAATACCAACATAAAGTATGTTGTAGAGATTACGCCAGCGGCAATCAAAGATAATAAAAATATAAATATTAACATTTTGTTTTCTCCTTTATAAAACGTTAAAAATTATACATGTAATTATAAAAAAAAGAAAGTGAGCACTTTTGTGCTCACTGACTTTATTGAGGTTGATTTTCAGGTGAGGAGTCATCTTTTTCCTCATCACCTTTTTTCTCTTCTTCCGGTTTCTCTGTTTGTTCTGGTTCAGCTGTTGCGTTAGGATCTTTACCTGTTGTGATATCCACACAGATTTCTCCTGACGTATCAGATGCCTTTTCATAACCGTAATAACCACATACTTGGTATGTCTTATCGTATTGTAGGCCACTGACAGTCTGCGTAGAAGAGGAACCTTCTGAAGTAATTTCACCAAGTGTAGTTCCACCTTCAGAAACTCTAGCTTTATAGATGACTCTACCAGTGATCCATGAAGAGGAGAACTCTTCTTGGTTCGTATCCGCCACTTCAAGTTTTGAAGCGTCAGGGTAATCTGCCCAGTTAAATGTGATATTTAAACTGTTAGGATCGATCGTTGCGTTGAAACTTGAGATATTTTCTAGAGGATCAGCAGTAATGTTGAATTCTCCTAGTTTTGAATACTTCTTTAATACGTAACCTGTTGTGATGTAATCTTCAGGAGTCGTATCGTTTGGAGCGACGTAAGGGAAGATACCTCTTACATGTGTAATAGAAACAACTTCATCAGGCTTTTGAACTGCTTCAGGAGAGGAATCTCTTTGTAAGACATCCATCATTTCTGAACAGATATGACCTGGAATATTCATCAGAGCTTTAGCTGTCGTGAAGTATGTTTGTTCACCCGCAACAGCTTTTTCCCAACCGACCCAAACTGCAGTCGTATATTCAGTCGTTTCTGCGACCATCCATTTATCTTTCATCGCACCTTGTGGGATACCATATTGAATACCATCTGTACCCCAGTCAGTTGTACCAGTCTTAGCGTATGTTGTGTAGTTTCTCTTGAGGATCTGCATGTAGTTGTAGATACCAGAGCTTACACAATATTCCATCAATGTACTTGTCATATAAGCTGCACCTTCAGAGAGAACTTTTGTGGCTGTATATTGTGGAATGAAATCATCTTGATTACCGCTTCTATAAACGATCTTTGTGATCGTATGAGGCGTAATGTAATTACCACCATTCATAAGAATTGCGTGTGCTGCCATTAATTCCTTTGCGGAACATACATAGGCATTACCACCAATTGCGAATGAGATATCGAATGAGGAAGCATCGAATTGAGAGAAGTGTAGGGAACTTAGATAATCTGTAATCGTCTTTGTTCCTTCCGCATCAATGACTGCTTGCATCGTTTGAATGGCAGGAGTATTTAAAGATCTCGCTACTGCTTCTTTAAGATCGACTCTACCATTATATTGACCATTCGCATTCTTGAATGTCCAGTTACCATACGTAACAGGTTTATCAATCAATTCATGAGTCGTTGCCCAACCTAGATATTCAAACGCTAATGCGTAATCTAAGAATGGCTTGACTGCAGAACCAGGTTGTTTATATTGGCTTGTTGCGTGATTTAATAACATTGAGCCACCATTGGAGTAGTTTCTACCACCACCAATTGCGACGATTTCACCAGTTTGGTTATTTTCAGAAATGATACCAGCTTCCATTAAGTCATCAGAATAAACGACATTAGGATTATTTCCGGCTAAGATTTCTTCTACCGCATCTTGTGCTGTAGGATCCATAGCTGTATAGATTTCCATAGATACGTTCATTGGATCTTGACCAGTAACTTCTTCAGCTTCCTTGATAGCTTCATCAATGTAAGCTTGGTATTTATAGTCTGTATCTGTGATCGTTGTTGTTTGATCGATGAGAAGATCTTCAACTTTAATGCTTTTGGCTAAAGTATATTCATCTTCATTGATATATCCATGTCTCAACATCATCGCTAGAACAGTGTTTCTTCTATCTGTTGCGTGATCTAGATAGTTATGTGGATCATAGTAATAAGGTGAGTTGACTACACCAGCGAGTAGTGCACATTCAGAAATATTTAATTCTGATACGTTCTTACCAAAATATTGTTGTGCTGCTTTTTGAACACCACGGATGTTACCAATACCACCAAAGTTCATCTTATTAAGATATAACTGGAAGATTTCTTTCTTTGAGGATTGTTTTTCCAATTTGATTGCTAGGTCGATCTGTTGGATCTTATATTGAATATCCGCTGTCTTGGAAATACCTTTATCATCATTCTGGAAGTATGTTAGCTTTACTAACTGCATCGTAAAGGTTGAACCACCTTGACGATTTCCATGAAGTACTGTATTTACGATAGACATCGCAAAACGAGGAATATCGAAACCGTTATGTTTGAAGTAACGAGAGTCTTCAATGGATAAGAAGGCATCAATCATAGCTTCAGGAATTTCATCATAACCAACGTTTTCTCTTAATTGTGTACCTACGTCCGCAATCTGATTTCCATCTTTGTCATAGATCAATGTTGATTCTTGAGAAAAGAAGTCATCTGTATTTAGTTCAGGTTCATCTTTCAACATTGTCTCAACACCAACGACTGCGACCGTTCCAAGTACTAGTTCAAATCCTACTAGGATTGCGAGTATCAATGTTACAAAACGTAAACCATGGAATTTCTTTTTCCCATTTGTTGGTTTTTTACTAGGCTTTCTATTTTTCTTTACTGTCATGAGTTACCTCCTGATTTTTAAAATAAAGTTCATCGACGATTTCTAAGTAATCAATTGGTCTACCATAATAACCACTTATGATATGACCATTTTCTCGTATCCAACTATAAGGTATCGATTTTCTTTCGATGTCATGAATGTAATCGATCAATAATTTCGCATCGACCAAATAGTTTTCATCATAATAAGCTAAGCGAAATACAACAAAGCATATTCCACCATGTCTTACACAATTATCTAAATGTGTAAGTTGATGTGGATGAATCAATGATAATGAGAATGCAGTTTTGTTGTGGCATTCTTTGGCTTCAAAATCAATATATCTTCCACGATAGATACCATTGTAGTCTGTTGTACTTGGTATCTTGAAATAAGCTTCTGTAATCTTAGCGGCAGAACGCATCGGATAATCTACTTTTACGATCTGTACCGGTGTTGGTTTTTTATGGATGATAGCTCGATCCATATTGTAGTAATATTGATTGGTCGTGTTGATATCTTTTTCTAGATTCATACCTCTATCCCCAAATGAAGTAGGAGTATGCGACCACTGTGTTTTCTTTCCGTTTGGATAATTTACCATATGTTTGACCAACAACATTTATTATACCTTTGTTCACATAAATTAGAAAGTCGTATTGCGTTTGTTTGTGTGAAATGTCATAATATTATATTGTTAGGAGGTATTGAAATGGCTGGAAAACTGAATTTAGATCCACAAGGAATCGTTGATAAAGAGTTTGACATTGATTTTAAAGGGTATAACCCAGATCAAGTTGACCATATGTTAGATTTGGTGATTCAAGATTATCAGACATATCAGAATCTCTTAGAAGAGATGGATCGAAAACTTGCTGATTTGGAAAGAACAAACGCTTCATTGCGTGCAAAGCTCATTGAAGTGGAAGGCAAACAAAGAGCGAGTCAAGATGCTGATCCAATTTTAACAAATGGATCTTCACAAGTAGATATTCTTAAACGTCTATCTAGATTAGAAGCACAAGTCTTCAATAACAAACAATAGGACATATGAGGCAGCCGCTAGTTAACTCTAGAGGAAAGTCCATGCTCGCACGATCTGCGATGATCGTAGTGTTTGTGCTGGTCCAATCAATAAGGCCAGGCACCAATTGGTGACGGCGGAGCTAATACCTAAGGATCTTGTATCTATGGTGGAGGCCCTTAAGGTGTCACAGTGACGTAGCTTTGTAGGAAACTATAAAGGTGGAACGAGATAAACCCCGCAAGCGAGAAACCCAAATTTGGTAGGGGAACTGTTGAGAACGAACTGAAGTTTGATACGGGTGCATTCGCACAGATAAATGACTGCCGCCCTGTAAAGGGAACAGAACATGGCTTATGATTATGTGCTATTAACGAGAGAGGAAACTCTCTCTTTTTTATGCATTAATGAAGCTAGATAAGCTTGTTTATGTTATACTTTTTAAGTTGAAAAATAGTAGGAGGAAATTATGAATTTACCTAATAAGTTAACAATGTTTCGAATCATTTTGATCCCAGTTATTATTTTAGTTTACTTATTTCCATATGAAAGTTTTGGAATCGTTCCAACAGTATTCAATATTGGTGGAATCAATCTATCCGTTATTAATCTTGTAGCTTTATTTATTTATGTATTAGCTGCAGTTACAGATGCGTTAGATGGAAATATCGCTAGAAAGAGAAATTTAATTACGACATTTGGTAAGTTTGCCGATCCAATCGCAGATAAGTTACTTACAACGACGATGTTCTTATTATTTGTTTCTCAGGGAATCATTCCAGTTGTTCCAGTCATTATCATGATTGCTAGAGATACATTCGTAGATGGATGTCGTATGATGGCAGCTAGTAATGGTAAAGTCGTTGCGGCTGGTATGATGGGAAAATTAAAGACAGTGTTCCAGATGGTTACAGTAGCTTTGATCCTTTTGAACAATCTACCATTTGCGTTACTCAATCTTCCAGTAAGTGAGATCTTATTATGGATGAGTGCTTTGATTTCTTTCATCTCTGGTGTTCAATATTTCAACCAGATGAAAGATGATATCATGGAATCAATTTAAAAAATTTTAATAAATTTAGTGGAAAATCCAAAAAATACGTGAATATAGTATTAAAGGAGAAAAAATAATGGCAACAAAAGATAAAAAGAATGAAGTATTAACAGATGAAAAGAAAGATCAACTTCTTCAAGATGCATTAAAGGCAATTGAAAAAGAATACGGAAAGGGATCTATCATGAGATTAGGTGATAGAGCTTCTGTTAGTGTAGATGCGATTCCTAGTGGATCTTTAGCTTTGGACAAGGCTTTAGGAATTGGTGGTTATCCAAAAGGAAGGATCATTGAAATCTATGGTCCTGAATCAAGTGGTAAGACAACTTTAGCTTTACACGCAATTGCGGAATGTCAAAAGAAGGGTGGAAGATGTGCTTTCATTGATGCTGAAAACGCAATTGATCCTGTTTACGCAAAGAATCTAGGAGTAGATATTGATGAATTGATCCTTTCTCAACCAGATTCTGGTGAACAAGCATTGGATATCACAGAATTATTGATCAAGAGTGGTGCTATCGATCTAGTCGTCGTTGACTCTGTTGCGGCACTTGTACCACAAGCTGAATTAGATGGTGAAATGGGAGATGCTTCTGTTGGTTTGCAGGCTAGATTAATGTCTAAGGCCATGAGAAAGCTAGCAGGCGTTATGAATCACTCCAACACAACTGCGATCTTTATCAACCAGTTACGTGAAAAGGTTGGTATCATGTTTGGAAACCCAGAAACGACACCAGGTGGTAGAGCACTTAAGTTCTATGCTTCTGTACGTTTAGATGTCAGAAGAAGTGAAACATTGAAAAATGGTGCAGATGCGTATGGTAACGTTACTAAGATCAAAGTAGTAAAGAATAAGGTAGCTCCACCATTCAAGACAGCGACTGTAAATATCATTTATGGTGTAGGTATTTCTCACTTAGATGAAGTCATCAATCTAGCTGTTGAAAATGATATTATTGAAAAGGCTGGCGCTTGGTTCTCTTATGAAGGTGAAAAGATTGGTCAAGGTATCAATTCTGTTAGAGAATACATGAAGTCTCATCCTGAATTTGAAGAAAAGGTTACAGAACAATTAAAAGAAGTAATGTATCCTGAAGAAGAAACAGCTCCACAAGCTTAATATCAAGCACTCTGAATGAGTGCTTTTTTGTTATAATAGATTCATGAAAGATTTCTATGTAAACATTCATAATGAATGTTTGAAATATAAAAAAGGTATCGTATTTACAAATCATTTTTTAACACAGCTTTTTTATATTCTTTATCCATTACTGATCATCTATATCGTTTTATTCAAAAGAGAAGATGTTTTAAAATTTATATTGGTTCCTGGAATTAGTTTTGTTGTATTATCATTGGTCCGTAGATTGATCAAACGAAAAAGACCATATGAAGTATATGATTTTAAACCGATGATCAAAAAAGAGACATCTCAAAATTCTATGCCTTCTAGACATGTCTTTTCAGCTGTTCTGATTGCGATGTGTTATTTGTATTATTCAATGGAATTAGGAATCATTTTATTGATTCTTGCCTTTGTTTCCGCAACCATAAGAGTCATTGGAGGAGTTCACTTTATTTCTGATGTATTGGTAGGGTATGTTTGTGGTGTGCTTTGTTGTTTGTTGTTATTTGTTTTATGAGAAAAGTTTTAAGATTTTCTGATGTTGAAAACTCTTTCATTTCTTTATGTTTCACTTGTGAAAAACAGTCATTAATTGTATAATCTTCTTTGGGAAGTTATTCTCATGAATCACAAGAAATTATGGAGGATACAAATATGTTAGGTTTCATAATTGCTGTGATTGTAGGTGCTGTTGTAGGTGCTGCTCTCATGTGGGTGGCAGGTAAAATGGGTCTTGACCGTAACAAAGAAATGAGTCAAGGCATTATTGATGAAGCAAATTCCAAGGCGGAAACATTAATTCGTCAAGCAAATCTAGATGGTAAGCAACAAGTCTATGAACTAAAGTTGCAGGCAGAGAAAGAAATCAAAGATCAGAAAGATAAACTTCAGACAACTGAAAATGCTTTACTGCGCCGTGAAGATGGTTTGAATTTCCGTGAAGAAAATTTAAAGAATCAAGAAAAGAAAATTACTGAAAAAGAAAAACTAGTTGACAACAAACTTGCTAATCTCAGCAAAAAAGAAGAAGAATTACAATCAAAGATCGACAATCAAGTAGCTGTTCTTGAACAAGTTGCACACTTGAATCAAGAAGATGCTAAGAAAGAATTGATGGCAATCGTTGAGAAGAAGACAGAAGCTGAAATCGCTGCGTATATTCATGATAAACAAGAAGAAGCTGAAACTACAGCCTCTGATTACGCTAGAAACGCAATTGCTTTAGCTATCCAAAGATATTCTCAAGATGAAGTCATTGAAAGAACAGTTTCAACTGTTACTCTTCCTAGCGAAGAAATGAAGGGTAGGATCATTGGTAGAGAAGGTAGAAATATTCGTGCTATTGAACAAGCTACGGGTGTTGATCTAATTATCGATGATACTCCAGATGTCATTACAGTAAGCTGTTTTGATCCAATTCGTAGAGAAGTTGCTAGACAATCTCTAGAAATCTTGATGAAGGATGGAAGAATTCAACCAGGTAGAATTGAAGAAGTTATCAACAAGGTCAAGAAAGAACTTGATGAAACGATCTTCAAGATTGGTAATGAAACAGTTTATAAACTTGGTATTGGTAAGATGAATCGTGAATTGATCAAACTTGTTGGACGTTTACGTTTCCGTTATAGTTATGGTCAAAATGGATTAGAACATTCTGTTGAAGTTGCTAACTTTACTGGTATGATGGCTGCTGAACTTGGTTTAAATCAAGCATTAGCTAAGAGAGCTGGTCTATTACATGATATTGGTAAAGCAGTAGACTTCGAACAAGAAGGAAGCCATGTAGAACTTGGTGCGAAATACGCTAAGAAATATGGTGAAAATCCAATCGTTGTTAATGCTATTGAATCACATCATGGCGATACAGAAGCTACAGATATCATTTCTGTATTGGTTGCGGCAGCAGATACGATCTCAGCTG
Organism: Bulleidia sp.; assembly: GCA_963613355.1. Lineage (GTDB taxonomy): Bacteria > Bacillota_I > Bacilli_A > Erysipelotrichales > Erysipelotrichaceae > Bulleidia. The sequence continues at coordinate 22,073 of CAVDZA010000018.1, read as the reverse complement.
CTAGACCTGGTGCTAGATATGAATCTATGGAAGGCTATATCGAAAGACTTGAAAATCTTGAAAAGATTGCGAATAGTTTCGAGGGTGTAGAAAAATCATATGCGATCCAAGCTGGTAGAGAGATCCGTATCATGGTTCAACCAGAAAAGATCGATGACATTACAATGGTCAAGGTAGCTCATGACATTCGTGAGAAGATTGAAAATGAACTAACTTATCCTGGTCAGATCAAAGTTACTTTGATTCGTGAAGTCAGAGTACAAGAATTAGCGAAGTAAAGACATCTTAGGATGTCTTTTCTTTTTGAAATGAGTTAGTGTTTGCTAACTTTTAAGAATTTTTCACAAGTTAGTTGTTTCAGTATTTTTAGGGTGGTATAATTCTTCAAGAAGGAGGAACATTATGCCAGTAACAGTTGATAAGGATACTTGCATCGGTTGTGGTGCTTGTGTAGGTGTATGCCCAGTTTCCGCACTATCTTTAGATGATGAAGGTAAGTCCGGTTGTGACGAAAGCGTATGCATTACTTGCCTCTCTTGTGTAGGAGCTTGCCCAGTTTCTGCAATTGCTGAGAAGTAAGAGATAAAAAAACCAGAATATCTGGTTTTTTTTATGGAGATTGCGCTGTTTCTGATATAATACTTATTCACGGAGAATGATTATGAAAAAAGATTATAAACTTCCAAGTCATTTGGATGAAGCGAAAAGAACAAGAGAAGAAGTTGATGTAGAATATGGTCTATTTTCTATGAACGATCAATTAGAAGTTCTAGGAAAAGGAAAGAACTATTACATCCGTACATATGGTTGCCAAGCAAACGTTAGAGATGGCGAAAGTATTGCCGGTATGATGGAAGTAATGGGATATAAAAACACTGAGAAACCAGAAGAGGCAGATGTATTGATCTTTAATACATGTGCTGTTAGACGTGCTGCAGAAGAACATGTTTTAGGTGAAATCGGAATGTTAAAAGGATTGAAGACAAAAGATCCTAACAGAATCTTCTGCGTATGTGGATGCATGGCACAAGAAGAAAGTGTCGTTCAAGAAATCTTGAAGAGTTATCCTCAAGTTGATTTGATTTTTGGTACACACAATATCTACCGTTTACCAGATCTATTAAAAGAAGTTACTACAACGAAACAAAGAAAAGTTGAAGTATTGTCTGAAGAAGGAAGAGTCATTGAGAATCTTCCTGTTAAGAGAAGTCAAAATGTTAAGGGATTTGTTGATATCATGTATGGATGTAACAAATTCTGTACATATTGTATCGTTCCTTATACACGTGGTAAGGAAAGAAGTAGAAGAATGGGTGACATTGTTCGTGAAGTAAAACAATTAATGGACAATGGTGGTAAAGAAGTCATTCTTTTAGGACAAAATGTTAATGCGTATGGTAAAGATCTTGGAATGGAAGATGGTTTTACTGATCTTTTGATTGAGATCGCAAAATTAGGAATCGAAAGAATTCGTTTCTATTCTTCTTCACCTAGAGACTATTCTGAAACAACGATCCAAGCTATGTTGGATTATCCAAATATCATGCCAGCTTTACACTTACCTGTTCAGTCTGGTTCTAATGAAGTATTGAGACGTATGGCTAGAGGATATACGGTAGAAGAATATAAAGAAGTATTTGATCGTTTGAAACAAAGAATTCCAAATATCACTTTTACGACTGACCTTATCGTTGGCTTCCCAGGAGAAACAGAAGAAGAGTTCCAAGAAACAGTTGCTTTAGTAGACTATTGTCAATTTGATGGTGCGTATTCTTTCATGTACTCTCCACGTGAAGGAACACCAGCTGCTCGTATGACGGATCAAATTGAGGCTAGTGTTAAAAAAGCTAGACTACAAGAATTAAATGAACATATCAATCATTGGGCAAAAGAAAATAATAAGAAATATTTAAATCGTAAAGTAAAAGTACTTTGTGAAGGTAGAAGTAAGAAGAATGCAGATGTGTATTCTGGTTATACAGAAGAAAATAAACTTGTTAATTTTACAGGTAAAGAAGGTCTAGAGAACCAGATCGTAGAAGTAGAAATTACAGAAGTTAGAAGCTTTTCTTTGAATGGGAAAGCATTGTGATAGTTTGTCGTTTGTTTTATAATATTGTTGCGAAATTGAGTTAAAAAATAATTGGAGGATATATGAGCAAAGTACGTATATTTGCGCTTGGCGGCTTGGATGAAGACGGAAAGAACATGTATGTTGTTGAAAATAATAATGATATCTTTGTTCTTGAATGTGGTTTGAAATATCCAGATGCTGATCAGCTTGGAATTGAAATGATCATTCCTGACTTTTCTTATTTAGTTGAAAATTCTAAACGCATCAAAGGTTTGTTTATTACACATGGTCATGAAGATGTCATGGCTGCTTTACCAATGTTGATCAAACAGATTCCTGATGTACCAATCTATATGGCACCTTTTACAGCTTTGATGTTTGAAAGACGTGCGAAAAAATATGATCTAGGAAAATTAAATATTCATAGAGTTAGAAGAAATAGTACTTTTAAGATCGGTAAAACAGAAATCAAGACATTTGGTACGACACAATCTATTGCGGATGGTTTTGGTGTAGCAATCAAGACAAGTGATGGTTATGTTGTATATACTTCTGAATTTATTGTTGACTATGATATCAAGAATGAAGCATTCTCCACAGATATCACAAATATCACAGATCTAGGTCATGATGGTGTATTAGCTTTATTGTGTGAATCCGTAGGTTCTAGTAGACCTGGACATTCCGCACCATCTCATCGTATTACAGATGTAATCGAACCTTACTTTGAAGACGCAAAAGGAAGGATCTTGATCACTGTATTCAACCAGAACATTTATAGAGTCATTGAAATCATTGAACTCGCAAATAAGTATAATCGTAAGATCATGATCTATGATGATGAATTACGTAAATTAATGAATGATATGGCAAAGCTAGGATATTATCATATTCCAGCAGGACTTGAAGTTTCTAAGACTTCTTTCAACAATGATATGGAAAATATCGTTATCCTTGTTGCGGGAACTGGTTCTACGATCTTCAATAAAGTTCATAAGATTGCGACAAAAGAAGATGATCTAATTGAAATGCGTAAGAGTGATACGGTCATCATTGCTTCTCCTGCAGTTCCAGGTACGGAAAGAAGTGAAGCGAAGATGGAAGATGATTTGTATAAAGAAGCGGATCGTGTTGAGGCAATCGACACAAAGAGAGGCTTCTCTATGCATGCTTCTATTGAAGATATCAAGATGATGGTATATTTAATGAGACCTAAATACTATATTCCAGTAAAGGGAGAATATCGTCAATTGATCTCTAATGCGAATATCGCGTTTGATATGGGATATAGTCCAACAAATATCATTGTTATGGATGATGGTCAAGTTGCGACAATTGTAGATGGAAAGATTCAAAAGAACTTTGATTCTGTTGATGTAGGCGATGTGATGATCGATGGTGGTGATTCTTTAGATGCTACTGGTATGGTCATCAAAGATCGTGAAACGTTAAGTACAGATGGTGCTATTATTATTGGTATTGTTGTGAATCACGCAACAAAGGAAATCATCGGAGGACCAGATGTACAATCTAGAGGTGTTATCTATCTCAAGGATGCTGATTATATCGTTAAACAAATTGGTGTATTGATGGAAAGTACGATCAATGAAGCGGTAAAAGAGAAACGTTATGAAAATATGGCGGTTCGTTCAGAAGCTAGAGATAAGATTGCACGTTATGTTCTTCATGAAACTGGTAAACGTCCTATGATCTTACCAGCTATCATTGAAATCAATACAAAGGATTAATAAGAGGGTTACGTGGCTAGAAAAACGAAAGCACAGTTAAAAAGAGAAAAAGATAGAGAAATCAAACAATGGATCACGATAGTGATCCTTTTGGCGTTATTGATCATTGGATTTATGAAGTTAGGATTTGTAGGAACATTCTTATATAATCTTCAACGTTATTTATTAGGATTCTTATTTTGGATCGTGATTGGTTCATTTATTGTCTTGATATTGATCGATGTCATGAATCGTCATCATGATAATGAAGACGCAAATCCTGTTCCATTTATTTTGATCAATTGCGCAATATTATTGTTATGTTCATATGTTTCTACAACAGAAACAGGAATGCCTGTTTTTATGCAGTATATCAATCATATCATTGATTACTTTACGACAAGTGCGGATACGATGAATGTAGGTGGAGGACTCATTGGTGGTTTCTTATATGCCTTATGTTCTATGTTGTTCGCTAGAGTTGGTGTTGTGATCGTTATTATCGTATTAGTGATCATTTCAATGTTATTGATCGTTTCTTTGGATGTTTATAAGAACGCTTTCTATTCTGTAGTTGAGTTCTTTAAGACACCAGAAAGAGAAGAAGAGGAAGAAATCGAACCAGAGCCAGAAGAAAAAGAACCAAAGAATCTCTGGTTGATGTTAGAAGAACATAAAGAAAAAAGAGAAGCGAAGAAAGCGATGTTAGGTTCAATCAATGTTGATGAAAATGTTGAACAAACAAATTCAATGTCGATCCTTACGGATGAAAAGAAAGAAGAACCTCATGTTACCAAGCTAATCAATATTACAGCGGATAGGGATACAGAAGAAATTCCTGTCGTATCTATTCCTGGTAAGACCATTTCTAGTGAAGAATCAGTATTTATCAATGTTGATGATCTACAAGATACGATCCAACAACCTGAAGAAGTAGATGATGATACCGTTGAAATGAATTTTGATGATCTTCCTGAGGAAGATGAATTCTATGAACAAACCGAATTAGAACTACCTCAAGAAGAGGAAAGTGAAGAGAAACAGGAAACAGCGAAGAAACCAGAAGTGAAGTTATCAAAGAAGCCTTATAAGGTTCCTACACCAAGAATGATTTCACAAATGTTAGATCCTTTACCTTCAAAGGAAATGAACAATGACAATGAAATAGCTGCGAAAGAAAAGGGTGAACTTTTGATCAATATCCTTCATAACTTTGACATTGAAGCGCAATTGATCAATACACATATCGGTCCTTCCGTTACACAATTTGAAATCAAGCCTAACGCAAATGTTAAAGTTTCAAAGATCTTAGGCCTAGCGGATAATATCAAGATGGCATTAGCAGCCAAGGATGTTCGTATTGAAGCACCAATTCCTGGAAGAAATGCGGTCGGTATTGAAATTCCTAATGTGAAGAGTACACCAGTCAAGATGAGAGAAATCATTAATGATGTCTCTGAAAAGGATAAAAAACAACCACTTTTATTCTTTGTTGGTAAAGATCTTTTAGGACAGACCGTTACTTGTCGATTAGATAAGATGCCTCATTTATTGATTGCTGGTGCGACAGGTTCTGGTAAATCTGTATGTATGAACGCAATTATTACATCCTTGTTGTTAAGAACAGATCCTGAAGATGTAAAGATGTTATTGGTCGATCCTAAGAAAGTAGAATTTACACCTTATTCTAGGATCCCACATTTGATTGGACCAGTTATCAACGATCCTACGCAAGCTAATAACGCTTTAAAAGCTATCGTTCAGATCATGGATGAAAGATATAACATCTTTGCGGCAGCTGGTGTTAGAAATATTGAGATCTTTAATGAAAAGGTAAGACAACAAAATGGTGCTAAGAATCCTGATGGATCTCCAGCACCTAAGAAGATGCCTTATATCGTTGTTATCATTGATGAGTTGGCTGACTTGATGGCAGTAGCAGGAAAAGATGTTGAACAATCCATTCAAAGAATTACACAGTTGGCACGTGCTGCTGGTATCCACTTGATCGTTGCGACACAACGTCCTTCTGTTGATGTCATTACTGGTATCATCAAAGCGAACATTCCTTCAAGAATTGCGTTTGCGGTTTCTTCTGGAACGGACTCTAGAACGATCTTAGATCATGCGGGTGCTGAAAGATTACTTGGAAATGGTGATATGTTGTATATGCCAATTGGTGCTAGTTCCGCAATGCGTACACAAGGTGTATTTGTGACAGATGAAGAAGTCCAAAAGATCACGAATTATGTCTCACAATGGTCACCAATGTATAACGATAAGTTTGTGTTGTTAGAAGGTATCAATGAAGGTAGTGGCATAGGTGGTGTTGCGACGATCAATGATGATCCTTTATTCAAAGAAGTAAAGGAATATGTTGTTGAAGCACAAAAAGCATCTACTTCATTACTTCAAAGAAGATTTGGAATTGGATATAATCGTGCAGCTAGAATGATCGATGCGTTAGAAGAAGCTGGTGTCATTGGTCCTGCACAAGGTTCGAAACCTAGAGATGTCTATCTAAAACCTGAGGATCTTGGATTGTCTGAAGAAGACTATTGATTTATTGTAGAGAAGTGATATATTGTAATAGATAAATTTCAGGGCAGGGCGTAATTCCCGACCGGCGGTAAACTCCGCGAGCCAAAGTTGGTTGAACTGGTGAAATTCCAGTAGCGACAGTACAGTCTGGATGAAAGAGATTTTATCTTTTACTTTTATCGTATGAAACCCGGAGTTTATCTTTGAAACCCCGGTTTTTTGTTTAGAGGGGTCAGGAGGTAGACAAAAATGACAACAGTTTCAAAAACAAAATCATCTCGCATGACGACTCGTTACATTGCGGTAACAGCTATTCTTTCTTCATTAGCGTTTGTTCTGCAGCTTATTGAGATTCCATTACCAATGATCATGCCAACTTTCATCAAGTTTGATTTCTCAGATCTTCCAGCATTGATTGGTGGATTCTCTATGGGACCTATTTGTGGTATCTTGATTGAATTTCTAAAGAATCTATTACATGGCATTCTTTCATCACAATCATTTGGAGTAGGTGAATTATCAAACTTTATTCTAGGTGCTGTGTTTGTTGGAGTCGCAGGATGGTATTATAAAACACATAAGACAAAGAAGGGCGCAATGATTGGTTCTTTGTTAGGTGCATTAGCTATGGCAGTCGTTTCATTCCCATCTAACTTATTTGTAGTATATCCTGTATATTATAACTTCATGCCTAAAGAAACGATCATTCAGGCTTATCAATTGATCTTCCCAGCAGTAGATAGTATTGAAAAGTGCTTATTGATCTTCAATGTACCATTTACATTCATGAAGGGAATCATTGATGCCTTGATCACAATGTTGGTATATAAGAAGATTTCTCCAGTCATTCATGGAAATAAATAATCAAATCTTATGATAACTAAGCTCGTTATGGACATTCATAACGGGTTTTTCTATGGTATAATAAGTTGAACAATTTTGGAGTTAATTATGGCAACTTTATCACGTACTAAAAAATATCAAGATCTAAGAGATCGTCTGCAACATGATACTTCTGCAGATTCATTATCAACAAACGATTTATCTCGTTTTGAAAAAAGATTAAATGAGATCGATGCTCAGAATTTTTCTTATACGGAAAATAACAGTCAGGAATCTTATAGCGCAGAACATGCACGTAATCTAGATACACAACCTGCTGTGGAAACAGAACCTTTACATAGGAAGAAGGCACAACCTTCATTTGATACATCTTCTTTCGCTAAAAATGAGAATGATGTAACTTTTGATAATGATTATTTAGATCAATATATTCGAGAAGTAAAACAATACAATATTGATCAAGGAAATGCGGCAAGTGAAAATACATCTTTGAATATCCTTAAACAAATTGAAAGAAATAATTCAAAGACACCTGATAGACCTTATCCAAGAACAAATTCACAGACAAGTGAAATTCCTTTCTTAAACAAGAAAGAACCTGTACAAACAGAACCTATTCAACAACCAACTTATCAAGATACTGAACCTACACAACCTCTCACAAAAGAAGATATCATGGCTGAAGTTCAGAGTCTTGTAAATGGAGTGGATAATGTTCAACCAATCCAACAAGAAGTAAAAGAAACTTCACCATTTGTACCTAATAACTATAATTATGAAAATACAATGGGTACAGATACATTCAATGCTCGTTTAGAAGCTGATCGTACGACACGTCAACAATTATTAAATGAAACGACACAAATGAGAGCACAACTAGATGACTATGAAGATAACTTATCTGAATTTTCAGATAAGATGAGACATACAAATACGATCTTAAATATCGTATTAGTGATGTTGATCATCGCATTAGCTATCATTGTTGGATTTGTGATCTATTGGATCGTTATTTCTAAGTAAGGAGTATCTATATGAGAATCAATATTGCGATAGATGGACCAAGTGCTGCAGGAAAAAGCACGATTGCGAAAGCTTTGGCGAAAAAATTAAATTATATTCATTTAGATACAGGTGCGATGTATCGTTCTACTGCTTATAAGGCAATTCAATCAAACATATCTTTTGAAGATGAGAATTCATTGGTTGAGATGTTAAAAAATACAGAAATCACTTTAACACCAGATGGAAAGGTATTTTTGGATGGAGAAGATGTTTCTACATTGATTCGTACAGATGAAGTTTCTTTAGCAGCAAGCTCTGTTTCAAAGCATCCTCTTGTTCGTAGTGAACTTGTTAAAAGACAACAAGAAATGGCAAAGGCGAAAGGCTTTATCATGGATGGAAGAGATATCGGAACAGTCGTTTTAAAAGATGCGGAAGTAAAAGTATTTATGACTGCTAGTGCTGAAGCTAGAGCGACAAGAAGATATAATCAAGATATCGCTATGGGATTACCTACAAGTGATATTGAGACGATCACAAAAGAGATTGCACAAAGAGATTATCAAGATACACATCGTGCTGCTTCACCTTTGAAGAAGGCAGATGATGCGGTTGAAATCGATACAAGTGATATGGAAATACAAGAAGTGGTAGACGCTATCTATGCACTTTGTGTTCCTTATCTTGGAGGTAGTGAATGAAGAATGGAACAATAGCGATCGTAGGTAGACCAAATGTAGGTAAATCTACGATCTTCAATAGAATTGCGGGACAAAGATTATCTATCGTTGAAGATATTCCTGGTGTTACTAGAGATAGAATTTATTCTTCTGCAGATTGGACAGGAAATCATTTTCAAATCATTGATACGGGTGGTATTCAATTAGAAGACCAACCATTCCAAGAAGAAATCCGTGCTCAAGTACAGATTGCCATTGAAGAAGCAGATGTTATTTTGATGGTTTGTAATGGAAAGAGTGGTATGAGCGATGATGATCGTTATATTGCGGGATTACTTCAAAGAAGTGGAAAACCAGTCGTATTAGCTGTAAATCAGATTGATGATCAATCACGTATGATGAATATCTATGAATTCTATAATCTAGGAATTGGTGATCCAATTGCGGTCAGTGGTGTTCATGGTATTGGCATTGGTGATATGTTGGATAAATGTATTGAACTCATGCCTGATGAAAATAACAATAGACGTGCTGAAGGAATCCATATCGCTGTCATTGGTGAACCAAATGTTGGTAAATCATCCATTGTAAATGCGATCTTAAGAGAAGATCGTTCTATCGTATCAAATATTCAGGGTACAACTAGAGACGCAATCGATACGCCATTCAAAGTGAATGGAAAACCTTATGTCATCGTTGATACGGCAGGTATTCGTAAAAGGGGAAGAGTTTACGAATCTGTAGAAAAGTATTCTGTTTTAAGAGCTATGAGTGCTATTGAAAAGTGCGATGTAGCTTTATTCTTGATTGATGGTGAATTAGGAATCCGTGAACAGGATAAACATGTTGCGGGCTATGCCTATGAAGCTGGTAAACCAATCATTATCGTTGTAAATAAATGGGATGCGGTTGAAAAGGATGATCATACAATGGTTGAATTTGAAGAGAAGGTACGTAATGAATTTGCCTATCTTGCCTACGCTCCAATTATGTTCGTATCCGCAAAAACACGTCAAAGAGTTGATACGATCATTCCAGAAGTTGATCGTGTTTATGAAAATTCAATTCGTCGTGTACCTACAAACATCCTAAATGAAGTAATTGCGGATAGTCAGATCACAACACCAGCACCAGCTAGAAATGGAAAACGTTTTAGAATCTATTACGCTACACAGGTTGCGATCCAACCACCTACATTTGTGTTGAGTTGTAATGAACCTAAGTTGATGCATTTTACATATCAAAGATTTATTGAAAATACATTGCGTCGTGCTTTTGATTTTGAAGGTACACCAATCCATATTATCGCTAGAAAGAAGGTATCTGAATGAATATTCGAGTATTAGGAACAGGAAGCTGGGGAAGTGCTTTAGCACAAACTTTAGCGGATAATGGACATAACGTTATCATGTGGGGAATCGATGATGGTGAAATCAATGATATTGAAAATAATCATCATAATTCAAAGTATTTTGAAACAGAGATCAATCATGATGTACACGCTACAAAAGATATCAACTGTGTAAAGGACGCAGATGTCATTCTTGTTGCGGTACCTTCTGGTGCTTTAGATTCTGTTTTAAAACAAGTATGTGATTTAACAGAAAAGAAAGTCATTATCATTAATGTTGCGAAAGGTTTCCATCCAGAAACACATGAAAGATTATCAGAAGTCATTAAAAGACTTGTTCCAGAAGAAAAAAGAGAAGCTGTTGTTTCTTTGATTGGACCAAGTCATGCGGAAGAAGTCATTATTCGTAAATTGACATGTTTGAATGCGGTAAGTGATAACGAAGCTGCAGCGAAAACGATCCAAGAGATCTTCTCAAATGATTACTTTAGAGTATACCGTAATACAGATGTCGTTGGTGCGGAAATCGGTGTTGCGATCAAGAATGTCATGGCCATTGCCTCTGGTATCTTAGAAGGCATTGGACAAGGGGATAACGCTAGGGCAGCTCTTATGACTAGAGGTCTAGCAGAAATGATGCGTTATGGTGTTGCCTTAGGAGGTAAACAAGAAACATATCTAGGATTAGATGGTGTAGGAGATCTTATCGTTACATGTACTTCTATGCATTCTAGAAACTTTACTGCTGGTTTACAAATTGGTAAAGATGGTTCTGCAGAGAACTTCTGGAAGGAAAATAAGAGAACGGTAGAAGGCGTAGCTGCTTGTAAAGTTGTGTATGAAGAAGCACATAAAAGAGGTATTGATATGCCAATCACTGATCAAGTGTATGCCATTCTTTATGAAGGAAAATCACCTGAAGAAAGTATCAAGACTTTAATGGCTAGAAGCTTAAAACCAGAGATGTAAGAAGACAAGAAATTGTCTTCTTTTTTTGTACGCACAAAAAAATAGAATGAGCTAAGCTCATTCTATTCTTCACTTACTTGATTAAAGTCTTTTGCGATAACACATTGTTGTGAAGATGTCCTATAACCATTGGACCACCATCCACAGACTTTTATGACACCGGAATCTAAGTTACCGACCCAACCACCATACATACCATCTTTACTTGATACTGTGGTTATGTAGTTGTCATCTTGGTAAACTTCCGCGACGAACGATGGGTTGGTTCCATATGCCCAAGCACTTGTCGCTAGACAAGCACCACTCGCTTCTTTATTTTCCCACGAGTCGGTCAATGAGATATCTTGTGTACCAGCGTAACAACCTTTCTTTGCGCCCCAGTCAACATATAGGATGTTGTTTGTTAGGCTTGCCGCAAAGTTCGTTTCTTCGCCAGTCGTATAGATCGTAGGAGTATTCGCAAGACCAGTTGTGGATACATAGGATGTAATATTATCCGCAACACCAGAGACATGAGGCCATGTTCCACTTGCGTAAGTTACTGTAGCGATATCTCCAGGCATCGCAACACCATCTAAGTTTCCACCAACTTCTTCTTCCGCATCTAATAATTCTAATTGGATCTTACCTGGAATGTTCATCAATGCCTTCCAAGTAGGGAAGTATGTACCAGCGTAAGCTACTGCTTTATCATATCCAACCCAAACAGAGTTTGTATATTGTGAAGTAGAAGCTACCATCCACTTATCTTTCATAGCACCTTGAGGAATACCATATTGTAGACCATCAGAGCCCCAGTCAGTTGTACCAGTCTTAGCGTATACAGGATAAGATCTAGCTAATACCTGCATGTAGTTATAAATACCACAAGTAACGTTGTTTGCCATTAATTGGCAAGTCAACCAAGAACTACCAGAAGATAAAACTCTTCGATTTTGATTTTGAGGATAGTAAATATCTCCATCCGTTGTTTCGATTCTACGAATCGTATGAGGTTCATTGTAGACACCGCCATTAATGATTGCGGAATGTGCACCAGCTAATTCTTTAACGGTCGTTTCAAATACGTTACCACCAATAGCATAAGACATATGGTAGTTTTCATCACTCGCTCTAGTAAAACCTAGATTCTGCATATAATCAACGACAGCTTCTCCACCAATCTTGGCCGTAACATGTTCCAATGTTAGGATCGCAGGAATGTTGTAGGAATTCGCTACCGCATCTTTGATCGTAACTTCACCATGGTACTCTCCATTGGCGTTTTGTAGGATTCTACCTTCACCAGGGAATGGAATAGGCTTATCCATTAAGATCTCATCTAAGGAATAACCTAGATATTCAAAACCTAACGCATATGAGAGGATAGGTTTTACAGAAGAACCAGGTTGTTTATATTGTGAAGTCGCACGGTTTAACAATCTTGCGCCACCTTCGTAGTTTCTACCACCACCAATACCAACGATTTCACCATTTTGGTTGTTCATTGATACGATTGCTGACTGCATCAAGTCATCTGCGTAATAGACACTTGTTTCTCCACGCTCGATAGCTTCGATCCTAGATTGGATCGTAGGTTCCATAGCTGTGTAGATATCCATACCATAGATAACTGGATCTTTACCAGTCATTTCAACAGCTTCTTCAATAACGACATCTACATATTCTGCATAGTCATCATTTTCACTCTTTTCATTTAATTTATCAGCACCAATTAATTGATCTTCAACATTGATCGATTTCGCTAAACGATACTCTTCATCACTAATATAACCATGTTGACGCATCAGATATAATACTTCATTTCTTCTCTTTGTTGCGTATTCAAGGTAATGATAAGGATTGTATTTGTTTGGTAAGTTAACGATACCCGCAAGTAGGGCAGATTCAGAAACATTCATTTCTGAAGCACTCTTACCAAAGTAATACTTCGCTGCTTTCTCAACACCTCTGATACGATCACCGAAGTTCAATTTATTCATGTAAAGTTCAAAGATCTCTTTCTTTGTTAACTGTGTTTCAAGTTCCATTGATAGAACGATCTGTTGTACTTTATATTCGATCGTAGCTTCTCTTTCTACAGAGTTATCACCATCATCGATAGAGAAGTAACTATTCTTGACTAACTGCATTGTGAATGTGGATCCACCACCACCATCTCTATGTAAGAGGAATGTTTCTAATGCAGCCTTTGTGAAACGAGGAATATCGAATCCATTGTGTTCAAAGAAACGTGAATCTTCAATGGATAAGAACGCATCGATCAAAGAAGTAGGACATTCATCATAACTGATATTTTCACGATAGTATGTACCGATTTCTGTGATGAGATCACCATTCGTATCATAGATCTTACTAGATTCTTCACTTAATAGATCATTGACATCCAATTCTGGCATTCCTTCTAACTTACTTAATGCGTAATGACCACCAACGACACCGATGACCATATAGATACATAAGATAAAGATCAATATTCCAGTAAATATCTTTTTATGTTTTTGTTTCTTTAATATCTTCTTTTTCTTCTTCGCACGAATGACTTCTTGTTTCGCATTCTCTAAATTTCCAAGCTTGATTTCTGTTTTTGTTTCAGATGTAGTTTCTTCAGAAGGGGTTGTTGATTGTGAATCAGTAACTTCACTTGTTTGATTTTCAGATTCTTCAGAAGTACTAGTAGATCCTGATTCTTGTGAATCTGTAGCCTCTATCTCGGTAGAAGCGACTTCTGCTTCATTCGCTTGAGAGTCATGTGTTTCTTCAGATGTATCGACATTGATTTCATTAGAATCCAATGATGTATTTTCTTCGCTTATTTCTTCAGAAGTAGATGTGTTTGAAGTCTCAGTATCTTGTGAAGTAGGTACTTCGATTTCTTCAGATGTAATTTCTTCACTTGTTTGAGATTCAATACTTTCTTCTTTACTAGGAGTGGAATCTATCATGGATTCGGTTTTGAGATCCTCATTACCAGATTGATTTTCTTCCGTATGGATTTCATTTTCATTGATATCTTTTTCTTTATTATCCATAACTTCTCCTTTCAAATTAATAGCCATCTAAAATTATAACAAATTTCAGATGGCTTTGTGTGAATATTCAAATGAATCTTATTATTTTTTACGGAAATATTGTAAACAGATCGCTCCTAGACCTGTATGTGCTGCAACAGGGGAACATAGTTCAATGACTTCAATTTCTGCTTTTGGAAATCTCTCACTTATCTTGCGATAAAGAGATTGTGCTTCTGAAATATTATTTACATGTGCGATCGCAATATGCCAATCATCTGTTTGGTTGATACCATCATCTTCCATTTGTTCCATCGCTTTATCTAACGCTTTACGGAATGTACGGACCTTTTGAAGCGTATCGATCCTACCTGATGTAGATTTATTGATCTGTAATACAGGAGAAATCTTTAAGAGTTTTCCTAGCTTTGCCGCAAGAGGTGTCATTCTACCACCACGAATCAATTGATCTAGGTTTTCTGGAATGATCAATGTATTACATGAATCAATTACTTCATTTGTGATCAATTGGATCTCAAGATCACTAACACCTTCTTCATGTGCTTTTTTGATACGCTTGATCAAATACTCTTGTACGACCGCAGTGACATAAGTATCCACAGTGATGATATTTAGATCTAAACTATTCGCTATCGTAGTCATTGTAGAGATGGTACCTGATAGTCCATTACAAATTGGTACAGCGTAGATCAAATCCGTTCCTTGTTCTTTTAAACTTTCAAAACATTCTTGGATAATACCTGGAGAAGGTTGAGATGTCTTAAATACATGTCCTTCTTTTAATAGATCGATTAGATCTTGTTTGGATAGATTTTCCATATCTTGATATGTATTTTTTTCATCTGAGACTTGGAGAGGAACACTAATAATTCCATCCTTTGCCATTTCCGCAATGGATTTTCCTGTTCCGCTATCTGTAATATACGCAATTTTCATAACTTTTTTCCTCTAAAGAATTATAATATAAAACTCAAAAACATGGAAACTTTCCATAAAATGAATCTAATTACGATGTATATTTTAAATGTTTTTGTTAAATTCATTTTTCTAATTTGTTTCTAATTTGTTTCATCTGTTCCTTACAACATAAACAACGTGTTTTGTAGTACAATATTTGCATGTCTACGCATTTACATACGATAAGCTCGTATAGCTTACTAAAAAGTACAATTCGTATCACTGATCTTGTAAGATACGCAAAGTCTTTAGGATATGAACATATTACACTAACAGACCATAACGTGATGTATGGAGCTGCGAGTTTTATTGATGCTTGTAAGAAAGAAGGAATCCACGGAATCATAGGGATGGAAGTGGATTGCATGTACCATGATAGTGTCGTTCCATTTCTTTTATTATCTAAAGATAATCAAGGATATATTGATTTAATGAAATTATCTTCTTCTATCAATGAAGGTGAGAATATTTGTTCTTTAGAACAACTCATTGAAACTAGTCATCATTGTCATGTCATTGTATATGGTCATGGTGGTTGGTTTCATAGTGAAATGAATAATAATGATGCGGATGGAATTCGTTCTAAATTAGAAATCTTAAAAAACGATCTAAAAGAGTTTGATATTGGTTTATCTTACAATGAGTCTGCGTTTTGGATCGAAAAGAATACGGTTTTAAAAAGGATCGCACAAACGATGCATATTCCTACGGTCGCTTTAAATAAGATCTATTATCTAAAAAAAGAAGATTCTTCCATTCATCAGATCCTACAAGGAATGGCAGAAAATAAAACGATCGATGATCATTCTTTAATAGAACAGACTGGTAGATATTTTTTGACAAAAGAAGAGATGGCAAAGATCTATCAAGAAGATGATCTAAAAAGAAGTGATGAAATTGCCTTGATGTGTAGAGGAAACTATGATCTTCCTAAGACATCTTTACCTACTTATGAAGTGAAGGATCATGTAGAACCTAAGATATATTTAACACAACTTTGTAAGGCTGGATTAAATAAGAGATTACATGGCCAAGAAAATAAACAATATACAGATCGATTGATGTATGAATTGTCTATCATCATTGATATGCATTTTGAGAACTATTTCTTGATCGTATATGACTTTATCTGTTGGGCTAGAAAGAATGGAATCTATATAGGACCAGGTAGAGGAAGTGCTGCGAGTAGTTTGGTTGCGTATTGTTTAGGAATTACGATGATCGATCCAATACAGTATGGTTTATTATTTGAACGTTTCTTAAATCCAGAACGTATTTCTATGCCTGATATTGATGTCGATATTCCTGATTCTGATCGTAATAAAGTCATTGAATATGTATATCACAAGTATGGAGAAGACCATGTTTGTAATATCGTTACATTTGGAACATTAGGTCCAAGAATGGTCATTCGTGAAGTTGGAAAAGTATTGAACATTTACACAAGTGATATTGACCGTATCACAAAGTTGATTCCAACTACTTCTAAGATGACATTGGATAAAGCGTATCAAACCGTTCCTCGTTTTAAACAAATGATCGATTCAGATGATAAGTTTATCAAGCTCTTTTCTATTAGTAAGAGATTAGAAGGATTACCACATCATACAAGCGTTCACGCTAGTGGAATCTTGATGTCAAAGGAAAGTCTCAATCATATCATTCCTACTTTGAAGACTTCAGAAATGAGAACTTCTCAATATGCAGTAGAGTATCTACAAGAAAGAGGATTGATCAAGATGGATTTCTTAGGTTTAAGAAATTTATCTGTTATTGATGAAATCGTTCAAAAGATAAAAGAAAGAGAACCACGATTCTCTATTTTAAACATTCCTTTAAATGATCCAAAAACATATCAAGTATTTTCTTATGCGAATACATTAGGTGTATTCCAATTTGAAAGTGAAGGAATGAAGAATCTACTACGTAGAATGAGACCTACTAATATTCAAGAGATTGCGGATGCGATGGCTTTGTTTAGACCTGGACCTATGGATCATATCAAGACATATCTAGAAAATCGTAAAGATCCATCTAGTGTGAAATATGATTCAAAAGGAATTCAGTCTGTTCTACAAGAAACACATGGCATCATGATCTATCAAGAACAGATCATGATGATTGCGAGAAATGTCGCTGGTTTCTCTTTAGGAAAGGCAGATATCCTACGAAAAGCTATCACCAAAAAGAATGAACAAGAAATCTTAAATCTAAAACAAGATTTTGTGAGTGGTGCTTTGAAGAATGGATATTCTAATGATGTCATTGAACGTTTATTTGAGAATATCAAAGAGTTTGCGGGATATGGATTCAACAAAGCACATGCGATCGCATACACCTATATTGCGTATCAATTAGCGTATTTAAAAGCGAACTATCCATATGATTTTTATATTGCGTTATTAAATAGTGTTATTTCTGATTCTAATAAAACATCACAATATATTGATGAATGTAAGAGAAGAAAGATCAATATCTTATATCCTTCTATCAATGAAAGTGGTTCTTATTACCAAATTGAGAAAAATGCGTTAAGGGTACCATTATCATTGATCAATGGAATAGGTGGTCGAATATCAGATAAGATCGTTCTGGAAAGAAATAAGAATGGTAAGTATGAAGATATCTTTGATCTTGTCGCAAGAAGTAATCTGTATGGAATAGGCATCGATAAGATCGAAACTTTAATCGATGCGGGAAGCTGTGATTGTTTCAATGAGACAAGATTGACATTGAAATCTACATTACAAAATGCAGAAAACTACGCAAAACTAGTTCGTGTTGGAGATAAGATCGATGAATCTCTTGTTAGTAAACAAGGGTATAGTAGATTGGCAGAAAACGAAGCTGTCAGAGAAGAAAACGAAAGAAGGGCATTAGGATTTACATTAGGTACTTCCTATATCCAAAAAGTACGCGAGAAAAACAATATCAATACTCCATCCTTGGCTTCTATTTCTATGATGAAAGGAAAAGTCGTTGGTTTTGCGCAAATCAAAGAAGCGAGAAGTCACAGAACAAAGAAGGGTACGATGATGTCTTTCTTGAAGTTGAGTGATGAGACAGCTGAAGTGAGTATGATGGTAATGCCTAGAGAGTATGAACAGTATTCTTCCTCTTTAGTGAAGGGCGTATTTATATTATTTCATGCTAGAATACAAGAGGATGGATCGATGTTTTGTGATTCCATTCAATTCTATAAAAAGTAGGAGGTAACATATGAGAATTTTGATCGTTGATGATGAAGCGAATATCAGAGAAGTCGTAAGAGAATATTGCGAATTATCAGGATATGATACAGATGAAGCACAAGATGGTGTAGAAGCTATCGATAAAGTTAAGACTACACATTATGATTGTGTGATCTTAGATGTTATGATGCCTACTTTAGATGGTTTTTCAGCTTGTAAAGAAATCAAAAAGATACAAGATGTTCCAGTCATCATGTTAAGTGCTAGAACAGAAGAATATGATAAGCTATATGCTTTTGGATTAGGAATCGATGATTATGTCATTAAACCATTTTCACCAAAAGAATTGATGGCTAGAGTAAAAGTTGTATTGGAAAGAGGTGCTCATAGAGAAAAGAATACTCTTTCGTATGAGGGACTAGTCATTGATCTATTAGGTAGGACTGTTACAGTTGATGGGAATCGTGTTACTTTGACACCAAAAGAAATCGATTTATTGATCTATTTAATGAATAATAAGAATATTGCGTTAAGTAGACAAAAACTATTAGAAGAAGTATGGAACTATGATTACTTTGGAGATGATAGAACAGTTGATACACATATCAAGATGTTAAGACATAACATTGGTGTGTATCGTGATCATATCGTTACAGTGAGAGGAATGGGTTATAAGTTTGAAGCTTGATAGAAATGGGATAAGGTTTCGTTTCTGGCTCGTATTTTTCTTATTAGCTGTTGGAATCACAGTATTCATAGGTTTCCTACAAATTGGTTTGATTCGACCATACTATCGAAATAGTAAGATCAAATCAATGAATACGGTAGCGAATGAAATTACAGATAATATCATTGTGAATACAACTGATGATTCTATCGCTCAAGCATTACGTACAACAGTAGATAATGATGTATGTGTTCAGATCTATAACGAAAGTGGAAAAGAAGTGTATTCAGCGGATTCTCTTGGATCTGGCTGTCTTTTAAACACGTCTAGCTTTCGAAATAGTGATACGTTTGATTCATTAAGTGAGACATTCCAACAAAACAATAATGAATATTCTTACTTTCAAACTAATGAATCAACAGGACAAGAAATGATCGTATTTGGAAGAAAGATCAGTGCATCTTTAGCGAACTACTATATGTTTGTTAATGCACCACTAGAACCAGTGGATTCTGTAGTGACATTCTTTTCTCAACAATATGGAATCTATATGATCATCGCAATCATAATAGCTTCTATTGTTGCGTTATATATTTCTAATAAGATCACACAACCTATCATTCGAATGAAAAGTGAAGCACAAAAATTAGCCAATGCTGATTATTCTGTTAACTTTGTAGGTGGATCATTCACAGAAACAAAAGAATTAGCGTCTACTTTAAATGACACGAAAGATAAACTAGAAAAGATCGATGAGATGCGAAGGGACCTGATAGCGAATGTATCTCATGATATACGTACTCCATTAACGGATATAAGAGCCTATGCAGAAATGATTCGAGATATCTCAGGCGATAATCCTGAAAAGAGAAATAAACATTTAGAAGTCATCATTCATGAAACGGAGTATATGTCACGTTTGATCAATGATATGAGTGAATTATCCCGTATGAAAAGTGGTAATGAGAAGGTGGAGAGAGAAAATATTGATCTTGTTGAAATCGTGTATGAAGTCGTACAAGTCAATGAATCACTTTTAAAAGCTGCGAATCTTACGATTGAGATACAAGTACCAGAAGAATTAACGATCTATTTTAATCGTGTGAAGATGGCACAAGTCATATCCAACTACTTAACAAACGCTATCAAACATACACCAGCTAATAAGAAGATCATCATTCGTGCTTATATAGAAGATGATGAAGAAACGGTTCGTTTAGAAGTAATCGATGAAGGAGAAGGTATTCCTGAAGAGGAACTTCCATATATCTGGGATCGTTATCAGAAGTCTTCTAGAACGTTTAGAAGAAATATGACGAATACTGGTCTAGGATTATCTATCGTTAAGGCAATTGCGGATACGTATGGTGCGAATGTAGGAGTCATTACAGAAGTAGGAAAAGGATCTACATTTTATTTTGAACTAAGAGAAACACATGAAGCTTGATTATTTAAATGAGACAAAATATTCCATTTATCAACCTGATGAGATGTATCACTTTAATTCAGATACTGAATTATTAGGAAGATTCATGGATATTCATAAAACAGATCGTGTACTAGATATTGGATGTAATAATGGTGCATTGCTTTACTATGCAAAAGAGAAGGCAGCGAAATCATTATGTGGTATCGATTTGTTTGAAGAAGTGATACAAAACGCACAAGAGAATTTTGATAGAAATGAAGTGGAAGTAGAGTTACATGTTTCTTCCTTACAAGAGTTTCAACATGATCCTTTTGATAAGATCATTTGTAATCCACCATACTTCAATACAAAGAATGATGATCTAAAGAATGAAAATACATATATCAAGGCCGCAAGACATGAAGAATACTTAACATTAGATGTCTTATTTCAGAATGTAAAACGTTTATTGAAAGACAATGGTTCATTTACAATGGTCTATAGACCAGATAGAATAACAGAAGTCATTCAAGTAGCGAGTGAATATGGAATGTATGCGAAAAGAATGAAAATAGCGTACGCTTCTATCAATAAACCTGCAAAGTCAGTATTATTTGAATTTGTAAAGAATCCGAATATTTTAATGAGTGTAGAAGCACCAGCTTTTTTGAATGATAAAAGTAGTTTTGGATGGAAGGGAATACGGAAATGATGACGATATTAGTGACTGTATTATTTATCTTTACATTATCTGTATTTTTACTATGCGTATTTTTATTATTGAAAATGAGAAAAGATGTAGAGACTCCAAAGATTCCTTCTTTGAATATTTCACATTTATATGAAGAACCTATGAAGAATCAGATGGATAGAGATGTCTTATATAAAAGACTACAAGAATCTATTTCTTTAAAATATCCTGAAATGAAGATGATGTTTGAAGAGTTGGAATGTAGGGATGCGATGGTATTACACTTTAAAGGTATTTCAATAAATCCTGAGAATGTCGTATATGTGCTAAGAAATGAAGAAGCGAGAGATATCTTTCTATCCACAGTTGAAGAATTTATCGAAGAGGCAAAGACACCTAAGTATGGCATGATCATCGCTTTACCTTTTAAGAAAGATAATCATGAGATATTATCTACGATCCAATCAAATAACTTATCCTTAAAATATATTTATACAGATGAATCTTGTTTAACATCATTTCCACATATCAATGGTATGAATGCGATGTTATCCATTGGAAGAAAACCACACGCAAGTTTTAAAGTAGAACATGATAACTTTAATTATGATTGGTTAGGGGAATTACATAGTCAGATGTTTGAACCTGTGTATTCTGAAAATGCGTATGAATCTATCAAAACCATTCGGAAGTTATTACCACTTGATATAAGGATAATGACATACTTCTATCCATTATTTTCTAAAACGATCATGAATGAAGTCATTTACTTATATCCTGAATTAGCGAATCTCTTTTATCCAGTACTTGATAAAAGGGAAGACCAATTAATGATCTTTACTCCTAATGAAGAATCATTAACTAGTAGTATCGAATCATTACAACGTTCTGTAAAAGATATGAAAGTATCTATTCAATTATTAACAACAAACACAAA
>CAVDZA010000017.1:0-32805 GCA_963613355.1 Bulleidia sp. | reverse complement strand
ATGCTGGATATCAATTAAGTGATTCATCTTTTTATAAAACTTTTTCATTAATGGTTAAAAATGGTGATCTTATTCGTGTTGCTGATGGATTGTATTGTTTTCCAGATAATAATGAAAAACAATATTGTCACAAATATTCAGAATTGGCTACTGAGGTTGCGTCTTTGGTACAAGAACAATTTCCACTTGTAAATTTTTCTATCATGGAATTAATACAACTTAATGATTTCGTGAATCATCAAATTGCCAATAATATTTTGTTTTTATTTGTGGAATCTGATGTGATGGATTTTATTTTTGAGATGTTAAGGGACCGTTATTTTGGAAAAGTATTGATTGATCCAACACCTAAAATATATCACCAGTATTGGTGTGAAAATATGATTGTCATTCTTAAACTCACAACAGAAGCACCAAAAAGTATAGATATTTCTTGGCATATTCGTTTAGAAAAATTACTTGTTGATGTTGTTGCGGAACCACTAATATTGAATTCTTTTAATAATAATGAAACTGTAAATATTTATGAAGAAGCTTTTTCTATGTATGTTGTAGATGAAAGTTGTTTATTTCGATATGCAAGACGAAGAGCAATCGATCAAAAAATAAAAAAAATGATTGAAGAAAAAACTAACATCACATTGCGCGTACAGAGGTGAAGATAAGTTGTTAAAAGAAAATTTCAATGAAGAACATATTAGAAAATTACAAATAGATAGTCGAAGAGATCCTATACTTTTAGAACGAGCTGTATATGCTTTTGGATTATTGGAAGCACTTGTAAAGACTGGTCTGCCTTTTATTTTCAAAGGAGGCACAAGTCTTATGCTACTCATGGAACATCCAAAAAGATTATCTACGGATATTGATATTATTGTTGAACCGGGAACTAATCTAGATGAATATTTAGGTTATGCATCAAAAATTTTTCCCTTTTAAGACCGTAGAAGAACAGAAACGGTTTGGTAGGAATCATATCGAAAAAAGACATTTTAAGTTTTCTTATGATTCACCAATTAATGATAGACCATTCTACATTCTTTTGGATGTTTTGTTTGAGAACAATCATTACGAAGAGATAATTCAAAAAGAAATACAAAATGATCTTCTTTTAACGAGTTCTGAATCCCTTACTGTTTCTGTACCATCTGAAAGCTGCATCCTTGCGGATAAATTGACTGCATTTGCTCCACATACAACAGGTATTCTGTTAAACAATGGGAAAGATATGGAAGTTATGAAGCAATTTTATGATGTATCTTCATTATTGGATATATTTACAAATTTCCAACAGATTGCTCGTACATATAGGAAGATTTCATACTCTGAAATGGCGTATCGAGGAATTAATAAGACTCATCGTGATTGCTTGAATGATACATTTGAAGCAGCGTTGTGCATTGCATCTAGAGGAAAAGTAAATAAAGAAGAATATCCAATTTATGTAAAAGGTATAAGAGAATTAAAAAGTCATATTTATGCTGAAAATTTCACGCCAGAGATTGCAGCATTAAGAGCTACAAAAATCATGTATATGGTTATGTGCTTGTTGGCGAATACAGAATATGTGCGCGTGGAAGATTCTATGAAGTATTTAGATAAGAGGATAGAATGGGATGAATTAGCTTCGCTTCGATATATGAAAAAGATTGATCCTGAAGCATATGCATATGTTATTAAAACTGATAGATTATTAAGAAAGTTAGTTTCAACCAACATAAACTAAAAATAATACTATTGGTGTTGTTATTATGATATTTTATGGAAAGTAAATAAAGAAGAACTATTAATGAAGTGAACTCCAAAAGGTTAAAAAACTTTTGGAGCTCATTTTAATAAAGAGTTTTTTGTTGACTTTAGTATTTAGAAGGTTACGATATTTATGGCAGTTTTGAAGGAGGTGGTTTTATGAGTCAAGGTAGTCCGATAGTCGCACTTACAAATGATGAAGTGCCTTTAGTATACAAACATCATAAAAATCATTTCTGGAGGAACAAACAATGGAAAAGAAGTATGAAAAAGACCTCGAAATCTTTAGAGGCTTTTTAAAGGAGAAAAAATTTGTTGCGCTACGTGCGATGGCACAAGATATGAATGAAAGTGATATCGCTGGAATCTTGGAAGAAATGGAAGATGAAGATATGTTGAAGATCTTTCGCTTATTTCCAAAAGAAATTGCGGCAGATGTATTTTCTCAATTAGAAGATGATTCTCAACAATATATCATTACACAATTAAGTGATCATGAAGCAGGTGTCATTATTGATAATATGTATGCCGATGATGCGACTGACTTATTAGAAGAAATGCCTGCCAATGTCGTTAAAAAGATCTTAGCGCATGCTTCTGCGGAAACAAGAAAAGATGTCAATCATCTTTTACAGTACCCAGAAGATTCTGCGGGTTCTATCATGACGGTGGAATTTGTGGATCTGAAGGCATCTATGACAGTAGAAGATGCGATCCAACGTGTTCGTAAACTTGGAAAAGATTCTGAGACAGTTAATGTATGTTATGTCTTAGATGAAAAGAGAAAGTTGATTGGTACGGTAGCTTTAAGATATCTCATTCTTAGAAATAAGAATGAAATGATTGGAGATATCATGCATGAAGATGTTGTATCTTGTATCACATCAGATGACCAAGAAGATGTAACACAGATCTTTAAGAAGTATGACTTTACTGCACTCCCTGTCGTAGATAAAGAAAATAGAATGGTTGGTATCATCACAGTAGACGATATCATGGATATCTTGGAAGAAGAAACAACGGAAGATATCGATAAGATGAACGCCATCATTCCTGGTGATAAACCATATTTAAGGACAACGGTATTTGAAACTTGGAAGAAAAGAGTTCCTTGGTTATTGTTGTTGATGATTTCTGCGACTTTTACTGCAGGTATCATTACATCCTTTGAGACGGCATTAAGTAAACTTGTTGTCTTGACTGCGTATATTCCAATGTTGATGGATACGGGTGGTAACGCAGGTAGTCAATCTTCTGCGGAAGTCGTACGTGGATTATCGTTAGATGAGATCACGCTTAAAGATTTCCATAAGGTCGTATTAAAAGAATTGTTGGTAGGACTTGCGTGTGGTATCACATTAGCTGCGGCAGTATTCCTTAAGAGCATATTCTTTGATCAGATTGGTGTCTATGTAGCTTTAGTTGTCTCTTTAACAGTCGTATGTACGGTATTCTTCTCTAAGATGATTGCGAGTATCTTAGTACTTGTTGTAGATAAGGTTGGATTTGATCCAGCTGTTGTAGCTTCTCCTGTACTAACAACGATCATTGATGCCTTATCATTATTGATCTACTTTACGATCGCAACATCAATATTACACATTTGACCTGAGTATTCTCTCAGGTTTTTTATATAATAGAAGTATGAAGAAAACAACGATCATAGCGGAAATCGTGACTTCTTGTTTATTGGTTGGTGGAGTCATTTATAGTCGCGTAACAAGAAAAGAAACAGTAACAAATGAAGTGAACAGTAATGAATCAACATTAGAAGTTTACTTTATTGATGTTGGACAAGGGGATAGTACGTTGATCGTTGAAGGGGATGAAGCGATGTTGATCGATGGTGGCTTACCTTCCTCTTCTCAGAAGATCTATTCTTTCTTAGAAGAAAAGAACATCACAGATCTGAAGTACATCGTAGCTACGCATGAAGATAGTGATCATACAGGTGGATTAT
Organism: Bulleidia sp.; assembly: GCA_963613355.1. Taxonomy (GTDB): domain Bacteria; phylum Bacillota_I; class Bacilli_A; order Erysipelotrichales; family Erysipelotrichaceae; genus Bulleidia. Next base: position 29,096 of record CAVDZA010000017.1, on the reverse strand, counting down.
CCGCAGCTTTAGAACATAACAGTTGTGAAGAGATCCTTGTACCATATATAGATAGTGATAATGGTATCTATCAGACATTCTTAAATAAAGCGAGTGAAAAGAATATCACTGTTACACAAGTAAGTGATGGTGATGTGTATCAATTAGATGAGGCAAAGATCACAGTTGTTGGTCCTACAGATATCATTGAGGGTGAAGATAATAATAACTCGTTGGTATTAAGAGTGGATTATAAAGATGTTTCGTTCTTGTTTACAGGAGATGCAGAACAAATGGAACAACAATTGATTCTTTATAATCATTATGATGAAGTGAACGTTGATGTATTAAAGGTAGCACATCATGGTAGTTATAATGCGGCTAGTAGTGCTTGGTTTCAAGCAGTATCACCAAAATATTCTGTAATATCTTGTGGAAAAGATAACTCATATGGTCATCCACATGATGGTACATTACAACTGTTGAAGAATGAAGATACAGAACTATATCGTACAGATCTACAAGGAACGATTACTTGTGTTACGGATGGAAAGAATATATCCTTCACAACAGAAAAGGAAAGTTCTCAAGATGTTTGGAACAATGGAGAAAAGGAAAGTGAAGATTCTTATGTATTAAATACAAGTAGTAAGAAGTTTCATAGACCTAGTTGTGATAACGTAAATACGATATCGGAAAAGAATAAACAAGTAACAGAAAAAAGTAGAGAAGAAATCATTGAAGAAGGTTACTCTCCATGTGGAAAGTGTCAGCCATAAGAAAACACCTAACAGTATTATTTGTTAGGTGCTTTTTCATCCATGATAGCTCCACAATAAGGGCATATTTCTTTTTCAAAGTTAACTCTTTTTTCACAATTTGAACAAGTACATTGTGGTAGATATACAAATCCATTGACGGATTCTTTGTCTTCTCTTGTGAAGTGTATCCAATACGCATGTTTTGTTTCACTCGTAAATAATCACCTCTGAATGAACTTTAACATTTATTTTGTGTTAGCGTCCACTGACTTTATTGAGAATTCAATACAAACAGTATCTTTATATGATTCTGAATCATGACCAATAAATTGATAGATAAAGATATCACCATCTTCTTGATACCCATTTTGATGCATCGTTTCCAATAATGAATTTAGCTTCTTTGTGGAAATGATAGAGTTAGATGGAACATCTGTGATAACTCTACAGAAGTCATGAGATGGGATAGGAATGTAGGAAGAGTTATCTTCTAAGTGACTTGTAGGAAACAACAAGCCAAAGTCAGCAGGGTAGGAATCATCTTTTAAATATTTTGTTTGAATACGATAGACAGGTCTAGCGATACCTGAATTAACAAAATGATTGAAGTTAGAAACTTGATTGTTTGGAATGTAAGAAAGATCACCTCTTGTGCCTGTATCCCATTCAATATGATTGTGATAATTATCGAATACGACTTGTAGATCTAATGCGTTGATATATCTTGCGTAGGCCCATTTGGCATCGTTCTTTAATTGTTCGATATGAGATTTTAATTCAAAGTGTGCTGATTCTGTTTCGTTATCTTTCAACATGGATTTGATCGTAGATAGAGGAATGCCAAGTGCGTTGTATTGTTTGATCAATATCAAAAGATGGAGATCGTGCGTAGAATAATCTCTATAGTTGTTTGATTTACGAGTGGGATGGATGATTCCTTTCTTTTCATAGAACCGGATCATATCTTTTGATATCCCTGTTTCAATACTAGCTTGGTTGATATTCATAAAATTTGTGAAAAAAGTAACAAAATCATTGACCTTGGAATAGTTCCAATGTTTAAAATGATTATATACCAAAATGGAGGGTTAAAAGGAATGAAAAAAGTATTTTCAGGATTGCTTTCTACTGCGATGGTATTCAGCTTAGTAGGCTGTTCATCAAGTAGTAGTGGAAAGTACACAGCTGGAACATACACTGGAACTGGTAAGGGACATAGTTCTGATGTTACTGTTACAGCTACATTTACTACTTCAGAGATTTCTAAGTTGAGTTTAGATGTTTCTGGAGAAACAGAATCTATTGGTGGTGCTGCTGCAGAAGAATTGATTGAACAGATCATGACTTCACAATCAAGTGACATCGATGGTGTTTCAGGTGCTACAGAAACTTCTAACGCTGTTAAAGCTGCGATGGCAGACGCAATCAAACAAGCAACAGGTTCTACTAGCACAGAAAAGAGTGCGTTGAAAGATGGAACATACACAGAAACTGTTGAAAGTTTCGGTGTCATGGGAATGATGACTGGTGAAGTTACAGTAAAAGACAACAAGATCACAGACATCAAGATCACAGAAGAATATGATTCTTTGACAGGTCAATGGTTTGAAGTAGCTGAAGAAAAGTTGATTCCTAGAATCATTGAAGCACAGGATATCGGTGTTGATTCTATTACAGGTGCTACGACTTCATCTGGTGCTATTAAAAACATCGTTGCGAAGGCAATCGATGAAGCTGGTGGCAAGAGCACAGAATGGATGAATGGTGTTGAAAAGAGTAGTGAAGTCAAGAAACTAGATGGATACGATGTTATCGTTGTAGGTCTTGGTGGATCTGGTATCTTATCTTATTGTGCAGCTGCGAAAGAAGGCGCTACAGTATTCGGAATTGAAGCTGCTGGTGAAATCGGTGGTAACTCTGCATCTGTATATGGTCCAATGGCTTTGAATAGTGAAGTCTTAAAGGATACATACAATGATGGTAAAGATTACATTGATGAAGATGAAGTTTATAAAACATGGATCGATTATGTAGGAACAGAAGAAAAGGCTGATGTAATCAAGGAAGCTGTTTATCAATCTGGTTCTGCATTAGATTACTATCAAGAAAACTTTGACTTTAGTTTTGATGGTATGGGTGGATTAGTTGGATCATTCGTTGTTCCTTCATGGGATAAGGAATGGACTGTTTATACAGCTGATGAAGACAACACAAAGTGGTATGCGTTTGGTCCAGATCATACATATCAATTCCAGAACGCTTTAGATAAGGCAAAGGATATGAATGATAAGAATGACTACATGTTAGAATTGACAGCTGAAGAATTACTAACAGATGATGATGGTAATGTGACAGGTGTCAAAGCAGTTAGCTATGATGGAACGACATATGAGATTTCTGGTAAGTCTGTCATTCTTGCGACTGGTGGTTTCTTAGGAAACGATGAAATGTTGGAAGAAGTATATGGAAGTACAGTCAAGAGCATTGGTGATACTGTCAATGATGGTACAGGTATCAAGATGGGACAATCTGTAGGTGGTGCTACTTATGCGCTAGGTACATTACCAATGATCCATGTATCTCAAGTTCCAAATATCATTCGTGATGATTCTTTAACAGCTGATCAAAAGGCAATCCTTTCCGCAATCGCTACAACAAGTGATGCCAAGGAAGTTGATGAAACTGGTGCTATCCTAGGTTCTACAGATGGATCTGGAACAACAAACTCTGAATTAACAGTAGGTATTGCGTATGCGCCTGGTTTCCATTACTACAATGTTTATACACAAGATGATATCGATGATATGAAGAAGAATGGACTATCTGAAACAACAGCAGCTGTATCTATCTTTGGTCTAGGTCAAGGTGGTACAGTTCCTGAAGCAGGTACACCAATTGAAGATATCGATGATATCGTTGATGTCGCATTAGAAACAGAAAATGCTTGGAAGGGTACACCAAGTGAGATTGCGAAGGCATTAGACATGGATGAAGATACGTTAACAGAATCTCTTGGTGATGCAGATACAACATACTACTTATTTGAATGTTGTGGTTATTCTTATGGAACAGTTGGTTCATTAGATGTAGATACTAACATGAACGTTCTTAAGGAAGATGGAACACCAATTGAGAATCTATTCGCAGTTGGTCAAGATTCTGAAGGTGTCGCTAACAAGGAAGGTGAAGCTTACTCTCCTTGGGGTGGACAGGCTCAATCTTGGACATTCGTATCTGGTAAGATTGCTGGGGAAGCTGCAGCGAAACTAGCGAAGTAAAAAGGTACACAAAAAGCCGCATATGCGGCTTTTTTCATGTTTAGTCAAATTCAACGTGATCAAAATTTGTAATCTTGATGTTTGTAGAATAGTATTCTTTGATCGTTTCAATCGTTGTAGCTGTATCTTCTACACCTGCCGTTTCATAGGATGAATGCATCGCTAATTGAGGCAATCCAATATCGACAGCGTGTAGACTGACTTGTGTGTTAGATAAGTTACCTAATGTAGAACCACCTAAGGAATCAGAACGATTTGCGAATGTTTGGAATGGCATGTTCGCTCTACGACAGATTTCCATGAATACAGATCTTGAGAAGGCATCTGTTGTATATTTTTGATTTGCGCTTTCTTTAATGACAAGACCTTTGTTCATATAGGCACAATTGACAGTATCTGTCTTTTCAGGATGGTTTGGATGAACTGCGTGAGCGTTATCTGCACTGACTAAGAATGATCTAGAGATAGCTTGATAATAATCTTCATCTGTCTTTTGTAGACTATAATTGATTCTCTTTAATACATCTTGTAGGAAAGTGGACATCGCACCTTGTTTTGTGTTGGAACCTACTTCTTCATTATCGAAACAAGCATAGACACTAACATCATGTTCATTGTTGGATGCTAGAAAACCTTTTAGTGTGGAGAATGCACAATGTAGATCATCTAACTTAGGTGAAGAAATAAACTCTTCTTGATAGCCCCAAATACATGGTCTTTGACGATTGACTAGGAATAGATCGACACCTAATAGATCATCCACAGATACGTTTAAGTGTTCTGCGACCATCTTTCTGAAATCTCCTTCTTTTGCCTTGCCTGTAGAGAATAGTGGACAAAGATCGATTTGACGGTTGAGTGCGACTCCTTTATTAACTTCACGATTGAAGTGAATCGCAAGACTAGGAATCAACAATAGATCTTTATCAATAAATACGAGCTTATTTTCAATGGCATTTCCATTTCTCACAAAAGCTCTACCCGCAATCGTAAGAGGTCTATCAAACCATGTATTGTCGATCATCCCACCATAGGCTTCAACATCGAGTTTGAGATATTCTCCTTGACCTTTTAGTTCAGGAACATTCTTGACTTTGAATGTAGGAGAATCACTGTGAGAAGCACACATTTGGAAATGATAATCATCTAATGTGTTTCCTACTTTGAACGCAATGATAGAGGAATGATTTCTGATCGTGTAATAGTTCTTACCTTTTTCTAAAGACCAATTTGATTCTTCAGGTAAATAAGTAAAATTAGAATCATCTAAATATTTTCGAATTGACGAAATGGAGTGGAACATACTTGGACTGTTTTGAATGAATGTTAATAGTTCATTCGATATTTCTTTTGAATTCATATAAATACCTTTTCTTTCTGGGCATAGATAATCATACCACTAAATTGATTCATGGTAGAATATTTGTGAGGTTAGATTATGTCAAAGAATGATTTTAAAGTAGAATCAACAGCCAAGACTGTTGAAAATGAAACAACAAAGAAACAAGAAAAAGAATACGAAGAAACAAAGAAGAAAAAAGAAGAAGCGGACAAAAAAGCTGAAAGCTCTACTACGAAGACAACAAAATCAAAGTCTACTAAGACTTCTTCAAAAGAGGAAGGTACAGAAGAACTATTAACAGCTGGTGCTGCTCTTGCGACTGCGGCATTGTCCAACAAAAAGAGTGGTGGATTCTTAAAGGGATTGATCGTAGGTGTCGTTGTGGGATTGTTATTAGGCACAGTGTTTGGAATGAAGAATTCATTACTTGGTAGCGTTGAAACGACAAAAGAAAGCGCGGATGAGCTATTAGATGAGACCTTTACTGGTTATACAGCTGTTGATTTTAAAAATGCGGTACTTGGAGAAGCGAGTCAACACCAAGAATTGATCGTCATGGAACAACCATTAGAGATATCTACAACGATCACAAAGGCTGGTCTAGGAAATCTTTCTATATTCTCTAAAGTGAAGAATATTTCTTATTCTGGTACGGGCGTATATACAGTGGATATGAAAGATATTGATGAAGATCATATTACGGTAGATGAAGAAGCTAAGACAGTTACTGTGAAGATTCCTCATACGGTACTTCAATATGTGAATATTGATTATGATAAGGTTGAATTTGAAAAGACAGATAAAGGATTATTGGCTTTTGGAGATCTTTCACTTACAACAGAACAACAAAATGAATTAGATAAATCCATTCAATCTGCGATGAAAGAGAAGTTGGAAACAAAAGAATTGTTAGAAAAGGCTGATGAATTTGCGACAATGAAGACTTGGGAAATCTTCCAACCATTGATTACGGCAGTATCTTCAGAATATAAAGTTGAAATGGTATTTGATTAAACTTTCGATTATTCGAAAGTTTTTCTTTTCTCTATACAAAATAGGAATACAATAGTTCAAGTGTGAGGGTGAAAGATGTCTAGAAGTCATGGAATTCAAATGTTAGAAGGCTCATTGTGGAAGAATATATTCTTCTTTAGTGTACCTTTGATGTTTGCACAAATATTAGAAGTTTTATTCAATTTGAGTGATGTTGCGGTCGTTGGGAAGTTTTCTTCATCAATTGCGTTAGGTGCAGTGGGATCTACAACGATATTAGTAACTTTGTATACGGGTTTTATAATTGGCATGGGAAGTGGTGTGACTGTTATTGTTGCGCATAGCTTAGGACAAGGAAATGAAGAACATACAAGAAAGAGTATCTTTTCTGCGCTTGTTGCGTGTGGTGTCGTAGGAATTGTGATTTGTTTGTGCTCTTTTCTACTGACAAATCCGTTGTTGAATGTATTGAGTACGAAAGAGGAATTGTTCTCACAAGCTTCTTTGTATCTAAAGATCTATTCTTTAGGTTTTCCTGCGATGGCAATCTATAACTATGGTAATGGTGTATTGAGCGCATGTGGTGATACGAAACGACCACTCTTATATTTGAGTGTGGCGGGTGTATTAAACGTTATCATGAATCTATTCTTCGTTGTAGTATGTCATAAAGCTGCGGATGGTGTTGCGATAGCGAGTGTGATTGCGCAATATATCAGTGCTTTATTGATCGTATTACATCTATTGAAAAGAGAGGATATTTGTCAGCTTCGTTTTCAGAAAGAATTATATGATCCTGAAGCTTGTAAGGATATTTTGAAACTAGGAATTCCTGCAGGAATCCAAAATGCGATCTTTGCGATTGCGAACCTATTTGTTCAAAAGGCAGTGAATTCTTTTGATGCGACTGTTGTTTCTGGTAATTCTGCCGCAGCTAACGCAGATACGATCGTTTATAACGTATTGGCTGCTTTCCATACAGGCTGTTCTTCTTTTGTCTCTAAGAACTGGGGTGCTGGAAAGAGTGAACGCATGTTGAAGAGCTACTTTGTTGCGTTAGTTTATTCCTTTTCTGCTGGTGTATTGTTAGGTGGCATATTTTTGATATTTGGACAATATTTCTTAGCTTTGTTTACAAATGATGCGGATGTCATCGTTGCGGGAAGTGAGAAATTAAAAGTTATGGCTTTCTCGTATTGTTTGTCATCTTTTATGGATTGTACGATAGCTGCTTCTAGAGGAATGGGGAAAAGTATCATGCCAATGATCATTGTGATATTAGGTTCATGTGTCTTTAGAGTGGTATGGGTCTATACGATCTTTGTGTATTTTCATTCCATTACAGCTTTATATCTTTTGTATCCTTGTTCTTGGACATTGACTGCGATAGCTGAGATCGTATATTTCTTTTATTCTTATAAGAAAGTTAAGAAGATCATGGAAGGTTATCTTTGATTAGTAAACGCTTTCATTTTAATGGAACATTCTCTTGTTTCTGTTGTAAAATAAATACAGAATTATTGGAGGAACTATGGCAAAGAAAGTGTTGTGTCCACATTGTGGTAGTAAAAAAGTAAAAAAATATAATGAATATTACTTATGTGATGATTGTAAGAATTCTTTTGGAAGAGAACCTATCTCTGATAAAGGTGTTCCAATGATCGAAGCAGTGAAAGGATTACGTTTCAGATATGGAGATGTCGTTTCTGGTAGTGCTAGATTAAGAATGGTCCAAGAGAAAGATGGCTCTTGTTTGTATGAAGTTTATGACGCAAATGAAGGTGGCATTGATAAAGTTGCGGATGTACTGAGTGCTGAAGAATGGAAAACATTAAAAGAGAATCTTTACAATGAATTATTCTTATCTGACTGGGATAAAGTGTATATTCCTAATAATGATGGACAAAAAGTCCTAGATAATAATGAATGGGAATTAGGTATTGATATCAGTTGGGATGAAGTTTATGAATATTATGGATATGATGAATATCCTGTGTATTGGAAAGAACTCATGAAATTGATTGAACCATTCTTTGATAAGCTAAGTAAATAACAAGAAAACCATTCAGAAATGAATGGTTTTTTAGAATGTCAAGATATTGTCTTTTATATATTTAGAGTCTAGAATGATAACAAGCCACAAAAAGTAGAGGGGTATTTATGAAGATTATTATTGCCGGTGCAGGTAAAGTAGGCAAAACACTCACAAAAGAATTAAGTGCTGATGGTTATGATATTACATTGATTGATAGAAGTGCAGATGTATTGGAAGTCGTTGGTACGAAATATGATGTTATCACATACCAAGGAAACGCTGCGACTGCGGAAACGTTAGAAGAAGCGGATATTCAAAATACGGATGTATTTATTGCGGCAACGAGTGCGGATGAATTGAATGTATTAGCTTGTATGACAGCGCGTGCATTGAATCCAAATGTACATGTTATCGCTAGAGTTAGAACTCCAGAATATGTATCTGGATTGTTGAAACTATCTAATCACTTTGGATTATCTTTGATCATTAATCCAGAAAGAGAAACCGCAATTGAAATCGCAGGCTTGTTGAAACTTCCTGAATTCATGAAGGTCGAACATTTCTCTAAGTCTCGTGCTGAGATTGCGGAATTAAAGATCTTAGAGAATTCTAGGATCAAGAATTTGAAGTTGTCTGATTTCCATAAGAAAGTACAAGCACATGTCTTGATTTCAGCTGTATTGAGAGATGGAAAGATCATTCTTCCAGATGGTGATACGGTACTTCAAGTGAATGATAGATTATATATCACAGGAACAAACCAAGAATTACATACTTTATTAAACAATATTGGAGTAATCAAGAAACCTGTTAAACATGTTGCGATTGCGGGTGGTAGTAGAATTGCGTATTACTTGGCACAATATCTTGAAGAATCTAATATCAAATCTACGATCATTGAAATCGATGAAGAGAATTGTACGAAATTAGCTGGTCTATTACCGAATGCGACGATCATTCATGCGGATGCGTCTGATCACTCTGTATTAGATAGCGAAGATGTATCAGATTATGATGCGTTTGTTGGATTGACAGGAATGGATGAAGTAAACATGGTTTGTGCTTTATTCGCAAATCAAAGGAAGATTTCTACCGTTGTTACAAAACTAGGTAGAGGAAGAATTGCTGATCTAACAGATAAGTTAGAACTTGGTTCTACTGTTTGTCCAAAGGAAATCGTTAGTATGCATATCATTCGATATGTTCGTGCGATCCAGGCAAAAGAGGGTGCAGCCTTAACGATTCATAGAATTGCGGATGGTAGGGTAGACGCTTCTGAATTTGTTGTGGATGAAACGACAAAGAATGTTGGTATTCCATTAAAGGAACTTCGTATCAAGAAAGATATCTTGATCAATTCTATCGCTAGAGGGGATCTGTTTGAGATTCCAAATGGTGATTCTACACTAGAAAAGGGAGATATTATTGTTATTTTGACTGATGGTACGACAACTGTTCATCAAATCAATGATATCTTTGAGGATTGATCATCATGAATTTTAAATTTGTTTTGAGAATTATTTCTTATATCTTATGTATTGAAGCTTGTTTGATGATTCCTTCTGTGTTTATCGCAATTGGAATGAAAGAATGGAGTTCATTATATGGATTTGGAATGACATATGTGATCTTATTGATTACGGTATTGTTGTTATTCTTGATTACGAAAGGATGTACGAGAGGACATTTCTATTCTAGAGAAGGTCTTGTTACGACGGGACTGTCTTGGATCATGATGAGCGCAATTGGATGTTTACCATTTGTGTTTTCAGAAGCTATTCCAAACTTTGTGGATGCGATGTTTGAAATGGTCTCTGGTTTTACAACGACCGGTTCATCTATTGTGAACCTTGTTGAAGAATTACCGAAAAGTTTATTGTTTTGGAGATCGTTTTCTCACTGGGTAGGTGGAATGGGAATCTTAGTATTCTTATTGGCAATCGTCTCAGTTGGTGGTAAGAATGGTGGATTTACGATGCATATCATGCGTGCGGAATCTCCAGGACCATCTTCTGGTAAGATTGCGCCAAGAATGAAGGAAACAGCTAAGATCACGTATTTGATCTATACAGGATTAACGATCATTGATATTTTGTTGTTGATCATTGTTGGTAAGATGCCACTATTTGATGCGCTATGTATTGCGTTTGGTACGGCAGGTACAGGTGGATTTGGAATCAAAAATAACTCCATGGCTTCTTATACGACAGCGGCCATCAATATCACAACAGTGTTTATGTTATTGTTCTCAGTGAACTTTTCAATATACTTCTTGATCCTTACAGGAAAAGCGAAAGAAGCGTTTAAGGATGAAGAGTTCCGTTGTTTCTGGTTGATCGTATTTGCGGCAATCTTAGGATTGTTCGTTGCGGCATTACCACAATATGATCAAATAGAAATGTGTTTGAGGGATGCTGCGTTTACAGTATCGACCATTATTTCTACGACCGGTTATTCTACGGCCGACTATAACCAATGGCCAGCTATCGCACATACGATCGTATTGTTGTTGATGTTTGTTGGTGCTTGCGCAGGTAGTACAGGTGGTGGTTTCAAACAAGTCAGACTTGTTATCATGTGGAAGACACTTCGTAGAAATATTCATAAGTTCTTACATCCTTCTGAAGTAAGAGTCATTGAATATAATGATCGACCAATGTCAGAGGGAATCGTGAATAACATCTCATCATACTTGATTGCGTATGTATTGATTGTGATGATTTCTACGTTCTTTGTATCTTTAGATGGTTTTGATTTTGAGACGAACTTCTCAGCTGTTATGGCAACGTTTAATAACATTGGACCTGGTTTAATGAAGTGTGGTCCTAGTGGTGGATTCTCGGATTTCTCTATGCTTTCTAAAATCGTCATGATAATGGATATGTTAGCTGGAAGATTAGAAATCATGCCAATCTTGGTACTATTTTCAAAATCTACTTGGAAAAAAGCTAGATAGATCTCTGTTCGAAAGAATAGAGATCTTTTTGTATAAAAAAATACAACAACTATTCTGTTGTTGTATCTTCAGTCGCTTGGACATGTATTTGTTCACCAGTATCTGGATCAGTTATTGTCGTGTAATTCTTCAATGAAGAATCTGGTGTCGTGATACCAGAACGATAATGGAAGTAATCTGTTTGATAGATCATGAGAGATATGTTGAAGGCATTGTTGACCTTGGTCGTCATATTCTCAATGTAGGTTTCATCGATTTCTTCATTTTCATCTGTTGGTTCAAATGTTCCAGTAGAAGTGTAGTAGATACCTTTATCTGTAGCCCAATCTCCATCTGGGAAGTAGACGACATTTTCGGAATCTGAGAAGTAATCCGTTCCTAATAGTAATCTAGGATCATAGTTGATGTTGTAAAGATTTAATACAGTAGGAAGGATATCATATGTACTTGAGATGTTTGTGAATGTTTCGTCTCCTAGAATAGAAGGACAATACATGACTAATGGTGATCTGAATTCATTCATACCAACTGAACGATCTACTGTTAATCCACTAGAATCAATTTCTGGTGTATAGTCATACAGATAATTGATATTCATGTTTAATGGATGATGATCTGCGAAGAATACGATAGCAGTATCATCTGCTTTACCAGCATCTTCCAAAGCTTGTAATAAGTATTCCATACCTTTATCTAATTCCATAGCTTTAGAGATATAGTGTTTTACATCTTCTGGATAATCTGGATGAACTTTATTGATCTCATCTAAGTATTTATTACCTAAGATATCCCAACTTGTGTTGTATGGGAAATGTGTTGATGAAGTGATATACATTGTCATGAATTGATCTTCATTGATGTATTTATCTACAGTTTCATGGAACAAGTCATAATCAGATTGCCATCCATCGATCGTTTCTAGGGATTTGTTTTGTTCTGTTAGATCTGTCCAGTCTTCATAATCTTCACAATATAAGCTTTCCATCATGACCGTACGAGAATAATATTCATCATTCCAGTTATGATAAGCATGTGTCGTATAACCTGCTTGATTGAATAAGTAGAAGATGGAGTCTGTCCAATCATTTCCAGAGAATTCCGCATATACGTTAGTGTCTCTTCTAGGAATGAGAGATGTTTCTGAAATCAATTCGGAATCAGATGTTCCTGTATCGAACTTAGGTGTGTAATGATTAGAGAAGTTCCAACCACTATTCATCATCTTATATAGAGTTGGTGTTAACTCTTCATCAATACCAATATAGTCGAAGGCTTCAATCATGATATAGATCAAATTCTTACCTTCAAGTAATCCTGTCTTATCATTGTATCCATCAATATTACGATTCATGAGATAACTATCGATCGTTTGACGATCTTCATTATCATCTGCTTGAGATTGTTTTTCCCAATCCGTATCATCGATCTTTCTTGTGCTGTCTACTTGTTCGTAAGTTTCTTCTTCGATCGTAGCTTCTTTTTCTGTGAAGATCGTAGCGATATCTCTTAATAAGAATCTTTCAATACCATATTCACGGATCGCACTTTCTTGATAAGTAGGGTAGGAATATTGTTCCCAATCACCATAGATTGCGGTTAGTAATAATCCAGCTTCATCTAATGCTAGGGCGCTAACCAAGATGATGATCGTATTCTTCCAATTCTTTGATTTATATACATTGATGTATTTCTTTTGAAGAATGAAATATGAAATTGGAATCAATAACATCAGCCAATAACCAATCGGCATTTGACGGATATATTGAAGTACATAACTCACCATCGCACCAGCTAATCCACCAGCTGTTTTTAAAGTTGCGTAGGAATGCATCATGTTGTGGATACCAATTTGGAATAGAGCGTATATTGGTAATACAAAACATAAGATGTTGTGAATGATCTTCGCTGGTTTTAGAGGAAGTAGTGATAAAAGAGTAGCTACGATTCCTGAAAATCCAATACAGAATAAGAATATCCTTAATAGAGATAGATCAAACGTGAATCCAAATTCGATGATCTTGAATACGAGTTCTGAGATGATCAGTAATGTTGATAAGGAAATCAATGAGAATAGAATGAATGGAACATTCTTTTTTTGAATTTCTTTCTTTTCTGTTGTTTGTTCATCTAGCTTGACTTCTTCAGAAGGCTCTTCTTGTTTTGAATCGATGATTTCTGAAGGAGTTTCTTCTGTTTTCTCTTCAACGATATCTTCTGTTATATTTACTTCTTCAGAAGTGATATCTTCATTCTTTTCAACTTCCTTAGGTGAGGATTCTGTTGTTTCTTCGATTTGTTGTTTGCGTAATGGTTTATATTTTCTAGTTGCCATAATGTATTCCTCCCTAAAACATACCGTTCAATTGTACTATAAACATAAAGAAATGAATGTGAAAAATTGATGTGAAATCGTATTTATTTGATCCTATCAGGATGAATGACGTTGTTTTTCTCAATACAAGCACGGATCCTCATGATAAATACAGGTTTTCCTTCTTCATAAGAAATACCAGCTAAGTAACCTGTAGAATCTGAAATGAATGGCATGTTGATTTCTTTTGCGTAGTTGATCATTGGTTCTAAATCTTTGATATTGATATGCGTAAGATCTTTCATTCTTATGATTTGAGAGATACATCTTCCATTTGGGACAATGATGGAATTGTTTGGAATCATAAGATCCATCTTTTCATAAATAGAACGATATGTTCCGATACCGACCTTTGTTTCAATGACCTTGTCTTCTACAGGACCATTTAGAATATCTTTTGAAATAAAGATAGGTGTCGTTGTGTAGAGAAAGAAGTTAGGGTCTGTTGTTGGAATAAAAGATTGATCATTATCAAAAGGAGGATAGAGATCGATCTTTTCATCAATGGATTGATCGATACTAACATTGATATCCGCAGTAGAAATCGTAGAAAGAACATGATTTCTTTCAAAATGAATAAATTCGATCTTTTGTTTGATACGTTCAATTTCATCTAAAAGCTGATCTTCAACATGAGTAAAACGATCCATGTATTCATCAATGGAATCATGTTGTTCAGATTGTTTGATATCATTGATAGAAAAATCAAAGGATCTTAATTTCTTTAAATGTAGTAAAGAAGCGTAATCCTGCATGGAATATTCATAATACCCATTTGTTAGCTTTGTTGGGTGTAATAACCCATCGTTACGATACATACGAATCGTTTCTATATTGATACCTGTTAGATTTGATAGTTCATTAACTTTCATAAAATTACCTTTTTCGTGAAAACGCTCACATTTCCATTGACTCTGTAGTAACTACAGGGTTTATAAAATTAATATATGATATTTTTGTGAAAATATCAATTCCAATGAAAAGGGGGAAAAAGATGGACTACAAAAAGTTCGAAAGAGTTAGTAGTGCTGGTTTATTAGCTGGTTCATTAGCTCTTGGCTTGGTTGCTGGATGTTCTAGCAATACAGGCACTGGCAATACTTATGAAGGTACTGCCGCTGGTAAGAACGGTGATGTTACGGTTCAAGTTGTTTATGAAGACAATGAAATCAAGAGCGTTACTGTTACTGACCAAAAAGAAACAGAAGGTATCGCAGATCCTGCTTTGGAACAGATTCCAGCAGCTATCGTTGATGCCCAAACTCCAAACGTTGAAACAGTTTCTGGTGCTACAGTTACTTCAGAAGCTATTATCAACGCAACAAAGGCTGCTCTTGAAAGTGCTGGCGTAGATGTAGACGCTATGGGTGCTGCAGGACCTCATGAAAATGTTCCTGTAACATACACAGCTGGTACATATACAGGTACTGCTGAAGGTTACAATGGTACAGTATCATTAGACGTAACATTTAAAGAAGATGGTATTGAAGACATTGAAATCAAGGAAGAAAAAGAAACAGGACATGTAGGTACTGTTGCTTACGACATCATGTTCGCAGACGCTATTGAAGCAAATGGTTCTGGTGTTGATTCCGTATCTGGTGCTACATTCACATCTAAGGCTATCAAGGATGCTTTGAATGATGCTGCTGAACAAGCTAAGGCTTCTGACCTTGATGGATTCAAGTCCAACACAGTTGTTCATGAAGCTCAAGATCCAATTGAAGGAACATATGATGTAGTAGTTATCGGTGCTGGTGGTGCTGGTATGGGTGCTGCTGCTCAGGCTGCTCAGAATGGTGATTCCGTTCTTGTTATCGAAGAAAACGCTGAAATTGGTGGTAACACATTAGTTTCTGGTGGACAGTTCCAGTCTGTAATGCCTTACCTAGTATGGGATGCTGAAGATCCTGATGCTACAACAGGTACATGGGATTACAACGGAAAGACTTATGATAAAGTTAAGTCCGCTAATGGTTATATCGATGAATTAAAGACAATCTATGACTGGAATGAAGATGAATTCGATGAAGATTACTTCAAGGATACAGAATTCGTTGCTGGTGATATCAAGACTCTTTCTAAGGCTGGTGTTCATAAAGAATATCTAAGCACATTAAAAGCTCTTAAGAAGGAAATCAAGGCTTACTTAGATTGGGCTGAACCAAAGCTCAAGGCTGGTAAGGCTGAAACAGATCTAACATTATTCTCTACAGTTAACTTACATATCTTCCAGACATACTATGGTGGATTAAGACAGAATTCTGATGGAACTGAATGGATCTATGGTGAATATGATCTAGTTAAGCAGTTCGTTGAAGATGGTCAAGGCCTCAAGGAATGGTTAGAAGATCAGGGTGCATTATTTGATGATGCTTCTCAGAATACTTTAATTGGTGCTCTATGGCACAGAGAAAATAGACAGTTAGGTGCTGACTTTGATGAAGATGGTGAAGTTGATGAAGGAACTGCAGGTAACTGGGGTGCTTACTTCGCTAACACAAAGAAGACTATCTTAGAAACATCTAAGACTGCTAAAGACAACGCTATCATGACTAGAACTACAGCTAATAGCCTCATCACAGACAATGGTAAGGTTACTGGTGTCAAGGCTACTATGTATGATGGAACAGAAGTTACAGTTAAGGCTAACAAGGGTGTCGTTATGACAACTGGTGGTTACGCTGCTAATATTGAAATGGTTGAAGAAACTAATGAATATTGGGATACAAAGTATGTAACAGACGCTACTAAGACAACTAACAGATCTTCACTAGTTGGTGATGGTATCAAGATGGGTGAAGAAGTTGGTGCAGCTACTACAGGTTTAGGCTGGGCTCAGATGATGCCTATTGCTTGGATTGACAATGGTAACTTGGCTTATGGTTCTGGTGCTAACTGTATCTATGTTAACCCTACAACAGGTAAGCGTTTCGTAAACGAAACTTCTGAACGTGACGTTCTATCACTTGGTGAATTCAAGAACGGTGTTGAAGTTGACGGAACACAGGGCGTATTCTTAGAAATCGCTAACGCAGATGTTGAAGTTGGTTCTGGTTACCCATTCGAACAATATGCTGAACTAGATGATAGAGTATACTTCTTCTCAAGTGAAGATGAATTACAAGAAATCTTAGATAAGTATGGAATGGATGCAGATCCAGCAGAAATCTACAAGACAATCGAAAACTACGATACAGCTTTAGCTGCTGGTGAACAACCAGATGATGTAGATAAGACAGGTTGGACAGCTCTTATTGGTGTAACAGCTGATGAATCCGGTGAATATGACATGAGCGACTACTCTACAGAAGGAGTTAAGTTCAGAGTTCGTATCATGGCTCCATCTGCTCACCATACAATGGGTGGTCTATCAGTTGATACAGATCGTCATGTATTAGATTCTGAAGGAAATGTTATTGAAGGCCTATATGCTGCCGGTGAAGTTACTGGTGGTATCCATGGTGGTAATAGACTTGGTGGTAACGCTATCGTTGAAATCTTCGTTTCCGGTAGAACAGCTGCTAACGCTATTGATGAAGATAACAAGTAATCTTTCTAATAAGAGAGAACGATATCATAAGATATCGTTCTTTTTTTGTATGTAAAAATGGCACTCTATTGAGTGCCATTCGTGTTATTTGATTTCTTTTTCTAATTGTGTTTTTAAAGTTGCGAAGTTGGCTTTACGTTCTTCAGTAACTTCAGGATATTGAGGGTCCATATCTTTTAATGTATGAAGAATGATCTCAGAAACCACATAACGCATATACCATTTATTATCTGCTGGTACGACATACCATGGGCAATGTTTTGTGGATGTGTTGTTAATAGCGTCTTCAAACGCTTCTTGATAAGAGTCCCAGTACTTTCTTTCTTCTACATCGCTACTAGAGAATTTCCAATTCTTTTCTGGTTCTTCAATTCTTTCTAAGAATCTCTTTGCCTGTTCTTTCTTGGAGACATTCAAGAAGATCTTAACGATACGAATATTATTTTCATAAAGGTATTCTTCGAAATGACGAATATCTTTATATCTTCTAGGAATGACATTCTTTTCATTGATTCGATCAGCGTGTGGTTGTGTCTTATATAATTCTTTGACTTTACCAATTAAAACATCTTCGTAGTGAGAACGATTGAATATCGCAATTTCACCTTTCGCTGGTAATTTTTGAATGATTCTCCATAGGTAATCATGAGAAAGCTCAGTGGATGATGGAGATTTAAAGGCTGCCTCATAAACACCATGTGGTGATAGACATTGTAGGACATGCGCAATCGTTCCATCTTTTCCCGCAGCATCCATAGCTTGGAAAACAACGATCAAGCCTTCTTTTTTCTCTGCGTAGAGCTTTTGTTGGAGCTCATCTAATTTCTTTTCGTTTTTGACCATCTTTTTCAATGCGTCTTCTTTTGATTTACAAAGAGAAGTTTCATGAGTTGATGATTTTTTGATATGAAACTTTTCTTTTCCATTATACATGTAGTGTTTAAACATATTATTGATCCTCACTTTCAAAAATTTTATCATGAATCGTTAATATTGTATGGAAAATAGTAAATATTTTGTCTTTTCATTTGATTGAAATTCAAATAAACTAAAAGTAAGTGGAGGAACATTTTATGAAACAACATCGTATTGCGGTCAGCTGTGGTGAGGGATTTGCCTCTGGATATTTGGCAGGTCACTTAAATATCTTCGCAGCGCAAGAGGGTATTTCTGATAAAGTCATCTTTATTAGAATTCCATATCCTGATCTATATGCACATCAAGATGAGTTTGATATGGCAATGATTCTTCCTCATATTGAGTGGAAAGTAAAAGAAGATAAGAAAGAATATCGTATTCCTTTGTATGTCATTCCATTTAAAGTAGCTGTGAAACCTAGAGCTGCTGACTTCGTACAAGATTGTGCGGATATCATGGCTATGGCTAGAGAACGTGGACACGGTGGATTGATCTGCTTCCCTGGAGAAGAAAGAACACAAAGCGTCACAAGATTGTGTTCACACGCACAATGGGTAGCAGAACATATGGATCCAAAAGATAACGCATAAATAAGATGATTTTAAAGGAATCAAAACATATTGGATCCAATTGTGTAGGATATATAATTGAACTATAAAAAACATCTAGCTATTGTTAGCTAGATGTTTTAAGAATTGTTTTGCTGTAGGATCAAGATAATCTAGATCACGATAGTAGAAGTTTAAGTCTCTAATAGCGAGAGGATCATCTAAGATGAAATAGAGTACTTTTGGATGTTTGTAGTCTTCTTCTTGAGGAATGATATTCACAGTACCATCACGGATGATGGAGTATCCATATCCATTCTTTGTCATGAAGTATTCTGTGATCATTTGATCGACATACATGGCATAGTTCGCTTCACAATTGTAATGTTGGAAGATGGAAAGACTTCTAGAGTAAAGATCACTATCTGGTCTTAATGAGATATAAGGAAGATCTTCAAATTCTTTGAGATTGATGCCTTTCCTTCTTGCGTTACGGTGTTCATTGTTGATGATTTGTTTCGCAGTAAAAGCTTTTGATTTATATTTCTTACAAATATCCCAATGAGATGGTACGGCTAGAATCAAATGTTCATGATGAACAAATGTATGTTCCATATTCTCAAATCCTTAATGATTTGTTGTTAAGACAAGGTCTAAGTTACCATTCTTTAAGTTTTCTAATAAAGCTTCATTGTTTGTATGTTCATACATATTCAAAGTGATGTTTGGACGACACAAACGAACTTTATTCTATTTGATCCACATATGGATCATGAAGATGTTCGTACGAAATTGATTGAAAAGGGAGTTCATATTTCGACTCCAATGATGGATCGTGTTTCTGTATCTACTGTTGAAAACAATGAATATTTCATCCAATGTATGAAAGAAATCTTAGAAGAGAGATAATGTCTCTCTTCTTTTTGTAATATAATAGTTAACGAAAAAGGAGTGAGTTATGTTGAATTTTGCGTGTGATTATATGCAAGGATGTATTCCTTCCATCTTGGAAAGATTGACTCAAACAAATATGGAAGCGACTGTAGGATATGGATATGATTCCTATAGTACAAGTGCGAAAGAAAAGATCAAGAAAGCTTGTGGATTAGAAGAGGCAGAGATCCGTTTCTTAGTTGGAGGAACACAAGCTAACGCAACAGTCATTGATGGACTATTAAGAAACTATCAAGGTGTCATTTCAACGACAACAGGGCACATCGCAGTACATGAATCTGGCGCAATCGAAGCGAGAAATCATAAAGTCATTACATTAGAAGGTGTGGACGCAAAAGTGAAAGCTTCTAGTGTAAAAGAATACATGGAGAAATTCTTAGGGGATGATACACATCCACATATGGTACAACCTGGAATGATCTATATTTCTCAACCAACAGAATATGGAACTTTATATTCCAAACAAGAATTAGAAGAACTAAGGAGCGTATGTGATACTTACCACTTATATCTTTACGCAGATGGAGCTAGACTTGCGTATGCGTTAGGCTCCGAAGATAATGATGTTACTTTAAAAGATCTAGCTAAGTATTGTGACGTTTTCTATATTGGTGGAACAAAATGTGGAACCTTATTTGGAGAAGCAGTTGTCATTCCAAACAAAGATTTGATTCCTTGTTTCTTTACAACGATCAAACAAAATGGTGCCTTACTCGCAAAAGGTAGATTGTTAGGAATCCAATTTGATGAAATGTTTACAAATGACTTGTATTTTGAAGCTGGTAAGAAAGCAGTTCAATACGCTAAGAAGATCACAAAAGCTTTTGAAGATGCGGGATATGAAGTATATATGCCAACTTATACAAATCAACTGTTCATTAATTTTGAAGATGATGTATTAGAAAAGATCAAGAAAAAGGTTGCGACTAGCTTCTGGGAAAAGACAGATGATACGCATACATTGATTCGTTTAGCTACTTCATGGGCAACAACGGAAGAAGAAGTGGATGAGTTGATTGATTATCTTCAAGAATGTCAGAAGCATTAAACATAAGAAACAGAAAGTTCTCTGATACAATTGATTCGGAGGACTTTTTATATGAGTAGAAAGAATTTTGGTTCAAAACCATATTGTTATCCACAGAACGTATTTATTATTGGAACATATGATGAAAATGGAAATCCTGATGCGATGAATGCCGCATGGGGTGGTATCAGTGATACACAAGAATTTATGTTATGTTTAAGTGAATCACATAAGACAGTTAAGAACTTAAAAAAGACTGGTGCTTTTACAGTTTCTATGGGTGATGCGAAACATGTCGTAGAATGTGATTATGTAGGATTAGCGAGTGGTAATAACGTTTCAAATAAACTTGAAAATGCGGGATTTACTGTCACGAAGAGTGAGTTCGTAAACGCTCCTGTGATCAATGAATTACCAGTATGTGTAGAATGTAATGTAAAGAGCTATGATGATAATACAGGTATGTTATTAGGTGAAATCGTAAATGTCAGTGTTGATGAAAGCTGTATGGATGGAGAACATGTAGATGTTAGTAAAGTACAACCAATCACATTTGATCCATTTAATAATGCCTATCATGTTCTTGGTGAAAAAGTTGGAAATGCGTTTTCTGATGGAAAGAAATTAATAAAATGAATATTGTGAAAGAACATCCATGTATTACAGGATTAACGATTTCCACAAAACTATTCACGAATAACTTTATCAATTGTTTTTCATTAGGAAAGGGAACAGATATTTCACAAGAAACATATCCAGTACCACATTTGTTTTATGTGTTGGATGGAAATGGTGAAGTACTTGTTGAAGATAAGGTGTATTCTTTAGTGAGTGGAGATTGTATCTACGTGAAAGAAGATGTATTATGTGGTACAAGAACAGATGAAGGTTTTATCTATTTAGAAGTCATTCTAGGAAAGGAAAATCATATGAACGAAATCGTAAAATCACAAGAAGTATTTAAATTGGCAGAACTATTGCCATATCAGAAAGACAGTATCGTAAATGCTGATATCGCATCAAACGATACAATGAAATTTGTAGTTATGGCATTTGATGAAGGTACAGGGTTATCTCCACATGCGGCTCCAGGCGACGCTATCGTATTTGCGTTAGAGGGTGAAGCTACGATTGGGTATGAAGGAAAAGATTATCCAATCAAGGCAGGTGAACAGTTCCGCTTTGATAAAGGTGGTATGCATGCCGTTACAGCCAATGGTAAATTCAAGATGGCATTGTTATTGGTGCTTAAATAAGATGGGAATTCCCATCTTTTTTTTAACTTTTTTTAATTTTTTTTTGGAAAATCGAAAAATCTTGTGAATATGTTAAGTGTAAGGACAAAGGAGGAAATATTATGGAGTCATTACAAACATTTACACAAGAAGTGAAAGATAAGGTGATTTCTTACTTGCCAAAAGGAGAATATGATCTCGCACTGGAAACAGTAAAAAAGGTCAATCGTTCTTATTTGGGGTTAAAGATCGCAAGGAAAGGGGATAAGAAAGAATTATTCGTTGATCTTGAAGATTGTTATGACAAGTATTGTCATGATGTTCCTATGGATACGATCTTGGATGGAATCAAAGATGTTTATTTGAATATGCCGTATGTAGAAGAACCGACATGGATCGAAGAATATGAGAAAGTAAAAGATAAGATCTTTTTGAAAGTTCATCAGGGTGATCCAAATGATGAAAAGACACAACGCTATCCACATAAAAGTATGTCTGATTTGATCATGACATACCATATCCTTCTTCAAAAAGATGAGGAGAAAGAAGAAATATTGAGCGCTATCGTTACGAATGAAATGGTTAAAAATTGGAATGTGTCTATCAAGAAATTTGAAGAAGATGCGATGAAAAGTGCGATGAATATGTTTCCGTTAATGATCATAAAATTTGATGATTCATTTGTTGATTTTCAAACAAGAGCGTTCACAAATAAAAGTCAATTAAATGGTGCTGCAGTGTTGTTTTATCCAGGAACGATTGAAAAGATCATAGAGCTTTGTAAGGGGGATTTCACATTGATTCCTTCTTCGATCCATGAAGTAATCGTTTATGGTGATCAATTCTTCCGACCATTAAAAGATGTTAATAAAGATATCAGAGATATCAATGCGAAATATTGTAATTATGGTAAAGATGTATTATCTGATCATTGTTATCGATATGAATGTGATTATGGAGAACTAGAATCTTCTGAAGATTACTTAGATAGGATAAGAAGAAAAGTAAAGAATTAATTCTAGATCTGGTATAGTTTGATAGATGCTGCTAAACTTAAGCTATGAACCAATTTCTAACAAACTATTCCGAAATATCTTTTTTAGATAAAGTAAAAGAAAATCTTAGAAAATGTAATGAATTTGTGATATCTGTAAGTTTTATCAAGATTGCGGGACTGCGATTATTAAAGAATGAATTAGAAGCAGCTCTACAAAGAGGATGTAAAGGTAGATTGATTACATCTACGTATCAAAACTTTACAGATATCGAATCATTACACTTCTTCTTGACTCTCCAACAAAACTATCCATCTTTTTCGTGTCATTTAGATGATGAATGTTTTTGTGATTCTCAATTCTCTACTTTAGGATTTCATTGTAAGGGATATGTTTTTACGTATGATGATCATGTAGAAATGATCGTAGGATCATCAAATATCACAAGATTCGCATTACTAAAGAATATCGAGTGGGATGTTTTAGTGGAAGAAGATATCGATGGAAGTATCCATCAACAACTGATGAGGGAATTTGAGTATTTATGGGATAAGACATATTTACTGACAGAAGAAGGTATTGAAAAGTATAAAAGAAAGTTAAACTATGCCATTGAAAGATGGGATATGGATTATGAAATCGTTCAAAGTAATATCAAACCAAACTATATGCAAAGAAACGCTTTGAAAGAACTAAATCGTTATCGTACGATGGGAATTACACGTGCAATCACGATCTGTAGTGCTGGTTCTGGTAAGACTTATCTTTCTGCTTTTGATGCGTTGAATTTCAACCCTAATAGATTGTTGTATGTCGTACATGAAAGTTCCATTCTTTCAAAGTCTTTAGAAACGTTTCAAAAGGTATTTGGAACACAAAAGACATATGGAAAATTTACTGGATCTCAAAAAGAATTAGATGCGGATTTCTTGTTTTCTACAAATGTATCTATGGCGAAGAACTTAGATCTATTCCCTAAAGATACATTTGATTATATTGTCATTGATGAATGCCATCACGCTGTAGCGGATAGCTATAAACAGATCATCAACTATTTTGAACCTGAGTTCTTACTTGGTCTAACAGCGACTCCAGAGAGATTAGATAATCAAGATGTATTGGCATTGTTTGATGAAAATGTTCCTTATGAACTACGACTCAGAGACGCAATCATCAATGATTTGATCGTACCATTTCATTACTATGGCATTCGAGATCAATTGGTAGATTATTCTTTGTCGAAAGCTTCTGAAAGAAAGTTGGTGGCAGAATTAGCGGATTCTAAGCATTGTGATTTTATTTGTGAAGAGATTGAAAAACATCGACAACAAGGGAAATTAAAAGCACTTGTTTTCTGTAGGAATCGTGCACACGCTAGAATGATGGCAGAGGCATTTGAAGAAAGAGGTTATCGTTCTGCGTATTTAACAGGTTCAAGTACGGTTGGTGAAAGAATCAGAGCGTATGATGAACTACAAAAGGATGAAGCTGGGACATTAGAGATATTATGTTCTGTTGATATCTTGAATGAAGGTGTTGATATTCCTGGAGTGAATATGGTCGTATTCTTAAGACCAACAGAATCTTCTACGATCTTTATTCAACAATTAGGTAGAGGTCTTCGTAAGTATAATGATAAGAAGTATGTGACGGTCTTAGACTTTATTGGTAATAGCTACAAGAGAAGTGCTCAGATTGCCTTAGCTTTAGGTAGTTTATCTGAGAATCTAGTGTTAGAAAAAAGGCTATTAGAAGATATGGTGAAAGATGATTTTAAAGCACTTGGTTTAATTGACTATGGTGTTGAGATCCATCTTGACCAGGAAAGCCAACAAGAAATCATTTCTTATTTGGAAAATGAAAACTTCAATAGTAAAAAATATCTTGAACAAGATTATAAAAACTTTAAGACTTATATCAATGCAGATCCTTATCCAAAACATATGGATTACTTAAACAATGATTGTGCTCCAGATTTATTAAAGTTTATTAACGTGAAAATTGATGGAAAGAAAATGGGATGTTATTACAATTTTCTGAAAAAAGTTGATGGAGAATGTATTGATACATTTTCAGAACAACAAGTATCTTTCCTCCAATATCTATCGAAACTATTACCACTTGTAAGACCATATGAATATCAAGTCATATCTGTTTTACTTTATGGTGAGAATACATTAGGACAAATCAAAGAAGTCTTACAATGTACGCAAGAAGAGCTTGATCATGTGATAAAGTTCATGATCAAAGAATCCGCAATCAAAGAACAGAATGGAATGTATTCTTTAAATGTGGAATTAAATACTGAGTTTATTGAACATGTGGAAGACATCCTTTCTTATGGTCTAACAAGATATGAAGTAGAGTATCAAGATACTATAGAACCATTCTTACTATGGAAAGGATATAGTAAAGAACAAGTGCAGCTAAAGTTTTTAAAGAACCCTAGGGACATTATGATGGGCACTTATATCTATGATAAGAAAGTCGTGATATTTGCGGCATTGAAGAAAGATAAATCTATCGAACAAAGATTGAATTATAAAGATAAATTCTTATCTTCAAATCTATTCCAATGGGAAACGATGAATAATGTTAGTGAGAAAGAATATCAATCCTTAAAGAATAGTGAATATGCATATTTGTTTGTAAGAAAAGTCTCTGAAGAATATGGTGTTGTGTTACCATTTACCTATGTTGGAAAAGGAAAGTTAACCAATCCTAGATACCAACAAGAGAATCATACGTATTTGTTTGATATCGAAATGGAAGAAGATCTTCCAGATTATCTACAATATGATTATCAAGTAGAAAAGAAGAATTAGTATGAAAGAAATCAAAGTAGTAGCGGCAGTCATCTATGATGGAAATAGGATCTTTGCGACACAAAGAGGATACGGAGAGATGAAAGATGGCTGGGAGTTTCCAGGTGGAAAAGTAGAAGCTGGTGAAACACTTCCAGAAGCATTGAAAAGAGAAATCAAAGAAGAGTTAAATACAGATATTTTAGTGAAAGAACATATCATGACCATTCATCATACATATCCTAGCTTTCAGTTGACCATGGATTGTTTCTTATGTACTGTCGTATCTGGAAATTTGGAGTTATTAGAAGCGGAAGATGCGAAGTGGGTGGATAAAGAAACGATTGATACATTGGATTGGTTGCCAGCTGATTTAAAGATCATTCCTATCTTAAGAGAAAAATATTTGACTTAAAGTATACTTTAGGAATAATAATTAAATAGAGGTGTACATATGAGTGAAAAGAAAACGTATACGATTTCAGAAGTGTCAGAGATGTTGTGTTTACCACCTTCTACGATCCGCTATTATGATTCACAAGGATTATTACCTTTTTTGAATCGCATAAACGGTAGAAGGATATTTACAGAAAGTGACGTTTCTAGTATGAAGCTCATTGAATGTTTAAAACATACTGGAATGAGTATTCATGATATCAAAGAGTATTTCGCTTTAGCCAAACTTGGAGATAGCACTTTAGTTGAAAGACAAGCTATCATCTTAAAACAAAAACAAGCTATCAAAGATCAAATCGAAGCTTTGAAGATGAATCTAAAAACGATCGAACATAAAGAAAAATACTACAAAATCGCAATTGAAGCGGGAACTGAAGCAGTCCATCATAAAAAGAAATGAATTCATCATTTCTTTTTTTTAATCAATTGAATCATTTATATGCTTATCATAATCTAAAACATAGAGATAGGAATACATGATATTTAAATAATATTCCATGGAAGCTCTAGAGAAGAATGCGGCAATACGATGGCCCTTATCTTCTTTAGCTGGTAGTAATAAAGAAATATCACAAATCTTATAAAGTTCACTATCTGCGTTAGCTGTAATACAGATCGTAGGAACTTTATGTGCTTTTAATCGTTTAGCGGCTGAAATCGTTCCTGGGGTAGAACCGGAATAAGACAATAATAATGCACAATCATCTGAACGTAGTGTCTTAGCTAAATGTCCTTGTTCACCATAAACAGGTGTGACGATATAGTTTGTACCAGTACGTGTCATACTAGCTTGAAAGGCTAGACCAGCCAAATACGCATCACCTACACCGAACAATGCGACATTTTTTGCGTTCTTCATCAGATAACAAGCTTTCTGCATATCTTGAATGGAAAGGATTCTTTGTGTTTCTTCTAATGTCTGGATCGTTAATTTTTTTAACTGTTGAGAAATCTCTGGAATACTATCATTTTTTGTGAATGGGAAATTTGGATCGACATCCTGATATTCAGGATTTGCGCGAAGAAGTTCTTGAGAAAAACGAAACTTAAATTGTTTGTATCCCGAAAGATTCAATCTAGAACACAAACGCATAATAGCGCTTGTAGATGTGTATGTTTTTAAAGCTAATGATTGAATCGACATTTGAAGAATATCATCTTTATGAGAAAGGATATAATCCGCAATTACTTTTTCATTCTCAGTAAAATCAATTTGTTGTTTTAATAGATCTTGTATACTCATGAAACTATTGTAACAAAATTTCGAAATAAAATGTCGAAATAATTGATAGAAATATCAAAAAGTTTCGAAACAACTTTCCAAGATGAAGAGGAGTTGTTTTTATTTTGAATTTTCATGATATTCTCTAATCAACAAGAAAGAGGTTAAAGAAATGACAGAAAACAAAGGTGTTAAAATCGTTACAATTGGTGGTGGATCTTCCTATACACCAGAACTCATGCAGGGCTTTATCAAGCGCTACGAACAACTTCCAATTCGAGAAATCTGGTTGGTAGACATTGAAGATGGAAAAGAAAAATTAGAAATCGTTGGTGCTTTGGCACAGAGAATGTGGGATGCTTCACCATATGATGTTAAGGTTCATCTAACATTAGATCGTAGAGAAGCTTTAAAAGATGCAGACTTCGTTACAACACAATTCCGTGTTGGATTGTTGTATGCACGTATCAAGGATGAACGTATTCCATTGTCCCATGGAATGTTAGGTCAAGAAACAAATGGTGCTGGTGGTATGTTCAAACTATTAAGAACTGCTCCAGTTATTAAAAGTATCGTAGAAGATATGAAAGAACTATGTCCAAACGCATGGCTCATTAACTTCACAAATCCTTCTGGAATGATTACAGAAACAGTCATTCGTCAATGTGGATGGAAGAGATGTATTGGATTATGTAATGTTCCAGTCAACATTCAACTTCAAGAACCTGCGATGTTAGGTAAAGAAGCTGGTGATCTAAATTTTGAATTTGCGGGATTGAATCATTTCCATTATCACAGAGTCTATGACGCAAAGACAGGTGAGAATGTCACAAAACAGATTGCCTATAAGATGATGGAAGATGATAAGAGTAATATGCAGAACATTCAAAACGAAAAGTTCTTATTAGATCATTTGCTCGCAATGGATTGTCTACCATGTGGTTATCACCGTTACTACTATCTCACAAATGAAATGATGAAGAAGGAATTAGAAGATTTCGCTAAACATGAAACACGTGCAGAAAGTGTAAAGGAAGTAGAAAACCAATTGTTTGAACTCTACAAAGATCCAGAATTACATGAAATGCCAGAACTTTTATCCAAGCGTGGTGGTAAATACTACAGTGATGCGGCATGTGAAACGATTAGTGCCATTTATAACAATTCAGGAAAAGTTATGGTAGTATCAACAGAAAATAGAGGTGCATTACCAGATCTTCCAGATGATGCGGTCGTTGAAGTATCTGCTCGTATCACAAGACATGGTGCTGAACCACTTGCGTTTGGACGTATGGAGCCAGCAGTGCGTGGTATGGTTCAATTAATGAAAGCTATGGAAGAAACGATCATTGAAGCTGCTTTAACAGGTAATTACAACAAAGCACTTGAAGCGTTTGAAATCAATCCATTGGTCGTTCATGGTAAAGTAGCACAGGAAGTCTTAGATGAGATGTTAGTAGCTCATAAGAAGTATCTTCCTCAATTCGCAGAAAAGATCAAAGAACTAGAAGAAAGAGGCGTAACGGTTCAAGACGAAACTGCTAGAAAGCTTTGCGAACAAGGTCTTTAATCAAATGAAGATAGAAAATTGATAAAATTTTCTATCTTTTTTTTAACTTTTTTTTGGAAAATCGAAAAATCTTGTGAATAGTATAGTAGGAGGACAATA
>CAVDZA010000016.1:14117-33312 GCA_963613355.1 Bulleidia sp. | reverse complement strand
ACACGTTTGAAGACAAAGGAGCATAATAAGGCTTAATGGACAATCTATGTTTTGGCATGGAGTGCCTTAACATTACGCAACTTCCAGGTGGAACATATTCTCATGCAAACAAGGCAGTTGATCTAGGTGGTAAAGACACTGGGAAAGACTGGTGGTTTGCAAGAGGAGAAGTCTACTGGAAGTGTACGTGTTGTTGGTACAGTGGCACTAATACATACCATTTCTTATCTTGTGATAAAAACGGAAATCCTACAAAGGTGCATTGTGCAGATGGAGTAGATCGTATTGTAACAATCTCTCTAACTCATGATCTTAACGCACCAACAATTGGAAAACTTTATCACAATGAAAAAATGTACCAAGAAGGAACTAAGTATCCGACCGCTGGTAAAGTGACAGGAAATCACATCCATCTGGAAATTGCTGAAGGTGATGTGCGAAATCGTTACAAAGCTAACAATGGTACTTGGACTTTATATAATGAATTAAATCCACTAGAAGTAATGTTTGTGGATGATAGCTTTACAACAATCAAAAGTACTTTAGGTGCTACAGTTAAACACTGTAGTTCTATTTCTTATGGGGGTGATTCAAAAATGGAAATATCAAATGGATTCCAAACAAAGGCATACAACGGTGCTACGCTCAAGATTTACAAGGGCTATGACAAATATAAAGACTTGAAAATGTTAAGCGCAAAAGGTACTGAAACGAGCGTACAAGACATCAAAAACTTTGATCATAACGATATGGTTATAGTTGCACTTGCTAACTGTAACTATTTTGAAATGGCAAACGCTAGTACTAGTGGTCAACACTACGGAGTAGAACAATCAAATGGTGATGGTGTACATACTTCTAGCTTAGACTTAGCGCCTAAAAATAAAGCATATCAAGTTGTATACGAACTAAAAAATGGAACAGTAGGGAAATGCCTAGCAAGTGACTACTGGTACTCAAAGAACGATGTAAGCTGGGCTTGCACACCATATTCAATCGTAGTTTGGGATAAAGCCAAAGTGAATGAGCGCTCTAGTGCATTTGGAAACAAAGATGCAATAGCTAATAGTCAAACAATGTACATGCGTATAGATGGTGCATGGTGCATCGTTGCGACAGCTTCAAAGGTGCTTCCAAGCATTATGCAATCATTTGCTATGGAATGTGGTGCTGATATTGCTTTCTTAGTTGATTCAGGCGGTTCAACGCAAATGATGGCTTATACATCTAAGTGGGAATCAATCATTTACACAGGTAGACATATCCCTAACGTGTTAGCACTTGCTTATGTTAAAGATTCAGGCACACCAGAACCTACTCCAGCACCTGATCCAGAAACACCAAGTGATACTACTGATTGGAAAACCAAGTATGAAGAAGAAGTAAAACTTTACGATGAACTTAATTCACAAATCAAACAAGTTACTACAGAACTAGAAGCTATCAAAGAAGATTACAATGCTTTATCTGACAAATTAAAGAAAGTGAAGGAGTTGATCAATGAGTGATATAGCCTCAGTCTTGGTAGCCGTTCTTTCTAGCAACGTCATTGTTGAACTCATTAGATGGATTGTAGGGCGTTCTAAAAAGAGCGAAGAATTAGATAAAAAGTTTGAGAAGATAGACGATAACTTTAAACAAATAGGCAACAAGCTAACTAAGTATGAAAAAGATGGTGTTAGAACTCAATTGCTTACTTTGATGTCTGATTATCCAGACAGAAAAGATGAAATCATGGAAGTATCAAAACACTACTTTGATGATTTGCAGGGTAATTGGTTCATGACGGATATATTTAATGATTGGTTGAAAGAAAACGATATAGATAAGCCAAAATGGATTAAGTAACAAATAATCGAAAAGGAAGATGAATACATGGACAGATTGGTTTTGGATATTTCAGCACATCAAGGGAAAGTAGATTTCAACAAAATGAAAGCAGCTGGTGTTAAAGGTGTAATTATCAGATGTGGCTATACTGGTTGGGGATCTACTAAGTCAAAACAGAAGGATGCTAAATTTGAAGAAAACTATAAGAAGGCAAAAGAAGCTGGACTTCCTGTTGGTGTTTACTGGTATTCTTGTGCATCTACAGAAGCAGAAGCTATTGAAGAAGCAAATCTGACACTTGAATATATCAAAGGGAAACAGATTGATTATCCAGTGTATTTTGATTTAGAAGATAGTCATTGGCAAAGACCACTAAGTGTATCTGAACTAAGCAAGGTTGCAGAAGCATTTTGTGAGATTATTGAAAAAGCTGGATATTATGTTGGAATCTATGCTTCAACATCATGGCTACAAGATGAATTGGATATGAGTTTTCTAAAAGACTATGATGTCTGGGTTGCACAGTACAACACAAGATGCACATATACAGGAAATTATGGTATGTGGCAGTATTCATCTAAGGGCAATGGTGCTACATATGGATGTTCAAGCACCTATGTAGATATGAATCATTGCTATAAAGATTATCCAACAATCATCAAGAAAGCTGGATTGAACGGATATACTAAGATATCAACGTTGAAAGAATTCAAGGTTGGTGCAAAAGTAAAATATTCTGGATACGTATATTCAGATTCATACGGAACTGGTAGAGGAAGGAATGTATCTGGAATATATGAAATCACACGCTACGTCAAAGGAAGAAAATGTGGTGTTCACATTGGAAACCTTGGATGGGTTGCTGAAAGTAATTGTAAATTGGTTTAAATGTCCTGAGCATGACATTCTAAAAGGCTTATTTTTTATGCCATCAGGGATGATGTAAAACATCTGTGTCTATTTAACTTTAAACAAGACATAACTTGTAAAAATTGTAAAGAAAGGAATTAAAATATGACATTACAAGAAATTTTGAAATCACAAGGTTTAAACAATGAACAAATCGAATCTGTTGTTGGCGAAATGAAACAGAACAAAATCTTCACATCAAATGAAGAAAATTTGGACATTAGATACAACAAGCTAAAGGGTGAACATGATTCTAAGATTGAAGAACTTACTAAGGCTAATCAACTTATTGATGAATTAAAGAAATCTAACAAAGGTAATGAAGACTTGCAATCTAAGATTAGTGAATATGAAACTACTATTGCTGACTTAAATGCCAAATTAGAAGAAACACAAATCCAAGCAGCAGTTAAGGTTGCTTTGCTAGAGAATAAAGCAATGGACATTGATTACCTAACCTTCAAAATGAAGGAAAAAGGTGAACTTAAACTTGATAAGGATGGAAAAATTAAAGGAATTGATGACATGATCACTGGTCTTAAAACACAATTCCCTAATCAGTTTGAAACATCTAGCAACAAAGTTATAGAAGAACACAAACTTGAAAAGGGTGTTGGATCAAAAGATGTCATCACACAAGAACAATTCAACAAGATGGGCTATATGGAAAAGAATAAATTATTTAACGAACAACCAGAAGTCTATGCTGAATTGCAAAAAGCAAAATAAAAGAAAGAAGGGTAAAAAATTATGGCAATTACAGAATTAAAAGATTTAATTAATCCACAAGTTATGGCTGATATGATCAGTGCAAAACTTCCAAAGAAAATTGTAGTATCACCATTTGCAAAAGTAGATACTAAATTACAAGGTGTTCCAGGTAACACTATCACTGTTCCATCTTTTGACTACATTGGCGATGCAGAAGATGTAGCTGAAGGTGTAGCAGTAACACCAGCTAAAATGGGTGTAACATCTAAAACTGCAACAGTTAAGAAAGCAATGAAGGCAGTTGATTTAACTGATGAAGCAGTATTAAGTGGTTTTGGTAATCCAATTGGCGAAGCTAACAACCAACTTGCTAAATCTATTGCTAGTAAAATTGATGCAGACTGCATGGATGCATTAATGACAGCAACTATGAAATACGATGCAGGTGCAAAACTTTCTTATAACACTTTAGTAGAAGCTATTGATGTGTTTGAAGAAGAATTCAATACTGAAAAAGTTATCTTTATTAATCCAGCACAAGTTGGTGCTTTAAGAAAAGATCCAAACTATGTTGCATCTGAAAAGATTAAAGATGAAGTAATCGTTACTGGTGCAATTGGTAAAATTGCTAACTGTTTAGTAGTTCCATCTAAGAAAGTAGTTTTAGATGAAGCAGGTACTGCATATGCTTGTCCAATTGTTAAACTAACACAAGATACTGAAACTGAAGATGAAACTGCAGCATTAACAATCTACTTAAAGCGTGATGTTAATGTTGAAACACAAAGAGATTCACTTGCTAGAAAAACTGCTGTTTCAGTTGATGAAATGTATGCAGTTGCATTAAGTGATGCTTCTAAAGTAGTTTTAGCAACATTCACTAAGTAGTTAAGGGGGTGTTCCCATGATCGTTTCAGTTGAAAAACTGAGAACTTATGTAACTACTAATTTAAGCGATGAAGTGCTTGAAGAAAAGCTTCAGGCACTTGAATTGCTTATTAGAAAGTACACAAATAATAATTTCCAAAATAGGAATATACGTTTTAATTGCAATGCTTCTTCAAAAGGATTAGAACTTTCAACACCATATCTTAAAGCTGAAAACACTATTGAAATCTCACAATCACAATACAATGATGGTGTTTATTACATCACTTCCATTGAAGATGAGAATATTACATTGAACAAAGTATTGTTTGATGAAGAAGATGTTCTTATCACTAAGGTTGAATATCCATTTGACATTCAAATGGGTGTTGTTGAAATGATTAGGTGGGATTTAAACAATAGAGATAAGGTTGGAATTCAATCGGAAACGATTTCAAGGCATTCTGTTACATATTTCAATATGGATGGTGATAATTCCCTTATGGGTTATCCACGTTCACTATTAGGCTTTTTACAGCCTTATATGAAGGCTAGGTTTTAAGTATGATAGGCGGAAATATTGATGCATTAATTCAATTTAGTGCTACTAATA
Source organism: Bulleidia sp. (assembly GCA_963613355.1). Classification (GTDB taxonomy): domain Bacteria; phylum Bacillota_I; class Bacilli_A; order Erysipelotrichales; family Erysipelotrichaceae; genus Bulleidia. The sequence continues at coordinate 28,382 of CAVDZA010000016.1, read as the reverse complement.
AGAATGCAATAGGTGAAAGTGTTAAGTCATGGATGTCAGCACAGACTATTCATGGCTTTTTAGATTTGATGTCTGGTGATGCTAGATATAGCAATTTCAATGCCAAGATTCAAGAATCAACACACGTTTTCATCTGTGATTATGTTGAACTTGATCCAAGAATCACATCAGAAAATTCAAGAATGTTAATACAAGACAAAATCTATGACATTGTATTGATTGATAATCCAATGGAACTTAACCAACATATTGAAATCTATTTAACTTATACAGGTGGTCAATAATGGCTGACAACATTACATTTGAAGGAAATGCAATGCAAATCATTAACAAAATGAATGATGGATTTGTAACATTTCTTGAAGAAGCATCTGGTGAACTTGAAGCGCAAACAAAAAGAAACACACCAGTTGGAAAAGTAGCTGGTGGTGGCACTAAGGAAAAGTGGACACATGTTGTTGATGAAAGCAACCTTGAAGCAGTAGTTGGAAATCCACAACAAACTGCTATTTGGATTGAACTTGGAACAGGTGACTATGCTTTAGAAGGTAATGGCAGAAAAGGCGGTTGGTGGATTCTGATTGGTGAAGGTTCTGGAATGATTTCACAGAGTGTTGTGGATGCATATGGATTCAAAATTGGCTATGGTAGCAATGGGAAAAAATATGCTTACACACATGGTATGAAACCAAAAAGACCACTTCATAATGCCAAAGAAAGCACGAAAGGTAAGATTCAAAGAAGATTTGAACAGATATGCAAGGAATTAGGTGATTAATCATGACACAAGAATCATTAGCTTATATCAATACTGCATTAACTAGTGCAGGCATTAATTATGAATTCATGGAGTGGACTTCTGATTTTGTTTATCCTTACTTTGTTGGTGAATATAGTGAACCAGAACCAATGAATGAAGATGGGATGCAAGAATCAACATTTATGATTACTGGCACAACTGATGGTACGTGGCTAAGTTTAGAAGAAGCAAAAGCAATTATTGAACGTGAATTATGCAATAAAACAGCAATTCTTTCAAATGGAAATGGGATTGCTGTTTCTTATTCTGGAAGTTTAGTAGTTCCAACAGGGAACGAAAGAATGAAAAGAATACAAATTAATTTATTAATTAGAGAATGGAAGGTGAACTAAAAATGAGTGCAACAGGAAAAACAGGTGTATCAACTAATACACCAAAAAACATAGTCTTTGGTGCTGGAACAATCCACAAAGGCTTAAAATATGCAGAAAGTAAATGGAACTTTGATGAGTCTATAGTTGGTGCTACAAGTGGTGGATCTAAATTTACTATCACACCAGAAATCACAAATATTGAAGCAGATGGTGCTTTAGTTAAAACTAAAGGCTTAAATGTTAAAACTGGTGAAACAGCAACAATGGAAGTCAATTTCTTAGAGTTGACAACAGACATTATCAAAACAGCAGTAGTTGGTCAAGATGGAACATCTGCAGATAATACTTATAACTTAGTAGAATCTAAGGCAAGCATTGAAACTGGCGATTATTGGGAAAATATTGCCTTTGTTGGTAAGACTTTAGAAGGTAAAAATATCATTGTTATTCTAGACAATGCATTATGCACTTCTGGTTTTGAACTTGAAGGCAAAAACAAAGAAGCTGGTGTTGGTAAATACACATTTGAATGTAATGGTGAATTAGACAGCAGCTTAGATACTTTACCTTGGCATATTTATTATCCAAAGGCAACGGTGTAATCAATGAAGGTTAAAGTTGTTAAATCGTTTATCGATAAAACCAATAATAAAGTTCGTGCCATCAATGAAGAATTTAACTGCACAGATGAAAGATATGCAGAAATTAAAAAAGCTGGTAATTATGTTGAACCAGTAACTACAACTAAGAAAAGTGTAAAAGAAGAAAAGGATGAAAAAACAGAATGGAACTTAGAAAACTAACTTCAAAAGATATTTTCCCAATGTGCCAAATCATCAAAAAGATTGGTATAGATGAATTCAAGGAATGTTTTAGTATACCTGAAATCCAAAAATTAATTGCTGAAAATGGTAATACTGAAAATGTAGCTACTCAGGTTGGAATTGGTATCATGTTTGATATAGCTTCAATTATTGTTGGTAATTTACCAAAATGTGAAGATGAAATCTATAATTTTTTAGTTAGCTTAACTGGCGAAAAGAAGAAAGTACTTGAAGAACTACCAATTGCAGACTTTACACAATTAATTGTGGATTTGGTTCAAAAGGAAGACTTTAAGGATTTTATTGGGGTTGTTTCAAAGTCGTTCAAGTAGGTGACATCAAATTTATGGACTTGCTATTCAAAAGATATGCAAGTCCTTTTTTGTTATTGGATAGCTACATTGAACAATGTAGACTATTTGAATTTGTTATTGAGTTCTTCAACATCAGAAACGAAGAAATGACATGGGATGTATGGCTTCATAAAGTCTATGACAAGTCATTTGATGAATTCAAGAATTCAATAGATACAATGGAACACAATGAATTCTCAAAAGAACAAATTGAAACAACCATAAAAGATTCACACAGTATATTAATTGAATTTAATCCAAATGAAGAAAGGGGGTGACTAAATGGATTTATTTAAAATTGTTGGTAGGATTGCAATAGAAGGCGCTGATGAAGCAAGAAATGAACTAACCAATACTGAAAACCAAGCTGAACAATCTTCCAGTAAAATGGGTACTGCTTTCAGTAAAATAGGTGATGCAGCAGTAAAAATGGGGAAGCTTGTTGTAAAAGGTCTTGCTGCAGGAGCGGCAGGAATTTCGTTTTTAACTAAAGGTGCTATAGATGCTTATGCTGACTATGAACAACTAGTTGGTGGTGTTGAAACACTATTCAAAGATAGCAGTAACAAAGTTATTGAATATGCCAATAATGCCTATAAAACAGCAGGCTTATCAGCAAATGACTACATGGAAACTGTAACTTCTTTTTCTGCAAGTTTGTTACAAGGTTTGGGTGGTGATACTGATGCAGCAGCTGAAATAGCTAATCAAGCAATCATAGATATGTCTGATAACGCAAATAAAATGGGTACATCTATTGAAATGATCCAGAACGCTTATCAGGGCTTTGCAAAGCAGAATTACACGATGTTGGACAACTTGAAATTGGGTTAACAAAATAGCTCAAGTAAAACTATGTGAATTCGGTGGAACTCTCTTGTAGACAATACCGAGCCAAGTTTAATTATATGTTGAAAAATCCCAAATGTATGATAAAACAAAGTTATACAAGAGGGTGGAATTGTGAAAGAAATAAAAGGATTTGAAAACTATTTAATTAGTGAAGATGGAACAGTAATAAATAATAAAAATGGCAAAATTAAAAGTGCCTATGTTAATAAAGATAACGGTTATCTTTATGTTGATTTATGGAAAGATAATAAGGCGCATAAAAGACCAATCCATAGATTGATAGCAGAAACATTTATTCTTAATCCAAAACACAAATTAACAGTAGATCATAAAGATGGAAATAGATTAAATAATTCTATTGAAAACTTAAGATGGGCTACATATAGTGAACAAAATTCTAGATTCAAAACAAAAGGTGTAAGAAGTGAAAAAGTTAAAGTAACAAGATACCACGAAGAAAGAAAAGAGGTGGTGGACACCTATCGTGGGGAAATATTATTGAAGAAAAAGAATTTGATAGTATAACAGATGTTGCTAAATACTTTAATCTTACAATCAGCAATATATCCTTATTACTTCAAAATGGAACAATAGGTCAAAGAGGAAAAACTAGAGGATATAAGTTTGAATATATCGATTCACAAAGAAAACATATAATTAAAAAGGTGTAACGACTATTCCGAAAGGAAGTACACTCAAGTGAGTGGAAGTGCATAGCTTCCATTTTTTAATGGAATGAAGAGATAGTCTACTCTATATGGCGACATATAGCAGTTCATAAGAGAACGGGTATAGATTAACGACCTATATCGAATACAAGGTACGGTGGTACTGCAAGCGAAATGGCTAGACTTATCAACGACAGTGGTGTTTTAGGCGATACCATGACGGTAACTGCGAATAATGTTAATTCAGTTTCATTTGATAAGATGATTGAAGCAATCCACGTTATCCAAACCGAAATGGATATTACAGGCACAACTTCACTAGAAGCATCAACAACAATTCAAGGTAGTATGTCATCTTTAAAAGCATCGTGGACTAATGTTTTGGTTGGTTTAGCTGATGATACACAAGATTTTGGTGTATTGCTAGACACATTATCCGAAAACTTTGTTACGGTGGTTGGGAACGTACTGCCAAGAGTTCAAACAGTATTTAATGCCATTCCAAAACTAATAGAAGGTTTATTGCCACAAGTTCCAGGACTTGTTCAATCAATTCTGCCAGGTTTACTTGAAGGTGCTATAGCATTGATGAATGGTTTAGTTGGGGTATTACCTCAACTTATTCAAATAATTGTTGATAATTTACCATTGTTTATCGATGGATTTATGCAAATATTTACTGGTTTGGTTGAAAATCTTCCTTCAATCGTTGCACCTTTAATTTCTGCATTACCAGAGATAGCCACAGAAATAGTTGATGGACTGTTTAACAATGTAAGCCCTGCGGTTCAATCATTTACCAATTTAATTGGCATAGCTGCAACAGCGTTTGCTGGATTTAAAGCTGGCATGGCTATACAAAGCGTTGTTCAAGGCTTTCAAAAAGCACAAGTTGCTTTAAGCCTATTTAGTATGCAATCTGGAAGTGCAAACATTGCCCAAGCTGCACTTAATGGAACACTATCGATTGGAGAAACTATTACAGCACTATTGACTGGTAAAATGACATTAGCACAATTAGCACAAGCTGGCATGGCAAAAGCACAAGCTGCATTAAATGCAGTAATGTCTGCAAATCCAATTGCTTTAGTTGTTGCTGGTGTTGCCGCTTTAATTGCAATAGTTGTAGTTTTATACAACAATTGCGAATGGTTTAGAAACATGGTTAATAGCTTATGGGAATGGCTAAAAACAACATTCTCATCGCTTGTTGAATGGTTTAAAACAACATTATCGGCATTCGGTGAATGGTTTAATACTACAATTCAAAGTATTTCTGATTTTTTCACGAATACGTGGAATAGTATAACCACATTCTTATCTAGTGCGTGGGAAACAATAAAAGCTATTATTCAAGTTGCACTTATGTTTATAGTGGAATTATTAACAGCTTGGTTTGAACTGATCACTTTACCTTGGCAATTGATTTGGCAGAACTTTGGTGATACGCTGACTGCTATTTGGGAAACCATGAAACAATATGTGTCAGACGCATTAAATGCAATCAGTGAAACAATCACTAATGTAATGGATGCAATCAAGACAACATGGGATAATATATGGACTGCTATATCAGAGTTCTTAACACCTATTATTGAAACAATTAAATCATTCATCAGTTCAGCATTTAATTCAATAAAGTCAACTATTGATACTGTTATGAATGCTATTAAGACAGTCATTTCAAACATTTGGAATGCTATTAAGACTTTCATTACAAATACTATAAATAGTATCAAAACTACTGTTTCAAATATATTTAATGCAATTAAGACAGCGATTGAAACACCATTAAATAATGCGAAGCAAACGGTTTCTAATATCTTCGATAATATCAAAAACGGTATTAAAACAAAGATTGAAAACGCAAGAGATACTGTTAAAAATGCGATTGATAAAATTAAAAGTTTCTTCAATTTTACATGGTCATTACCAAAGCTAAAATTACCACACATAAGTATTACTGGAAGCTTCAGTTTAGCACCACCAAGCGCACCGCATTTTAGCGTTGATTGGTATGCAAAAGGTGGTATCTTAACTGAACCAACTATCTTCGGTTTCAATCCTGCAACTGGAAGAACAAAGGTTGGTGGTGAAGCAGGTGATGAAGCAGTTGCACCAATTGATCTATTACTTGGCTACATAAGAACAGCAGTAGCAGAACAAAACATAGGATTAGCTGATTCAATTGACAATTTAATAGCGATGCTTGCTGAATATTTACCACAAATATTAAATAAGAATAGTCAATTAGTGTTAGACACAGGTGTTCTTGTAGGACATACTGCAGCAGCAATGAATGAAGAATTAGGCAATATATATGATAGAAATGGAAGGGGTGGATAATCATGAATGGAGTTACATTTGGGCAAGATCATTCTTATGATGATCTATCCCTTATCTTAAATTCTAAAGAAATAGAAGCACCTGAACCAAAGACTGACACGTTAGATATTCCAGGTGCAGATGGTGAGGAAGACTTCACTGAATACTTTGGGACAATAAGATATAAAAATAGAAAACTAACATTTGAATTTACAACAATAGTTCCTAGAAGTCAGTTCTTGGAACTATTTTCATCAATACAAAATAAACTTCATGGTAAAAGAATGAAGATTATCCTTGATGATGATAAAGGTTATTATTACATGGGTAGATTAACTTGTGATAAATGGCAAGCAAATAAAAGACTTGGGACTTTAAAAATTGAAGCAAATTGTGAACCATATAAATATAAGTCATATGAAACAGTCATCAATGTAGATGTTGGGGAAAATCCTGTTGAAATTGCTTGTAGCAATCTTAGAAGAAATGTTGTTCCTACATTCACTACTGATGCTGCAATGCAGATTACTTTCAATGGTCTTACTTATTCAGTAAGTGCTGGAACATTTCAGATTCCAGAAATTGAATTTGTGGAAGGTGTTAATATTGTAACAGTAAGTGGGCAAGGCAATATTATCATTAGGTATCAGGAAGCAGGTCTATAATGTACAAAGTATATTGTGATGAATTTCTGATACATGACACAAGAATTTCAAACCTGGATATCATCAGCCCAAATTTAAGCCTTGAACTGAATAAGACTGGTTCATTTACTTTTACAATTTATCCTACACATCCATACTTCAACAAACTATACAAATTAAAGTCTATTATTAAGGTTTATCAAGATGATTATCTTCTTTTTAGAGGAAGAATCTTGAATGATACACAAGGATGGCACAATGAAAAGCAAGTAACCTGTGAAGGGGAACTTGCTTTTTTACTAGATTCAATTCAAAGACCTTATGATTTTATGTCTGGTGAACTTCATACAACAGTAAAAGATTTATTTACTTTTTTCATCAACAATCATAATTCCCAGGTTGAACCAGAACATCAATTTATTGTAGGCAATATAACTGTTACTGATCCAAATGACTATATTGTTAGGTCAGATTCAAGTTATACGAACACCTGGGATTCTATTAATAAAAAGTTGATTGATTCTTTAGGTGGTTACTTATGGGTTAGACATGAAGATGATGGTAATTACATTGATTACCTGGCTGATTTTGACACTATAAGTTCACAAACAATTGAATTTGGTAAGAATTTAATTGATCTAAGCAAGACAACAAAAGGTGAAGATATTGCAACTGGAATCATCCCTTTAGGTGCAAAAGTAGGTGAAGGTGAAGATGCTGATAGACTTACCATTAGGTCAGTTAATGATGATAAAGATTATATCTATAATCAGGAAGCAGTAGATGCTTATGGTTACATCTTTAAGACTGTAACTTGGGATGATGTGACAGAAGCAAGCAACCTATTGAGAAAAGGACAGGAGTATCTAGCAAGTGCAATTAATTTACTTGTTTCAATTGAATTATCGGCAGTTGATTTATCAGCAATCGAAAGTAACATTAATGCATTTCATCTAGGCACGTATATAAATGTTGTGACCAAACCACATGATTTAAATGCACTATTTTTGGTGACCAAGTTGTCTATAAACTTGACTACACCTAAAAATAATAAACTAACACTAGGAACTAGTTATTCTTCGTTTACAGAAAAGACATCTACTTCAAATAAAGATGTCAACTTAGTTGTACAGGAAGTTTCAAGTGCAACTTCACAGATGTCAGACACAATCCAAGACGTTGTAGCACAGACATCTTCTGCTATTACGCAAACATCAACAGAAATCTTGTCACAAGTATCTGAAGATTATTATCTAAAAGATGAAGCAAATTCATTGATCGAATCAATTAATACGCAATTCAGCCAAACTAATGATGAATTTGAATTAAGATTTAATGAATTCCAACGTGACATTCAAGATGTTCAAAGTGGTGCAGATGCCCAATTCCAGAACATCAGTAAATACATCAAATTTGTTGATGGAAATATCCTTCTAGGTGAAGAAGGTAATCAGCTAACACTAAGGATTGAAAATGATAAAATTTCATTCTTAGAAAACGGATATGAAATTGCTTATTGGCAAAACAGACAATTCTATGCGGTAGATGGTGAATTTATCAATTCATTAAAACTAGGAAACTTTGCTTTCATTCCTAGAAGTAATGGAAATCTAAGCTTTAAAAAGGTGGTGGAATAGTATATGGCAACAAGTAGTGCATTTAATACAAGCAACACTAATATTAAATACAAAATAACAGTTACTGAAGGAACTGTTGATGTTGCTAATAATACTAGTCCAGTAACAGTTACGGTCAACTTCTATAGAACTAACACTGGATATGAAACTTATGGTTCAGGCACTGTTTATTGCAAAATTAATGGTGTTACTTATTCTGCATCAGTTATTAGTAGCCAAAAGATAACTTCATCAGGAATTAATCTATTTACCAAGACCGTAACGATTCCACACAATGCAGATGGTTCAAAAACAATCTATGTTAGTGCATGGATCAATCACAGTCAGTTTACATCATCAGAACAAGGTTTCAATGTGACTTTGACAACTATTCCAAGAGCAACAACACCAACATTGTCTGCAACAAGCTTTGATATGGGAACATCAATTACCATTAGTACACCAAGAGCATCTAGTAGCTTTACACACACTTTGACATACCAATTTGGAAGCTTATCGGGGACAATTGCAACAGGTGTTGCTACATCTAGAACATGGGCTGTTCCATTAACACTTGCAAATGCAATTCCAAATGCAACATCAGGAACTGGTTCAATTACTTGTCAAACATACAATGGTTCAACGCTAATTGGTTCTAAATCAGTAACTTTTACTGCTAAAGTTCCTTCATCCGTTGTTCCTAGTATTTCATCAGTTTCAATCACAGAAGCTGTTGAAGGCATAGCAAGTAAATTTAATGGATTTGTACAAAATAGATCCAAACTGAATGTTTCTATTAACGCAAGTGGTGTTTATAATAGCACAATCACTAAATATGAAACTTACATTCAAGCAGTTCATTATTTAGGAAGTTCTTTCACATCTAATCTGATTACTGCAAGTGGAACTATCGGTGTCTTAACTATAGTTACAGATTCAAGGGGAAGAACAACACAAATAACAAATAATGTGACTATCCTTGAATATTCATCACCAACAATTGCAGCTTTTTCGGCTTATAGATGTGATGATAATGGTGATCCAGATTACGAAGGAACTAAGCTAAAAGTAACTGTAAACTTTGATATTTCAACAGTAAATAATCTAAATGACAAATACTATGAAATTTTGTACAAAGTTAAAGGTACTACTTCTTGGGCAGGGACTTTGGTATCAGGCAATATTTACAGTAGGAATGATAGCTTTATTACTGTAGCACTATTCAGTGGTGATGAAACTTATGAATTAATGATAAGAATCTGGGATTTCTTTGTTACTGGTGATAATGGTGTTTATGCATCATTAGACATTCCTACAGCCTTCACATTGATTGATTTTAGGGCTACTGGTAAAGGAATTGCCTTTGGTAAGGTATCCGAATCGGATAATATGGAAATAGCTTTAGATTTGGATTTAAGTGGGGAATTCATTCAAGAAGATAGACAAACACCAACATTATTAAATAACTGGGTTAATTATGGTTCTGCTTATGAATCAGCCAATTATTTCAAAGATAAGTGTGGAGTTGTTCATCTAGCTGGAATGATTAAATCAGGAACTACTACTGCAGAAACTGTAATTTTCACATTACCTGAAGGTTATAGACCAAGGGCAAGTGAAAAGTTCTTCTGTGTATCTCTGAATGCTATATGCGTTATAGATGTATATACAACAGGTAATGTAGCTATTAAAACAGGTGCAAACAGTGGTTGGATATCTTTAAGTGGTATCAGCTTCTTAGCAGCCTAGAAAGAAATAATTTTAATATCAAATGAAGTAGCCCACCTTAATTGGTGGGCTTTTTTATGTGTATAAACATAAAGCATTGTTACTGTGCTACAGTTTTAGTGATAAGATAATTTTAGAGGTAAATAATATGAAATTTGGTTTAAGAACACCTTCCTTGAAAAAATCACTTAGTGCAAAAACAAAAGGAAGAGCAAAAAGAAGCGTTAAAAAAGCATTAATACCTGGATATGGTAAAAAGGGCATGGGAATTCTTCATCCAAAAAAGAAGCTATACAATAAAGTTTATAAAAAGACATCTTTTGGCTTAAAGGATCTTTTTAAATAACAGATATTTCTTTTGATAAATTAAGCGAAAAGGACTTTAGTAACACCTTGCTATTGTCCTTTTTTGTTTATCCAAAATTTGACATTATTGTAGGGACAATTATATTATGAAGCCACATCAAGAAAGGAGGTTAATTAATGCCAAGATCTAAGAGTACTGAGCCTAGAGTAGATGTTCTAGAAGTACGATTAAAGCCTGACATAAAGAAAGCGTTATTTGAAAAATGCGAACAAGAAAAATTAAAGCCATCTGCTTTAATTAGAAGTTGGATCTATGATTATCTAGGAATAAAAAAGAAGTAGCTATCGTTACTAGCTACTCCAAGACATTGGCTTAACCAAAATCACTAGTAAAGTATAAGCCAGTTTATTCCTAATTACAATTATGAAATGTATGAAAGGAATCTAAAATGGAACAGACATCATCAGAAGTCCCCTGACGAACTTCAAACAGCAATCAATAAACTATATGAACAAATGCACATGATAGATATAGAAGATGATTATCATGAAGGCATGGTTGATGGTTTAATCATTGCAATTAGAATTATTAAAGAATCAGCAGATTAATGTGAAGGTGGAATTATCCACCTTTTTCTAATAGGCTTACCATTTTATTTAGATTTTCAATTTCAGTTTTCAACAATTCAATTTGAGTATTCATTGCTGCATCAATGTCTGATAATATGACTTCTCTACTGTCTTTTAATTCACTCATTATATCTTCTTTTGTAGTTCTTAAATCTGTTTTTACATCACTTACAGTTTGTTTTGAATTCATAGATGAAATTGTACTAACCACTATGTAATTCAATGCAGCTTCAGCGATTCCTTGCCACATTGCACCTGGATCCATAATAATCACTCCTTCAATAATTTTAAATTATGCAAACGGTAAAAAAATATACAGATAACTTAATTTATAACAATATCTAGAATGATGATATAATCTAAAAGTGCTGATATATAAGGGTTTATAGCTATATCAAGCATGATGGAGATATAAAAGAAACACCATCATGCGAGAAATTGAAGGTAAAACGAAAACCCATCATATACTGTGGGGATTTGAACGTTGCCTTCTCTGACATAGATATAAAGAATCCTGAACAAAATCATTTTAGCCCTGGTTTCAGTGACCAAGAACGTGCTAAATTTAAAGACTTACTTGATGCAGGGTTTGTTGATTCTTACAGATATTTATATCCAGATAAAATTGAATATAGCTGGTGGTCATACAGAACCAAGGCTAGAGAAAGAAACGCTGGTTGGCGCATTGACTATTTGTTGGTTAGTGACTTTGCCAAAGATACAATTATAGATTCCAAGATTCACACTGATGTTGAAGGTTCTGATCATTGTCCAGTGGAACTAGACATTGATTTATAGAAGGTATACATCTAAGGTTATATTTCCACCTTTTTGTCTTCCTAAATCTTCACATTCATAATCAATATGATCAATGATTTCCTTTAGGAAGTCATTTTTCTTTTTGGCATCTATTGTTTCATCTTTTAATGTTTCAATAGCTTTCTTGTAAGTGATAATCTTGGCTTGATAATCAATAGTCTTGGTGCTTTGTGATTTTTCAGCTTCTAATTGTTGTTTGATGGAATCAATTCTAGCATTCAATTTTTCTCTTCTTTCAACAAATTCTTCTAGACTATAAATCTTTCTTTCAAAGTATTCCATCAATTCATCTTTTCTAACTAAACATGAAGCAAGTTCCTTTTCTAATGATTCAATAACATCTTTATTAGATTTCTGTTCTTCATGATTGCTAACTTTTAATTCATAATTATCAACCACTTCTTGAAGTGACTTAATCAATGCTTCAATTACTTCATTAGCTGGCATTGATTTAACCTTACAAGACATTGATTCCCTATGTGTAAATCTAGGGGTAGTATTTTTCTTGTGGGCAAAGCTTTGATAGGAAATAGCTTTTCCACAATGTTTACAAAATAATAGCCTAGAAAGTGGATTGATTATCTTTACATTAGCATTTACAGGAACTTGTCCAATGAATAAAGTTTGTGCTTTATCAAATACTTCCTGGCTTATAATAGCTGGATGTTTTCCTTCAGCAATCAAGTAATCATCAGATGTTAATCTTCTTTTTTTCTTAGACATTTTGCCTTCATCATATTCTTTTGAACATTTTCTTCTGTTCCATCTGACTTTACCAGTGTATAGATTATTTTGAAGTATATCTTTAATGGTTGCTCTATTCCATTCGCTTTTACCAGTAAGCGTTGTAACTCCCATTGATGATAATTTCCTTGCTATTTCACCACAAGACATATTGTCATTAACAAACCAGTCAAACATCATTTTTACATATTGTGCTTGGTCATTAGGTTCAAGGGTTCTTACTTTTCTAGCTGGTGTGACAATATCATAACCATAAGGTGGAAGTGATCCCATGTAATTGCCTTCTTTGATAGACATCAACTTTCCTGTTTGAAGTCTTCTTTGAATAGTCTTATATTCTCTTCTAGACATAAACAAACCAAATTCAAAGTATTCTTCATCAAATTGGTTGTGTGGATCATAAGTCTTAGTAGGGGTAACTATTAAAGTATTAGAATACTTAAAGGCTTCAGCTACTTCACCTTGGTCTTTAGTGTCACCACGTGCTAAACGTTCAACTTCGACAACTAAAACACCTTTATATTTCTTCTGATATACATCACTTAACAATCTTTGCATTTCTGGTCTATCAGCAATTGATTCACCAGATACAAGTTCTTCATAAATTGCTACCACATTTAAATGTTGCTTTCGTGCAAGTTCAGATAATATCTTTTTATGCCTTTTTAAAGTTTCCATCTTTTCAATGGATTCAAGTTCAATATCAGCCCTAGACTTTCTAAGGTACATTGCATATTTGTCACTCATGTTGTTCAATGTCCTTTCTTGTGATGAATTGTATTTCTTCTTTGCTATTTAAAGCTGGATAAAGTAAACGTGAAACAATATCTCTTTGAAAATGTTCAGGAACATCTTCGTTAATATGAATGAATTTTAATCCAAGCACTGTATTGTAATAACCATAAATTTTTCCAAGTGGTTCAAATACCACTATGATGTCTTCTTTCCTTGCGATTTCGTAAGGATTTCTTGTGTTGTATTTTTCTATGATGTCCTTTGCTTCCAAAGAATATCATCCTTTCCCATTCAATTTCTTAGCTACTTTTAATGAGTTTTCTAAACTTGAAATTAATAATTCTCTTGAATCATTATCTAGAAGTTCACCATCTAATGTTAAAGCGGCTTGATTATCATGCAATTGGTCAAGCATTAGATTTAATTGCTTTGATATATCCATAATATCTTTTGGCGCTTCTATTTTTTTATCGTGAGTGGTGAAGTTTGTTTTACCAAGAAGGTAGTCAATAGAAACATCAAAATAATTTGCTAATGTTTCAATAGTTGCAGAAGGTGGGTTAATATAGCCATTTTCATAATTTGTATATGTTGACCTTGTAACACCTAAGACTTTTGACATTTCTTCTTGTGTTTTAAGCTTTTCTTTTCTTAAGGCTTTTAACCTTATCCTAAATAAATCATTCATTATAACATCACCATTCCTTATGATTTCCAACCAGGCGGTTCGAACACCACTTTTAAGTATAGTTATTATAAATAACATTGTCAATTTAGGAATTACTCATTGAAAAACCATTGAAAAACCACCTTTCTTCAAAAAAAGATATTAAAAATATCAAAAATGTTAAAAAGATACTTGAAATATCATTTTAACGATTGTAAAA
>CAVDZA010000016.1:0-14107 GCA_963613355.1 Bulleidia sp. | reverse complement strand
TGTCTTTGTCATTAGGAATGGCATAGGAGAAAAAACATGACAAAAAGAGAATTGAAAAGGAAATCAAAACAAGTATTGAAAGAAAACGGCATCAAGGCATTTCAAAACCAAATCATCTTATTAGAAGCACACATGGATGGAAGCTACATCATGTTCCAATTCAAAGAGCATGAATACCAATACTTCAATAACCATTTGGAACTTTATAAATAAAAGAAAGGAGAAATAAAATCATGGAAAAAAGAATTATTACAAAAGAAGAAATGATTAAAAAAGCTAATGAATGGAAAGGCGGTTTCGTTCAATCATCAGAAAACACAGATTGGTTAGATCCTAGAGATGTTAAAGAATTTAAAACCTACATAGAAAGCAAAGGATTCAAAGTTATCTCTTGCAAACCAGAAGGTGGTTCAAGCGGTGTAGCCAGAACAGAAGATGGCTATAGCTTTGCGATGAATGGTTATTGCTCTAGATGCTAGGGCAGCATGAACAATTGAAAGGGGGTGAAACTATGATAAATCTTAAAGACATTAGAACTGAAAAAGGCTTAACACAGCAAGAATTGGCTGATGAATGTGATGTTAATCGAACAACAATCACAAATATTGAAGGTGGAATAATTAATCCATCGGTTAAATTAGCTAAAAAGCTTGGTGAAATTCTTGGTGTTGATTGGACAATATTTTTTTCTGATTAAATGCTATTTTAACAAACAATGATTTCCAAATGATATTGGAGAAAGGTGGTATCAATGGCAGTCAAAGTAATTATCCATCCAGGAAAGAAATCTGAAAAAGAATTCAAAGAAGCAGTTGAAAAGTATGTAAGATCATGGATCTTCGAAAAGAAAGGGGAATATGAAAAGGAGATTAAAACCGTGGGTGCAGCACGCATTGGAAGTGATTGCAACAGTAACAACAGCACCATTATTAATGCTTGATGATATTACGTTTCCAAACGGACTAATACCAGGACTAATTTCATTGGGAATGTTGATGGTTATTTCATTAAGCAGCATATCCGTTCTTAGCGAATATGGAAAGTATTAATCAAATCATTTATGTGAAGTAGTGAGCAAAGGAGGAAAAAATGATTGAATTTAAAGATATTGCAAAAGCGAATGAATCAATTAGAACAATGACAATCTCTAGAACTAATAGAAAGACAGGAGAAGTCATTAACAAAGAATATGCGGAAGTTAACCAAAGGATTAAAGCATTCAGAATGTGCTATCCAGGAGGAGCAATCACAACAGAAATTGTTAGCAATGAAAATGGGATTGTAACAATGCAAACAACTGTTAGAGATGATGAAGGAAAGGTTCTAGCAACAGGATATGCATATGAAAAGGAAGGTGCTACACAGATTAATTCAACTTCATATATAGAAAACTGTGAAACATCAGCAGTCGGTAGAGCATTAGGTATGTGTGGATTTGGAATTGATACATCTGTTGCTTCGTATGAAGAAGTAAAACAGGCACAAGCACAACAAGATAGCGATAACGGTTCAAAGGAAGCAAAACCTAGTAACAAAGAAGAACAACCAAAAGCAAATTGTAGACAAGACCTAATTGACTATTGCGGTGCAAATGGTCTGGATTTAAACGACATTGCAAAAGAATACAAATTAAATGCTAAGTCAACAGAGAATGATTTCTTAGCTGTATTAACTAAATTGAAAGAGGTTAAGTAATATGCAAAACGTAACAATCGATAGAGAAAAGTATATTGGTGGATCAGATATTCCAGCAATCATGGGAATAAGTCCATTCAAGAAAAGATTTGACCTTCTACTTGAAAAAGCACAGCTTCAAGAGAATGAATTCAAAGGTAATGAATACACAGAATATGGCAATGAGTTAGAACCAAAGATAAGAGATTATATCAACCAGTCTGAAAAGAATAAGTTCTCAGAAGATAAGGTTATTAAAGATGATTTGAGATATCACAGTGATGGTTTCAATGGCAAGACAGTACTAGAAATCAAGACAACTTCTAAACTACACGATGATGTTAATGAATACAAAGTCTACTTGGTGCAACTTCTATTTGGAATGCAGATGCATGAAGTTAAAAAAGGAAAATTAGCAGTATATGCTAGACCAGAAGATTTCAACGAAGAATTCGATGCATCAAGATTAACAATCTATGACATTGATATTAAGAACTATAAAGACTTACTAGAAGATATCAATGTTGCAGTAGACCAATTTAGAAAAGATCTAGCAAAGCTAAAAGAAAATCCATTCCTAACTGAAGAAGATTTACAACCAAACGAAGTGATTGAACTATCAAGCAAAGTTATAGCGTTTGAACAACAATTAGCTTCATACAAACTTTTAGAAGAACAATACAAAGCAGTTAAAGAAGAATTATATAAAGCTATGCAAGACTATCAAATCAAGAAATGGACAACTAACAATGGTGTTCAAATCACAAGAGTTGATGGAAGTGAAGATACAACTGTAACTGTAAGCAAGTTCAATGAAGCTAAGTTTAAAAATGATAATCCAGAAATATATGAAAGCTATGTTGAAGAGATTCAACAAACAAAGAAAGGAAGATCAGGTTATCTAAAGATAACTTTACCAAAAGGAGAATAACAAATGAATAAATGTTTTTTAACAGGAAACTTATGCAAAGACAATGACGTAAGAATCATCCAAGGCACTAATAAAAAAGTTATAAGAAATAGCATTGCAGTCAAAAGAGAATTTAAAAATAAAAATGGCGAATATGAAAGTGACTTCATCAACATTGTTGTATATGAACCATCAGCAAACTTCATGGATCAATACATTCGCAAAGGCGATAAGGTAGGAATCACTGGCAGATGGCAACATAGACATTACACAAATAACTATGGAACGGAAACATATGTTGATGAATGTGTAGCAGATAGTATTGAGTTATTAGCTAAACCACAAAGAAAATCATCTGATCAATATGAACCAGAGCCTACAACAGATAACAATCCATTTGCAATTGAAGATGATGATCTTTCTGATGATCTACCATTCTAGCCATGAACTTTACAGCTAACTACTTAAAAAGAGTTGTAAACGAAGATGGAGATACAGAAGTCACATTTAAAATAAGCAACTATCGAGATAAAGAAGTAATCAAAGAACTGCAAAAGGATGTGCCTTACAGGATTAGCTGCAATGTTATTAAATCTAAAAGATCATTAGAGCAAAATGCTCTTATGTGGAAAATCATACACGAAATAAACGTTGCTAGAGGAACAGAAAGAGCCACTGATGATTGGGATATCTATATTGAAGCGTTAGAAAGAGCAGGTGCTAAATACGAATATATAGCGTTTCTTCCAGAAGCAGAAGAATTATTGAAACAACAATTTAGAGCAATCAAACTGATGAATAGCTTTGAACATAATGGAAGAACATTCAATAGTTACAAAGTCTTCTATGGATCATCAAAAATGAACAAAGAAGAAATGAAGTTACTACTGGAAACGGTGCTTGATATGGCAGCTGAAATGGATATCTATCCAAAAGAAACAGAATTTTAAGAAAAGGAGAAAAGAAGAAATGAAGAAAGTAATCTTAGCAAAGCATACAGGTAGAAACGATGATAATAACATTCGTTATTGGGAATATAACGATAAAACTAAAAATTGGTATTTAAGTGAAAGCCAATATGCAGTTGTTAGAACTGAATATGGATATCAATTAGTAGAAATAATTGGTACAGCAAAAGTTAGAGATGATTTCGAAGTTGAAAAAAGCGTAGTTGCGTTTTTATCAAACGATAATTTCACAAAGGAAGCTGATTCAAATGAATAAATACTGCTACATGAAAGTTACTAACGATAAGTATGAACTTCCAATAGCAATAGCTGATAGTGCTGAAGAATTAGCGGAAAAATGCGGAACAACAAAAGGTGTAGTTTATACAAGCATTACCAAATCAAAATATGGTTGGGTTAATAAAAATGGTACTCCAAAATATTTCCCTTATAGAAAGGTTGAGATAGATGAGTAAGTCAATCATCAATAATGAAAGAGAATGTCTAGTTTGTAAGACACCTTACAACTTACATCGCCACCATATATTCTTTGGGGTTGCTAATAGGAAAAAAAGCGAAAAGTATGGTTGCTGGTGCTACTTATGCGGCAAGCATCACAATCTATCAAACGAAGGTGTTCATTTCAATAAAGCACTTGATAAGAAATTAAAAAAGTATGCTCAATCAAAGTTTGAAGAAGCATACCCAGAATTAGACTTCTTAAAGATATTTGGAAGGAACTATAAGTGAAAGGAGCAAAAATGTTAAATCAAAGACAAAAAAGGCTGTATGCATTCTTATTAGAAAAATCCACTAGCAATGAATACATTTCTAAAGAAGAAATTAGTACAGCACTAAGCGAATTATATCCAAGAAACAAAGAAAAAACAAACGAACATGCTTCAAGAGCCTTTGCATTAATTAGAACAGACATCAGAGCCATTAACGGTTCTGATGCCTATAAGATAGTTGTTTCTAGTAAAAAAGGTTACAAAATAG
This sequence comes from Bulleidia sp., assembly GCA_963613355.1. Classification (GTDB taxonomy): domain Bacteria; phylum Bacillota_I; class Bacilli_A; order Erysipelotrichales; family Erysipelotrichaceae; genus Bulleidia. Next base: position 9,577 of record CAVDZA010000016.1, on the reverse strand, counting down.
CCAACAAAAAAGAAGCACTTGAATTTATTGATAGAAGGTTCAAACGTGATTTGAAGTCACTGAAAATCAATTGGAATTTAAAAAGCAAGATAGCAAATGATGGACAATATCGCATGGCAAGTGAAGACATATTGAAAGAAGTTAAAACATTTATTGAAAGGGGTTAAGAAATGGCTGATGTTAAATGGATCAAATTAGCAACAAATATATTTGACAATCGAAAGATTAAGCAAATAGAAACATTGCCAGAATCTGATGCAATCATCGTTATGTGGATAAAGCTATTGTGTTTAGCTGGAAGCATTAACGATAACGGATGCATCTATTTCACTAAAGAAATACCTTATACAGAACAAATGCTATCAACACAATTCAATATGCCATTAACAACAGTTCAGCTTGCACTTCAAACATTTGAACAATTTGGAATGGTAGAAGTAATTGACAGCATTATGATGATCAGCAATTGGGAAAAATATCAGAATGTTGAAGGACTTGAAAAAATACGTGAACAAACACGTATTAGAGTAGCAAACCATCGTTCTAAACAAAAGCAATTAGAATGTAACGTTACAAGTAACGCTACTGTAACGGAGTGTAACGCAACAGATATAGAAGAAGATAAGAAAGAAGATATTAAGAATAAGAAAAAAGAAATAAATAAGAGTAAGAGATTTAAAAAACCATCAGTAGAAGAAATAGAAACCTATTGTAATGAAAGAAACAACAATATTAATCCAAACGCATTCTATGACTATTACGAATCTAAAGACTGGATGATAGGAAAAAATAGAATGAAAGATTGGAAGGCGGCTATAAGAACCTGGGAAAGAAATACTGGTGGTAAGAACGAAAAGAAAGGCATCAACATTACAAAATTCGATGTGTAGGTGAAAACATGAAAGACATAAGAAGTTTAATGCCAGCTAGTGATCAGCTAATTAAAGTGCTTACCAATAAAGAACGTGCAGAAAGAGAAGCCAAATATTACAACGACAGGGAAGGAACTGCGGGCTTAGTGGATTGTCCAAAGTGCAAAAACAAGGGTTTGATTATGAAGGTTGTATTCACTGAACTTTATAATGACTACATTACATGTGTCTATGAGTGTGAATGTATGAATAAAAGAAAAATCCTTCGTAAAGCACAAAAAAGTGGTTTAGGTGAATATTTGGATAAACGTTTCAATGATTACATTGCTACAGAAGATTGGCAAAAGAACATCAAAACCAAAGCAATTGAATATTGCAAAAGTGATAATAACTACTGGTTTGTAACATTAGGACAAAGCGGTGCTGGAAAGACACTTATAAGTTCTATCATTGCTAACTATCTGTTATTGAAGCAAGAAAAAACAGTCATATACATTACCTGGACTGATTTCATTAGCAAATTGAAACGTGACATGATGAGTGATAATTCAGATGATGTAAGTAATTATCTTGATGAAATCAAAAAAGTTGAAGTGCTATACATTGATGAACTTCTAAAGAAATATAACGAAACAGATTTGAAATACATCATTGAAATCATCAATTATCGCTACACTAATAATTTAAAAACAATCATATCCAGTGAAAGGAACATAGATGATCTGCTTGATATAGATGAAGCTACGTTTGGTAGGGTAATTGAAAAAGCAGATAGATTTATCATCAATATTCCAAAGGATAAAAAGAAGAATTATAGATTAAGAAACTTACTATGAAGGGAGCGAACATGACACCAGAAATAATGATAACAATTGTATTAGTACTTCTAGTTCTAGCAGTACTAGCACTAGCTAACGTTATTAGAATTCACTTGCTAGAAATTATAGAACGAAAGCAAGTTGAGAAAGTACTAGAAGAAGAAAAAAGTAAAGAAGAATTGGCTAAATTAGAAGAAAACCAAAACGAAAAATTAAGAACTCTAGCCAAATTCAAAATGATGGTAAATGTTAATGATAGTGATTTAACACTTGGGAAAATCACTGCAGAACAGCATCAAAAGAATTTGGAAGAAATTAATAAGTTGGTTGATGATTATGAAAACAATGAGAATAGCGGATTGGATTATTGAAGTGCTAAATGAACATGGTAATTGTGCATTACCTAATAATCTAATAAATCTATATGGCATGAAAAAGGTAGAAAAAGAAATTTCAAAGGTTGCTGGATATGCGGTATTGATTGAGAAAAGACAAATAGATAAATATGATCTTAATTTAAATCCAAATAAAAGAAAACAAACTGAAAAAGTACCGCTATACATTGCAAAAAGAAAGAAGTAGGAAAGATGAACATTGATAATAAGTTTAAACCACTTCTTGATGAAGCTATGAGTGGATGAACCACCACGATTTCGACTACTACCTAAAGTGGAATGATGAACGATTCAAAAATAAGTGGGATATAGTCAAATACAACGAATTTCAATCATACTATGGTGGAACATCACACACAGTTGAAGGTGGAGATATTAGCTTTCAACCAACAGGATTAGAACTAATAATGCCAAGTGATGAACGAATATTTATTCCAATAGCAGAATGTAAGAAGATATTTGAATCACAAGGAAAACAGGTGATCATTCAAGAGAGATTATTCTAATACAAATATTGAAAGGAAAAATTATATGACAGGAAACGAATATCAAGTGTTAGCAAATAGAACTATGTCATGTGAAAATGGCATGGCTGAAAATCATGCTTTACATGGCATGGTCGGTGAAATAGGTGAATTACATTCACTTTATCAAAAGATTTATCAAGGTCATTCATTCGATGAAGACCATGCAAAGAAAGAAGTAGGAGACTTGCTGTGGTTTATCGCAGAATACTGTACCGCTATGGATTGGAAGTTAGAGGATGTAATGCAATTAAACATCAACAAGCTTAAAGCAAGATATCCTGAAGGATTCGATGCAGAGCATAGTTTACATCGTGCAGAAGGTGACATTTAATGAACATATTATATACACCGCCATATATAGAGGTTGCGATACTTATTGCACTTATAGCAGGAGCAATGATTATTGATTTGATTAGATGGTTTAAAAATAAAAACAAATATGAAAAAGAAGGATGGAGACACAAATAACATTCCAAAAGTCTTTCACTTTCCACATGATATTCAATTAATAGGCAACGGATGGGTAATACAGAATTTAAACGATTATGGAAATTCTGTATTGCCTAATGGTTTATTTGAATGGGCGAATGAAAGACTAATCGAAAAATTATTAAAAGCAATAATTGATGAAGATGTAAACGTTAGAAGAACGGAACACGGATATATTGCAGAAAGGGTTATATGACAACGGAAATGGATATAGAAAAAATGAAAGATAATAAACAGTATTCTCAAGAGGAATTAGGACTATGAAAGACCTTAGCAAATATACAAGGGAAGAAGTAATTGCTTATTGCACACAACTTGAAGCAAAGTTAGCAGTATTAAAAATATCTAAGGCAATTACAGATGATGACATGTATAAACTGGATCATATTCTGCAATTAAACCAAAGCATCACAATGGATAGATCCTTATCAGAAGCAAAAGAAGAACGGACAATATACTATCATGGATATGCAGATGGTATTAAAAGTTCTAGGGAAGAAATAGACCGCTGGTGGAGAAAGATATGAGATAAATTTAGAAAGGAAGGTAACGATGAATGCAAAAGAATATTTACAGCAAATAAGAAAACTAGATTTGCAGATTCATAATAAGCAGCTAGAAAAAGAAGAAATCTGGAACAGAATGCAAGGCTGTGCTGCTATTTCATATGAACCTAAGATTGGCGCACCTGGAACACCAAATACAAAGTCACCACAAGAAAAATACTTTCCAATTCTAGAAAGATATGAAAAAGAAATTGAAGAAGATATTGATAGATTGATTGATGTTAAACGTGAAGTCATGGCAGTAATCGATTCATTAGATGATCCTGATGAAATTAACCTTTTATATATGAGATATCTTCAATATCTTAAGTGGGAAGAAATAGCCTTGAAAATGAATTTTAGCTATATGCATGTTCATCGAATTCATGGAAAAGCATTGCAATCTGTTGAAGAAAAGATGTTACAGTATGTTACAAAATAATGTATTAAGATAATAGTGTAAAAGATTATCCCAAGGACATCTATTAATTTAGGTGTCCTTTTTTACATGCCTGTTTTCTCCTTGCAGGCATATTAGCTGGGTGGTGTATTACCTCCTTTAACACCGCCTAGCTTCATTAAAAAAGAGATGAAGAAGAAAAGAGGTGATGGCAATGGCAAATGAAGGAAATCTATTAAGAGCAGAAGATCTTACTTCGGAACAACTTCGAGAAAGAGCAAGAAAAGGCGGTAAAGCATCAGCTAAAGCTAAAAGAGAAAGAAAGAAAATCAAGGAACAAATGGAATTGTTATTGTCTTTGCCAAACAAAGATGGAGAAACAAAGAAAAAGCTAAAGGGAATGGGTATCACTACTGATAATATTGATAACCAAATGGCAATGATTGTATCAATGTATCAAAAAGCAATTAGTGGTGATGTTCAAGCTGCTACATTCATTCGTGATAGCATTGGTGAAAAACCTGATAACAAAGTTAATCTTGATATGAATCTTCCTGTAATGTTTGTAGGGGAAGATGAATTAGATGAATGAAATTAAGCGTGTATATCTTCCAGAGTGTGTTGGAAAAGGATATAAAGAATTTTGGAACTTCAAAGGGCGCTATCGTGTTGTAAAAGGATCACGTGCTTCCAAGAAATCTAAAACAACTGCTTTATGGTACATCTACAATATGATGAAATATCCACAAAGCAATTTACTTGTAGTTAGAAAGACATACAGGACATTAAAAGATTCATGCTTCACTGAATTGAAATGGGCAGCTAACAGGTTGGGAGTTGACCATCTATGGAAATTCACAACAATTCCACTTGAAGCTGAATATATGCCAACAGGGCAAAAGATTTATTTTCGTGGATTAGATGATCCATTAAAAGTAACATCTATAACTGTTGATAAAGGATTCTTGTGTTGGATGTGGCTAGAGGAAGCATATGAGGTTATGAATGAAGATGATTTCAATATGCTTGACGAATCTATTCGTGGTGAAGTATCTGAAGGGTTATTCAAGCAAATAACAATCACATTCAATCCTTGGAATGAAAGACACTGGCTGAAGAAAAGATTCTTTGATGTTGAATCTGATCCAGATATTCTAGCAATAACAACCAACTATATGTGCAACGAATGGTTGGATGCTGCTGATATTAAAGTTTTTGAAACGATGAAAAAGAACAATCCACGAAGATACCAGGTTGCTGGTCTTGGTGGATGGGGTATTGTTGATGGTTTAGTTTATGAGAACTGGCATGAAGAACAATTTACACTAGAACAAATAAGAAACTGCAAGACAGTAAGTGGTTTGGATTTTGGGTACACCAATGATCCTACTGCTTTTTTTATTGGATTCTTGGATTTGGATAACAAGAAACTATATGTATGGGATGAATTATATGAAAAAGGATTAAGCAACAAGAAGATTCAAGAAAGAATCACTGAAATGGGATATGGAAAAGAAAGAATTACTGCTGATAGTGCAGAACCTAAATCAATTGATGAATTAAGGTCATTAGGATTAAGGGTTCAAGGTGCTAAAAAGGGTAAAGATTCAATCTTGAATGGCATTCAGTGGATTCAAGACTTAGAAATAGTAATACATCCTAGATGCGTGAATTTCATTACTGAAATAAGCAATTACACATGGGATAAGGACAAGTTTGGAAACAAACAAAATAGACCTATTGATGATTTTAACCACTTAATGGATGCCATGAGATATGGATTGGAACAGTACATCATTGGTAACAAGTGGTTGTATTAGAAAGGAACGATATATGAAAGAACACTATGTTACAAGAGAAGAAGCAATTGAAACATTATACGATTTAATTAATAGTGACATTCTAGATGAAGACCTTGAAGAACAACTTCAAGATATTGCTAATTGCATCGAAGCAGAAGAAACACACAATATTTTCTTGTGGGGTGCTGACTATGAAGTTTTTGATTTATTTGTTGCTAAGATGGATCCATATGGATCAAGCAAAGAATTTCAAACAGAAGAAAATATCAAACGATATGAATCCTGGATGAAACATTGCAAAGAATTATATGAGAAATACAAGATTAAATAAACATTAATATCCTGAGAGGGGGTGAATAAATGCTAACTGAAAACGAGATTACAAGATTCATTCAAGAAGATAAGACCAGTTCAAAGAAACGATTTGCAAGAGTTGGTCAAGACTACTATGAAGGAATACATGACATACTAAATTATCAATTATATTATTACAATGCTGATGGTCAGCTTACAGAAGATAAGACTAGAACTAATATTAAAATCAGTCATCCATTCTTTACTGAATTAGTAGATCAAGAAGCACAATACATGTTAAGTGGTAATGATTCATTCATTAGAAGTGATAATCCTGAATTACAGACCAAATTAGATGAATATTTCAATGAAAATGAAGACTTCAACACTGAATTATATGATTTGCTTACAGGATGTATTGCTAAAGGCTTTGATTATATGTATGCCTACACGAATAAAGAAGGGAAAATAGCATTCCAATGTGCTGATTCCCTTGGTGTAGTAGAAGTAAGGGCAAAGGATACACAAGACAATTGTGACTATGTAATCTACTGGTACATAGATAGAATAGCTAAAGACAATCAAGTAATTAAGAAGATTCAAGTTTGGGATAAAAGTCAAACTTATTTTTATGTTCAAAAAGCAGATGGAAAGATGGAATTAGATGATTCATATGAAATTAATCCTAGACCACACATCTTATACAAAAAAGAAGGTAAAGACCAAATCTATTATGATGGGTTTGGATTTATCCCTTTCTTTAGATTAGATAATGGTAATAAGCAATTTAGTGGACTAAAACCTATTAAAGCTTTAATTGATGATTATGATCTAATGTCATGTGGATTGTCTAATAACCTTCAAGATATCAGTGAAGGTATATATGTTGTATCTGGATTCCAGGGTGACAATCTTGATGAACTAATCACGAATGTTAAAACCAAAAAGATGATTGGTGTTGATAATGGTGGATCATTAGACATCAAAACAATTGATATACCTTATGAAGCAAGAAAAACAAAGCTTGAACTAGATGAAAAGAACATATATCGATTTGGTATGGGTTTCAATTCAGCAGAAACTGGTGATGGCAATATCACTAATGTTGTTATCAAGTCTAGATATGCTTTGCTTGATTTGAAGTGCAATAAATTAGAATTAAGGTTAAAACAATTTTTAAGAAAGATTATTAGAGTTGTTATTGATCAAATCAACAATGAAGAAGGCACAGATTATCAAATGAAAGATGTCTACTTTGATTTTGAACGTGAAGTAATGACAAACGCATTAGACAACGCACAAATCAAACTAACTGAAGCACAAACACAACAAACAATGATTAATTCATTGTTAAATGTTCAGTCAGTACTTGATAATGAAACATTGGTTCAACAGATATGTGACATTCTTGACCTAGATTATGATGATTTAAAAGATAAGCTTCCAGTTGATGAAGTTGCTGCAACAAATGAAACTTCTAATGCATTAAATACCATTACTCCTGAAGGATTAAGTTAATGAAGAAATATGATAAAGAAGTCATTCAGATTCAGCTAGAGCATGAAAAAGAAGTTATTAAAGAACTTAAGAAAATGTATGAAGAAGCTGAAAGACAGATTGATGAAAAGATTCAGATGTTGATGACTGATGAATTAACACAGTCTAAAATCTACCAAATTGAATATCAGAAAACGCTTAAAAGCCAAATTGGAACAATCCTAGATAATATGAATTCAAATAACTATGATTCAATCCAAGATTATTTAAAGAATTCCTATCAAGATGGTTATATAGGGACAATGTATTCTTTGAAAGAACAAGGGATTCCATTGATTATGCCAATTGATCAGGAACAGGTTGTTAAAGCCATACAGCTTGATTCTAAGCTTTCTGGAACGCTTTACGAAGCAATGGGTGTAAATACTAATGACCTAAAGAAATCAATCCGTAACGAAGTTTCTAGGGGTATTTCCAATGCATATAGTTATCAGGATATTGCTAGAAATATCAACAATAGTATGGGTATTGGCTTAAATAAATCTATTAGAATAGCTAGAACTGAAGGACATAGAGTAAATCAGCAATCAACATATGATGCAATGGAAAAAGCCAAGAAAAAAGGTGCAAACGTTGTCAAACAATGGGATGCAACATTAGATGCTAAAACAAGAACATCACATCAACAGGTTGATGGTGAAATAAGAGAACTTGATGAAAAGTTTTCTAATGGACTAAGATTTCCTGGTGATCCACAAGGTTCAGCTGCTGAAGTTATCAATTGCAGATGTGTATTGTTGCAACGTGCTAGATGGGCATTGGATGTTGATGAATTAGAAACACTTAAACAACGTGCTGAATACTATGATTTAGATAAAACTAATAACTTTGACGATTTTAGAACAAAATATTACGATGCTAGTGACTTTATAAAAGAGCAAGATATATTTTGCAAAAAATATGGGATTACATACGAAGAACGCAAAGCAATCTATGACTATGTTTCATCTGAATCGTATAGAATCAATGGTAAATTACGAAATGGTAATATCTTGAGTGAAGAATATGAAAGTATTAAAATGAACTTGAATTCAGCATTAGATAAAATTCCTAACTATAAAGGAACTGTCACAAGATCGTTAGAACTCTATGATGAAACGGTGCAAACATTTTTGAAAAGTTATTCTGTTGGTGAAAGCATTAGTTATAAAGAATTTCTATCAACAACCAGAGGGGAAACATATAATCCTGATGGACAGATTCAAATAACAATTGTTGATGCGAAAAATGGAAAAGATATTTCTTTATTCAACTTTTATGAAAAAGAAGTGCTATATAACACTGATTCAAATTTTAGAGTTATAGATATCACAAACCAAGATGGGAAATATCTTATTACACTTGCTGAAGGAAAGTGAGATTGAAATGAGTGAAGAACTAAAAAGAGGAATACCAAAAGCAATTGTCACAGGACATACCGAATTTACTGAAGAAGAAAAGAAAAAAAATGAAGCTGCTGTAGAAAAATGGTTTAAAAGCCAAGGTATCATAAAAGAAGATGAACATCTTAGTGATTTCGAACAAGATCCAGTAACTGGCATAAGAAATCTAAATAAAAAGAAGAAAAAATAACATGCATCCAACAAGGATGCTTTTTTAATGGAAAAGAAAGGATGTGATTAAAATGGGTACAACAATCAGAATAAAATGTATTGACCAGACATTGACATATGAAAGTACACCAACCGTTGCGAGTGGTGGAGTGAATGAGGATTATGTTGAATTTGAATTCAATACACTATGGGATGGCTTTTCGAAAGTAGCAGTATTCTATCAAAACAAGGGTGAAATATATTACAGTCTTGTATCAACTGACAATATTGCAGTTATTCCAAAAGAAGTTATTGCCAAAAAAGGAATTATGTATTTAGGAGTTTT
>CAVDZA010000015.1:0-35684 GCA_963613355.1 Bulleidia sp. | reverse complement strand
GATACATGGGACATGAATTCTGAAGATCAAAGAAGTGCTGATGAAATACTTGATCACGCTGAAAGATACCGCAGTTATTGGGGAAATGATGGTGGTATTACAGTGAGTGGTGGTGAACCATTACTTCAAATCGATTTCTTATTAGAACTATTCAAGAAAGCGAAACAGAGAAATATCAATACATGTATTGATACTGCTGGTGAACCATTTACATTTGAGAAAGAGTGGTTTGATAAGTTTGAAGAATTGATGAAGTATACAGATATTCTTCTTGTTGATATCAAACACATCATTCCTGAAAAACATATTCGTTTAACAGGAAAGCCAAATGAAAATATCATTGAAATGTTTAAGTATCTAGATTCCATTAATAAACCAATCTGGATCAGACAAGTACTTGTTCCAGGATGGACAGATGATCTAGAAGATCTCAAAAAGACAAGAGCTTTCATTGAGACACTTCACAATGTAAAGAAGATAGAGATCCTCCCCTACCACAATATGGGAGCGTATAAATGGGAAAAGCTTGGTATGAAATACCCACTTGAAGGAGTAGATGGACCAAGTAAAGAGTCGATTGAGACTGCTGAAAAAGTTTTAACCGGAGAGATCCGTTAAATAAGAAAAAGAAAGGGAAAAACTATGAAACAAGAATGGAGAAGTTTTAAAGGTGGACATTGGGTAGATGACATCAACGTACGTGACTTTATTCAAAACAACTACACACAGTACGAAGGTGATGAATCATTCTTAGCTGGTGCCACAGACGCAACAAACACTCTTTGGGACAAAGTACAAGCTTTGCAGAAAGAAGAGCGTGCTAAGGGAGGCGTATTAGAGTGTGAAACTGAAATCGTATCCTCTCTAACAGCTTATGGTCCTGGATATATCGATCCAGCAACAAAAGATCTAGAAAAGATCGTAGGTCTTCAAACAGATAAGCCATTAAAGAGAGCTTTCATGCCATACGGTGGTATCAAGATGGCTCAACAGGCTGCTGAAACTTATGGTTACAAGATCAATGAAAAGTATGACAAGATCTTCAATGAATATCATAAGACTCACAACCAAGCTGTATTTGATGCTTATACACCAGAAATGAAGGCAGCTAGACACTCTCACATCGTAACAGGTCTTCCTGATACTTATGGTAGAGGTAGAATCGTTGGTGACTATAGAAGAATCGCTCTTTATGGTATCGACCGTTTGATTGAAGAAAAACAACATGACATGGCTTATTGTGGTCATGGTGATATGACAGATGATATCATCCGTCAAAGAGAAGAAATCGCTGAACAGATCCGTGCATTAAATGGCATGAAGGATATGGCTAAGATCTATGGCTATGATATTTCTAAGCCAGCTCAAAACGCTCATGAAGCTATTCAGTGGTTATACTTCGGCTACTTAGCAGCTATCAAGACTCAGAATGGTGCAGCTATGTCAGTAGGTAGAGTATCTACTTTCTTAGATATCTACATTGAAAGAGACCTTCAAGAAGGAACGATCACTGAAGAAGAAGCTCAGGAAATGATCGACCACTTAACAATGAAGTTCCGTATGGTCAAGTTCGCAAGAATTCCTTCTTACAACCAATTATTCTCTGGTGACCCTGTATGGGCTACATTAGAAGTTGGTGGTCTAGGACAAGATGGAAGACACATGGTTACTAAGAACGACTACCGTTTCTTACACACATTAGAAAACATGGGTCCTTCTCCAGAACCAAACCTAACAGTTCTATATTCTAAGAGATTACCAGACAACTTCCGTACATACGCTGCTAAGATCTCCGTATCTACAAGTAGTATCCAGTACGAAAACGATGATGTCATGAGACCTATCTGGGGCGATGACTACAGCATCTGTTGTTGTGTATCCGCTACTGAAACTGGTAAAGAAATGCAGTTCTTCGGTGCGCGTGCTAACTTAGCTAAGTGCTTGCTTTACGCTATCAATGGTGGTAAGGATGAAAAGTTCTTAGATAAACAAGGTAACCACATGCAGGTAGGACCTGAACTAGCTCCTATTACTTCTGAATACCTAGATTATGATGAAGTCATGCATAAGTATGATCTCATGTTAGATTGGTTAGCAGGTTTATATGTTAATATTCTTAACCTCATCCAGTACATGCATGATAAGTATTACTATGAAGCTGCTGAAATGGCACTCATCGATACAAATGTAAGAAGAACATTCGCTACAGGTATCGCAGGTTACTCTCATGTAATCGACTCCTTAAGTGCTATCAAGTACGCTAAGGTAAAGACAGTTCGTGATGAATCTGGTCTTGTTACTGACTATATCGTAGAAGGTGACTTCCCACGTTATGGTAATGATGATGAAAGAGCTGATGAAATCGCTGTATGGTTACTCAAAGAATTCATGCATAAGATTGAAAAGTATCACACATACAGAGATTCTGAACCAACTACTTCTATCTTAACGATCACATCAAATGTCGTTTATGGTAAGGCTACTGGTGCATTACCAGATGGAAGAGAAGCTTACGCTCCATTCTCACCTGGTGCTAACCCAGTATATGGTGCAGAAAAGAACGGTCTATTAGCTTCCCTCAACTCTGTAGCTAAGGTTCCTTATGAATATGCTTTGGATGGTATCTCAAATACACAGACTATCGCTCCAAGTGCATTAGGACATACAGATGATGAACGTAAGAAGCAGTTAGTAAATGTTCTTGATGGATATTTCTCTCAAGGTGCTCACCACCTCAACGTTAACGTATTTGGTGTTGATAAGCTAAGAGATGCTATGGAACATCCAGAAAAGCCTGAATACGCTAACTTCACGATCCGTGTATCTGGTTACGCAGTTAAGTTCATCGACCTAACTCGTGAACAACAGTTAGACGTTATCGCAAGAAACGCTCACGAAACTTTATAAGAGAATCAAGATCTAGGATTTCCTAGATCTTTCTTTCTGTAAGTATTAACTTACTTTTATAGTTATATTATGGTAAAATAAGATTACGGAGGAATACTACAATGGGTATGTTTACAGATCTAGTTGGCTCATTATTTGATATGGGCAAACTATCCAAGCTTATGAAGAACTTGGAACCAGAAGTTGAAGCATTAAAGAAATCAGGAAAGTGTCCAGAAGAACTATCAAACGCTTTTGACATGATCAAGAATTTCAAAGGTGATGGTTCAGCTACTGATGCTGGAAAGCAATTAGAAGGCTTCATCGCTACACTTGAAAAACATTCAGACCTTTTCTCTTCTGAATTAAAGGCTAACCTTCCTAAGTTAATGGAAGTAGCTGAAGATCTAGAAAAGAAAGCAGCTGATGTTGAAAATCTCACAAAGAAATAATTTTATTTCAAAGAAAAAAGACTGTTATGAATAACTCATAACAGTCTTTTTCTATTAAGCTTCTTTCTTATTCTGTCTATCATGAATGAATTTCATGACATTTGGTACGATCAACATGGTATAGATTGGATAGAATCCAAATTTGATAAATGTCGCAACAGATGGGTCAATCATTGTTCTCAACATTGAACCAACAACATTGATCCAAACATAAAGTGGAATCAAACATCCTAAGCCAACGATCAAACGATCTTTTTGACTCATTTCAACTTCAAAGTCAAAGCCTCTTCTTTCAAAATATCTACAAATCGCATATATTACAACAAAGCCAATTCCTTGGAAAGAATCTATTTTCATCTTATCAGGATCAACTAATAAACTACCATCTTCTAGATATGTTAAAGGATATGTCTTCAATTCAAAATATAGTACCATTGCGATACACACAAGAATCATTCCAATAGAGATGATCTTATCTCTAGAAGGATCTTTGTCAGCCCAATCTTCTATCTTACTAGCTACCCATACCATGACAACTGTAGAGAGGAATCCAACAATGACATCTTGTGGTGTATGAACACCTAGATAGTTACGTGAGAAGAATACACTCAATACAACAAACCAACAAACACACATCACAAACTTATGTCCATGATTCTTCATCCATAGACCAACACTTCCTAATGTACTTGTCGCTTTTGTGGAATGTCCACTTGGGAAAGAATATCCAGTCGCAGTTACTTTAGAGTCACCATATGGTAATACTCTTGAATCTCTGATCCATGGTCGATATACACAGAAAGTTAATTTCAAGAATCCATTGATCAAAAGTCCAAATCCATAACCAGATAAGATCTTTCTTCCGCCCTTTCTATCTAACACCCAATACAACATGCACATGGCAGCGATTGGCCAAAAGCTTAAGATGAAGTCAGAGACCCACATCAAGTATGGTGCTAAAAATGCTCCAACACCATTTCTAAAGTTTTGTAACAACAATAAATAATCAATATCCATATACTATTCCCCAAACCTTTCAACAAATTCATCTTCTGAGATGATCGGAATATTCAAAGACTTCGCCTTTGTGTTCTTACTACTTGTACTTTCAAGATCATTATTGATCAAATAATTCGTACTCTTTGAAACAGAACCTGTAACTTTACCACCATGTGCTTCAATATAAGCTTTTAATTCATTACGATTCTTATAATGATGTACATCACCAGTCACAACGAATGTCAGATCCTTACACTTATCATCAACAGCTTCTGTCGCTGTTTGATTGATGTTTAAGTATTGAATGAGATCATTGTAGTCTTCTACATTCTTTCCATCTTTAAACCAACGAATAAACGCAGAACTCTTTTCACTACCAATTCCATCAATAGAAGAGAAATACGTTTCATCTTCTGTCGTACAAGCTATCTCAACTAATGTTGAAATATCATTGGAATTCAATAGTTTTCTAGCGACATCTACACCTACTAGTGGAATATTCAACGCATAGACAAGCTTGATATCATCAATATCCTTTGATTTCTCAATGGAATGAACGATATTATCTGCACTCTTTTCTCCAAAACCATCTAATGTAGCTATCTCATCACGATGTTGTGGTAAACGATAAATATCACCATTATTGTGGATCCAACCTTCATTGATAAATCTAGCTAATGTAGCCTCAGAGATTCCATCAATGTCTGCACCACCCTTAGATACAAATCTTGTGAATTTCTTTAGCTTCTTTGCGGCACAATCTAAATTCGTACACTTTAATGTCTTCGTACCAGAGTTTTCACTTGTATGGATTTCTGTTGGTGCACCACATACTGGACAAACACTAGGAATATTCAATGTACCTTCTGTCTTTGATACGTGAATGATCTTAGGAATGATCTTATTGGCTTTGATAACGGAAAGTACCGTTCCTCTATCCCCCATTCCAAGTCTTTCACATTCAGATATATTACAAAGTGAAGCTCTCTTCACTGTTGTACCTTCTAGTTCCACTGGTTCAAATACCGCAACAGGTGTGATCGTAGAAGCTGCACAGGACCACTCAATATGGTCTAGCTTACTTTCTACAGATTCATCTTCCCATTTAAACGCATAACCAGCTCTTGTTGCGTGGTGTCCTGTTACAGAACCTGTACTAGCGTATTGAATATCATCATACGCAATGACAAGTCCATCTACAGGATATGGATTCACATTATCCGTTACTTTCTTTGTCCACTTTTGGATCGTAGATTCAATATTGTCATATGTTGGTGATTCGATCATTTCATGATCGACTACCACAAATCCATTTTCTTCTAAGAATGACATTTGTTTGCCCCAAGAAGTGAATTCTACATCTGTATGAACGAGAGTAAACGGAATCCAATGGATCTTTCTTCTCTTTACTTCTTCAGGATCTTTTAGTGTTAGAGAACCAGAAGCCAAGTTTCTTGGATTGGCGTAATCTTCACCTGATTCCAACACGAATTGATTAAAATCTTCATAGGAAATAACAGCTTCTCCTCGAATGACAAGATGTCCCTTCTCTTTGATCGTACTTGGGATCCCTATCAAACTAGAAGCTAAATGTGTAATGTTCGTGCCTACATGTCCATCTCCACGTGTTACGACCTTTGTTAGTTTTCCATTGTCGTAAGTTGCGACAAGTGTTAAACCATCCAACTTCCAAGATAACCAGATTGGTCTATCTTCTGCCCATTTGACTAGATCTTCTACTTTCTTCGTTTTCGCTAAAGATAAGGCAGAGTATTCATGTGCTTCCTTGATACCTTGTGTCGTATCCGCAGATACATTGATCGTAGGTGAGTCTTCTAATATCGTACCTGTTGATTCTTCTAACTTCTTGAGTTCATCAAACTTCGCATCCCACTCATAGTCTGTCAGGATCTCTCCCTGACCATTGTAGTAGGCATTACTAGCCTCATTGAGTTCATCAACAAGCTCTCTCATTTTCTTCAAAGCTTCTTCATTCATCTCATTCACCTTTTTTCTTTAATCCTGGGAATACCGCTATCGTTTTCACACCATATGGATATTCAAACGCAATGTCCAACATTTCCCTCTTTGCCTTGATGATAACGCCATCTCCAAACTTAGGATGTGTGACCATATCCCCTTTCTTGAATTTTGTTTTAGAAGGTGCTGGTCTTTCTTCCATTCTAGAAAAGATCGATGTTCTTTCTTCTCTTTCATTTTGTTGGTTCATAAAATCTGAGAAACTATTTTGATAAGAACTTCTTTGACTAGAATAAGAAGAGTATTCACTTCTTGTGGAAGAAGGATCATCTACCATGTATTCTTTATCGATTTCTTGAATGAAACGACTTGTCTTACGCATTTCTTGAATGACATAAGAATATCCACCTGCTTCACACACATACAATTGGTTCATCGCACGTGTAAAGGCTACATACGCAAGTCTTCTTTCTTCTTCGATTCCACGATTTGATTCTGTTAAAGCTCTCAAGTTTGGGAAGATCCCATCATTGAGATCTGTCACAAATACTGTATCGAACTCTAATCCCTTTGCCGCATGAACTGTCATCAGTTCTACTGCTTCACTACTAGCACTACTATCTTCTCTATCTGTATATAACGCAATGTTTTGTAAGTATTCATCTAGATGTAATGTTGGATTATTCAATGAGAAGTTCTTTAGATCCGCAACAAACGCTTTAATGTTTTGGTTTCTTTCTTCTCTCTTTTCTTCATCCGCATTGATCATTTCTTGAATGCCACTTTCATCAATGACTTTCTCTAAAAGAGAATCTAATGACATTTTTCCTTCTGATTCAATTTCTTTCCAACTTTCGATCATTCCCACAAACTCTTGGATCGTCTTCTTATTCTTACCAGAAAAGATCGTATTTTCCTTCAGTACTTCATACATGGAAATACCTTTATTTCTAGCAGTATCTGTGATCGTATCCATTGTCTTTGTGCCAATGCCACGTTTTGGACGATTTAAGATCCTTTGTAGAGAAAGATCATCTGAATTAACGATCATTCTTAAATAACAGATCAGATCTTTGATTTCCATTCTGTCATAGAAACGAATGCCACCATAAATGATGTAAGGAACTCTCGCATCGATCAAAGCTCTTTCAAGACCTCTTGAAAGATAGTTTGAACGATAAAGGATTGCGATATCAGAATACTTCTTTCCTTTGGAATGTAACTCTACGATCTTAGAGGCAATCCAAGCATCTTCATATTCTTCATTTTCTGCCGCATAGTGAATGACCTTAGAGTCATCTTCTTTTGATGTATACAATTCTTTCTTTAAACGATTCTTGTTGTTGGAAATCACAGAGTTTGATGCGTTTAGGATCGCACTTGTAGAACGATAGTTCTCATTCAACATGATCGTCTTTGTGTTAGGAAAGTCTCTTTCAAAGTTCATGATGATGTCGACATTCGCACCACGCCATGTATAGATCGTCTGATCAGGATCACCTACGACATATAAAGACGCATTCTTTCCTGTTAAGAAACGAATCAGTTTATATTGAAGATCATCAATATCCTGAAACTCATCTACAAGTACATATTCAAATCTTCTCTGCCACTTTTCTAACACTTCTTCATTTCTAGAAAACAACTGAACTGTCTTTAAGATCAAATCATCAAAATCTAACGCAAACATTTCTTTTTGACGATTTAAATAATATTCATAGATCTTCGCTTTACTCTTATCAGAACCAAATTCACCAGCTAAGGCATACGCATGTTCTACAGATACTTCACCAGACTTATTATTTGAAATATAGCTTACGACTTCTCCTGGTGTTAACTTCTCATCTTGTAGGTTGAGTTGTTTGATAGCTTCTTTGACAACTGTCTTTTGATCATCTGAATCCATGATCGTAAAGCTTTTTGGATATCCTAATACAGAAATATCTTCTCTTAGGATACGTACACAAAGAGAATGGATCGTAGAGATCCATCTAGGTGTTTCCCCTTCTACTAACATCTTAGAAAGACGTTCTTTCATTTCATTGGCTGCTTTGTTGGTAAAAGTGATAGCTAATATCTTATAAGAACGTACATCTTCATCTTCAATCAAATGTACGATCCTCATCGTTAATACTCTTGTCTTACCAGAACCAGCACCCGCAATGATCCTTAAATATTTATCATCTGAAAGTACTGCTTCTTTTTGGTTATTGTTTAATAATGTTGTATCGATCATTCTTATTCTCCAAGCTAAAATATTATATCATTTCATTTGTTTTCTTACTGTACAGGTTTTTGTACTGTGAATGAATTCGTACTTTTAGTATAATAATTGCGAGGTATTCACAAATGACATTATTAGCAGATCAATGGAAAGATTATTCCTGTTTAGATGCAGGAAATGGAGAAAAACTAGAACAGTGGAAAGGCATCGTTTTAAGAAGACCTGATCCACAGGCAATATGGCCAATGAACGATTCAGGTGCTTGGAAGAAGGCTGATGCGATCTACCACAGAAGTAATAAAGGTGGAGGTAGTTGGGAATATAAGAAGAGACTACCTGAATCTTGGACGATCGATTATCGCAATCTCACATTCAAAGTATCTCCTACAGGTTTTAAACATACAGGTATCTTCCCAGAACAAGCAGTCAATTGGGATTGGATGCATGATTTGATTTCTGAACATAAAGATGAAGAAATCAGGGTATTAAATCTATTTGGATATACAGGTTGTGCCACAATGGCATGTTCTGAAGCTGGTGCGGCAGAAGTCGTACACGTTGACGCTTCAAAAGGCATGGTCCAATGGGCAAAAGAAAATAGAGATCTTTCTCACTTACAAGATCATAAGATCCGTTTTATCGTGGATGATTGTTTGAAGTTCGTCGAAAGAGAAAAGAGAAGAGGTCATACATATCATGGTATCTTAATGGATCCACCAAGTTATGGTAGAGGTCCAAATGGTGAAATGTGGAAGTTTGAAAAAGAAATCGTTACATTGATCAAAGCTTGTCTAGAGATCTTAGATGACAATGCGTTATTCTTCTTGATCAATAGTTATACAACAGGTTTCTCTTCTATCGTCTTAGAAGATCTTATGAAGACAATGATCCTTCCAACACATAACAATGGTGTCATTACATGTGGTGAAGTAGCGATTCCTCTACAGAATAGAGATCTATTACTCCCATGTGGAATCTATGGAAGATGGGAAAGAAAATGATCAATGTACTCTATGAAGATAATCATATCTTGTGTGTAGAAAAGCCAGTCAATGTACCGGTACAAGAAGATGATAGTCATGACCTAGACCTACTAACGATGTGTAAACAATACATCAAAGAAAAGTATCAAAAACCAGGTAATGTTTATCTAGGACTCGTACATCGATTAGATAGACCAGTTGGAGGAGTGATGGTATTTGCGAAGACATCCAAGGCAGCTTCTAGGCTTTCTGATGCCGTACGTACACATTCCATCCAAAAAGAATACGTGGCAGTATTGGATGGTGTTACAAGTGGTTCTCACACATTGGTGGATTACTTAAAGAAAGACTCAAAAAAGAATCGTGTGACTGTCACAAATGAAAAAGATGGAAAGAAGTCCATTCTTGATTATGATGTATTAGATGTAAAGGATAAGAAGACACTTGTTCATATTCTTTTACATACAGGTAGAAGTCATCAGATCCGTGTACAGTTTTCTAGTAGAAACCTACCACTTGTGTATGATCAAAGATACAACCCACATACCACAAAAGGACAGATCGCATTATATGCGTATCGTTTAACATTTATCCATCCAGTTAAGAAAGAAGAGATGACAGTTACATGTTATCCTCCTAATAAAAATCCTTGGAATCTATTTGAGGTCCAAAAATGCCTAAACAAGTAAAGAAAAGAAAAAGACATATTCGTAAAAGTTTGATCGTTGTTTTAGTGATTGCGATTGCCGCAATTGTTTTGGCGTGTAATGTTCCTAGAATGATGAATGAAGCGAAACTAAAAGATCTAGGGTATTCTTCTGAAACCATTGAAAAGATCGAAGAACAAAAACTAACAACGACGATATTAAATCATGGTTATTATTCTGAATTTCTTGAACGATCTATCAATGATGGAACATTGAAGAAGACCTATATCTCTCTATACGCTTCTATCACTTCAGATAGAACACTTACAGATATAGATTTTCTCTTATACAACAGATTGATGGATAAAGGATATGAAGAAGATCAACTTCAAAATCTCTTCAATAATTTATCCTTCTATGAATTAACACCATTACTAGTATTTGACTATCAATGGGATGAAAATCCATACATTGAAGATTGTCTAAACAATCACGATACAAACTCAGAAACTTCTTTCTCTTTATCAGATTCTTATTATCAACTCTATAAACTACAGAAAGATGTATCTGATCCTAATAACATCAACGCTTTAGTCAATAGTACATTCTCACTTACAAGTGATTATGTACCAAGTGACTTAACAGATGTTAGTACACAATACTCTGTAACTGGCGTACAGCTAAGAAATGAAGTACAACAGGCATTCACAAGCTTCTCTATGGCAGGTGTAACTGCGGGACATAACTTCTTTGCGACAACAGGTTATCGTAGCTATGAAGTACAAGAAAGTGCTTATAACAGTCTACTTTCTAGTATGAGTGAATCAGAAGCTGATAAGAATGGAATTCGTCCAGGACATTCAGAACATCAATTAGGTATTGCGTTTAATGTAGCGGCTACCTATGAGACTTCTGTATCTTTTGAACAAACAGAAACATATCAATGGATGTTAGAACATTGTACGGAATATGGATTCATTCAAAGATATCCTGCTTCTAAATCATCTATTACAGGAGTGGAAGGAGAACTTGATCATTTCCGTTATGTAGGTACAGAACTAGCCACAAAGGTAAAAGAATCAAATCTAACTTACGATGAATATTATTGTTTATATCTAGCACCATGGGATGAAGAAGATTGTATTCCTAGTAAGAAGATATTGAATAATATTAGTAATTATAGTGTTGAATAATTGAAAAAGATCGTTGATTCATTCAACGATCTTTTCTTATACATTCGTAATAGGTTTTCTATCACCTTTTGAATTATGTTGTTTTTCTCTACGTTTCTTTAATTCTGTTTCGATATCTTCTACTGTGATTCCCTTTTCTACCATGAGTACCAATACATGGAAGAGTAGATCATTGATCTCACCTACTAGTTCTTCTTTAGATTGGGATAATGCCGCAATGATAACTTCAGAACTTTCTTCTCCAACTTTCTTTAAGATCTTATCTAGACCTTTATTGTAGAGATATGTCGTATAACTTCCTTCTTCAGGATTCTTCTTACGATCTAACGCATTTAAATATTCTTTTTCAATTTCATTCATCGATAATTTCTCCATTGATATCTCTATAAAAACAACTGTAGTGTCCTGTATGACAAGCTGCACCCTTTTGTTCGACTAATAAAAGGATCGTATCTTCATCACAATCAATATACATTTCTTTGACATATTGATAATGACCACTCGTTTCACCTTTCACCCATAGTTGATTTCTACTTCTAGAAAAATAGGTAGCGATTTCTGTATCCAATGTCATTTGAAAGCTTTTCTTATTCATGTAAGCTAACATCAATACTTGTTTTGTATGTACATCTTGTACGACAACAGGAATCAATCCATTTCCTTTTTCAAAGTTTGGTTGGATCATGATCTTACAACGACTCCTTTCTTGTTTAAATATTCTTTAACTTGTGTAACGGTCAATTCACCATAGTGGAATAAAGATGCCGCTAGTGCCGCATCCGCTGCGTCTTGTTGGAAAACATCATAGAAATGTTCTAAAGAACCACATCCACCAGATGCGATAACAGGTACATTGACATGTTTCTTTACTTCTTTTAAGAACGGAATATCAAAACCATTCTTCGTGCCATCTGCGTCCATACTTGTTAGTAAGACTTCACCAGCACCTCTTTTTACACAATCCTGCACCCATTCGATTGCGTCGATCCCTGTATCGATCCTTCCACCATTGATAACGACATTCCATCCACTCTTATCTTCTCTCATTCTTCCATCCACTGCGATAACGACGCATTGGTCTCCGAACTTTTCACTACACTCTCCAATTAGATCTGGATTCTTTACAGCCGCAGAATTCAAAGAACACTTATCTGCCCCTGCACGTAAGATCTTCTTCATATCTTCACTACTACGGATGCCTCCACCTACAGTAAAAGGAATAAAGATATTCTTTGCGACTTCTTCTACCATCTTGATCGTTGTATCTCTGCCTTCATTGGTCGCTGTGATATCTAAGAATACAAGTTCATCTGCGCCATCTTGGTAGTACTTCTTCGCACATTCCACAGGATCACCTACTTCTTGTAGGCCTACAAAATGAACTCCTTTTACGACTTTTCCATCTTTTACATCTAAACAAGGTATTATTCTTTTTGAAATCATAACTTCGCCTCTTTGATTGCTACTTTTAAATCCAATGTCTTTGCGTAGATAGCTTTCCCTGTAATACAACCATATAGATCCATATCACGTAATACTTTGATATGAGAGATATCTTTGATTCCACCTGATGCGATGATATGCATGTTTGTCGTATCTTGTAATCTTTGTAACATATCTACATTTGGTCCAAGTAATGTTCCATCTTTTGAGATATCTGTAAAGATGATTTCTGATACGTTCATACTTTCTAATTTCTTTGCGAATGTTAAGTAATCCATATCTGATTCTTGAAGCCAACCTTCTACCATTACTTTTCCATTCTTACAATCCATTCCTACAACGATCTGATCACCATACTTGTTGACGGCTTCTTGTAGGAAAGCTTGGTCTTTGATCGCACTTGTTCCTAAGATGACCCTAGTAACGCCATTTTGTAGGTAGTAATCTACAGCTTCCATACAACGGATGCCTCCACCTACTTCTACAGGAACCTTTACAGTATTAGCTACCTCTATGATATGTGTTGCGTTTTCTTTTGAACCCTTCTTCGCACCATCTAGATCGATCATATGAATAAGTTCAGCACCATCTCTTTCAAAGGCTAGCGCAGTATCTAAGATAGATTCTGCGACTTGTTGGCTTTGGTTGTAGTCTCCTTGGTAAAGTCTGACTGGTTTACCATCAATGATATCGATTGCGGGAATAATGATCATATAAATTCCTCCACGAAATATTTCAATATTAGAAGTCCTTGTTCACCACTCTTTTCTGGGTGGAATTGTGTACCTAAGACATTTCCTTTTTGTACGATACCAGCTACCTTTGTATGTCCATATTCAGAATACGCAATTAGATCATCATCATTTGTGACACTTGCGTAATAAGAGTGAACATAATAAACATAAGGATCTTTTGTTAGTAAATGTTGGAAAGGAGAATCTTGATTGAATACCAATTGATTCCAACCAATTTCAGGTACAGGTAAGTCTTCTTCAATCTTGATGACTTTCCCTTGGATGAAACCAAACCCTTCATGAAATCCTTTCTCTTCACTTGTTTCAAATAACATCTGCATCCCTAAACAGATACCCAATAAAGGAACATTGTTCTGAACTGCTTCTTGAATGACTTTATCTAATCCTTTTTCTTTTAAGTTCTCCATTCCTTGTGCGAAAGCCCCAACACCAGGAAGGATCAATTTATCACATTGTAGGATCTGTTGTTCATTCTCACAGATCATATAAGGGACACCTAAGTGTGTTAGCGCATTTCCAACACTTCCTAGATTCCCCATTCCATAATCAATGATTCCAATCATAATGAACCCTTTGTGGATAACAATGTATCTGACTGTATTCTAGTAGCTTCTTTTAAGGCATGTCCAAATGCCTTGAAGATAGCTTCTACTTTATGATGATCATTCTCTCCATACATCAAATTGATATGTAACGTTACACCAGAATTGATAGCGAAGGCATAGAAGAATTCTTTGACCATCTCTGTAGACATCATACCAATCGATTCTCTTTTAAAATCACAATTGAATACTAAATAACCTCTACCACTGATATCTAGATCAACACAAGCTAAAGCTTCATCCATACAACAACGGAAACTTCCATATCTTGCGATACCTTTCTTATCTCCAATTGCCTCTTTAAAAGCTTGTGCCAAAGCAATTCCAATATCTTCTATCGTGTGATGGTCATCTACATCCAGATCACCTTTCGCTAATACATCTAAGTCAAAGGATCCATGGAACCCAAATAGATTCAACATATGGTCAAAGAAACCAATTCCAGTATCTATGTTTGTATTTCCACCACCATCTAGATTCCAAGTAACTTGCACATCAGTCTCATTTGTTTTTCTATTCACTGTTGATGTTCTCATGATTCCACCTCATATCGTTGTAATACTTCTAAGACTGCTTGATTCTCATCATCACTTCCTATCGTGATACGGAACGTATCATCTTGATAGTTACGAATGACAATGTTCTTTTCTTCAAACATCTTTAATAGTTTCTCTTTATTCGTTGTCTTACCATGTAAGAAATTACCTTGAGAAGGATAGAATGTAATACTCTTCATATCTTTTACCTTCTCATACATTTCTTCTCTTCTTCTACAGATTTCTTTCGCTTCTTTTAAGAATACATTGGAATACTTTAAGACAATGACACCGATCTTCATCGTGACACTATTCAACGCATATGCCACGCTTCTGCTCTTCATGTCTTTCATGTTTTCTTCATTACTAACTAAGAATCCTACTCTGATTCCTGCCACTCCATATGCCTTAGATAATGTTCTAGTGACATAGAGATTGTCATATTCATTCAGTAATTCAATTGCGCTTTCTTCTTTTGAAAATTCAATATACGCTTCATCTACGACTACAGGAATATTCTTGAAACCTTCTAATACTTTCTTGACTTCGTCTTGTGTCAAACAATAGCCAGATGGATTGTTTGGTCTAGAAAACATGACAAGAGTAGCATCTTTTCCATTTTCAATAAACGCATCTACATCTAATGTTCCATCATCATTTAATGGAAACTTCTTTACATCCGCTTCATAACAACTAGCGTAGTAGTCATACATGGAAAAGTCTGGATCAAACGTATATAGCTTCTTTCCTTTGGATAAGAATGTTCCTATCAATAGACCTAACATTTGATCAGAACCATTTCCAGCTAATAGATTCTCTTTCTTTACACCAATGACTTTCGCATACGCTTCTAATAGTTCTGTTTGATCATTATCTGGATATCTGTTAAATGCGATATCATTCATCGCTTCTTTGATTTCTTCTATGATCTTTGTATCTAGATTATGACTACCTTCATTGGCATTTAGTAAGATACCTGTTTGAACATGTGTCGTATAAGCTTCAATCTTCTTTTCCATCTTCAATTCTCACTTTCACAGCGTTTGCGTGTGCTTGTAGCTGTTCTTCTTCTGCCATGATCTCAATATACTTTCCATATTCTTCTAATGCCTGTTGTGTGTAGTGTAAGAAAGATGTCTTTTTAATAAACGCATCTACACCTAACGCACTAGAGAAACGTGCTGTTCCACTTGTTGGTAAGACATGGTTTGTACCTCCAAAGTAGTCCCCTATGGATTCACATGTGTAATATCCTAAGAATACACTACCTGCGTTCTTCACTAAGTCTAAGTATTTCATTGGATCTTCTACACAAAGCTCTAAGTGTTCTGGTGCGATATCATTAGCGAAAGAAATACATTCTTCAATGGAATCACAAAGGATAGACTTTCCATAATTCTTTAAAGAAGTTTCTACGATCTCTTTCTTTGGTAACAGAGCTGTCTGTTTCTGAAGTTCTTCATTCACTTCCTCTAATAACTTTGAAGAATTTGTTAACAATATCGCAGATGCCATTGGATCATGTTCTGCTTGTGATAAAAGATCTGCCGCAACATATTTCGCTTTAGCACCACCATCCGCAACGACTAAGATCTCGGATGGACCCGCAATCATATCAATAGCAACCTTGCCATAGACAAGTTTCTTCGCTGCAGCGACAAAGATATTTCCAGGACCTACGATCTTATCTACGCTTGGAATCGATTCCGTTCCATAAGCTAATGCGGCAATCGCTTGTGCTCCACCAATCTTATAGATCTCATCTACTCCCGCAATCTTAGCAGCATACGCAATATTCGGATTGATCGTTCCTTCTTTATTAGGAGGTGTTACCATGACGATCTTTTTCACTCCCGCAACATGTGCTGGAATCGCGTTCATTAGAACAGAAGAAGGATATTGTGCTCTTCCTCCTGGCACATAGATACCTACAGCTTCTAGAGGCATGACCCTTTGTCCTAGATAGATTCCATATTCTTTTGTTTGAATGTAGGATTGTTGGATCTGTGCTTTATGGAAAGAAACGATATTCTCTTTTGCCTTCAACATAGATTCTTGAAAGGAAGGATCTACTTGTTGGATCACTTCATTGATTTCTTCTTCTGTAACTTTAAAAGATTCTAGAGAGATACCATCAAATTGTTTTGTGTATTCCAAACAAGCTTGATCACCTTTCTCTCTTACTTCTTGAATGATCTTTGTGACTTTCATCAAGATATCCGCATCTATTTCTTGACTTCTATCATCTAAATATTTTCTTAATTCTTTTTGATTGTTCTTATCAATTTCACTCAACATTTTGGATACCTCTTTTTAAGTCATTGATGACTTGTAAGACTTCTTCATTCTTTAACTTATAACTTACTTTATTGACGATGACTCTTGCGCTGATATCACATACAGTGTCATACACAACTAGTCCATTCTCTTTTAATGTCGTACCTGTTTCCATGATATCTATGATTCCATCACACAAGCCTAATACAGGACCTAATTCCACAGAACCATCGATCTTAATGATCTCTACTTCCATTCCTCTTTGATGAAAATATTGAGAGGCTACATTAGGATATTTTGTGCCTATCTTGATATGACCTACTTTCTCTAATGGGTTGTTATCTTTTAAGGAAGCTAGGATAAACTTACACTTACCTGTTTGTAGATCTAATAATTCATATGTATCTGATTCTTTTTCTAGAAGTGTATCTTTACCTACGATTCCTAGATCAGCGATACCATGTTCAACATATGTAATGACATCGTTTGGTTTGGCTAGAAAGTAAGAAACGTCTTTCTTCGTATCTTGTAGAACCAATGCACGTCCTTTATTGATTACATTTTCTACACCATATCCACATGTTTCCAACATCTCAATCGTCTTCTTCTCTAATCTTCCTTTTGTTAGGGCTATTGAAACACTCATTGTTGAACCTCCCATGTATCCTTATCCCAAGGAATCATTTCTACATTTCCATTCTTTCTTAACTCATTTGATTTCTGTAGCGCTTCTACTTCTTTTCCTTTTGGATAATAAAGTTTGATATTTCTATTAGGATCTACTTCTAGGGCATCTAAGATGTAATCCAACTTGATAGAAAAACCACACGCTGGTAGATCTCTACCAAATCTACCCATGAGATTGTCATATCTACCACCAGATAGAATGGATGTTCCACTTTCTTGGATATATCCTTCAAAGATGATTCCTGTGTAGTAATCTAGATGAGGAATCTTACCTAGATCAAATGAGATATTTGTATGCATGTTTAATTGTTTTAACTTGTCATACAATGTCTTTAATTGATCTACTTCTTTCTTCATTTCTTCACTCAAACAAATGTCATACGCTTGAGAGAAGATATCTGTTCCTGTTAAGAAAGGAAGTGCTAAGAAGAATTGTTTTTCTTTTTCCTTCAAAGATAACGTTTCTACATATTCTGTTAGATCAACGATAGACTTACGGTCTACTAGATCTGCGAGCTTTGTCTTTTCTTCACTTGTTAGATTTAAAGAGTCACACGCACATTGGAAGAATCTTGCGTTACCAATTTCTAATTGATACTTTTGAAACTTCAATTCATTTAGTACTGTTAGTGCCATGTATAAGATCTCTACATCACTCGATTCATCTAATCCAATACATTCCACGCCACAATCTGTAACTTCACCACGTTTACCAGCGAAGACATGTCTAACTTTAAAGACATCGGATGTATAGAAGAAACGAAATGGTGGTCTAGAGTTAGAGAACTTAGAAGCACACACTCTACAGATAGGCACTGTCATATCTTCCCTTAAAGAAAGGATATTTCCTTCATGGTCAAAGAACTTATACATTTCTGTTGCGTCTGTGTTTGAAAAAGCTTGTTGGTACGTATCAAAGTACTCCAACATTGGTGTCATGATCTGTTGGTATCCAAATGAACCAAATACCTTTTCAATGACTTCTTGAGCCTTTCTTTTCTTATTCACTTCTTCACCAATCAAATCTCTCATTCCTTGTGGAATTCTAATCTCTGCCATACCCATTCTCCCTCTAAACAAAAAAGACATCCCATATCGGGACGTCCTTGACGTGGTTCCACCTGACTTCGTTATTACCTCACGATAATAACCTCATGAAGTGTATCTACACTCCTACATTTAACGCATGTGTACGTTGATCCCTACTATCTTTTCAAGATCTCAGCTCAAGGATGTGTTTCAATAGGTATGACATGGCTTCTCTTTCACCAACTCAAGAAGCTCTCTTACAAGCAGGTCCTATCTACTCTTCCTTTCATCGCTTTTGTATAATCAATGATACCAAAATGAAAAAACATGTCAATTATTTTTGACATTATTTTCATTTTATTAATGAAAAGTTTTACATAAATAAAAGACCCACACAAGTGGGTCTTCCTTCCATTACATCAATTGTTTGAACATTTCTAATACTTGTTCCTTTGTAGCTTCTCTTGGGTTACCAGGATAACAAGCATCATTCAATGCGTCGATAGCTAATTGTTCAAGGTCTTCTTCCTTGATTCTTTCATTCTTAGGATTGATACCTACATCTGCGGATAGCTTCTTAACTGCGTTGATAGCTGCGTCTCTGTATTCTTCTTGGTTCATTGAATCAACACCTTCAACACCCATAGCTCTAGCGATTTCTCTATACTTTTCACCTGTATAGTCTCTGTTGAATTCCATAGAGATTGGAAGTAAGGAAGCACAAGCTACACCATGTGGTGTGTCATAGTAAGCACTCAATGTATGAGCCATAGCGTGGTCGATACCTAGACCTACGTTAGAGAAGCCCATACCTGCGATGTATTGACCTAAAGCCATACCTTCTCTGCCTTCTTTTTCGTTGTTAACTGCACTTCTTAGATACTTAGAAATCAAACGAATAGCTTCTAAGTGGAACATATCTGTCATTTCCCAAGCAGCCTTTGTTGTGTAACCTTCAATTGCGTGAGTCAATGCGTCCATACCTGTAGCGGCTGTTAGTCCCTTAGGCATGGAAGACATCATTTCAGGATCTACTACAGCTACGATAGGCATATCATGTGTATCTACACATACGAACTTTCTCTTCTTTTCAACATCTGTAATAACATAGTTGATCGTTACTTCTGCAGCTGTACCAGCTGTTGTAGGAACAGCGATGATAGGAACACATGGGTTCTTTGTTGGGGCTACACCTTCTAGTGAACGTACATCTTCAAATTCTGGGTTAGCGATAATGATACCGATAGCCTTAGATGTATCCATACTAGAACCACCACCGATAGCTACGATTACATCAGCTCCACTGTTCTTGAAAGCTTCAACACCTGTCTTAACGTTTTCAATTGTTGGGTTTGGTTTGATGTTACTGTAAAGTTCCCAAGGAATATTTTCCTTGTCTAATAGATCTGTAACCTTTCCTGTAACACCGAATTTAACTAGATCAGGATCACTAGCTACGAATGCTTTCTTGAAGCCATGTCCTTTGATCTCTGTCGCAATCTCACTGATTGCGCCTGCACCATGATAAGATGTAGGATTTAATGAAATTTTGTTTGCCATGTTTTAAACACTCCTTTGTATACCTAAAGTTTACAAGTTGTGAAATTAAAAACAAGTTACACCTTTTCAAAAGTGTAACCTGTCATTCTTATAGTTCTGCGACTGCTTCGATTTCACAAAGAAGTCCCTTTGGTAATGTCTTTACCGCAACGCAACTTCTTGCCGGTTTACCTGTAAAGTACTTAGCGTATACTTCGTTGAATGCCGCAAAATCATTCATATCTGCTAGGAAGCATGTTGTCTTGATGACCTTTGTCGCATCACTTCCAGCTTCTTCTAAGATTGCGATAACGTTCTTACAAGAACATTCAGCTTGTGCTGCGATTCCATCTGGTGCTTCTCCACTTGTAGGATCTACTCCTAATTGACCAGATGTGAATACGAAGTCTTTTACGACGTAGCCTTGTGCGTAAGGACCGATAGCTGCTGGAGCTTTTGTTGTTTGGATTTCTTTCATGTTGTTCTCCTTTAGTCTAATATCTCTAATTTTTTAAACAATTGTGATAGATCATATGGCATCGCTTTGACCATCAGATCTGCCAAAGCTTCTGGTGTCTTATCATTTTCATACAAGATCCATTTTACAGTCATATAAACAGATGAATGACAATACATCTCTAAGATATCTTGGATGTCTTGTTTTGGATATGTTCCACTCTTTTCATAAATTAGATTCTTATAGAATTCAAAGATCATCTCAAAATCATGATCTGTGAGATTATTCTGTTCATCACTTTTGAATCCTGCTTGAAAGAATAATTGTTCCTGTTTGATAAATCGAAACTTCAATATCAAACTTTCACGAATGGTAGTACCTTTCCCCATCTCTTTAAACGACTCATTCAAAATACGATCAAAATACCAATTGATCAATTCATACTTATCTGTAAAACAACGATAGAATGTCTGTCTAGAGAAATTCCCTTGTTGGCAAATAGCACGTACTGTAATATCCTCTACAGATGCTTTCTCCATACATTCTCTCATTGCGTACGCTAATTTCAACTTTGTTATGTCATTCATTGTCACTATTATAACAAAGTCTTAATCAACTAGCACTTGTTCATAAACTCGCAATACATTCTTATAACAGATCTTTTCAATCTCTTCTTCTGTATACCCTTCTTCTTTTAGGGCATCTACTAATTCATACATCTTTCCACATTCTTCCATTTCTTTTCTTGTGGAAATTCCAT
Organism: Bulleidia sp.; assembly: GCA_963613355.1. Lineage (GTDB taxonomy): Bacteria > Bacillota_I > Bacilli_A > Erysipelotrichales > Erysipelotrichaceae > Bulleidia. The sequence continues at coordinate 14,235 of CAVDZA010000015.1, read as the reverse complement.
CAAAGTCAGAACCAAGTCCAATATTATCGATACAACCAAGTTCTTTGATGTGATTGATATGTTTAACTAGATTCTTAACACATCCATCACTATCATCACTAACAAAGTCATCACAATAATTCATGCCCATGACTCCACCATTCTTATGTAAGGCTAGTATCATTTCATCACTCATATTTCTCGCTACAGAACATACACTTCTTGCGTTAGAGTGTGAAGCTACGATTGGTTTTGTAGATAATTCAATGACATCCCAGAATCCTTTATCTCCTAAATGAGATACATCCACAATGATTCCTAACTTGTTACATTCTTTGACATACTCTACACCAAACTCTGTAAGACCATCTGTATCATTGATATGTCTTAACATATCATCACGTTCTAGTTCTTTAGAAGGTGTGAAGTTAGGAAACGCAATCCCATTTTCATAATTCCATGTCAAAGTAATCATTCTTACACCCAAACGATAAAAGTCTCTTAGTACTCTTAGATCATTATGAACGACGGCACCTTCTTCTAGTGTCAACATCGCACTCATCATTCCTTCTTCTTTATTCTTCATGATATCCGCATAAGAATAAACAGGTTTGATGATATCTTTGTTAGAATCGATTTCTTCATAGTATTTATCAATGGCACGTAACGCAAAATACATTGGATCATCTACATGTCCAAGTGGTGTAAATATCGCAAAGTTCTGTAAGAGATAATTCGATTTCTTCATTCTTTCTAGATCGATATGAAGATCATTCTTTCTTAATGAAGATTCTTTTCCTTCATCTGCTTGATGTAATAAACGAGTAATCGTGTCACAATGCATATCTAAGTAATACATAATCCATACCTCTTTTCTTTGTGTAATATTATGATTCTTTTTTAGTTTCTGTAAAGAAAAAGAATGATTGAATCAATCATTCTTACTTGAAATATTCATTTTCGATATCAATCAATTGGTTCACACGTCTTTCGTGTCTACCACCTTCAAATTCAGTTTCCATGAATACTTTTACGATCTGTTTAGCAGTTTCTGGTCCAATGACTCTAGCACCAAATGTAACGACATTCGCATTATTGTGTCTTCTAGAATATTCAGCACTGTATGGTTCAGAACATGTACAAGCACGGATTCCCTTCACTTTATTACAAGCAAGTCCAATTCCTACACCAGTTCCACAAATGGCGATACCTCTATCCACTTCACCATTCGCTACAGCTTCCGCTACCTTCTTACCATAAAGTGGATAATCTACAGATTCATCTGTATCTGTACCAAAGTTAACGACTTCATAGCCTAAACTTTCAAGATACTCAGAAACTTCATTCTTCATCGCAACAGCGGAGTGATCATTAGCAATACCAATCTTCATACTTTTTCCTCTTTCCTTTGTCTATTCCAAATCAAATATGCACCTAATACAAACACAAATAATGAAATGAATTGTGATGTAGAGAATGGTCCGATCTGTCCTCTGATCAGATCTCCTCTAAAGAACTCGATCACAAATCTACCAAGTGAATAAAGAATTAAATACCAACCACCAGTATCTTCTGGATGTTTACCTTTATTCAAGTTGTAGTATAAGAACGCAAAGATCAAAAAGTCACCTGCGCTAGAAATCAATTGTGTTGGGATGACCTTTTGTGATGTCGTCCAAGCTAAAGAACCTACAGGAAATTGAATTCCATACCAAGCATCTGTCGCTAATCCTCCACAACATCCCGCAAAGAAACAACCAATTCTACCGAATCCTTGTGCCAAGGCAACACATGGAATGAGTACTGGAAAGTAATCCATAAATTTCCATTTCTTCCACTTACACCAGATGATTGCCGCCAAGATACCACCAAGTACCCCACCATAGACGACCCATCCTCCACTACCTAACACAGATAATGGATCAGATAAGAATTGATCAAACACTGTCAAACAATATGTCAATTTACTAAACATATATCCAACAACGATCACAAACACAATAAACGAATCTATATTTTCATAATCAAGACCATACTTCTTACATAGTTTTGTGGCTAACCAAGACGCAGCCAAGATACCAACTGCGATCATAACGCCATAACCATGTACAGTTAATGGTCCAATTGAGAACCAATCATTGAACATTCAAGAAACCTCCGCTGTGATATTCTATCACACTATTGTTCATTTGATGTTTCTGTTGGTTCTTCAGGTTGTTCTTTTGTTTCTTCTGTTGGTTCCGTAGTAGATGGTTCTTCTACTGGAGCAGTTGGTTCAACTGGTGTTGTAGGCTGTTCTACAGTCGTTGGTTCAACTGGTGCTGCAGGTTGTTCTACAACAGGAACATCTACGACATTATTGTCATTTTTAAATGTTTGAATGAACGCATTGAATTTATTTGCCAAAAAGAATTGAATAAATAAATCAGATAATCCACTATATACCATTCCACATCCAATGACTGTAAAGATAATGCTTTGAGCACTCTTTCCGCTCAAGAAGAACATGACCACGATACCTAAGATAATTGATACAACGCCTAATAGCGCATATGTCAAAGACGCATCATATTTAATTCTTGTCGCAATCACTGCACGATGTAGTTTTGTTAGACCACTTGTTACGATCAATAGACCTAATACGAATGGAATCAGATCTAAGATCAATTCTTTCTTTACAACGATTGCCACACCAAAGATGATTGCCATCAATCCCACAACAAACTTATTGTTGTATAAAGTATCTTTTACATCTGCCAAGAAATAAGCTGTCAAAGCTACGATACCTACGACGATGGAAGTTCCTCCTACGATATAAGATAGAATATCTCCACTCTCATTAGGAAAAATAATTAATAACACACCAGCAGCTACATACGCTACTGACATTAATACATCTGTCCACTTAATTTGTTTCAACATAAAAAAGTTCTCCTATTTTTCTAATACAATTTTACACATAAAATGTATAATTTCATATAAGAAATACAGGAGAAAACATGAAAGCATTATTTTTAACACCTATCACAGATGAGATGAAACAAAACTTCTTAGACTTAGATATTGAATGTATCTTTAAAGATAAGACATCCATCACAAAACAAGACTTTGAAGGAATCGATATCATTCTTGGTAATCCTAAGAAAGATATGATCGACACTTCTTCCACAAAGTGGATCCAATTAGATTCTGCTGGTGCGAATCAATATTGCGATATTCCTGATTCCATCGTTCTAACCAACGCCTCTGGTGCTTATGATATCGCAATCTCAGAACACTTATTAGCTTGTACATTAGCTGTCACAAAGAAACTATTTGAATATGAGAAAGTAGCTGCTAAACATGAATGGACTAATCTAGGTTCTGTTCCTACGATTTCTAATCTCAATATACTTTCGGTAGGAATGGGAAGCATTGGTAGTGCTTATGCGAAATTAATGAATGATCTAGGTGCACATGTCTATGGTGTACGTCGCACAAAACATGAAAAGCCTGATTACCTTATCGAACAATACACAACAGATGAATTAGATTCCATCCTAGGAAAGATGGATGTCGTTGCGTTATCATTACCAGAAACAAAAGATACGATTGGATTATTTGATTATGATCGATTACATAAGATGAAGAAAGGTTCTATGATCTTAAATGTTGGTAGAGGTTCAGCCATCATCACAAAAGATCTCGTTCAAACGATGAAGGAAAAGTATCTCTCTGCAGCTTGTTTAGATGTTACAGAGTATGAACCACTTCCTAAGAACATGGATCTATGGCATACAGAAAACGTTTATATCACGCCACACATTTCTGGTAGATTCAACGCACAAGCTAGCTATGATAGGGTCATTGAAATCTTCTATACAAACCTCAAACATTATCTCAATGATGAACCATTAGAAAACATCGTTGATAAGAAACTAGGATACTAAAAACAGCTCTTTTCTTTATAAGAGCTGTTTTTCATATCTTTTTTTGTTTAGATACTGTAGTCTAAGTTTCATCAGGTATTCCCTGAATCGTTAATATATTCAATTTTTTAATTTGAATTGTCCATTGGTCTGTCTCTTATGCAGACTTTTCTACTTTCTTTGTTACGTTTGATCTTTCATTATTTGTTAAGATCAATGATTCTAATTTGTTCTCCTAATTGTTTCTGCATAACTCTTAGAAGAACATTTCTAAATTTCGAGTAGGATCTCCTTCATATGATTACCTCTTTATATTTAGATATATTCTAATCTAGTTTAAGTTGTCCATTGGTCTGTCTCTTATGCAGACTTTTCTACTTTCTTTGTTACGTTTGATCTTTCATTATTTGTTAAGATCAATGATTCTGATTTGTTCTTCCAATCGCTTCTGCATAGCTTTTAGAAGAACAGAATTAATATTCTAGTAGAATCTCCTTCATATTGAATTCCTCCTTTGAAGTTAAGAATTCTTCTTTGTTTGTACTTATAATATAATCCAGATATTTTGTAAGAATAGTCTATTTTTTAAAAATTTTTTTAGGTATAATTATATTGTTGAGGGTTACTATGTATCAAACAATCATTCCACATCATTTCGATAATCATTTTCAACATCATCAACCTAAGAGTGATGATGTAATTCTTTCTTATGATGGAAGGAATATTTTATTAAAAGAAGATCGTACTTTTTATCATTATTCAGATATTTCTCAGGAAATTTCTTTAAGATACTTATTTCAGATAGATTCTACAAGTTACTATCTAGCTGATCTACTATATCTACATCCTATCTCTTTAGACATTCAATCATTAAGAAAATATGAACCTAAACAAGATGCTTTCGCAGGTATTACTGGATGGCATCTATATGATTGGTATCGTAATAATCTATTCTGTGGTAGATGTTCTTCTAGAATGGAAGATGACACAAAAGAAAGAGCGATGCGTTGCCCAAATTGCGGGAATCTTGTTTATCCTAGGATCAATCCAGTCGTTATCGTAGCCATCAAGAACGATAAAGATGAACTATTGGTTACAAAATATTCTCATGGTTCCTACTCTAAGTATGCGTTAGTTGCGGGATTTGTAGAAATTGGAGAAACCGTAGAAGAAGCTGCGATACGTGAGACCAAAGAAGAAACAGGTCTCGATATTACAGACCTAACCTACTATAAGAATCAACCTTGGGGATTCTCTTCCTCATTGATATTTACTTATGTTGCGTATGCGCATGGTCAACAGAAGATCTCGTTAGATGATGAAGAGTTAAAGGTAGCTGAGTGGATCACAAGAGAAGATAAATACGCTGATCCTAACGATAGTGCTAGTATCACAGCTGAAATGATCCATAGATACCTTGAAGGAGAATTGTGATGAATTTCAACCAAACAATGTACCAGATCTATCCGATTGGTTTCTGTGGAGCTCCAAAAGATAATGATGGTATATTAGAACACCGTATCTTAAAAGTCATTGATTGGATCCCACACTTCAATAAACTTGGAATCACTTCTATTCTTTTTAATCCGATCTTTGAAAGTGATAGACATGGTTACGATACAAGAGATTACACAAAGATCGATTGTCGTTTAGGTACAAATGAAGACTTTATACAAGTATGTAATACATTACATGAGAATCATATTTCTATCATCTTAGATGGTGTATTTAATCATGTTGGTAGAGGTTTTCCATACTTCCAAGATGTCATTGAGCACAAATGGGATTCTCCATATAAAGATTGGTTTCATATCAACTTTGATGATCCGAATCATGAAGATGGATTTTGGTATGAAGGATGGGAAGGTCATCAAGAACTTGTTAAATTGAACATGTATAACCAGGATGTAAGAAACTATCTCATACAATGTGTAGATGAATGGATCAACACATTCCACATTGATGGACTACGATTAGATGTCGCCTACATGGTAGATCGTAACTTCATGCGTGAACTTTGTGATCATATTCGTTCTTACAAACCAGATTTCTTCTTTCTAGGAGAAATGATTGGTGGAGACTACAACCAGATCATGAATGATGGTCTATTAGATTCTGTAACGAACTATGAATGTAGAAAAGGATTATATTCCTCTTTCAATAGTATGAATCTATTTGAGATAGGATATTCTTTAAATCGTCAGTTTGGAAAAGATCCTTGGTGTCTCTACACTGGCAAGCATCTTGTTAGTTTCGTGGATAATCACGATGTAAATCGTATAGCCTCTGAACTAACTGATGAAAAAGATCTACCACTCATCTACGCACTTATGTATGCGATGCCTGGAATTCCTTGTATCTACTATGGAAGTGAGTGGGGCGTTAAAGGCACAAGAACGAATTGGTCGGATGATGAACTAAGACCTTGTTTCTCTCAACCAGAGTGGAATGAAGTAACAGATATCATTCAAAAGTTGGATGAGATACGTTCTAACTATTCAATCCTAACAGAAGGAAATTATGAACAGTTGTACATTCAAAATAAACAACTTGTATTTGTGAGAAGAAACGATCATGAACAATTGATCTTTACACTTAACATTGATACAGAACCATCACAATTGTATTTTGATGCGGGTGTAGAGAAAGGTATCGATCTATTCACGAACCAAGAAGTTAACTTCCAAAAGGAATATCATTTAGAAGGCAAATCATTCCAATACATATACACAAAAGGATAAGAGAATTCTCTTATCCTTTTAACATATTTGCCATATCTTCTGGTTCTTCTAATTCAATATGAATTGGTGTTTGATCAAATGGTTGTAACAAATCTAAACAAGCACAATGTAATGCTGGTCGATCAATGTATGTCTTAGAACCACCATATAAAGCATCTCCACAAAGTGGATGAGAAATACTAGCCATGCCAGCTCTGATCTGATGTGTTCTACCTGTCTCGATCCATATTTCTAATAAAGAATATTCTTTATATTCTTTTAATACATTGTAGTGTGTAATACACTCTTTTCCAGAATCACTAATGACTCTTTGTTTTCCTTTTTCCTGTCTATCTAAAGAATACTTTAAGATTCCACTTTTTTCTTCTAACGTACCTTCTACGATAGCGTGATATACCTTATGTAGTTTCTCTTTTGAACGTTGTGAGCTTAAACGTGAGGCAGATACTTGGCTTTTCGCATATACCATGATACCGGATACTTCTTTATCTAATCTGCCAATCGATCGTATCATAAATCCACTACCATAATAGTTTTGTAACAAAGTACCCATATCATCATCAATATGTTCATGTGTTGGATGACATACCATGCCTGCAGGTTTATTTACGATCACTAGATCTTCATCTTCATATAAGATATCAGGTGTTCCTATCATGCGTAATACATGCGGCAGATCTTTTTCTAAGAACGTTAAAGTAACGATATCATCTGTATGTACGATTTCTGTCACTCTACATTCTTTTCCATTTAGTAACAATCCATGAGAAAACTTTAAACGAGAAATCTCTCTTCTACTTAAGCCAACGCTCTTACTTAAAACAGCCTTAAGTGGAAGGCTGTTTTCTTTCTCTTCAATTGTGATCTCAATTGTCTTATTCATCGATATCACTTGTAATCTGACTTCTTAGATAAGAGTCTACGAATCCATCTAGATCACCATCCATGACTGATTGGATATTACCAACTTCATGTCCAGTTCTTAGGTCTTTGACCATTGTGTATGGCGCAAACACATAAGATCTGATCTGTGATCCCCATTCATTTGCTTTTACTTCACCTTTAATAGAAGCCATTCTTTCTTCTTGTTCACGAATCTTTAATTGAAGTAATTTACTCTTCAACTGATTCAAACAAGCTTCTCTATTTTGTAATTGAGAACGTTGTGTTTGACAGAATACCGTAATACCTGTTGGCTTGTGAGTCATACGTACAGCGGAGTCTGTCTTATTGATGTGCTGTCCACCAGCACCAGAAGAACGCATCGTGATAACGTCAAGATCTTTATCATCGATTTCAATTTCCATATCATCATCAAACTCAGGAACGATTTCCACAGATGCGAAAGATGTATGTCTTCTTGCGTTAGAATCAAATGGTGAAATACGTACTAGTCTATGAACGCCATTCTCAGCTTTCAAGTAACCGTATGCCATAGGTCCTTCGATTTGTACAGAACAAGACTTCAAACCAGCTTCTTCACCTTCTTGGTAGTCTAATAATGTGATCTTATAACCTTTTCTTTCACAATATCGCATATACATACGATATAACATACCAGCCCAGTCCATCGCTTCCGTACCACCAGCACCAGGATGGATTTCTAGGATCGCATTATGGTTATCGTATGGTCCAGATAATAATACCTGGATCTCAAAATCTTCAAATTTCTTACTAGCTTCTGTAAATTCCTCTTGAACAAGTTCATTCATATCTTCATCAAATGTAGAACTTAATTCATTGATAGAATCACTTAGATCAGAAAGAATACCTGTTAATTCATCATGACTATCAACCAATTGTTTTAGTTGGTTGTTATTCTTGATTAGTTTCTGTGCTGCCTTTTGATCATTCCAAAAGTCAGCTTCCTGCATCTTTAAATTGTTTTCTTCAATCTGTTTGCGTTTGGATTCAAGATCGAGTGAAGCACCCATAGACTTCAATTTTTCTTGATTCTTTAGAACAGATTGCTTCATCTCATATAGTTCCATTACGCCTCCTGATTCGCTTCACTTGCGGGAATGACTCTTACATTCATACAGAATGTAACGATTTCTTGAGAAATCGTAGCCATCATATCTTCAAACAATTGATAACCTTCTTGTACATAAGCTTGTAATGGATTAGATTGCGCATAACCTCTTAATCCAATACCATTTCTTAACTTATCCATCGTATCAATATGATTAGACCAAGCTCTATCGATCGTTCTTAAAGATACTTCCTTTTCAACGTTTCTGATCTTATCTTTTACTGGTTCAACCTTCTTTTCATAGTATTCCCAAGCTTTTTCATAGACAAATTCAGAAATATCTTCTCTATTCTTACCAGCTAGATCACTTGTTGTGACAAGATCCTTGAATCCAATATCATTCAATCCCTTGATCAAACCTTCTGTATCTACATCTTGGCTTCTAGATTCAAAATCAGTATAAGAAGAAACCATATCAGAGATAACTCTCTTAAACATCTGTTGGATGACTGTATGAACATCATCATGTTCTAGAATGAAGTTTCTCTGTTCATACATTGTTTCTCTTTGTTGTCTCATGACATCATCATATTGAAGTAACTGTTTACGAGCATCATAGTTCACACCTTCTACTCTTCTCTGTGCAGAAGAAATAGCCTTTGTGATTGCCTTAGATTCAACAGCTTCATCACCTAATGAAGCGAAGATTCCTTCCATTCTTTCAGAACCGAAACGAACCATCAGATCATCTTGAACAGATACGAAGAATCTACTCATACCAGGGTCGCCTTGACGACCAGCACGTCCTCTCAACTGGTTATCGATACGTCTAGATTCATGTCTTTCAGAACCTAATACGCATAGACCACCAAGTTCTCTAACGCCTTCACCAAGCTTGATATCCGTACCACGACCTGCCATGTTTGTCGCAATCGTAACTGCACCCTTTTCACCAGCGTGAGAAATGATTTCAGCTTCTCTTGCGTGGTTTTTCGCATTCAATACGTTATGTGGGATCTTTCTTTCTGTTAAATATTTAGAAATCAATTCAGAAGTTTCTACCGCAATCGTACCGACCAAGATAGGCTGACCTGTTTCGTGTCTTTCTTTGACTTCTTCAACCAAGGCCTTAAACTTCGCTTTCTTTGTACCATATACTGCATCTGGATAGTCCACACGAGCGACTGGTCTATTTGTAGGAATCTCAACAACATACATATTGTAGATTTCTAAGAATTCTTCTTCTTCAGTCTTAGCAGTACCTGTCATACCCGCAAGCTTGTTATAAAGACGGAAGAAATTCTGGTAAGTGATCGTAGCTAATGTCGTCGTTTCCTGTTTGATAGAAATGCCTTCCTTAGCTTCAACTGCCTGATGGAGACCATCAGACCATTGTCTACCTTTCATCAAACGACCTGTATTAGGATCGACGATAACGATTTCATCTTCCTCATTGTCTACGACATAATCAATATCTCTGATCATGATGTAGTTAGCTTTCATCGCTTGATTGATGTGGTGTAATAACTGCGTATGAGAAATGTCATAAAGGTTTTCTACCTTAAACATTCTTTCAGCCTTAGATACACCTTCTTCAGTCAATGTAACGCTCTTACTTCTCGCATCGATTTCATAATCTTCATCTTTCGTTAACTTCTTCGCAAAACGATCTGCTTGTAAGTAAAGATTCGCAGTTTGTTTTTGACCACCAGAAATGATCAATGGAGTTCTAGATTCATCGATCAAGATAGAGTCGACTTCATCCACTAACGCAAAGTTCAATCCTCTTAGAACTCTATCTTCCACTCTAGTAACCATGTTATCTCTTAGATAATCAAATCCAAGTTCAGAGTTTGTCGTATATGTAATATCACACGCATATGCCTGTCTCTTTTGGAACTTTGTTAACTGTCTTAAGTTGACACCAACAGTCAATCCTAAGAAACGATAGATCTGTCCCATCCACTCAGCATCACGTTGAGAAAGATATTCGTTAACTGTAACGACATGAACACCTTTACCTTCCAAGGCATTGAGATAAACGGCCATGACAGATGTCAAAGTCTTACCTTCACCAGTCTTCATTTCCGCAATATCGCCACCCTGCATGACAGTCGCACCCATGAGCTGAACAGGATAAGGAAATTCATTGATCACTCTACGTGCAGCTTCTCTAGCAGTCGCAAAAGCATCTGTGTAAATATCATCCAATGTTTCTCCATTTGCGAGTCTTTCTCTAAGCTTTCCAGTCATCGCTTTTAGATCTTCATCAGACTTATTCTTATATTCTTCTTCAAGATCTAGAACTGGTTGGATCCTTTTTTCCAACTGTCTAATCTTTCGAGCATCTTCGTTAAATAATCTTTCTAGGAAATTTGCCATAATAGCCTCCATTTTTAGTGCATAAAAAACCTCAATAATTATACCGTCAAGGAATAAAAATATCAACGAACCCACGATTCATTCGCACTAACACAATAGATCTGTATTTTATGTTTTGTTGGATCGATACAAGATAACGCTCCTTTTAGGGTAGAACCACTTGTGATCGTATCATCCACCAACAAGATCTTTTTCGGTAAAATGATATCTTTCTTACACTCGATTTCTTGGATCATATTCTTTCTCAAGTAACCTGGTATCATCTTTTGAGATTCATTTGTATTCTTGTTGAAAGGATCCATCATCTTCATTCCAAGGCACCCAAACATCTCTTCCAAATGAGAAAAGCCTCTACTTTTTTTCTTTTCCAGTGAACTAGGCATACAACATAACGTATAACCACGATACTTTCGTTTTAACTTTTTCTTCACTTCAAATAAAAACACATCTTTCAAAGCTTCATCATTACATTCTTTAAATTGGATCAAACAAGATGAAAAAGCTTTGTTGTAGACATAGTCTGCTTCCCCATGGATCCCTTCTAATTCAAACTTGATATTCTTTTTCTCCCATTCATTCCTACACGTTTCACAAATCGGATCTTCTCCAATAAAGATGTCTTTGATACTACCTTCTCCAAGTTCTTTCCCACACATCAAACATCGCATGATAGATTTGCCTCCTCGATACTTCTGATACAGCGATCAACGATATTACTCTTTTCTTCACACAAGAATAAGACATCTCCTGTTGGGTCATTAAAATCTCTTCCTGCTCTACCAGCCATCTGTATCAAACTAGCTTCATCGAATACAGAATGTTCAGCTTGAAAGACACATACATCAGTATGAGGAAAAGTCACACCTCTTTCTAATACGGTCGTTGAAAACATGATCCCATTCTCTTCCTTTCTAAACATATCGATTACTTCATCTCGATTCTCTGTCTTAGATGTACACACATAACAACTCATCAAGAAATGAAAGACCGTATATATTCTTTGTGCACTTTGGATCGTTGGAACGAAAATGATCCTTGGATGATCAGAATGTTCTTTGATCCAACGATATAAAAGAATAAGATTCATCCAATGAAACCCAATTACTTTCTTTGGAACAGGAATAGGTTTTCCATGTGGTCTACGATCTAACCTCAAACAAACAAGCGTCCCTTCTTTTATTCTTTGTTGAAGATATTCATCTGGAGTCGCAGTGAGATAGATGATATTTCCTCTACATGAAGTTCTTGCGATATTCTTTAAAACATCATTTCCTTTATATGGAAATGCATCGCATTCATCTAAGATCAACAAATCAAAAGATTGATAATACCGATACAATTGATGACACGTACAAACGATCAAATCTCCATCGATTTCATCTGTATGTCCACCACATACCCCAACTACCTTCGCACTTGTAAAGTAACTTTGTAGTCTATCTGCCACTTCTAATACGACTTGTCTTCTAGATATCGCAAAACACACTTTCTTCTTTTGTTGTAAATAGTCTGATATCGCAGGAATCACGATCTCTGTTTTACCTGCACCACATACTGCCTGAACTAGCACATCACTTGTTGGTATCCATCGTAAGATACCTGCCGCTATGATCTTTTGATCATTTGTCAAAGGATACTTGAGCGTATATTCTTTCGCATCTTCTTCGTTGGTAGATAACGGTATTGCCTCTTGTTCTTCTTCAATCAAGACTCTTCCAAAAGAAATACACTTCCTACAATACCAACCTCTACTTCCTAAATAGAACCAAGAAGGATCTTGATTCAAACATCTTGGACATTCCATAACATTCCTCCTAATACAATATTCACAAGAATTTATGAAATTCCACAAAAAAACTAGATGAAATTCATCTAGTTCAGATCTTCTATCGTTGTGATCTTGATGTTTGCGTAACTACCTTCTACAGCTTTCACTTTCACATCACTGTATTTTTCTACTAATGAGGCATCATCCGTTCCTACGAAATCATCTTGGATTGCTTTTAAACTACAATCAATGATCAATGATGTCTTAAACGCTTGTGGTGTTTGTGCATTCATCAATGTACTTCTATCATATGTCGTTTCAACATAACCATTGATGACTCTTTTGATCGTATCTTTACATGGAACCATCAATAAACAAGCATCTTCACTCTCTAAAGTAATCTTAATAGAATCAAGTTCTTTTTGGGTAATGAACGGTCTAGCACCATCATGAATCATCACATATTCATTCTTCACTTCAACCAATCCATTATGAACTGACTTTTGTCTTGTATCTCCACCAGGTACGACTTTATCCACTTTTCCAGTTAGAACCCCTTCATGTTGGCTTAAATATTCTTCAGGATCAGTTACGATGATGATTTGATCACAATCTTCATCTTTTTCAAAGATAGAGACTGTCGTATCAAGGATCGATCTTCCATCCTTTAACTTTGCGTAGACCTTGTTGTAACCAAGTTTCATTCTTGTGCCACTTCCTGCAGCACATATCAAAGCACTGTATTTCATACTCTTATGATATTACGGAACCTAACATTCCATAAGAAACGATCGTCATGATGATTGCGGCTAAGAATACACCTAACAAGATAGAAATGGATGACTTCTTAAGATCCATGTCAAATACACTTGCGACAAGTGCTCCACTCCAAGCACCTGTTCCAGGTAGTGGAATACCAACAAATAACATTAACCCCCAGAATCCATACTTATCGATCTTAGGTTTATTCTTTGTTGCCTTTTCCATTAACCAATCTGTCACCTTACTTAAATGATGTTCACTCATCCAATGTAAGATCTTCTTGATCAATAATAGAATAAATGGAATTGGAATGATATTTCCAATTACACACCAAAATACACCAGACCAGATCGGCATATTCAATAACTTCGCTAATACTAATCCACCACGTTCTTCAATGAGTGGAATCATTGATACAAAAAACACACTTAACCAATGTGGTAACGCAACATGTGCTGCCCACCAAGCTACAAATGCTTCCATAGTTCACCTCTTTTTGACCGTGTTACTTTATCATAGCCAACAAAGATGTACAACTCAGACTCCTTAATTTCTATTATCTGAATAATCAAACTCATTCAAATTCATGTTATTATAAAGATGTAAAAGAGCTACCGATAAGCGGTTGGCTCCATAATGATCAAATGACCACTGTAGATTGGAACTCGTTAGCGGTCATTTTTCTTTTTCGATTCGAGATATGCCTCGAAACTTAAGCTAAAA
>CAVDZA010000014.1:20334-36432 GCA_963613355.1 Bulleidia sp. | reverse complement strand
CTTTTTGCCCTCTAATGTAATATTCACGGATTTTTTCGAAATTCCAAAAAAAAGTCGAAAAAAGATAAAAAAAAGAACGATAGATTTCTCTACCGTCCTTTAAGAAGTCAAATAATAGAATTACTTAACGTTTGCGAAGTACTTGATTGTACGAACCATCTGAGAAGTATATGAGTTCTCATTGTCATACCAAGAAACTACTTCAACCTGTGTCTTGCCATCAGCTAATGGAGAAACCATTGTCTGTGTAGCATCGAACAATGAACCATATCTCATACCAACGATATCGCTAGATACGATCTGGTCTGTGTTGTAACCGAATGATTCAGTAGCAGCAGCCTTCATAGCAGCGTTAACTTCTTCAACTGTTACAGCCTTGTCTACAACTGCGAATAATAATGTTGTAGATCCTGTAGGAGTAGGTACACGCTGAGCAGCACCGATTAACTTACCATTTAATTCAGGAATTACAAGACCGATAGCCTTAGCAGCACCTGTGGAGTTAGGAACGATGTTTACAGCACCAGCTCTAGATCTTCTTAGGTCACCCTTTCTCTGAGGACCATCAAGGATCATCTGATCACCTGTGTAAGCATGAATTGTGCACATGATACCAGATTCAATTGGAGCAAGGTCATTTAATGCCTTTGCCATTGGAGCTAAGCAGTTAGTTGTGCATGAAGCAGCAGAGATGATCTTGTCATCAGCTGTTAATGTTTCATGGTTTACATTGTAAACGATTGTTGGAAGGTCATTTCCAGCAGGAGCAGAAATAACAACCTTCTTAGCACCAGCATTGATATGAGCCTGTGCCTTGTCCTTAGATGTGTAGAAACCTGAACATTCAAGAACTACATCAACATCTAGATCTCCCCAAGGGCAGTTATTAGCATCTGGTTCCTTGTAGATTTTGATTGTCTTTCCCTTAACTGTGATTGTTCCAGCTTCGTCATCAGCTGTAACATCATCTTCGTGACCAATTTCAACGTAACGACCCTGTGATGAATCGTACTTTAGAAGATGAGCTAGCATATGAGGTGTTGTTAAGTCGTTGATAGCAACTACTTCATATCCTTCAGCATCAAACATTTGTCTGAAAGCAAGACGGCCGATACGGCCAAAACCATTAATAGCAACTCTTACATCTGTCATAATTGTCTTAAAAGACCTCCTTTTGTTGCTATTAAATTATAGAATTATCAACGCCTAACGTCAATTGTGAATTATTTAATTTACAATATTTTTTCTAATTTTATATCAATTAATAAAATTCATTTAAATTCAATGGTTTTCTTGATAAAGAATAGGCTTCTTTCACAGTTTCTACTTTCTTTCTAAACACTTTAGAAAACAACTTTGGATCATTCAAACGAACCATCGTAGACGCAAAAGTCTTCTTAGGAGCGTCTGGGAATACTTTAGAGAGATCTTCAGCTTCTGATACGTAAAGATCAACGATCTTCTTTTCTTGTAATGCCGCATTACAAAGCTTGATCAATGACATGGAATCTAAATATACAAGCTCTTCTACTTTTAAATGTGTTCCTTCAGGAATCATCGTTGCGTAACCTTGGATCTGGTCTTTGCCATTGTAGTAAGCTACGATCTTTCCACCAACCGCTTTGATTTCCTTTTTATAATTCACAAAGTATTCAAGATCTCTTGTATAGAATCCGTTGAATCTTTTGATATACGCAGAATATACTTTCAACAAATCAATTGGTGAAGGATCATATGCGCATCCAAAGTTCGTAATACGCTTTACATCTTTTCTTTGGATTTCAAATTGTGTTCTTTGATAGATCGTTTCAAAACCAAATGATTGATAACCTTCTGGTTTTTCTGTTTGGATCAAAGTCAATAACTCACTATGTTCACAAGCATCTACGATGATATCCATCATTTCATGCATATATCCTCTATGTCTATGATCTGGATGTACACACACTCCCATGATCATACTAGTTTGAAGTACCCTAGAGTTAAACATCATCGCATGTTTATTACGAATCAATGTCGCAACGATCTTCCCTTCTAACACCTTAATAAAACAATCTTCTGGTTTTAATATATTTTTAAAAAAGAAGTCACGGTATCTTTCATCAACATCTGGAAAACAGATCTTCCACAATTCTTTTACTTCATCGATATTTTCAACATCAGCTCTTTTTATCATCCGTTTCACTTTCCTTTCCAACTTCTTTTACATCATCTAATAATCTTCTTGTCCTAAGAAATCCCATCAATCCCATCAACAAGATCACAACGATCACTATCCACATATCACTCATCCACCGCAAGATCATGGATCTTCACAAATCGATGGCGCATGCCAGATTTCGATACTTTCTTCTTTGTCTTCTCTTCTAATAAAGAACACAATTCATTTAATGACGCTTCTGGATATTCTTTACGTATCTCGATCACATCTTTTAACTTCTGATCTAAAGAATCATATCTTCCACTCTCTTCGATCTTTTTAATATCTTCTAATTGTTTTAATGCCGCAGACTGTGCTTTCATTTCATTCGCAACATCAATGTTATTTAAACGTTGAATGTTATTCGCAAGATCTCTTTCAATACGAATATTTTCAAACTCAAATAAAGCTTCATCCGCTTCTATGATCCTCAAGAAATCCGCAATCTTTTCTGCCGCTTTAATATAAACAATAAACTTATTTCTTCTTTCAATGACTTTCGCATTCAAATAGAATCGATTCATCAACTCCTGTAAGAAGTACGCATGGTCTTCATTGGCAGCTGTGATTTCTAAATGATAATCAGGCTTCTCTGGTGGATTGATAGAACCAGAGGCAAGGAAAGCACCAACAAGATATGCACGGGCGTTATTGTCAGAGGCAACGATCTTTTGAAGTGGCTTTTGAAGAAGTCCTCTAGCACTATAGATGCCTATTTCTGTTAGGATCACTGGAGCACCAGAAAGAATTCGCAATCCATAGATGCGATTCTTTTTCAGATTCATCTTTTTCTTTACAAACAATTCAATTTCACTATTATATCTGTCTTTGATCATTCGATAGATCGTTCTTGCGACTGCCGCATTTTCAACAGACACCAAGATCGTCATACCTCTATTTGAAAATGATAAAGAAGATGTCATTTGAATCAAAGCGGATAACTCTGCACGGGCATCATTACCTTCCATGATCTTCTGTGAAACTTCTTGTTTAACATTTGACGAAAATGACACTACAACTCTCCTACTAACTTCTCAACGACTTTACCAATTTTAGATGGATCATGTCGAACCAAATGTCCATCAAAATATAACAACGATTCTTTACGAATCAAATAATCATGTTCTTCTTTCTTCATGTGAACGACAGTACTTCCTTCTTTTGCGTAAGCTTGAACGCTTTCTTCTGGAATCACATCATCTGCGATCACAACTTCATCTACAGGTGCCCCATGTCGCAATAAGGCATCCACATGATCTTCTACACTATAATCATCCGTTTCGCCAGGTTGACTCATCGCATTACAGAAATAAACTTTCTTTCCTTTTGTGCGATTTAAAGCTGAACGAATATCAGGAATAATAACATTTGGAAGAATACTTGTATAGACAGAACCAATTCCATAAATGATCAGATCTGCCTCTTCGATTGCTAGAATAGCTTCTTTTTCTGCACGTACATACGTTTCATAAAACACTTTACGGATTCGATTATTTACATCAGGAATATTCGCTTCCCCACGTACAATGACACCATCTTCCATTTGCGCGTATAACGTAATGACTTGTGAAGTGGCAGGAATGATCTTTCCTTTGACATTCAAGATACTTTGGATCTTTTGTACAGCTTCTAGAAAAGAACCACAACTTTGTGTTAATGCCGTTAGGATCAAGTTACCTAGATTATGTCCCGCAATATCTTCTTCCGTTCCATCTGGATCATCAAAACGATAGTTCATTAAATCAGTCATCAGATCATCATTGGCACTCAAAGAAATCATGACATTACGGATATCGCCCATCGCAGGGATGTGGAATTTCTTACGCAATCTACCAGTAGAACCACCATCATCCGCAACTGTTACGATTGCGGTAATATCAAGGCCATCAATATTTTTGATCCCTCTACAGATCGTTGACTGCCCATGTCCTCCACCAATGACTACTACTTTCTTCTTATTGTTCATCACGGATCCATTCCTTTTCTTCACGATGTTGTTTGTAACACTTGTATTTCTTACTATAATGATCAAACAACCAATTTGTGATCGTAACGGAACGATGTTGTCCACCTGTACAACCTATCGCTACAGTAAAGTGATTCTTACCTTCATTTGCGTATTGTTGTAAGGCATAATCCATAAAGTTAGTAAGTTTCTCTAAGAATTCTTTTGTCTCAGGTTTATCTAATACATATTCATATACACATTTATCATTTCCGTTATATGGTCTTAAAGATACTTCCCAGAATGGATTTGGTAAAAAACGTACATCGATCATTAGATCAGCATCCATAGGTACACCATACTTATATCCAAAAGACTCAAATGAAATAGAGAATACCGGAACTTGTGTCTTAGAAAAATAAGACTCTAGTTTCTTCTTAAATTCTTTCTCTGATAAGAAAGAAGTATCAATCGTGATAAAGGAATTATTTTGATTTCTTGAGAACATTTGACGTTCTACAGAGATAGCTTCATCTAATGTATTACATGTATTACTCAATAATAATGGATGTGTTCTTCTTGTGCTCTTATAACGATGTAGTAAAACAGAATCATTTGCGTCTAAGAATAATACTTGTACTTCAAAATTCTGTCCTCGTAATAATCGCAAGAAGTCTGAAAAGTCTTGTGCTGATGTAGATAACGCAATATAGCTATATCTAGGATCGATACTTGTTTCAATCATATCTACAAGTAAAGAAACCAACTGTACCGGAAAATTATCAATGACATGATATCCCATATCTTCTAAGCATCTTGTCGCAACGCTTTTTCCAGCACCACTCATACCAGATACAAGTACGACTCTTTTATTTTTTTCCATAAGCACACCTCCAACTTCTCCTATTATGATAAAACATTTCTAGTATTCTTTCACTTCAAAAAAACTCCCACCATAGTGAGAGTTAAATCAAATCATTACTCCAATCATGCTTATCATCTAAGATCTTCATTAATTCATTGATATCATAGATCGTCGCATTTGGTTTTTCATTCATGATCTTTTCTTTCTTTTCTTCGTTTGTCACAAAACCAATCGTATATACGCCAGCGTTCTTACCAGCCTGTACATCCGATACGTTATCACCAATGTAAACGACACTATCATGACCAACATTTAAGATTTCACATGTTTCAATGATACCATCTGGTCTAGGTTTAGAATGACGATATCTTTCTGTACCAACGATTGCGTCAAAGTACTCTTCGATTTCTAGATCCTCTACCCAAGTCTCACAAGACTCGCTTAATCTAGAAGTAACGATAGCTGTAACGTAACCTTGTTTCTTTAGTTCTTTTAAGACATCCACGACATGAGGAATCGTAGATACCAAGTGTCTACCTGGTAATGACTTTTGGAAGTCTGTATAGTCTTTCATCAATTGATCTGTATCTTGATCAGGGAACAACTTCTTTAATTCATCACGTAGTGGTGGACCAAATACTTCTTGTTGAACTTCCTTTGTGAAGTCTTTGATATCTCCATACTTTTGAAAGAGATACGCAAAACAACCTACGATCATCTGTTCACTATCCATGATCGTTCCATCAAAGTCAAACAAGATGACAGGTTTTCTCTTATCAAAGAATCGAGAGTAAGTCCAAACGATCAAACCATAAGCTTCTGCGAAAACGCAACACCATACATTGTTGACTGCTAGAGGATCCCATTTAAATACCATCGCAGCCAAACGATCAAACCCAGTCAACATCAACATTACCGCAAACGCATCACCTCTTTTACGATTTGGTGAATACGTACGCATACCATAATAAATTACCAATAATTCAATGATAGTGATTGCGACACAATACCATACATTCGTCGTTTCAAGCGCTCTACCAACTCTAGCTACGATCAATACGATCAATAAGGCAGTACTAATAACATCTAATGTTCTTCTAAATGACATATGATGTTTTCTACCATAGAACGCCACCAATAAACTAATACCAAATAACGATCCAATGATATCGATGCCACCATCCCCTATCGCAAACACATACCACGCATACATGGAATAGTTCTTCAGATTTTCTAACACCCAAAACAATCTTCCACAAACGACTCCACCAACGATCATCAAGATCAAGATATCATCAGAAACTGATTGTTTATATCCATGTAACTTCATTGCCTGTGAGAGATACAAATATCCAAGGATACATCCCACAACAAGCGTTACCGCATACCACTTGATTGTAATTCCCCCTACCGCTACAATCGTGGACATATCAGGGAACCAAATCATGCCTTTCCTCCTTTTTCATTTACTTTATTCATAAAATCATTAAATCTTTCACGTACTTCATCAGCACTGTTATATCCAGCTTCACTCAATCTGAAATTAGATACAGCTGATTCAATCAATGCCGCAGTATTTCTACCAGCAGATACAGGAAGAATGATCGTAGGCACAAGAACATTTAAGATCCTTGTATAACGCATCGTTTCATCTCCTAATCTGTTATAGTCAGCATCAGCCTCAAAAGGCACTAACTTTATAACAAGATCGACATTTTCACTATCTGTCATAGCCATCGCACCGAACATCTTTTCAACATCGATGATACCAATTCCTCGGATTTCCAATAATCCTTTGATGATATCAGGCGCATGTCCAATGATGTGATTATGTATATGCATGACATCTACTCTATCATCTGAAATCAACACATTTCCTTGACGAATCAATTCAAGCGCAGTTTCACTCTTACCCATTCCAGATTCACCAGTCAATAGAACACCAACACCACGAATGCTCATAAGCGTTCCACTCATCGTATCTTCTGGAGCTAATCTTTCATCTAAGTATGTAATGATATCTGCCATCAAACGATACGTTTCCATATTTGTTCTTAAAATAGGAAAGTTCGTACTCTCTGCAGTCTGTTTTAAGATTGGAGGAAGTTCATTGTTCTTTGTGATGATCATAGCTGGTGTAAGACCATCCGTGATCAAAGGAAAACGAGCTTTTTGGTCAGCTTCTGGCATTGTTGTGATGAATTCAGATTCTTTGTTACCTAGAATTACGATTCTACGTGGCTCTGCCATTTTGTAATAACCACACAATTCAAAACCAGGTCGATTAACATCTGGAACGACAGTCCAACGATCTAATGCTTTATCATCACCTGTTAATTGTTCAAATTTAAAGAATTCTACAAGTTCTCGAATTGTGACTTTCTTTTCAAACATATCTTCGGCCATATCAAATACCTCCGCTAGTGTACATTATACCACGTCATAAAACATACAAAAAGCAGAGATGACTCTCACTCATTCTCTGCTTGATGTTGTTTTGTCCAAGACAATGCTTTCTTTAAATATTGGCCTGTCCATGATTCTTCTACTTTAGAGACTTGTTCAGGTGTACCTGTAGCGACTACAGTTCCACCACCATCGCCTCCTTCAGGTCCTAGATCAATGATCCAGTCAGCACATTTGATGACATCTAAGTTATGTTCAATGACTAAGACAGAATCTCCATTATCTACGATCCTTTGTAGAACAGAGATTAATCTCTTGACATCATCTGTATGTAGACCAGTTGTAGGTTCATCTAAGATATAGACCGTCTTCCCTGTAGCTGGTTTTTGTAGTTCAGAAGCTAATTTGACACGTTGCGCTTCACCACCAGATAACGTTGTAGAAGATTGTCCTAGTTTCATGTAGCCAAGACCTACATCATATAATGTTTGTAGTTTCTTTTTGATCTTTGGATGGTTTGTAAAGAATTGAAGTGCTTCTTCTACTGGCATCTCTAATACATCATAGATGCTTTTTCCTTTATAAGTACATTGTAATGTTTCTTCATTGTATCTTTGACCACGACATACTTCACAAGGTACATATACATCCGGTAAGAAGTTCATGCGGATGACTTTAACGCCATCCCCTTGGCAAGCTTCACATCTACCACCCTTTGTATTAAATGAGAATCTACCTTTATCATAGCCTCTCATTCTAGCTTCAGGTGTCTTAGAAAAGACATCACGGATATCATCAAATACACCTGTATAAGTAGCTGGATTACTTCTTGGTGTTCTACCAATTGGTTGTTGGTCGATCTGAACAAGCTTATCGATATTTTCTAAGCCTTTGATGGATTTATATTTTCCAGGCTTGATCTTTTGTCTACCAAGATTAACAAGAACAGCTTTCATAAACACATCATTCACTAGTGTTGATTTACCAGAACCACTAACTCCAGATACCACAACGAACTTTCCTAGTGGGATCTTTACATTGATCTTCTTAAGATTATGTTCTTCAACACCTTTGAGTTCTATGACTTCTCCATTTCCTTTTCTTCGTTTCTTAGGAACTGGAATGATCTTCTTTCCAGATAAGTATTGTCCTGTGATAGACTTTTCCACTTTCATGACTTGTTGAGGTGTACCAGAAGCCATGACTTCTCCACCATGTACACCAGCACCAGGTCCAATATCAACGATCCAATCCGCTTCTATCATTGTTTCTTCATCATGTTCAACAACGATCAAAGAGTTTCCTAGATCTCTCATGCTTTTCATTGTTTGGATCAGCTTCGCATTGTCTCTTTGATGGAGACCAATACTTGGTTCATCCATGACATAAAGAACACCTGATAGTTGTGAACCGATTTGTGTAGCCAAACGAATACGTTGGGATTCACCACCAGATAAAGTTCCTGCGAGTCTATCTAATGTTAAGTAGTCTAATCCAACATTGCTTAAGAAATGTAATCTTGATTCAATTTCTTTCAATACCATTTCCGCAATCTTTGTTTTTTCAACATCTAGTTGTAGATGTTCCATCCAATCATTCGCATCACGAACAGACATTTCTGTAAATTGCGCAATATTCTTATCACCAACACGAACAGATAACGCTTCTTCGTTTAGTCTTTTTCCACTACATTTAGGACATGGGCTTTCAATCATGAATGAGTGATACCATTCTTTATGCCAAGAAGATGTTGTTTCCACATATCTTCTTTCCAACATATCTTTGACACCTTCGATATAGTCATTCTTTTCATATCGATTTCCACCAGAGGAAACGATCGTAAATTTGATAGGTTTATCTGAACCATGAAGAATGACATCCATTTGTTTCTTTGTGAAGGATGAGATTGGTTTATCCATATTGATCTTATACGCTCTACAAAGTACCGAGAAAGTCTGCCACTCAATATTCTCCGTATCTACGATATTCTTATAGTAACGAATACCACCTTCTCTGATTGATAAAGATGGATCAGGAATCAAATTCGTTACATCTACTTCTTCTGTAATTCCTAGACCATGACATGTATCACAAGCACCTAATGGCGCATTAAAAGAAAAGAGTCTTGGTTCTAGATTTCCTACAGAGAAACCACAGATCGGACAACTATAATTCTCTGAGAATAGCTTCTCTTCACTACCATTTAAAACAAGTGCTTTTCCTTCACCAAGTTTTAAAGCAGTTTCTAATGAATCATGAATTCTACTTCTAGAATCTTCATTCTTTACGATTCTATCCACAACGACATCTAGATCATGTCTTTGATTCTTTTCTAATTCAATTTCATCTTCTAATAAACGAACTTCACCATCCACTCTGACTCGAATGTATCCTTCTTTCATTAATTTAGAAAATGTATCTTTAAATGTTCCCTTCTTATTTCTAACAACAGGAGCTAAGATCGTTAATCTAGATTTGTCTTCAAATGACATCACCGTATCAACCATCTCTGTAATCGTTTGACCTGTGATAGGAATGTTATGATTTGGACAATATGGTGTTCCACATCTTGCGTACAACAATCTTAAATAGTCATAGATTTCTGTAACTGTTCCTACTGTAGAACGAGGATTGTTTGATGTTGTTTTTTGGTCAATGGAGATGGCAGGAGAAAGTCCTTCGATAGCTTCAACATTTGGTTTTTCTACACCACCTAAAAATTGTCTAGCGTAAGCTGATAAAGATTCTACATATCTTCTCTGACCTTCCGCATAGATCGTATCAAACGCTAAAGAAGTCTTACCACTACCTGATAGACCTGTCATTACCACAAGTGCGTTCTTTGGAATTTCTAATGAAATATTCTTTAAATTATTCTCACGTGCACCACGGATGATCAATTTATTATTTTCCATCTTTCTTTTCCTCTTCACATAAATCGTTCAACATCACCCAAGCATCTCTTGGGGACATATCATCAATATCGATTGAACGTAACATTTCATGGATCGCATCTGCTTGTTTATCTTCTTTTGTCATTTCAACAAGTTGGAAATTTTGTTGGACGACTCTCTTTTTACTTTCAAGTTCTTTTTGAAGTTCTTTCGCACGCAACAATACACTTTCTGGTAGACCAGCTAATCTAGCTACATTGATACCATACGATTGTCCTGCAGGACCATCTTTGATCTTATATAAGAAAGTAACTTCATCATTATCTTCTTTGACTACGACATGTACATTTCTAACACATGGTACATTATCCGTTAACATCGTTAATTCATGATAGTGTGTTGAAAACATTGTTTTCGCATGTAGGCATGTTGCGATATACTCGATCATACTTTGCGCTAAAGCCATACCATCATATGTAGATGTACCTCTACCAATCTCATCAAACAAGATCAAAGACTTATCTGTCGCTTCTTGAAGTGCACGATTGGCTTCTGTCATTTCTACCATGAATGTTGATTGACCACTTAAGATATCATCACTCGCACCAATACGTGTAAAGATCTTATCAAACACTGGCATACTACAACTCTTACATGGAACAAAACAACCAATCTGAGCCATGATGATGATCAAAGCAGTTTGGCGCATGTATGTAGATTTACCACCCATGTTAGGACCTGTAATCAATAGAATACTATTCTCTCGATCCATCTTCACAGAGTTTGAGACATATCTAGGATCCTTCATCATCTCATCCAAGATCGGATGTTTACCATTTTCAATATCTAAAAGATCCTCTGTAAATGTTGGTCTTACATAGTGATATTTACTAGATACTTCAGCTAACGCACAATAACAATCGATTTCAGCTAATGCCTTCGCTAACTTCTGTAATTGTGGTAGATATGTTTTGATTTCTTCTAAGATCTCATTAAACAATTCTTTTTCAATACGAATTGCGTTTTCTTCCGCATGAAGGATCATATCTTCTTTTTCTTTTAGTTCAGGAGAAATGAATCTTTCATTGTTAGTGAGTGTTTGTTTACGAATATATCCCCATTCAGGTTTCACTTCTCTAGCTGCTGCTTTAGAGATCTCAATAAAGTAACCAATGACCTTATTGTATCCAACCTTCAAGGTCTTGATTCCTGTACGCTCTTTTTCTTGTGCTTCTAAAGTAGAGATGAAATCTTTTCCACCTTTTTGGATCGTTCTCGCTTCATCTAGTTCTGTATTATAACCATCTCTGAAAATACCACCATCACTTAGATTCACAGGTGGATTCTCAACAAACGCATCTTTTAAATGTTCATATAATTTCGTTAGTGGATCGATATTACTATATTCTTTAAATTCTTCACAACTAATCTTCTGAAGGATATTAGGAACTTCTCCTAATGTTCTAGAAAGTCTTTGCGTATCAATTGCGTTAGCTGTATTCAAAGCACATCGCGCAATCAATCTCTGTAAGTCATAGATGTTATACAAAGAATCTCTGACACTCGCTCTAGCCATGAAGTTCTTCATCAACCATTCTGTCTTTGCGTATCTTCTTTCAATTTCTTCTTGATCAACAAGAGGTTTCTCGATCCACTTACGTAGTTGTCTAGAACCCATCGCACTTCTACAAACGTCTAAGAAAGACCACAAAGTGATTGCTTTACCATTTTCGTGAAGTGGCTTTGTAAGCTCTAGGTTCATTCTAGTGGAATAGTCCATGTAGAGAGAAGCACTTTCCGTTTCTACGGTACATGGTTGTAGGTGAGACAACATATGTTTTTGTGTCTCTTCTAGGTAATGTAACATCAAACCATATGATTTCTTATCATAGTCTTTTGTGATGGATTCACATAAAGGATAGTATTTCTCATCAATAGAATCCTCTTCACAATAAGAAATCGTTACTTGCATATTACGTAACTGTTTAATGATCTTTTCTCTAAAACCTTTATGAACAACGATCTCTCTCGCATTATTCTTTAAGATCAACTGTAATAAAACAGAATCTTTATGTTCACAATTCTCAACATAATTCTCACCTGTGGACACTTCCACAAACGCAATCGAATATCCGTAAGAATAATCTGTGATCGCAGCTAAATAAACAGATGATTTTTCATCTGTGATTTCTTCCATGACCGTACCAGGTGTAATGACACGTATGACATCTCTTTGTACGATACCTTTCGCCTCTTTTGGATCTTGAACTTGTTCGACGATAGCGACTTTATAGCCTCTTAAGACAAGTCTTTGAATATAAGAAGCAGAGGCATGATGAGGAATTCCACACATTGGAATTCTTTCTTCGACACCTGCGTTTTTACCTGTTAATACGAGGTCTAATTCTTTGGATGCGATCTTTGCGTCATCAAAAAACATCTCATAGAAGTCACCAATACGATAGAACACTAACGTATCAGGATAGTTCTCCTTCACTTTGAGATATTGTTGCATCATTGGTGAATATGTTTTTTCTTTTGCCATAGTGAAAATATTATAACACTTTCGATTTTGATTATTTGTTTGATGACCGATTTTCCATCAATTCTTCCATATCACATCCAAGAGCTTTCGCTAAACGAAGAATCGTTTCCGCACTCGCTTTATTGATATCTTTATGTTGTTGTTCGTACATTTGAATAGAACGTAAGGATACTCCTGATTCTTTAGACAATTCCGATTGAGAAAATCCATAATCTACTCTTAACCTTTTTAACTTGGTTTCAGGGTGTGCATTCAAAAGATATGAATCAAAAACTTCACACACCTTCGATAGATCACATTCATGTAATGTCTTATACATTTTTGTTAGATTTTGATAATCTAACACTTCAAATATGTCTTGATACTTTCGATTGGAATACCATTGATAATACGCAATTGCCCAACCAATCCAATATTCTTTACTTCTTGCGTATTGTACTCTAGGCTCAGCGATACGGTACATTGTTTTTGTTTCGGAAATCATATCAATTGCGTTTTCTATTCCGCTTTTTCCTAATATGACTTCTACATCTCCCTTTTCCATTCTTTTACTTATTGTGCTCGTCATAAACAAATCAATAAATTCTTGTCCATCTAACCCATAATCATTGATTGCGTAATCAAACATTTCAGCTAGCGTAGATTGTGCTTTATCTTTATACATTTCTCGGTATGCGTGGATCGTCATTTGTGATACCTCCTCGGATGATGTCCTGTATAAATAGTCCATCAGTTTCTTGTTCTAATATTTTGAAATAGTTATTATTAGCATCATCATTTCTTTTCTTACGCTTTCTGTAATAAGTATCTTTTTCTACAACTTCATATCCTAAAAATGATAAATTAAAAAACGCAAATTCTGATTTTAATACGATTTGTTCCCCTAACTTTCCTAGTCTCATCGCTAAAGAAAGCTGCTCAACCGTAATACTATTATTGAGAAACGCTTCTGCATAATCAAAATAAGAATCATCCGCACGATAACCAATCACAACATCGTACGCATTTACATTCACACCAAAGTGATCAATCAGATACTTTCTAGCACGATTCGCAACAGGTGTTTTGATTGAAAACAAACGATATTGAACCAATATCGCAATCCAATTCAAAATTGTGTATTCCTCTGTATTTAAGTTTAAGATTTTTAAATATTCATAATCTAGTTCATAACAGTTAGAAAAACCATTATTTACAGATGTTACGCTCCACTCTTTTGCGAGTTCATTATCTTCTGTACAATAAAACCCAACGCCAAAATCATTGTGTCTTTTTCCTGCACCATACATTGGTTTTTCAATCACTTTTTCTGAGCCATGATATATTTTCAATATGTTATTCATATCTGTATTATATCACTACAGTGATATAGCTTCAATCTTCAAAAAGAAAAGACATAGGTTTTCCTATGCCTCAACACTTCTTCTTTCTTTTTCGATTCCTTTACGTACGATTGTACTTGTGGAACCAAGATAGATATCATAACCAGTTGTTGTTTCAACGACTTTACTAGCACCAAGTTTCTTTAATCTAGAGATATCGATCTTATTAGCATCATAGATCGCTACAGATAATAAGAAACAATCACTTTCAACACCTTTGATGTTTTCTAAGTTACCTAAAGCTTTCAATACATTCTTCACCAAGCGTTCTTTATCACCTGTTCTAAATAGATCGATTGCGAGTGATTCGAAGTAGATCCTTGTCATGAAGAAGTATACCAACATCGTTACTGCACCAACGATCATCAACATCAATATCGTTGTTTGAAGTTGAGAATTCGTTACGTATGTAATAAGTTCTGGTAATGTACCAGGAAGAGCTGTCATTGTGGATACTTCAGATGAGTTGAATCCTAGATATAAATGGAATGCTTGGAGCGTTCCAAATAAGATTCCACTACATGCCAAATGACCAATATAAAGTAATGGTGCTAGGAACAATAACATCAATTCAACAGGTAATAACGTACCTGAAATCAATGAAACGATCGTAGCGATAATACATATGACTCTTACTTTATTCTTCTTTAATGGGTTTGTTTCTAAAGAGAACATTGCCCAGATCATTCCAGGTATCGCAAAGAGATTTAAGATGTAGTAAGGTGTGATAAATCTACCAGCTTGTCCTGTTATAGTTCCAGAGGCGATCTGTGCTGCCCATACAGAGACATCACCCGTAGCTACTGCCCCTGTAATACCAATCGAACTACCACCATTTTGTGTAAACCAGAATGGTTGACGAATCAAAGTACCTAGATTCAATGTAGAGAACAATCCATCTAAGATTCCATACAATGTTAAGTTGACAGGGTTTGTCGTATCTACAGAAATAAAGCTTACAAGTTTATCAACAGCTGCCATAACAAATGGCCAAACAACTGCGAATAAGATTCCTACAAGTCCTGAATAAACAAATACATTCAATACTGTAGAAGTCTCCTTTGTTACGAATGAAAATAATCCATATTCATTCTTTTTCTTTGTCTTATTGAAAATCAATAATGTACCAAACGCAATGACTGCGATTCCTAGTAATCCTGTTTGTAGTGGATAACGAGTCGTTCCTGAGTAGCTCGCAATCGTAGATTTGGATAAACTCAAACCTAATATAGATGAATACGCAGTTGTAGTCATATCACCTTTCGCAACCAACATCGTCGTACATAAGAAAGTTACATAACCTATGATGGCACTGATGATCGTAACACTTGATCCATTTTTTCTAGATACGAAACGAATCAAGAATAGTAATGGAAAGTTAACAATGACAAATTGAGAACTCTTCATCAACACTTCCGCAAACATGCTGACATAATCGTTATCTATTAAATAAGAAATTCCAAATATATTATTTGTTAGTAAGTTACCAATTCCTGTTAAAAGGAAAGCCACAAATAATACTTCTATTGGAAATTTAACAATTTCAAATAATCCTCTCCAGTTTTTCATATACACTCTTTCATATCAATACAACATCTTCAAACGATCGAAGTATGATATCTTCTTTCCTCTCAACACTTTGATTTGTCTTTGTGAACAAATCTTTATTTCTATTGATGTCGTATCTTTCTCTAATGGATACACATCACTATCTACACCTAATACAGCTCCATCAAATGATTCCGATTCAAAACGAATCACACTATCGCTCTTTAAAACGATTGGTGCTGATAAGCTTCTATACTTACTATGATGGATACCAGATATCTCTGCCATTTCAATTAGATCTAGACCTTCTTGA
>CAVDZA010000014.1:0-20324 GCA_963613355.1 Bulleidia sp. | reverse complement strand
AACACACATTCCAGTTCCTCTAAACGTCTCTAGTTCCACACCATTGATCATGACATTCAACACTTGTGTACGAGCTACGTTTTCAATACGGATCTCATTGAGACCATAGTATCTTTTTCCATCCACTTCAGCACGTAACACACTTAAGACATCTTCTTTTCCATTATCTTGGATCAATACATCCAAGAAATCATCTAATTCACAATCTCTATAATCTGAATAGAAACCTAATGTACCTCTATGTAAACCAAAGAAGCGAACATCTTGTAGTTGATCAATGAACTTATGTACGGCATAGATAAAAGTACCATCACCACCAACAACGATAACTGTCTTAGGATGAACATCATCTCTTACAAGTCCATGTTGTGTTAATTCTGTTTCTATCTTTTTTTCTAGTTCCTTCGATATTTCATCAGGACGTGCTACGATCGTGAATTTATTCATGTTACTAGTATAACATGAAAAAGGACTCGTACTGAGTCCTTCCATTAACTGATCTTTGTTCCAGCTGATAAACCATTTACTTCAACAACGGCAATCTGACCGTTTTCTTTACCAGCTAATAACATACCATTACTTTCTTCACCTCTAATAACTGCTGGTGCTAAGTTGGCAATGACAACGACGTGCTTACCAATCATCTGACCAGGTGTATAAGAAGCAGCTAGTCCAGAAACGATCTGTCTAGGTTGACCTTCACCAAGATCTACCTTTAAGATCAATAGCTTATCTGCGTCTGGATGTTTTTCACAAGATAATACTTGTCCAACTCTTAGATCCAACTTAGAGAAATCATCGATCGTTACTTCAGCTTTTACTTCCTTCTTCGCTTCTTTGACTTCTTTCTTGATCTTGGATTGGATCTCTTCTACCTTGGCCATGACTTCATCTTCTTTCAGTCTAGCGAATAGGATCTCAGGTTTATCTGTAACCTTGATACCATTCTCTAATAAGCCAAATGTTAGATCATCTTCACTTGTCTTAGCAGTATTCAAAGACGCTAAGATCTTTTCAGCTGTATCAGGTAAGAATGGTTTTAATAAGATAGCACCGATTCTTACAGACTCTAATAAGTTGTAAAGAACTGTTGCGAGTCTTCCGATCTTTTCAGGATCTTTAGCCAACTTCCAAGGTTCTGTTTCATCAATGTACTTATTACATCTAGAGAACAAATCAAGAATATGATCGATAGCGTCAGCTACATGTAAAGTATCCATAGATTCATCTACTAACTTCACTGTATTTGTGACAACTTGTTTTAGATCTTCATCAACATCTTCTTTTTCATTTGGATCAGCTACAAAACCATTGAAGTACTTGTTTTCCATAGAAATCGTTCTATTTACCAAGTTACCTAGGTTATTCGCTAGATCACTGTTGATTCTTTCAACCATGAGTTCATATGTGATATGACCATCTTGTGCGAATGGCATTTCATGTAACATGATATAACGAACCGCATCTGTACCGAATAAAGATACAAGATCATCAGCATAAATCACATTACCCTTAGACTTACTCATCTTAGAATCACCTGTCAATAACCATGGGTGACCAAAGATCTGTTTAGGTAGAGGTACATCCAAAGCCATCAACATGATTGGCCAATAGATCGTATGGAAACGAACGATATCTTTACCAATCAAATGTAAATCAGCTGGCCAATACTTTTCGAAAAGTGGATCATGATTTCCATCAACATCATAACCTAAACCAGTAATATAGTTTGTGAGCGCATCGATCCATACATATACAACATGTTTAGGATCAAAGTCTACTGGGATTCCCCACTTGAAAGATGTACGAGATACACAAAGATCTTGTAGACCTGGTTTCAAGAAGTTATTGATCATTTCATTCTTTCTACTTTCAGGTTGAATGAAATGTGGATGATCTTCGATATACTTCATCAAACGATCTGCGTACTTACTCATCTTAAAGAAGTAAGCTTCTTCCTGCATTTCTTTTAGTTCTCCACCACAAACAGGGCACTTGCCTTCTTCTGTGATCTGAGATGGTGTATAGAACGCTTCACATTCTTGACAATACAAACCATCATAATGACCTTTATAAATATCTCCTTGATCATAGAGCTTCTTAAAGATCTTCTGAACTTGTTTTTCATGATATGGATCTGTTGTTCTCATGAACTTATCATAAGAAACATTCATTACATCAAACTGTTCTTTGATTTCTTGTGATACTTGATCAACAAATGCCTTAGGAGAAATACCAGCTTTATTTGCCTTTTCTTCTACCTTTTGTCCATGTTCATCTGTACCAGTTTGGAAACGAACATCGTATCCTACTTGTCTTTTATAACGTACGATCGCATCAGCTAATACGATTTCATACACATTACCAATGTGTGGTTTACCTGACGTATACGCAATCGCCGTTGTTAAATAATATGGTCCCTTATTTTCCATTTTTACACCTCCTAAACAGAAAAAGACATCCCGAATGAAAGGACGTCTTGCACGCGTTACCACCTTTATCTTCCTTTATAAATATATAAAGACTCTCACTAGTTTTAACGGAGTTCATCCGGGATACTCTATTAGAATATCCAGCTCCAAGACCATGTTCGTTCTTTATGAATATAGATTTACACCAACCATCTACTCTCTAAGATTCTTTCTAGAACTACTCTTCTCTTCATTGCTTTTTTGTTTCTTTATTATACGTTGTATCGTTTATTTTGAAAAGAAAAACTCATTTTATCCACAAGAGAATATCTGAAAAGATAATGATTTCTGATATTACTAAAGGCAAATCCTCACTATCATCCCCTATATCCAATCACATTTTTTCATAAAATATCTCCTAATCAGATTATATATATGTAATCGTTTTCTTTTTCTATCCATTACTATCGATTTAACATAAAATTTCTTGATTTTTATGCATAAAAAAACTAATATTAAAAGTACATACAGGTACCTAGTTTTAATTCACTTACAATTAGTTATTAAGTTATGTAGAAATGGAGACTCATAATGGCAACAGGAAAAGTTAAATGGTTCAATGCTGAAAAGGGCTATGGATTCATTACAACAGAAGATGGAAAAGATGTATTCGTACATTATTCCGCAATCCAGTCCGAAGGCTACAAGACACTTGATGAAGGTGCTTCTGTAGAATTTGATGTTACTGAAAGTGACCGTGGACCACAAGCTTCCAACGTCGTAAAGCTCTAATTCTCATCAATTACAGCAAAAGACGCACAACAAAAAGAGACGATTGTCTCTTTTTACTTTGTCTTTTAAAAGTTATAATTCTTTTATGTTTAATAAGAAGATAAAGACAAATGATATTAATCAGAAATGGAAATATCGTTATAACAAGACAAAAGAAGATCTAAAAGATTTAGAAGAAGTTACTTACACAACATTACATTCTCAATATGACGCTTTAGCCAAAGGTACAGAAGAAGGTATTTCTAATATGCCGAAACTAAAGAATGCGATGTTGGAAGAAGCGGATATATTAAAAGATGCTTCCGAAACCTTTGCGAGATTATCTATCAAGACAAACAACCAATCTGATGAAATTCGTACAAGGATCAAAGAAGCAGAAAAACACGAAAGAAAAACAAATAAGAGATTTAAGATATTCCCTGTAAAACCTACAAACGCTGAAATAGACTACGAAGAAAAGATCACACATCACTTTGCCTCAGGTGATTCATTCAATAAATTATTTTGGGTATTCTTTATTGGTTGTTTTGGTGGTGTGGTAATTGAAACGCTTTGGTGTTTGATTACAAGAGGTCACTACGAATCAAGAGTTGGCTTGATTTATGGACCATTCAACTTAGTATATGGATTTGGAGCACTTGTATTAACTTATAGTTTATACAAGTATCGAAATAGAAGTGGAATTTACTCTTTCATTGGTGGATTTATTAGTGGATCAATCGTTGAATATCTCTGCAGTTACTTCCAGGAATTAGCTTTTGGTTCTACTTCCTGGGATTATAGCGCAATGCCATATAATCTAAATGGTAGGATCTGTTTAGAGTATTCTATCTTCTGGGGAATCCTAGGAGTGCTTTGGATCAAAACGATTTATCCTATCATGGCTACATGGATCTTAAAGATACCGAATAAAATAGGAAAATCATTAACTTCTTTAATACTATTATTTATGATATTCAATTCATTTATGTCTGGTTCTACTGTTTATAGATGGTATCAAAGAGATCAAGGAAAACCAGCAACAAACATCTTTGAAAGGTATATTGATAATCATTATCCTGATTCTAGAATGAAGAAGATATACGCTAATCTAGAGTTTAAAAATTAGTATTTATAGTCACAAAAAAAGGATCCTCTCGGATCCTTTTGTTCATTATTCAGCTTCTTCTTTCTTATAATCATCATACACATGAGATACAGGAGTATGATTCTTGATAGCGTCAATTGTATTAGCTAACATATCAGCGATTGAAAGAACAGTAACCTTGTTTGTCTTAGCTGCCTTTTCTTCTGAAAATGGAATCGTATCAGAGATAACCAATTCTTTAATAACAGAATTTTCAATCTTTTCAGCTGCGTCTCTAGAGAAGATACCATGTGTAATACCAACGTATACTTCCTTAGCACCATGATCCTTTAAGATCTGGCAACCAGCACATAATGTACCAGCAGTATCACAGATATCATCTACAACGATACAGATCTTATCTTGTACATCACCAATGATGTTCTGAGCTTCTACCATGTTAGGCTTTGGTCTTCTCTTATCGATGATAGCGATAGGAGCGTCTAAGATATCAGCTAATCTTCTTGCACGAACGACTCCACCGTGGTCTGGTGATACTACACAAACAGAATCCTTAGGGAAGTTCTTTTCTAAGAAGTAACGTCCAATCATAGGTACTGCTGTTAGATCATCAATTGGGATATCAAAATATCCTTGGATCTGTGAAGCGTGTAAATCGAATGTGATAACTCTGTTAGCACCAGCTACTGTTAATAAATTAGCTACTAACTTTGAAGTGATAGGCTGACGTGGGGCAGCTTTTCTGTCCTGACGTGCATAACCATAATAAGGCATAATAACATTGATTTCTCCTGCTGAAGCTCTCTTACAAGCATCAATACAGATCAATACTTCCATCAAATGTTCTGTTACAGGTGTGCATGTTGATTGCACAATGAATACGGATCTTCCACGAATAGATTCTTGTGGTTCAACGAGAATTTCTCCATCTGCGAAGTGTTCTACTTTGATCTTTCCTAAAGGAAGATCTAACTTCTTACAAATAGATGCTGCTAAATCAGTGCTTGATGTTAATGCAAAAACTACAGTTTCCTTAACCATTTCTTTCCTCTCCTGTCATGCCTTATATGACATGCCTATTCTTGCCTGTTTAAGTTTAATACGAAATGACCATTTTTAAAACTAAAATCTTACATTTCTCTAACAAAACAAGAAAATATTTTTATTTATTTGCGGCTTCATTCACACATCTTAATGCGTTTAAAGTTCTAGGATAACCAATGTATGGCATACATTGAGAAATTATCTTGATCAAGAATTGTTTGTCATTTCCAACTCTCATATTCGCACCAGCGTGTGCGATCAACTGAGGTTCACAACCACCCTGTGCAGACAAGAAACAGAACGTAATCATTTCTCTTTGGTTATAGTCCAAACCTTTTCTTGTGTAGTAATCACCAAAACAGTTATCTGCTAACCACTTATTGATATGTACACTTTCTTCTGGTCCCTTTTCATAAGAACCTTTCATACCTTCTCCAAAGATATTTACTTGTGTTTGATTACCATCTAACAATCTAGATTCATGTGTTGTTGTACCCTGTGGTTCTAAAGGTAAAGATACACCAGCTTCTGTTAAGATCTCATTATTCGCTTTTAGGAATGGGAATGTTCTACCAATTCCTAGATACGCAGTTGCTTGGTACGTGATCTCCTTCATTTCTACTGGAGTTACTCCAAAGTTTAAAGCAGCTTTAGCCATTACACGATATTCGTCGATTCCTTGGCATCCATGTAAAGTAGCTAAGATAGCCATAAATCTTGTCTTATCATCTAGATCATCTTGATTAACAACTTCATCAAATGCGAAGTTTTCAAAGAATTCGATAAATTCTGGATCTGTTTGTAGAAAAGATGATTCATGACCAGGGAACATCTTTTCAACATATTTTTTAGCGTTGTCTGTAATACTCATTTCAGTATCCTCCTATTTACATCATTAATTTAAATCATTCTTTCTCATTAATAAAATCATTATTCGAATATCAATTATTTGTTTTTCTTATCAAATACATATTTTTGAAAGTATTGATAGATGCCATCCTTCAATACAGTCTCTGTTACGTAGGATGCTTGTTGTTGTACCTCTTTAGATGCGTTACTCATTGCGACACCATTCTTCATGAGTTGTAACATTTCCACATCATTCACACCATCACCAAACGCATAAGTATTCTCATGATCTATATTTAATTTTTCATACATATACTTACACGCAGTTCCTTTTGTGAAACCTTTGTTATAAACATCCATTCTAATGAGCCCAGTATCATAAGGAATCATCGTAAAATCATCTTCTAACATGTGATAACAATTCCACATATCTTCTGCCGTATCAAACAACACACAAGAACTGATTGCGTGTACATCACTACTATCAAATTCTTCTACTAATCCTTTTGGTTTATCACTTGTACCATGGAACATCTCTCTATGTTTGATCTGTAGTGGATCATCTGCACACTTACACCAAGCACCATTATGACCATCAAAGATTGCCTTACCATTTGTCTTACTATATGCATCTAATAGAACATCTACTTGTTCTTTTGAAAATAGTTCATCAATGATGATTTCATCATGATAAATAATGTAATGTCCATCATTACAGATATACCCATCAAATCCAATCTCTTTCACAACTTCAGGAACTCTACCTCTAGCAGTGGCAACAAAGATCAAATTCCCTTCCTCCTGAAATCGTTTCAGGGTTTGTTTTGTTAATTCTGTTGGTTTATTCAAACCATGTGGAACATCTAGTAATGTTCCATCTATATCAAAAAAGGCAATTGATTTATTCATAATTTAATTTTATAGGATACAAGTAGAAATTTTGTTCCAAAATAGCTTCCATCAATAACATTCATTGAAAGCATGTAATACCGCCGCATAGATACCCATCGCAACACTCGGATCGCCTTTTTCAACTTTCCATAAAGAAGATCTACTTATTCCAGCTAGCTTTATTTGTTCGCCCATTGTTTTTGGCATTATTTTGTTCATAATAACGAACATTATTTAAAGTACATAAAAAAACGTCCATATATCTATGAACGTTTTATATATTACTTAACAGTAACTGTTGTGATGTGTGGGTTGACTCCGTTATACCAGTATAGGAAACCTTCACAATCGATCGTATCTCCAACCTTTAGACCTTCAACAGCTTTATATACATCTGTATCCTTACCACATAGATAAGATTCAACAGTGAATGTATATGTGTTTCCATCTAATTCAACATTGAAGTATAAGTCATCACCTTGTGTTCCAGATCCATCATAGTTGTATAGATAAGCTACTTCATTACCATCAGCGTCTTTAGAAGCTGCGACTGTCAATCCCTTGAATGTTACCTTTTCATTCTGATGTTTTACTAATTCAGCTTCATCAGCTAATAGATCTGTAACATCTTCAGCTTCAGCTACATAAGTACCTTCTTCAATCTCAAAAGTACCATCTGTAATTTCAACTTCACCACTCCATTCAGACTTATAACCAGTAACCTTGATCTTTGTACCTTCTGTTAACTTGTCATAATCTTCTTCACTCATTGGTAAGTTGTATAGGAAGTAAGCACCATCTTGATCTTGTGTATAAACAGTTGCCTGTCCAACACCATTGTCTTCCCACCAACCTTGTTTCGCTTGAACGTAAGCTTCGATCGTTACTTCTGAATCTGTAGCGGCATCACAATATTCCGCATAAGTCATAACACCTTCGCTCTTTGTGCCATCTTCAACCACAGAAGTAGTAGAAGTAACAGAGGATGTTGTAGTTGTTGTAGCACATCCTACTAAGGATAGAGATGCTACACATGTTAATACAGTTGATAAAATCTTCTTCATTTCTTTCTCTCCTTTATTCAACCTTATTTATTATATTCTAGCTTTCTTCTTTTGATGAATCTAGAAATAATAACTGTAATGATTCCAATCCACGCAACAACTAAACTAATCAGCAATATTTTCGCTGTTGTTGGTAATGGAGTATCTGTCGATGTCGTTGTACCTATTTGGTCTAAACGGTATAACGAATTCACATTTTCAAATTCTTTTTCAATAAACGTATCATCAACCGTTTGATGTCTACGTATCGCTTTGGCAGTATCTTCGATCATAGCTCCAGCCGCATCACGTAATGAGGCAGAACCATTAAAGACTGCAGTTGTGAATGTATGTTCTACATTTTCTAATAACACTTTCGTCGCTTCTATCTTTACAGAATAATGATCTTCATTATCTTTTCCTTCATCATTCAAATAAGATTGATATTCTTCTGTATTTCTAGCTTTACTAGTAACAGGAACATATCCTTCTGTTTCTGAATATCCAACCTGAACATCATTTGTTAGTAAATATTGCGCAAACAACCAAGAAGCGACTACTTGATTTGAATCTTCTTTATTGAATACACAAACAGATGGTCCTTGAGATATCATGTATGGATCTTCTACATCGTATTGAGGAACCATTCTCACTTCAGTATCAAATAGAACTTTATTCTCTTCTGCGATATCTGATAGTGGAGCTTCACTTCCCATCCATGTGGAACCTGCAGTGGAATCAATTGCGAATACACATTGTCCTGCATTTAAGAAATTAGCAGGATAAGATGAAATCTTAAATGTTGAGAAAGCACCTGATTCTACATGTTGTGCGATCGTACCTAAGATTTCTTTCGTATCATCATTGAAGATTTCTATCGTACCATCTTCTGTAGAATAGGATGCACCCTTTTGTTTCAACATCTGGATCATCATATTATCTGTACTTTTATAAATGAAAGGAATCATGACATTCTGTCCATTTAAGACATATGTTCCATCTTCATTCTTCTTTGTGGCAGCTTCAGATACTTCAAAGATATAATCCCATGTCAATACATCTGGTATTTCATATCCTAAGGCATGAACATAATCTGCATTGATATAAACGACTTCACTAGAACGCATAAATGGTAATGCGTAGTAATGATCTTCTAATTTACACTCTTCTAGATATTCTGAGATGATCTCATCTTTTTCAACAGAGTCATACTTTACTTCACTTCCACCAAGTCCATACTTTTCATCATCCATTAAAGTATCTAATGGAACGACAGTATTATTTCCTGATAGATATGTTGCGATATGATCAGGGTATGTAATACATACATCAGGTGTTGTATTTGTAGAGATGTTTGTGATGACATCGTTGTAGATCTTTGAATAATCTGTATAGAGCTTTAGATTGATCTTGATATTAGGATATAACGCTTCAAAATCACTGATAGCTTGTTTATAAACAGCTGTTTGATTCTTATTCGTATCATTCTTTGCCCAGAATGTTACTTCATAGTTTTTGCTTGTATCAAATGATTCTGGCATTTCAAAGGCAGAAGAAGTCTTACTACCATGACAACCTGTAGGAATCAACATCATCCCACACAACAAAAGTTTGATAAGTTTCTTCATCCTTTTGTTCCTCCTCTTGATACACCTTCCATGATCTTCTTATGAAAGATAATAAATAAGATGATAAGTGGAACAGATATCACTACTACCGCAGCCATCATCGCAGGAATATTCTCTCTACCAAATCCATTCTCACGTATTTCTTGGATTCCATTGGAAACTAGATAGTACGCAGAATCATCTGTAATCAATCTTGGCCATACATAACTATTCCAACATTCAATGACTTTCAATATCGTAATCGTAACAACAGATGGTTTACAGATTGGTAACAACACTTTCCACAAGTATTCCCAATCACTTAATCCATCTACCTTCGCTGCCTTATACAATTCTTCAGGAACTTGTTCAAAGTTCTCTTTTAATAAATAGATATAAAACACAGAAGTAATAGAAGGTAATATCAAACCTAAGAATGTATTTCTCAGATTCCAATTTGTGATCGTCACAAAGTTTGTGATAACGACTAATTCATTTGGGATCATCATCAAAGATAAGAACAATGTAAATACGATATTCTTCCCTTTGAATTTCAATCTCGCAAACGCATACGCAGCCAATACTGTCACAAACAACATGACTCCTGTTGTGATGACTGTAAAGATCAATGTATTCGTAAAGTACTTTGTCAGATCAACTTGTGAGAAAGCTGAAAAGTAATTCTCTAATGTAGGAGATGTTATATAGAGCTTTGGAATATATTCTGAATTATAACTTCCATAGCTCTTAAAAGATGTTAATACCATCCAATAGAATGGGAACAATACAATGATTGCCCATATCAATAAGAAGACATGAATTCCAATTCTTTTTAACTTATTACTCATATTGATCACCTCTACTTGTAACCAATAGATTGATCACTGTTATCGTTAATACGATTGCGAATAAGATCAAAGCTGCTGCGGAGGCATAGGAAGGATATCCACCACTATTGCCATACAACATATCATAGACATAACCTACGATCGTATTCATGCCTGCAGAGTTTAGATTTGTCCCAAATATCGCAACTTCATCACTATACGCTTTAAACGCTCCAATAAATCCAGTAATAACTAAATACGATATCATTGGCATGATCATCGGTAATGTGATCTTCCAAAATGTTCTGAAAGAACTTGTTCCATCTACTTTCGCAGCTTTGTATAGATTTTCATCTACAGAAGCTAGTGCACTTGTTAGGATCAAGATCTTAAAAGGTAGAACGACCCATATCGTATAGATACACATCACTAACATCTTTGCCCAATAAGGTCCATCAATAAAATCAACACTATTTCCACCAAAGAACTGGATCAAGATATTCATAAAACCA
This sequence comes from Bulleidia sp., assembly GCA_963613355.1. GTDB lineage: Bacteria > Bacillota_I > Bacilli_A > Erysipelotrichales > Erysipelotrichaceae > Bulleidia. The sequence goes on along the minus strand of CAVDZA010000014.1, from coordinate 9,261 downwards.
TCTGAATAAGCTGTCTTCTTAAACAAGATCATAAATACCAATCCTACCGCTAATGTATTAGTGACATAAGGTAAGAAATAGATCGTTTGGTAAAGATCTTTTATCTTCTTTACAGAAGATAAAGCCAACGATATCAATAAAGCTAACACTGTGCTTGTAGGAACAGTAATAATGACTAACAAGAATGTATTCTTAACAGCTTGTAAGAAATACGTATCGTGTAAGACATAAGAGTAGTTATAAAGTCCGATTCCTGAATATGTTTGAGAGGCAGAATTATATCCTTCTTGGAAGGAATATACCAACACATCAAACAAAGGATAGATCATAAAGATTCCTAATAATATCAAGGAAGGTAACAAGTATAACCACGCATGTGATTTCTTCTTTTTCATTTCACTTCCTCAAAAGGAATTCTTTCTTCCTTTTCTACATCAAACAAGAATAACTTATTTGGCTTAACATCAAATGAAACGATATCACTTGTTGGATCGATCTGCGTCTCAGAAGGAACGATCATACGTACATATTCCCCCTGCATGCCTGCATGTTCGCAAATGACACTTGTATCTCTACCAAGTTTCTCAACACGGTTCAATGTACAACGGAATCTTCCATTCTCTTTTTTCTCAAATCCTTCTGGACGAATACCAACGATGACATCTTGATCATCTACATTCACTTTCATAATAGAATCATCACCAATATACAATTCATGATCCTTGATCGTTCCATTGAATGTATTGATTGCTGGAGTTCCTAAGAACTTCGCAACAAATAAGTTTGTTGGATCATCATAGATTTCTTGAGGCTTCGCAATTTGTTGGAGAACACCTTTATTCATGACTACCATCAAATCAGAAATAGACATTGCCTCTTCTTGATCATGTGTGACAAAGACTGTTGTGATTCCTGTTTCTTTTTGGATCCTACGAATCTCTTCTCTTGTGGATAAACGTAAACGAGCATCCAAATTACTTAAAGGTTCATCCAACAATAAAACTTTAGGTTCTTTCGCTAGAGCTCTAGCGATAGCGACTCTTTGTTGTTGCCCACCAGAAAGCTGGTTTGGTTTACGATCCATCAACGTTTCTATCTGAACAAGTTTTGCGGCAGCCAATGCCTTTTCTTCCATCACTTCTTTTGATAGTTTATCTTTTCCTTTTCGATTCTCTAAAGGAAACATGATATTCTGACGAACAGTTAAATGTGGATAAAGCGCATAGCTTTGAAACACCATACCTACATCTCTTTTCTCAACTGGTACATCAGTGATATCATCCTCACCAAAATAGATCTTACCTTCTGTAGGTGTTTCTAACCCACAGATCATATTCAATGTCGTACTCTTTCCACAACCACTAGGTCCAAGTAACGCAACTAATTTTCCATCTGGAATTTCAAAATTAAAATGATCTACTGCAGTTGTAGAACTTACATTCTTTCCAAGTCCTGGAAAGATCTTTGTTAGGTCTTCTAATACGATCTTCATAGATACCTCTTATAGTCATTTTGACTCTATGCATATTCATTATACTAAATACTCATTGAAATAGAGAAAGAAAATGAAAAGATAGGCTTTACACCTATCCTTATTCACTATAATTCTTTATCTACTGCGTATGTTCCAGGCAATACTTCTGTATTGTCTTTTACTGTTGTTGTTCCATATAAGTATGTATTTGGATGAACGATTACATCATGTCCAAAAGTAACTTTAGGTCCAATATACGTATTCTTAGGATCTACCAGTGTGACACCTTCCTTCATCCATTTAAGATTGATTCTATCTCTTAAGTATTCAGAAGCTTCTGCTTGAGCTACACAATCATTGATACCTTCTACTTCATGCCAATCATCACAATTGATTGCGATGACTTTCTTGCCTAAAGACTGTAAGATCTCTACTAAGTCTGTTAGATAATATTCATGTTGTGCGTTATCGTTCTTAATGAGTTTTAATCCTTCAAATAAAGATTCATTCTTAAACGCATAGATACCAGTATTGATTTCCCTAACTTTCTTTTCTTCTTCATTTGCGTCTTTAAATTCAACGATCTTTTCAACCGTACCATCTTCTCTACGAATGACTCTACCATAAGCACCGTTATCATCTGGTACTGTTGTTAGAACAGCCATGTCCGCATCACCTAGTTCTTCATAAAGCTTCTTATAAGTTTCGCTCTTTACACAAGGACAATCGCCAGAAGCTACTAATGTAATGCCTGTTTCACCTTCTAGTTGTTTAGCCTGCATGACTGCGTGACCTGTACCGAGTTGTGGTTCTTGGACTGCGAATTCACATTGTCCTTTCAAAGCTTCTTCAACGAGTTCATGTTGGTAACCAACGATCGTAACGATCCTTTCACAACCAGCTTCCTTTAATGAATCGATGACTAGTTTCGCCATCGGTTCATTTAAGATCTTATGTAATACCTTAGGTAGTTCAGACTTCATTCTTGTTCCTTTACCACCTGCCATGATAATTGCGTTTTTCATTGTTATCTCCCCATTCTAGAATCTACGATTCTTGTCTTTCTAACAAAGTATTTCTTCGCTTTTAATTCAGCCATTGTTTCTTCTAATAGTTCATGATCTCTTGTGATACCAAATACCGTTGAACCACTACCAGACATCAACACACCATCAAACCCTCTATTTGTGAGTTCTTCTTTGACATTGCGAATATCTTCTACGAGTTGGATCGCAGCATCTTCTAAACTATTTCCTAGCGCATCTAACACACCTTGATAATCCGCTGTCATTAAAGCATCCTTCATCTTTTGACAATCTGGATGATAAGGTTCTGTACTATCTACGATCTCAAAAGCTTCTTTAGTGGATACGCCTTTTCTTGGTTTTACTAACAAGATCTCAAAGTCAGCGATACATGGAAATGGAGATATCTTTTCACCAATTCCTTCTACGTATGCTGGTTTATTGATCAAACAGAAAGGAACATCCGCACCTACTTCCTTACCAACAGAGATCATTTCTTCTTCACTCATGTTCAATCTTAACATGCGATTAATGATCCTGATCGCAGCTGCAGCGTCTGCGCTACCTCCTGCTAGACCAGCACGAGTTGGAATGTGTTTTTGTAGATTACATTCAAACCCTAGATCGAAGTGGTATCTTTCTTTCATGACATTGATAGCCTTAATGATAGTATTCTTATCATTGACTGGAAGATAACTACGATTGAGTGTAAGTGTTGTTTCTGTTGCGGGATTCATTTCTAATAGATCATAGAAATCAATTGGAACCATGATCATCTTTAATTCATGATACCCATCATCTCTTCTACTCGCTACATCAAGACATAAGTTGATTTTCGCATACGCTCTTTCTTTCATAAAGTTGCCTCATATATCTTCTTTAAAGTATCTACATCTAATTCTTGTGCTCTAACTCCAGGATCTACATTAGCTACTTCTAAGGCATGTTTTGTCTTATCCGCATCTTTGAGATACTCTTTTAAATTATTATAGATCGTCTTTCTTCTTTGTTTGAAACAAGCTCTCACAAATTCAAAGAAATCATTTAAATCAATACTTAGATCAACATCTTCTTTTCTAGAGAATTGAATAATGACACTATCTACTTTAGGAGATGGATTAAAGCTTCTACCTGGAACCGTAAATAACTTCTTCACATCATATAAATATTGTCCTTCTACAGACAAAGCACCATATTCACTATCATTTGGTTTTGCGACAAAACGATCTCCTACTTCTTTCTGCATCATGACAGTAATATAAGGAATATCATTTCCAACATCAAAGATCTTAAACAATACAGGTGAAGTAATATAATAAGGAAGATTCGCACATACCGTTACTTGACCATATTGTTGTTTTAATTCTTGTACTTTTTCTTTAACATCTGCCTTCAAGAAATCCTGAAGAATGATTTCTACATTATCATATTCTGACAATGTATCTTCTAAGATAGGTGGTAAAGATTCATCGATTTCATACGCTACGACTTTCTTAGAATAGATCGCCAATTGTTCTGTTAAAGAACCAATACCAGGACCTATTTCAATGACTGCACCTTCACAATGTGCTGCTTGTGCACATCTTTCCACAATGATAGGATCCACTAGAAAATTCTGTCCAAAACCTTTCTTGGCATGGATTCCATATTTCTCTAATATCTCTTTTGTACGTGATGGTGTTGATATAAATTTTGTCATTCTTCTATAACCTGTCTTAATTCTTCTTTTGTTAGATGTGAGAAGTTGATCCTTCTCAACATCGTTTTCGCATTTCCACTTCCAATATGAAAGTGTTCTCCTACTTTATCTCTTAATGTTGAACTATTCTCATTTCCTGATAGACCTAGTTCAACCATATCATTCATTGTTAAGGAATTGACTTCATCTACATAAGTCACTAGATTTTCTAATGCCTCATTCAATACTTCAAATCCAGCATGTTCTACGCCAACCTTTTTCTCTGTCTTTGCGTCTTTCTTCATGACAAAGGCATTCTTACAACCTTCAACAGATTGATTGATTGCGTGACGAATTCTATTTCCTGGGGAATCAGGATCAGTAAAGATGATCACACCTCTACTAAGTTGCGCGTGTTTGATCTTATCAAGAACTTCTTCACCTAAACTTGTTCCACCTGTCTCTATCGTATCACAATCAAAGTATTTTCTTAACCTTTCTGTGTCGTGATGTCCTTCCACAACGATAACTTCTTTGATCTGTTTCTTCACTTGCATTGAAGATACCTCTGCCAGTTATCTAGGATGACTTCTGCCATATGTTCTTCACTCACACCTCTTACATCTGCCATCTTCTTTGTGATGTAAGGAATATTTGAAGGAACATTTCTTGTTCCACGAACAGGTTCTGGTGCCATGTATGGACAATCCGTCTCTGTTAATAAATACTTCTCATCAATTGTTTGTGCTACTTCTACTGCGTGTCTTGCGTTCTTAAATGTCAAAGCTCCACCCAAGGCAATATAGTATCCTAATTTATTGTATTCCTTTGCCATTTCTTTTGTGCCAGAGAAACAATGTAATAAACCTGGACATTGATATTCTTTCAGGATATCGAATGTATCTTTTGCAGCATCTCTAGAGTGTACCGCAATTGGTTTATTTAATGACTTCGCTAATTGGATCTGTTGAATGAATAATTCTCTTTGTCTTTTTCTTGTTTCTTCATCTTTGACCCAATGATATTCCAAACCAATTTCACCAATTACTGAGATTTCTTTTCTAGAAGCGATTTCCACAAAATCATTCCATACTTCTTCTGTCACTTTATCTACATCTTCTGGAAAGATACCTGTCGCAATTACATATCTTTCAGGATCTCTCTTCACAAATTCAATTGCTCGTAAAGCTTCATCTTTATTTAATGTAATGATCATGATGTGATTCACATTCTTATCATTACACTTCTGAATCACTTCTTCTAGATCTTCTTGAAACTCTTCACCCATCAAATGCGCATGAGAATCTAAATACTGTATTTCACTCATCTTATTTACCTAAACAGAATCTAGAAAAGATTTCATCTAATAGATCCTCTTTTCCAACCTTTCCTGTAATTTCCTTTAATGATGTCCATGCCTTCTCTAGATCAATTGTCACTAGATCTAATTCCATTCCATCTTTTAATGTTTGAATTGCGTTAGACATACTAGATTCAGCTTGTAGAGCTAGACCAATTTGTCTTTCATTATTTAAAGTATCTGTATTCGCTAGATACAATTCATTTTCATACTTCTCTTTGATTGCGTTAGTGAGTTCTTCTACATTTCCGTTGATAGCGGAAATAGAAATTCCTTCATGAATAAATGATTTATCATTCTTATTATAAACAACGATACGATTCTTATTCTCTGTCATCTTTAATAGTTCATGATCTTCTTCAGTCAATTCTTGTGATCCATCTAATACCACGATTACAAGTTCTGCCTTATCTAATGCTTGTAGAGACTTATCAATACCAATCTTTTCAACGATATCTGTAGCTTCATGAATACCAGCCGTATCAATCAAGTTCAAAGTAATACCATCTAAACGAACAGTACCTTCTACGATATCTCTTGTCGTACCTGCGATATCTGTAACGATAGCCTTATCTTCTTCTAATAACGCATTTAATAAAGATGACTTACCAACATTCGGTCTACCTAAGATGACCGTATCAATACCTTCTCGAATATTCACTGCCTTTTGTGCTTCTACAATTACTCTATGAATATCCTTTAACCACTTCTCTGCCATTGGAAGTATCTCTTCTTCTGTTAATTGATGTACATCATCATATTCAGGATAATCAATATTCACTTCGATATTCGAAATGATCTGTGTTAGATCTTCTTCTAATGGTTTTAAGATTTTAGAAACAGAGCCCTTTAAAGAATGAATCGCACTCTTCGCATTCACTTCATCACTCGCATTGATCAAATCATTCACACCTTCTGCTTGTGCGAGATCCATCTTTCCATTTAAGAATGCACGTTCTGTAAATTCTCCACGTCTAGCTAAACGCGCTCCACTTCCAATTACTAAAGATAGTATCTTTCTAGTGATGTATAGACCACCATGACATCCTATCTCAATAACATCTTCTCCTGTATAAGATCTAGGCGCTCTAAAAACAGATACCAATACATCATCAATGGATTCTCCATTTTCTTTGATCGTTCCATATGTAATGGTATAACCTTCTTTATTAGAAAGATCTTTTCCTATCAATTTTCCAGCTATCTCTATCGCTTCTTCTCCAGATATCCTTATCACAGAGACAGCACCCGTCGCATTCGCTGTAGCGATAGCCGCAATCGTATCATTAAACATTGTCATATCGCATAAAGTTTAACATACATTTTGTCACTATTCTTATTTTTACAGTTTGTTTATAAAATTAACACTCTGCTTTTTTAGATTCTGTTGTTGATTCATGTTACTATTAACACATGAATCAAAACTTAAAACAAACTCTAAACGATCTAGGCTACACATTCTTGTTACCTATCCAAGAAAAAGCGATTCCTCAAATATTGAATCGAAAGAATCTATTCATTCAAGCACAAACTGGTTCTGGTAAGACATTAGCGTATTTGATTCCGACACTTCAACTTTGCGATTCAGAATCTAACAACACAGAAGCTTTGATCATTACCCCAACAAGAGAACTCGCTCTACAAGTATCTGAAGTAGCTAAAAAGATTGCCGCACACACAAAACATCACATCATTACTGTCATTGGTGGACTAGATATCCACAAACAAGAAAACGCTCTAAGACATAAACCAACGATCATCATAGGTACACCAGGTAGATTAAAAGATCTTTACGATCAAAATAAGATAGATCTATCTCATTTAAAATTAGTTGTCTTAGATGAAGTAGATATGATCATTTCTACAGGTCAAAGAAAAGAAACAGAAGAATTATTAAAGGATGTGCATTCTCAGATCGTATGTACTTCTGCCACTAAGAATGAACTACTAACATCTTTTCTACCAAATAACTATGAAGAAATCATCCAAGATGAATCTCATATCAACGATAAGATCGATTCCTATTATCTAAAGACAAGTGATCGTAAACATTCATTGTTAAGAGTGTTAAAAACATTACCAATCGAACAAGCAATCATCTTTGTGAATTATAAAAATGATGCCAATGAGTTATCTGAATGGCTTCAAAAAAGAAATATCTTATGTTCTTCTTTCTCTTCCTTTTATGAAGAAAAAGATAGGATCCGTATCTTAAAAGAATTTAAAGAAGGTGAGTTAAGAATATTAGTTGCGACAGATGCCGCTGCTAGAGGATTGGATCTTTTTGATGTATCTCATATCATTCATTATGATGTTCCATTAGATACAGATACGTTCATACATCGTTCTGGTAGAAGTGCACACCAAGGAAATGAAGGAACTACATTAACACTTATCCGAGAAAAGGATCTAGAGAATGAAGTAACACAATACATCCTGGAACATTCTTCGATCTATGATCCAAAAGAGAAATACAATGTTGACCTTTCTGTTCCATTCCAAAAGGAAAAGGAAACAAAAACTTCTACGACCCTACAAATACAAGCAGGAAGAAAAGACAAGATCAGACCGAAAGACATTATTGGTTCCTTATGTTCGATCTTTGATTTCTCTGAACTTGGTACATTAGAAATACAAGATTCCTATTCAACAATCATTCTATTAACAGTAGATGATGAAAGATTACAGGATCTTACACATATTTCTATCAAAGGAAAGAAAAGAAAAGTGAAGATACAATAAAAAAACAGGTTTCCCTGTTTTTTTTACTTCTTTCCCCAAGAACTCATTGGTTGACCTTGGAATTGTACATTACCTCTATGACCATGTACTTCGATATTATCCAAAGCTTCTTCTAACGCATTGAATTCTTCATCTGTTAATTCAACATTCCAAGCATCTAAGTTTTCGATGATTCTTTCTTTATTCTTAGAACCAGGAATTGGAACTACATTAGGGTATTTATGTAACATCCAAGCCATACTGATCTGTGCGTTTGTTGCGTTCTTTTTCTTAGAATATTCATTCAATAGATCAAGTACTGGTTGATTCGCTACGATGTTTTCTTGTGTTAATTGAGGAACGAATACACGTACATCATCTACTTTTTCAAATTGTGTATTTACATTGATCTTACCAGATAAGAAACCTGATGCGATTGGTGAGAATGGTACGACACCAATGTTATGTTCTAAACAATATGGGAATGTGTTTGTTTCACAATCTCTTTCTAACATGTTATAGAGATTCTGTACCGCAGATACTGGAGTTACTTCGTGTGCTCTTTTGATGATAGATTCATCTACCTGAGATAATCCCCAACCTTTGATCAAACCTTCTTCAATGAGCTTGCCCATCGCTTCTGCGACTCTTTCCACTTCTACCTTTGTGTTGATTCTATGTAGATAATACAAGTCAACATAGTCCATATTCAATGCCTTAAGAGAAGCTAATAAGTGTCTCTTACACAACTCATACATATCTTCATTCTCTTCCCCTTCATTGATATGCATCTTTGTGGCAATGACACAATTCTCTCTTACATCTTTTAAAGCTTCACCTAAGATTTCTTCATTGTGATGTGGATAATACAATTGTTGTCCATACACTTCAGCTGTATCGAAGAAATTACAACCATGTTCGTAGGCATTACGGATCGCTTCAATTGCGTATTCTCTTGAAGGGATCTGTCCATACCCATGAGAGAATGCCATACATCCCATTC
>CAVDZA010000013.1:0-39484 GCA_963613355.1 Bulleidia sp. | reverse complement strand
GTTGTAGCTTATCGTATCTTTGAACCAAGAGATAATCAATCTACAACAGACACAAGCTCTATGTTAGCGTATGATTCTTTAAAGTCTTATGTAGAAGATAGTAGTTCTACGATCCATTACTTCTTCTTCTACAGTGCTTTAAATAATAACTCTATCTATTTGAAAGATACGATACTTACAACTGTAGAAACGGATATCAACAAATCCCTTTCTTCTATCATTGAAGTCGTAGATATCACAGAACTTGATCAAAAGATGGAAACAAAACGTCTTTCAGAAGATTGGCAAGTAAGTTCTTATCCTGCGTTAGTATCTGTTTCTTATGAGAATAATGAAATCATCATCAACAATAAACTAGAGTGGACAAATGATACTTCTATTACCGCAATCGATGTAGAAGATTGGTTAGAACTCAATGGCATCACAAAAACGGTTCAGAATTAAATCTGAACCGTTTGTTTTGTTTCGTAAGATTTTTGTGGTAGATCAGCCCATAGCTTTTCTAAACGATATGTATTACGTGTATCTTCTGTAAAGATATGTACTACGACTTCATTACAATCCAACAAGATCCACTGGCTATCTCTTTCACCTTCTCTTGTACGTACAGAGTATCCGTTCTTTTCTGCCTCTTGTTCAACAAATTCGGCAAGTGAAGCACCATGACGTACATTACGTGCAGTACATACCACAAAGTAATCTGTATATGGTGTAACACTTCTCATATCGATTGAAACGATATCCTCTGCTTGTTTTTCATCTAATGTTTGAATAACGATATCTAATAATTCCACGTTTATTCTCCTTCTGTTTGTTTACGGTATGCCTTCGATTTCTCTAAAACATAATGTGCAGCTTCTTTTAGATTGATTGCGGCCAAGGCCCATTCTTTAGAAGCATCATATCCTCTTAATGGTTCTATTTTATCCGCAATATATAAGATATGATCATAATCCGACTTACCATCTCCTAATGTATGATGCCATATCGCATTTAATATCCTTGGATCATTCATACATAGATTCTTTTGGATAAAGATAGGAGCTGTAAAACTATGCCATACTTTTGGATGAGTTTCTAATCTAGAACGATCATAGATTTCTAAAAGTCTCTTTCCTTCTTCATCTGACCATCTCTTGGTAATATCATGTAGTAATCCCATACGATACGCTAGATGCGCATCTAATTGATGTAATTGAGCTAATTTGCTGGCAGTATTGGCAACAGAAACGGAATGAAGGTAACGATGTTCATTACACAGAACTTTTGCGATATTCTCGTAGTAATGACCATTCTCATTCAATTGTCTTCGAATCCCTTTTGCGCTCAAATAGAATGCTCCTTGTCGAACTTGTTTTTCAACATCTTCAAATTCATTAGGCATCTTTTCTTTTGTTTGATTACCTACATACATATGAAGATGTCTATATGGAGCGATGCTCCTTTTCACAAGATCATATCTTTGTTGATAGGATAGAACGCCCTCTTCTTCTACTGCGATAAAAAGATCGTTTATATGATGTTCTTTTCGATATTGAAGAAGATATTCCAATTCACCTTGTGTGATTGGGTCAAACTTTCCTTCTATGATCCTCATGGTAATAAGATCTTAGGGTCACGTGCAGCACGATATAAAACGATCGTTCTTCCAATGACCTGTACAAGTTCACTATTTGTATATCTAGCTAGATCAAACGCAGTCTCTTTGATATCGACTGGACTATTCTTTAATACTGAAATCTTTACAAGTTCTCTAGCAGTGATCGCATTGTCGATTTGTTCGATCAAGTTATCACTTAACGCATCTTTACCAATCTGAAAGATCGTCTTTTCTTCTGAAGCTAGAGCTCTTAAATATCTTTTCTGTTTTCCTGTTAACATTTATAACATTGCCTTTCTGAACGTAACATTTACATTCTCTGGTACATAGACAGTGACATTGGACATTTGGCCATGTACACATGCCCAACCTAATCCATCTATCACGATATCCATTTTATCCATTTCTTTGTGAATGGAATATTTCTTCATCTGTTTTGAATTAGCAACTGGTACAAACAAGGAACCATAATGTTTTTCCCATAACGCATCAGCACCACTTACTTTTCCACGATGTAGTTTCAAACTATCTGAAAGATAGAATACACATGAAGCGTGATCACATCCAAATAGATCTAATCTTACTAGTCCTCCTATTGCGAAAGATTGATCACCACGTAATTGATATACTTGTGGTTTTAGTGTTCTAGCAGGAAGGATCTGTTTCAGATCATCTTCATTAACTTCCATCAGTAAACTATGACTGATTTCAATACCTGGCGTATCAATGTAAGTAACACCATCGATCACTAATTCATTAAAGTCGATCGTTGTTCCAGGATATCTAGACATCGTCAAAGTATTTGAACCTAATAGATTATTCAACAACGTACTCTTTCCAGAGTTCGCTTTACCCATGACAATGACATCTCTATCTTTACGATATAGATTCACTGCGTCTTTCACTTCTTCTACGCCCATTCTCTCTAACTTACTTGTTAGGATCAAAGATTTGATTGAGATACCATTTTCTTTCAATCTAGAAAATACAAATCTCGCAATCTTCTCTTCTGATAACGTATCAGGAAGAATATCTCGTTTCGTACAGACCATAACGATATCTTTCCCAATCAAATGACGGTTTAGACCAGGTATGATCCCAGCTTCAAAATCAAACAAGTCAACGACCCATAAGATCAACGCATCACTTTTAGAGATCTTATCCATGACGATATCAGGATCGATTCCTTTACGCATAGAGACGGTAAGATCATCATAATGGATCAGACGAAAACATCTCTGACAATATTCACTATTTTCTTTTGGAGAATATCCTGGTAATTTAGGATCTTCATTTTGTAGGATTGCCCCACAACCTTTACATTTCTTCATATTTCACCTCAAAATAATGAAATCTTTTCTACATCATCATGTACTTCATCATCTGCGTCTTCAGGAATATCAATGATCTTACATTCTTCAATTCCCTTGATGATATCCCATTCTTCTTCAAGCTCTAATGGTTGAGAGAAACCTGTGTCTCTAGGTTTTAATGGAACATCAGATGAACGTAATACATGTTCACTTGTATCAACAAATGTCAATGAATCGCCTGGTGTTACACCACACGCATATCTTAAGACAGAAGGATTTGTCTTGATTCTCTTACAAACAAGATTTCCCTTCATTGGTCGATTACCTTCTACGATTTCTTCTAAGTGAACTCTCTTACAAGCACCAGTTGAAGATACGTAGAGGATAGCTGGAACATCTTGATTGATTGCGCATGCATACGCTACTTCATCGCCCTTTGATAAGTTCAATGCCTTAACGCCCTTGCTCTTGACACCAGTTGATGGAATCTGATCGATATCATAACGATAAGAATTACCATCTTTACTTACAAGTAAGATCTGTTGATCATGATAAGCAATAAACGCATTCAACATCTGTGCACCTCTTGGAACATTCATCGCAGTCATGACTTTTGAGTTACGATCTACTTTCCAATTCGATACAGGTGTCTTTTTGATCTGACCATTAGATGACAATGTAATGATCCAAGCATATGTATTGAAATCTTTTACTACGATTGCGTTAATGATCTTATCATCACCATCAATACGAATTGCCTTATTCAAATGCATACCTACATCTTTCCATTTGGATTCTTCAATTTGCCAAACAGGTAAAGAGGCATAATTTCCTTTAGATGTAAATAACAACAAAGTATCTAATGTATCGCATTCGATCGTTCCGATCAACATATCACCATTCTTAAGACCAGTTTGCACATCACTTGCGTTAAAGGAACGTAAAGAAACTCTTTTAACGTAGCCATCTCTACTAGCAGTAATAACGACCTTTTCACTCGTTACCATCGCAGCACGATCAATGACGATATCTTGTACTTCAGCTTCGATCTTTGTACGTCTTTCATCACCATACTCATTCTTAACAGCTTTCAGTTCTTTGATAATGACAGACTTTAATACATTCTCATTTTCAATGATAGCTTTTGTTTCTTCGATCTTGTTGACCAATTCCGCAAATTCATTTCTAAGGATTTGAATATCTGTATTACTTAAACGATATAGACGCATAGAAACGATAGCTTCAGCTTGTGGTTCATCAAAGCCAAATTCATTCATTAAGTTCTTCTTAGAATCAGCTTTATCTTTTGATGCTCGAATAATACGAATCACTTCATCTAAGATCGATACAGCTTTCATCAATCCCTCAATGATATGCGTTCTCTTCTCCATCTTATTGAGTTCAAACTTACTTCTTCTTAATACGACATCTTTTCTAAATTCAATAAACGCATCTAATAATCCACATAATCCAACTTGTACAGGTCTTTGATCAATGATCGTTACATTGTTGTAGTTATAGTAGATCTGTAGATCAGTGTTTTTATAAAAATAATTTAAGATCAAATTCGCATCAGCTTCTTTTTTTACGTCAACTACGATTCTTAGACCATTACGATCAGATTCATCACGTACATCTAAGATTCCATCGATTTCTTTTGATAGACGAATCTCATCCATCTTCTTAACAAGCTGTCCTTTAATGACTTCATATGGGATTTCAGTAATAACGATCTGTTGGATCGTTCTTGTTTCTTCGATCTCACATTTCGCTCTTACAACGATTCTACCTTTTCCTGTTTCAAAGGCATCACGAATTCCCTTTTCTCCCTGTACGATACCACCAGTAGGAAAGTCAGGTCCAGGAATGATTTCCATCAATTCTGTTAAAGAACACTCAGGATTTTGAATACGATAGATTGCCGCATCAACTGCCTCATTCATGTTATGAGGAGGCATATTTGTAGCGTAACCTGCCGCAATACCCGTAGCACCATTAACTAACATGACTGGGAAAGGTACAGGTAATACCGTTGGTTCATTTTCCGTATCATCAAAGTTTGGAGCCATTTGAACAGTATCTTTATCTAGATCATCTTCCATGACTTCTGTAACTTTCGCAAGTCTAGCCTCTGTATAACGCATCGCAGCAGCTGGGTCATCATCAATAGAACCGTTGTTACCATGAACATCGATCAAAGGTAATCTTACCTTCCAATCTTGAGACATACGAATCATCGCATCATAAACAGAAGTATCTCCATGAGGATGATAATTACCAATAACAAGACCTACCGTCTTAGCGGATTTACGATATGGATGATCCCATGTATTTCCATCATGGTACATCGCATATAAGATTCTTCTTTGAACTGGTTTTAAACCATCACGTGCATCAGGTAACGCTCTTTCTTGAATGATATACTTCGCATATCTTCCAAAACCATCACCCATGATATCTTCTAAACGTGAAGGAATGTAATGTGTTTTATCTTCAAATTGTTTTTTCTTCGCCACGTTTTCATCCCTCCAGTGTATAGTCGTCTTCTAATGTAAAGTGAACATTTTCTTCGATCCACTTTCTTCTTCTTTCTGCTTTATCGCCCATCAAAGTAGAAACTCTTCTTTCTGCTTTGACACCATCTTCGATCTGTACTTGGATCAATGTACGATGTTCAGGATCCATTGTCGTTTCCCAAAGTTGTGTCGCATTCATTTCACCAAGACCTTTATATCTTTGGATCTCACACTTACCATATTTCTTTCTTAATACATCCAATTCTTCATTGGAGTAACAATATTCAACATTCTTTCCCTTTTGAACTCTAAATAATGGTGGCAAGGCAATATAGACCATACCATGTTCTACAAGAGGTCTCATATAACGATAGAAGAATGTTAATAATAAGATCTGAATATGACTACCATCATCATCGGCATCGGTCATGATAATGACTTTATTATAGTTGGAATCTTCGTAATCAAAATCAGGTCCAACACCTGCACCAATCGTATAGATCAATGTATTTAATTCTTCATTCTTTTCAATATCCGCTAAAGAACATTTCTCTGTATTTAATACTTTACCTCTTAAAGGTAAGATAGCTTGATAGATTGAATCTCTACCTTGTTTTGCGGAACCACCGGCAGAATCACCCTCGACCAAGAATAACTCTTTGATACGAGAATCTTTTGTACGTGCTGGTGCTAGCTTTCCAGAGAGAACTCTTTCTCCCTTTCCTACTTTCTTTCCTCGTCTTGCCTCATCTCTAGCCTTACGAGCCGCAATACGGGCCAACATTGCCTTCTGCATCTTTCTGATCAACATATCAGATTGTGTTTTATTTTCCGTCAACCAATACGTCAATTGGTCACTTACGACTTGTTCGACTGCTGGTTTAGCTTGAGGAGTACCTAGTTTTCCTTTTGTCTGTCCTTCAAATTGTAAGACTTCTTCTGGAACAGAAACAGATAAGATCGTTGTAAGACCTTCTCTAACATCGTTTCCTTCTAGATTCTTATCTTTTTCTTTTAAAAGACCTGTCTTTCTAGCGTAATCATTGATAGCTTTTGTGAAAGCACCTTTAAAACCAACTTCATGAGAACCACCATCGCCCGTTCTAACAAGGTTGACAAAAGAATATGTATTTTCTTGATAATCATCTGTGTATTGGAATGCAGCTTCTACATGGATCCCTAAGGCATCACCAGAGAATTTCACCGGCTGCATCAAAGGTGTACGATCTTCATTCAAATAGTTTACAAACGCAGTAATACCATCTTCATAACAATATCTTTCTTCAGATTGTTTCTTTCCTCTATGATCTACCACAACAAATTCAATTCCACTTAACAAGAAAGCTTCTTCCCTTGCGCGTTCCGCAACAAGATCAAACTTAAATTCTGTTGTTTGGAAGATCGTTGGATCTGGTTTAAAACGAACCGTAGAACCTGTTTTATTTGTCTTTCCAAGATGTTCTAACTTAGATACTTTCTTACCACCATCTTTAAAAGACATTCTAACGAGTTCACCCTCATGAGCAACTTCAACTGTCAACCATTCACTTAACGCATTTACGACAGAAGCACCAACGCCATGTAAACCACCAGCAGTCTTATAACCACCTTGGCTCGTAAACTTACCACCAGCATGTAATACAGTAAAAATAACTTCTAGGGTATTCTTTCCTGAAGCGTGTTTTCCAATTGGCATACCTCTACCTTGGTCACTTACCGTTACACTACCATCATTTTCTAATGTGATCGTGATCTTCTTACCGAAACCATTCAAAGCCTCATCAACTGCGTTATCTACGATTTCCCAGATCAAGTGGTGTAGACCATGAGAATCTGTAGAACCAATATACATACCAGGACGTTTTCTAACTGGTTCAAGTCCTTCTAAAATTTGAATACTACTATCATCGTATTGAATTGCCATGTGAACTCCTTTACTACAACTGAAATATTATACCAAAATTTCTAAGATTTCTCACTTCCTGACGGTTTTCTTCTTCTAATTTTAAAGGCTATTTTACGAATCATTCATTAAAGAAAATATGATTTATGTTAGAATAGTAAACGCGAGGTATTTCATATGAAGATTTTATTTGCGATTGTATTTTCATACCTGTTTGGTTCCATCCCTTGGGGACTCGTAATTGGACAGGTATTCTTTCATAAAGATATTCGAAAAGAAGGTAGTGGTAACGCTGGTGGAACAAACGCTGGCAGAGTATTAGGAAAGCCAATTGGTGTACTTGTGATCTTATTAGATGCACTAAAAGGTTTCATTTCAATGTGTGTAGCACATTGGATCGCACCAGGCGTTGAAGTATATGCAGGTCTAGCATGTTGTATCGGACATTGTTTTCCATGTTTTGCGGGATTTAAAGGTGGAAAGGCTGTCGCTACGACATATGGTTTCTTCTTAGGAATCACTTTATTTATTACACATGATTGGATCATGACATTTCTTCTTCCAATCCTTGCGTTCTTCATCTTATTGTTCTTTTCTAGAATGGTATCTTTCTCTAGTATGTGTGCAATTTGGATGACAGGACTAGTTACACTTTTTATGTACTTCTCACATTCCATTTCAGATATCCTCGTTCCAATTTCAATTCTCCTTCTCAGCGCATTCGTTACATATCGACATAAAGAAAATATCAAGCGAATCCTTCAAGGAAAAGAAAGTCATATCAAATGGATGGGAAAAGCACCATGGGAAAAGTAGTAGAATTTAAGATTTCCATCAAACCATTTCCTCAATCACCTAGAAATGTTTGGGTATATTTACCTGATAGTTACGATACTTCAAAGAAAAAATATGATGTGTTATACATGTTTGATGGCCATAATATTTTTTATGATGACTACGCAACCTATGGTAAATCATGGGGAATGAAAAAATATCTAGACGAAACAAATATCGATTTGATCGTGGTTGGTGTTGACTGTAACCATACAGGTAACCGTAGACTTGCGGAATATTGCCCTTATAAACCAGTTATCACAGAACTAGAACCACTTCCTAGGATCAATCCATCAGGTCAAAAGATGGCAGATTGGTATGTCAAAGTATTAAAACCAAGGATCGAAAAGAAATATCGTGTTCATACAGATCGAAAACATGTTGGTATCGGTGGTAGTTCCATGGGTGGATTAATGAGTGAATATATGATTGCGAAATATAATGATGTATTTTCAAAAGCCGCTTGTGTTTCACCTTCTACACACTTCTGTTATGAAGATATCAAACAGTTGATCCAATCCACACAATTCCATCACGATACAAGGATCTATATCGATCAAGGTTCTCAAGAAGTACATGGTAAACGTTTATTCATTGACGCAATGGAAATGATGTTGAATATCAACCACTTCTATAACGAACAGGGTTGTTTGACATACCCTCACTTGACACCAGGTGGTAGACATTGTGAAAGGGATTGGGAAAGAGTCGTTCCTGTATTCCTTGAATACTTATATCCAAATCTATACAAAAAGATGTTGTGAGAATTTCACAACATCTTTTCTTTAATGTCTATAGTAATTGATCAAACATCCATCTTCTAAGATCTTTACTTCATCTTCTGTCAAAGGACCACAAGTCACTTGTATTTCTTGTACTTTATTTTCACTTACGACATAAGCTTTCATATAAGATGCATCCTTTAAGGCATTTTTAATATCCTTCACTAGCACCCAACTTCCCTTTGTCAAAAGATCATCATCTGTTGTTAAAAATGGTAACATGCCCCAGTTGATACAATTGGAACGATATCTCTTTGTGGCATATTCATGTGCGAAATTCGCACCTGCACCCAATACCCTTTGACAGCTCGCAGCTTGTTCTCTTGCGGAACCATCACCTGGTTTATATGCATAGATACTAGAAGCGATATTGGTATGACCTTCATCCACATCGACACCATATTCTTTCAACAAACTATAAACATGTTTGACTTCTTCACTGTCTTGATTTAAAGACTGTACAGCTTTTGCGTTTCCTACATAATCTGGATCACGTCTAGATAATGTAAATTCCGCTAAACGCAATGGGTTGGAACGATAGGAAGAAGTTTCACCAGATGGAATCAATTCATCTGTCGTAGTAACTGGATCATCAATATGAGAAACGATCTTTAATAATACATCGTTTGAAAGAGATGGTTGTTCTGGCCAATCTTTGATATTTGGACCAAAATGCAATGGATGATCAGGTTCTTCTTTTTCATATCCATTAAATACTCTCTTCTCATATAATCCAGCATCAAATGGACATTCATAATCTTCTTCCATTTCAACGCAAATATCACTTGCGGCTGTTAATACACCTTGATTTCTAGCAGTTGCGGCTATACTTCTCGCATCCATTAAACCAACAGAAGATATCTGTCCTTCATTAGGCTTACTACCTTCTCTATTTGGGAAGTTACGTGTCGTATGACGAATTGAAAATTCATTGTTCGCTGGGGTATCTCCTGCCCCAAAACAAGGACCACAGAAAGCTTCACGGAAGATCGCACCAGTACTAATCAAAGATGAGACCGTACCATTATTTACTAAAGCTTTATAGACAGGCATTGAATCTGGATAGACGGATAATCGGAACGTTTCATTGCCACAATCTGAACCATCTAAGATAGTACTAGCTGCCATGATATTTGCGTATGTTCCACCAGAACATCCCGCAATGATACCTTGATTAACAATGATATTTCCATTCTCATCCACTTTGGATACAAGATCCATTTTACTTTTTCCAGCTAATTGCGTATTCGCTCTTTCTTGAGCTTCCTTTAAGTATTTCTTAGGATCTTTCTTTAATTCATTGATTGGTAAAGCGTAGGAAGGATGCATAGGTAAAGCTATCATACATTCTACTTCAGATAGATCTAGATCGATATATCGATCATAATATGCACCATCTTCTACTTTTAATTCATGATAATCTTCACTTCTCCCATGAATTTCATAATATCTTTGTGTCTTTTCATCCGTTTCCCAGATACTACTTAAACATGTCGTTTCCGTTGTCATGACATCGATTGCGTTACGATACTCTTGAGAAAGAGAATGAATTCCTTCACCAACAAATTCCATGACACGATTTTTCACAAAACCATTGGAATATGTCGCTGCACAAAGTGCTAAGGCAACATCATGTGGCCCTACACCTGGTTTAACTGTTCCATGTACATACACAAGTACGACTTCAGGTCTAGCGATATCGTATGTCTTTTCAAGAAGTTGTTTTGCGAGTTCTCCTCCACCTTCTCCAATACCCATCGTACCTAGAGCACCATATCTTGTGTGGGAATCTGAACCTAAGATCATTCTTCCACACCCACTCATCATTTCACGATTATAAGAGTGAATGACCGCCATATTTGGTGGTACATAGATACCACCATATTTATGTGCTGCACTTAACGCAAATTGATGGTCATCTTCATTGATCGTTCCACCAACTGCACATAGTGTATTATGACAATTTGTTAGAACATAAGGAACAGGAAACTTCTTTAAACCAGAAGCTCTAGCTGTTTGTATGATTCCTACATATGTAATGTCATGAGAAGTCAAAGAATCAAAACGGATATGTAAGATATCCTTATCAGAATGGTCATCATGATGATCTAAGATCTGATACGCTAATGTCTTCTTCTTTCCCTCTTCTTTATTTCCTTTATCTACAATCGTTCCATTTTCATAGAACACACCATTTTCATATAATTTCATGATTTGATCCTCTTACACAACGCATCCGTAAATTCGATACAACCTTCATTACCACCAATATCCGCAGTCGTATGAACACCTTCTTTGATCGTCTGGTAGATTGCCTCTTCTAATTGATTGGCTTTATCTTCCATTCCATTTTCTTTCAATAACATCGCAAATGATAATAACAAGGAAGTAGGATTCGCTTTATTCATACCAGCGATATCTGGTGCTGAGCCATGTACCGCTTCATAGATAACGACTTCATCTCCAATATTCGCACTAGGCGCAAAACCAAGACCTCCTACAAGTCCAGCGCACAAATCTGAAATGATATCTCCATACAAGTTTGGTGCTACCAATACATCAAACTTTGTAGGATCAGTTACTAGTTTCATACATAACGCATCAATAATGACAGAATCACTTTCTATTTCAGGATAATCTTTTGAAACTTCTTGGAATGTCTTTAAGAATAATCCATCCGTCAATTTCATGATATTCGCTTTATGAACGCATGTTACTTTATTTCTATGATGTTTTTTTGCGTACTCAAAAGAATAACGAATGATCCTTTCACTAGCTTGTTTTGAAATCAATTTAATTCCATGTGCTGTATCTTGATCATACATGTATTCAATTCCTTTATAGAGATCTTCTGTATTTTCTCTAACGATCACAAGATCAACATTTTCATAACGAGAAGGAACACCTTCTAAAGAATGAACCGGTCTTAGATTCGCATATGTTGAAAAATGTTGTCTCAATTGTACATTGATAGAACGAAATCCAGTTCCAATAGGAGTCGCTGTTGGTCCCTTTAACGCTACCTTGTTTTCTTGAATAGCTTCTAACAGACCTTCTTGAAATAATGAACCATTCTCTTCATAGTATTCTGCACCCGCAGAATATGTTTCCCATTCAATATCTGTCTTTAAAGCTTCTGATACTTTCTTTACACTTTCTGATATTTCTTTACCAATACCATCACCAGGAATCAATACGACTTTCATATGTCCACCTCACTGTCTACTATTCTACACCAAAACAAACGAAGTTATTTTCATAATTTTCATCTTGCAGATGAAAGTTTTTTCATTACAATAAGTATATCGAGGTAAAGCTATGATATATCCAGACGTACAAGATCTTTCTAATGAAGATCTAAAGATATTATGTGATGCATATCGCAAGATCAATTATATTGATCCAGAAACAAGTGAGAAGCTTGGTGTAAAACGAGGTCTAAGAAACGCAGATGGTACAGGAGTATTATCTGGACTTACAAATATATGTGATGTAATTGGATACGAGAAGAATGGAGAAACCATTACTCCAATTGATGGAAAACTGATTTATCGTGGAATAGATCTAGAAGATATCGTTAATGAATCTATTACACAAGATCGTTTCTTATTTGAAGAAGTCGCATGGTTACTTTTATTTGGTTCTTTGCCAAATGAGAAGACATTAAATGTATTCCGTGATATCTTAGAAACACATCGTGAATTACCTGATGGATTTGCGGAAACACAGATCATGGCAGCCCCTTCTCCAAATCTCATGAACAAAATGGCAAGAAGCGTATTAGCTATGTATTCCTATGATGAAGAAGCAGAAGATACTTCATTAGAAAATGTCATTAAACAATCTATTAATTTGATTGCGGAAATGCCAAGCATGATGGTCTATGCTTACCAAACAAAAAAACATGCCTATGACCATGAATCTTTATATTTCCATTATCCTAAAAAAGGATTATCGACAGCTGAAAATATTCTTGCGATGTATCGTTTAGATCAAAACTATACACACGATGAGGCAAAGCTATTAGATCTTTGTATGGTCGTTCATGCGGATCATGGTGGAGGAAACAACTCTGCCTTTACGACTCGTGTCTTATCTTCTACTGGTACTGATACGTACTCTGCGATAGCTTCTGCGATCCTCTCATTAAAAGGTCCAAAACATGGTGGTGCGAATCTGAAGGTCATGAAACAATTGGATGAGATCTTAGAAAATGTAGAAGATATCAATGATGACCAACAAGTCTTGGCGTATTTGACTAAGATCTTAAACAAAGAAGCTGGAGATCATAGTGGATTGATCTATGGAATTGGACATGCGGTATATACAAAAAGTGATCCAAGAGCCCAGATCTTAAAGAAACATTCTAAGGAACTTGCCTATGAAAAAGGTCTAGGTAAACAATACGATTGTCTATGCCAAATTGAAAAGCTTGCCCCTATCGCATTCCAACAAGTCAAAGGAAATACGAAAAATGTATGTGCGAATGTAGACTTGTTCTCAGGTCTTGTCTATCGTATCTTAGGCATCTCAGAAGAACTATTCACGCCAATCTTCGCAATTAGTCGCGTAGCTGGTTGGTGTGCCCATCGTATGGAAGAAGTGGAATTCGCAAACCGTATCATTCGTCCAGCATATAAGTATGTTGGTGATAAAACAGAATATATTACACTAAAAAATAGACCATAAGGTCTATTTTTTATGTTTACTCAATTGTTAAGAATTGTGTAAATCCTGTGATTTCTAATACTTCTTTGATTTCATCACAAACATGTACTAGTTTAAAACTACCTTGTTTATCCATCTTCTTTTGGATAGAAAGTAATACTCTTAAACCTGCAGAAGAAACGTACTGTAGATCTTTCATATCTAATACTAGATCCTTTACATCATCCAAGTCAGAATTCACTACCTTTTCTAGATCTGGAGCAGTTGTCGTATCTAAGCGTCCTTCTAATTGTAATGTGAGATTTTCACCATCTTTGATTTCTTGAATTGTCATATTTCCTCCTCAATTAGAATACCAATGTATCTAACTCATCAATCAATTTCAAAACATTTTCTTTATAAAATTCGATTTCTTTACCAGCTTTGTCAAATCCTTCACGCTTGATCGTTCTTCTTAACAAACGTGTATAACCAATCAACTTCGCCTTATTTTCTACATCTTTGATTCTTTCTTCATCTTCCGTTTCTAGATATAAAGGTAAGATCTTATTCCAAATATAATGCGCTGTCTCATTCGATATTCCTAAGAATTGTTCCGTTACTTTTGGATCAAGTGCTGAAAATCCAATATACGCATTAAATACACTACCTAATTCAAAGATTGGATGTCCTTCTGATAATGTGTCCATATCGATCAAAAGTGTTTCTCCATCTTGGATCATTACATTCTTCATGTGGTAATCACCATGTACCATCGTATGTGTATCCGGTACTGATTGAACCATATGTTTCAACTTTTCATACTTATCTTGAGGAATATATTCTTTCAAATATTCAACCCAATCCAATACTGTAAGTTTCACATCAGGTAGATCTCCAGGTTTCACTTCAGTAGAATGTATCTTCTTCATTAGATCAACAAACATAACGATATATTTATCAATATCTGCAGGATTTTCATTGATCAACTTGATATAACTTTTCGCATTCAATAATTCAAATACAGAACCATATGTATCCCCTACTTTAACGACATCATAAGGAATCGCAGTTGGAATTCCCAACACAAATGCTTTTCTAGCTAATTCTCTTTCACGATGAATATCAGGTAAGGCATCCGCATTAAAGTATACCTTTACGATCGTATCCGCATCGATACGGTAGACTTTACCATTAGAACCCTGTCCAATTTGTTCGCAACCTTCAATTGACATTCTACGATATGCCTTTTCAATATCCATCATTTCTGTAAATCCTGTCATCTCAAAGACTTCATAGACTTCACTACTTACATCAACTAGTTTTAATGATGGTTCTAATTTCTTCGTTCTTAAGATCACACGTAATCCAGCACTAGAAATATATTCTAGTTTCTCGCAATTGAACACAACAGTAGAATGTTCTTCCTCAAGAGCTTTATTGATTTCTTCTTGAATATTTGTAGCGTTATCCGCTGTGATACGTCCTTCAAGATATACTGTTAAGATTCCATTTTCATATTTCGTTTCCATTTTGAGACTCCTCTCCAAATATTCTATCAACTAAAGTAATATACTCTTGATACGCAGCTGTATCCTTCAAAGTAACCAAAGATTTCGCAATGGAACGATAATACCATTCCTGCATCTTAGGATCCTTTTGATTCAAAGTACTCCAAACATCATTTCCTTTTACCAAATACTCTCGATAGAAAGAACGGATATTGGATAATTTATCTGCTAACCATAAGATACGTACATCTTCATCTTTTGTCATTTCCAACATCAATAAAGATTCTTCTTTTCTTTCCATCCAAGTATCTGCAGGAGGTCTATCAGATAATTTATCTTCCGTTTCACTCATCACAAGACCATACACTCTTTTTCCAAATTCTTGATAGATCGTTTCTGGATCAATATTACAATCTTCAACCGTATCATGTAATAAACCAGCAGCCATTGTCTCCTTATCCGTAGTCAATGTAGAAATGATACAAGCCACTTCCATAGGATGAAGAATATATGGTGTTTTCGCCAACTTACGAACTTGCCCAGCATGAGCGTTTGTCGCAAATTCGATTGCCTTATCTAGTACATCCATCCCCATACTCCTTTTCTATCGTTAATACATTACAACCATTTTGATATGCATAATCCACATGATCCATGACTTTCTTCACAATGAAGATACCTAATCCACCTTCTGTACGCTGTTGAGCTGATAAAGTGATATCTGGATCTGCCCTTTCTAATGGATTAAATGGTGTTCCATGATCTTTAAATTGGATCACAGCGTGTTGTTCATCAATCAAAGTTCTTAATACGACTTCCCCATTCTTATCAGGATATGCATAACTCGCAATATTCACATAAATTTCTTCAACACTGATCAAGACCTGTTGTGTAACTTTCATTGAACATTGTGCTTCTTCAAGTTGTCCTTCGATATATCCTATGACATCTTCTAAAGATGACTCTTTCACATTAAACTTCTTTTCTTTCATATCGATCACATGTTTTTCTTTCAAGTAATCTACCATCAACATCGTAATATCATCAAACTGATCTGCGCCATCCGCAAACTTACGTACATCCTCTCTGACACCATTGATCATCTCTGCAGGTTTCATATCAGGATGTGCATTCAAGTAATCTAATAAATTCTTCTCACCATACATATTTTCGTGTCGATCTGTAGCCTCAGTAACACCATCTGTATATAAGAATAATTTATCACCAGGTTCTAATGTAATAGATTCTTGATGATATTTCATACCATCCATACCCGCTAAGATAAAACCTGGTTTCATCTTCAAGTAACTATAGACACCATTCTTTTGAACAAGTGGAGGATTATGTCCTGCACTAACATATGTTAACTCGCCACTAGAAGAATCAAACACACCGATCCAAGCAGTAACGAACATTCCATCTTCATTTCCTTCACATAACATATGATTGACTCTACCCATGACTTCTTCAGGAGAATAGCCCATATGCATTTCATTCTTGATAATGATCTTCGCAATGACCATGAATAATGCGGCAGGAATTCCTTTACCAGATACATCCGCAATAACGATTCCTAAATGCGTTTCATCTAATTTATAGAAATCATAGAAATCTCCACCAACTTCTTTGGCAGGTTCCATACGTGCGTAAATATCAAATTCATCATCATCAGGAAAAGCTGGGAAAATACTTGGCAACATATGTGCCTGGATATTTTGTGCTAAATTCAATTCAGATTCGATCCGAGTTGTCTTTTCACTGATTTCCTTTTGAGATGTAACAAGTGTTTTACCTGTTTCTGAAATCTTCAAACAAACCATAGAGACAACAAAGTATATTAATAATTTTGGTAGGAAATTATAAACCATTGCTTGATAGACTCTATTACTTACATCGATTCCCATTTCACGAATACAATCTTCAACATCCGTTGTGATCTTTAAGATCGTACCTGATGGAATCGTATAAAAGTTGACATCAAACCATCCAAAATCATAATAAGCATTCGCAAAGGTACTAAGTGCGAAAAATATCGCTGTGACGATTGCGATAGTCAACGTAAACTTTGAATTAAAATAACGACAAGATAACACAACTGGAACTACCATGACTAAAACGACATTATAGTTCAAATAACAATTCATTCTCGCAAGTACCGCAATGACTACTAACAACAATACATATTTGACCCATGACTTTTGTACGTTTAAAAAGCGACACAAAAACACAGGAATCGCTAATTCAATAATACTTTGTGATACTAACGCTAATAAGGTTTCATCAGGATCCGCAAAAACACCAAAGATCATTAAACACCATACGAACAATAAAACGATACAACTGATCAATAGTGTTGAACTTACTAATTGATTCGCTTCAATTTCATTCTTCCACAGGATATCATCTTGTTTTTCAAATATCTGATAAAAATCATGTAGCTTTTTATCAATATGCATAAAACCACCTATTCATCTTCACTCACAGAACGCATATAATCGACAAGAACATATTCACCATTTCTATAATCAAATCGACAAATACCACCATATGGATGTGGTTGTTTTCCTTCTTTTCTAAGTTCCATCATTACTTCTTCAGGATCTTTATGGAATAAGATCTCTAACATTCTCTTATAATGTTCAGAATGTCCAACCAAAACGACATTTGATTCATTTCTAGATGCAGATACGATCTTAAACATCATATGTTCAAAACGTTGTTCGAAATCACTAGAAGATTCACCACCAACATCACTCCAATCATCATGATTATTACGATGTTCCTTGATTTCATCTAACCAATTATCTCTAACGACTCCTTCAAATTGTCCAAAGTCGATTTCTCTAAGACCTGCCACTGTGATAGGTTCTATATTTCTATCATGTGCGATCTGCATCGCTGTATCGATACAACGTGTCATAGGAGAAGTGTAGATTGCGTATACATCCGTATCTTTTAACGCATTAGCACACGCAATTGCCTCATGAATTCCTCTTTCTGTTAATGGAGAATCACTTACACCTTGCATACGATTGAATTGATTAAATAATGTTTGTCCATGATTGACATAATAGAAATGGATATTCTTATCTTCTACTGGATTTTCAAACAATTGAGGTTCTGTAGGAAGATTTGTGACATGATATTCACCATCTTCATATTCCACTCTCATAATGCCAGCGTTAGGAATAGGATTTCCTCTACCTTCATGTTTTTGTGCGAACGCATCCACATCAACATTCAAGATCGTTGCCATCATATTCATTTCAACAGCACCATGTGTAACTACTAACACATGATCTCCATCTTCACTTTCAGATAAGATCGTATTTAAAGCTTGTTCGATACGATCCGTTACTTGATATCTATTTTCACCATTTACACTAGTAAAATCACTATGTTCAAAACAATAAGAAATCTCATCTGGATGAGAAGTAAATCTAGATCCCTCAAATGTACCAAAATCCATCTCATGTAGATCATGAATGATTTCAGGTTTGATATGTCTTCCTTCTAGGATCTTCTTACATGTCTTTAAACATCTTCCACTTGGAGAAGAATACGCACGATCAAAGAACACGTTATTCAACGCAACTCTAGCTTGTTCGACTTGTAATTCACCACGAATGCTTAATGGAGAGTCACAAGTTCCCTGCATTCTTCCTTTTTCATTAAATCGTGTTTCCCCATGTCTTACAAAGTATAATGTTATTTTCATATGATGCCTCAAAATCTTTCTACCTTATATTCTATCAGTGTTGTGTTGAATCATCAAAACATTCCGCAAATCTTGCCGCAAAGGAAGGTTCTTCATTTCCAACATATAAATGTGATATATCTCCAAATTGCGCAATTCTAAATGAGGCAATCCCTTTCTTTCTCTCTTCTGTATGGATCACTGTTACAGAAGTAGGTGCCGCCACAAAACCATGCCATAAAGGCATTGGAGAAATATGTAATAAATGTGATATCAAAACACATTCTAATCCAAAGTGACAAAAGAAGACGATCGTATCATGATTAGACTTTGTTACTTTAAAGTAATTATCTACATGTTCATAACCATGTTGTTTTAAGAATTCATCAAAGTTATCACAAACCCATTGATATCTTTCTTTTACTTTTCCTTTTTTCATGACATCATGATCATACCAATGATCATATTCATAGAAACGAGAATCACTCGTCCAATCTTGTGGTAACCAATCCCACGTTACAGACTTACGAAAAAATCGATCAGGTCTTGTGATCCTAGGATCAAATTCTCTTAACCAATCTAATGTCTCAGCAGTTCTTCCTACTTTATTTAGCGTATAGGAAGCAGTAAGTTGTGCTCTACCTAAAGGAGATTGATAGAATTCTGTAACGTCCATCTTCTCCATTCTCTTGCTTAAAAGCTCTGCTTCTACTTTTCCCTTTTCTGTTAAAGAATCATGGATATAATCAGGATCTCCATGACGAATAATCACTAATTTCATATCAATACCTCTTACCAAACTTGGAAGATATAGAACTTCAAGTAAGAACTTTCTTCCATATTCCAAAGAATTGGATGATCTGCGTTTTGTTGCGTAACAGAAATCTGTTTTAATTGAACTCCAATTTCTAATGCAGCTTCTCGTAACATCTTTTCAAATAGATCAGTCTCCATGTATCTCGAACAAGAACAAGTAGCTAGATACCCACCATTTCTCAATACATTCATTGCCTGCATATTGATTCTTTTATAACCATTGTAAGCTTTCATGATCGTTCTTCTTGATTTTGTGAATGCTGGAGGATCAAGAATAATAAAATCAAATTCATTTTCTTTTAATGTATCCAAATAATCAAATACATCCGCTTGTACAAAAGATAGATTGTCTAAATGATTTAATTTCGCATTCTCTTGTCCTTCATTCAACGCAATAGCGGAAACATCTACCGCAGTAACTTCTTTAGCACCACCAAATGCCGCATTTAGCGCAAATCCACCAGTATGTGTAAAACAATCTAAGACTTTCTTTCCTTTGGATAGATTTCTTACTAAGACACGATTTGTCTTTTGGTCCAAGAAATATCCTGTCTTCTGTCCATTTTCAATATCAACATTTAATTTCAAACCATTTTCTTCAATGACTTGAACGGTATCCGCTTTTCCATAATAGAAACCTTTGTATAAAGAAAGGCCTTCTTTTTCTCTTGATTTCACATCATTTCTTTCATAGATAGCTTTGATATCCTCATCTTTTAAAACTTCTAATAACGCATGATAAAGAATATCTTTATTCTTCTCTAATCCAAAACAAGTGATCTGTGTAACAAGTACATCGTTATATCGATCTACCGTAAGTCCTGGTAATCCATCTGCTTCCCCAAAAATGATACGACAATTGTCTAAATTGTTTGGCTCTACTGTCTTTCTAAATTCATATGCATTCAAGATCGTACGATAAAAGAAATCTTCATTGATATCTTCATGTTTCTTTGAAAAGATACGAACTGTAATATGAGAATCTTTACTTAAATAACCTGTTCCTAGATACGTATCATCATTCATCAAGATATCTACGACACTTCCATTCTCATATTCTGATATATCTGAATCTAGATTATTGGAATACATCCACATCTGACCCTTCTTCAAAAACTCTGCACCTTTATCATTGATCCTTACTATATTTCTCACAAATCATACCTCTGTTTCTAGAATCAATTATACAAAAAGCAGTACCAAAACGGTACTGCCTAACGATTATTTCATATCTTTTAAGAACGCAATATAAGCTCTATAAGCTTCATAAACGTCAGCCTTGGATACGACTTCAAATGGTGCGTGCATGTTTTGAACTGCGATACCAGCATCAATGACATCCATGTTCTTGTTTGCCATGATGTAGGCAATCGTTCCGCCTCCACCAACATCTACTTTACCTAGTTCACAAGTCTGGAAGTAACAATCATTGTCATCCATGACTTTACGGATCTTAGCCATGTATTCCGCATTGGCATCGTTAGATCCACCTTTACCTCTAGAACCAGTATACTTGTTGAAACAAATGCCCTTACCAAAGAAGGAAGCGTTCTTTGTTTCCATGACTTCTGGATATAATGGATCAAAAGCTGCAGATACATCACTTGATAACATGATGGAATGATCCATCGCATCATTGAACGCAACTAAGCTTTCTTCATTCTGTAAAGCTAACATCTTAGCAACGACATGATCAAAATATGCGGACTGCATACCTGTATTACCTACAGAACCAATCTCTTCTTTATCCACTAAGATCGCACATGCTGTTCTTTCTGGTGTACCTTCAAAATCCAATACAGCTCTTAAAGAAGTATACGCACAAACTTTATCATCATGACCATAGCCTAATACCATTGAACGATCAAGACCATAATCTCTAGCCTTACCAGCTGGAACGACTTCGATTTCCGCAGACATGAAATCATCCTCTTCAATATCATACTTTTCTTTTAATAGGTCTAAGATATAAGCCTTTACTGGATCCTTTTCAACATCCTTCTTAGGAATAGAACCAACTAATAGATCTAAAGCTTCACCTTCGACTACCTTAGCGCCTGGCTTTTCCATTTGATTAGCAGCCAAGTGGATCAACAAATCAGAAATACCAACTACTGGATCCTTATCATCATCACCAATATTGATATCAACGACTGTGCCATCTTTCTTAACTACGACACCAACAAGTGCCATAGGTCTAGCTACCCATTGATATTTCTTGATACCACCATAGTAGTGTGTATCTAATAAAGCTAAACCATTTGCCTCATATAATGGATGTTGTTTTAAATCTGTTCTAGGAGAATCAATGTGTGCTCCTAATAGATTCATACCTTCACGAATAGGCTTTTCACCTATAATGAAAGCTAAGAAATTCTTTCCTTTGTTTGTAGAATAGACCTTATCACCTGGCTTCAATTCCGTTACATCATCTAAGTTCTTGAAACCTGCCTTTTCTACTAACGCAATACTGTTGTTAACAAATGTTCTTTCTGTTTTGGATACACTAAGAAAATCCATATACTCGTCATTGAAATGCATCAATTCCTTTGTTTCGGATTCATTTAGCTTTTCCCATACTGTCTTACTCATATTCTTTCCCTTCTATACGATACAAATCAAATGCTTGGATATAATCTTTTGGACCTTGAATGAACAATGTCATTCCATATTCATCTTGTTTTAAGATATCAATATCCAATACTTGTTTGTATTCATCAAACATATTGATTTTATCATAAGGAAGAAAACAATACATGTTTTCTTCTCTCGGATATAACACTTTTAAGATTTCTTTGACAGATTCCTCCATATTTTCACCAGTGTATGTAGAAATACATAGTCCAGGAATCATTGAGGTATCTTCCAACAAATCACATTTATTAAAGAATCTTACGATAGGAATATCAGTTGCGCCAATTTCCTTCAATGTCTCTTCTGTTACTTCCATCTTCGTTTCAAAGTCTTCATCACTACAATCAATGATCTCTACCAATAGATCCGCATCTTGTGCAGCAGATAATGTACTTTTAAACGCTTCTACTAAAGTATGTGGAAGATCCGATACAAACCCTACCGTATCATATAAAAAGAATGTCTTTCTTTCTAAATTGATCTTACGAACAGAAGTATCCAATGTCGCAAATAACATATCTTCTTGATAAACAACATTTCCATTCGCATTCGTATTCTTTAATAGATAATTCATATAAGAAGATTTTCCCGCATTTGTATACCCAACTAAGGCTACCCTTCTCAACAAGGTCTTCGATCTTCTTTTTTCATCTTGGTATCTTTGTGTCTCGATCTTCTTTAATTCTTCTTTTAGATCTTGGATCCTTCTTTGATATTTTCTTGCGACGATAGACGAACGCATTTCACCAGAACCTCTATTATTTACAGATCCACCTCTTTCTCTTTCTCGATCATTATCACTGTTCAATAATCTAGGTAGATCATATTGAAGACGTGCCATCTCTGTTTGAAGTTTGGCTTGACGACTTTTCGCACGTGATGAAAAGATATCTAATATCAAAGATGTACGATCAATGACATTACATCCAATACATGCCGATATTCTTTCTGCCATCTGTACTGTTAACGTATTATAAAAGACGACATAATCCACACCAGTATCTTCCACCAATATTCTTAATTCATCCAACTTACCTGTACGAAAGGCATGTCTAGTATCCATTGTATTAGAGTTTTGTGTAATGGTTTCAACGACATTTAAATTACATGCATGACATAACGCAATACATTCATCCATCTTCATCTGAAATACTTTTGCGTTATCTTTAATACATACACCAGCTAATATTACATTTTTCATCCCAATAATCATAACATATCCATTGACTTTCTATCTTCTTAGGATTAGATTAGTATATGCTAACTAATACCCCCAAGGGGTATACAGAAAGGAGTATCAATGATGAAAGTAAATGTACCTATGAGTCCTATTGATATTGTTATCCTAGTTATCATTGGAATCATGATGATCGGAGGCGTTAAGATCGTAAGAGGATTCTTCCACGAAGGAGAACATAACTTAAAGACATCCACATACAACGGTAAAGGACCAGTCAAGATCACAGTCGCAATTGGAGGCATGCAGTGTGGACATTGCGAAGCTAATATCAATGATACGATCAGAAACCATTTCAATGTTTCTAAAGTATCTTCCAATCACACAAAAGGAGAAACAACCATCATCAGTAAACAAGATATTGATTCTTCTTCTATCCAACTAGCAATTGAAGAGTGTGGATATCAGTTCATAGGAATCGAAAAACAAAACTATAAAAAAAGGATCGCATAAGAAAAGACTTCAAACGAAGTCTTTTTATTTATATGGATCTATATTCTTTGGTTGGTTCATATCATCATGGCATTCATTTACTGTCTTAACAAAGTATGTAACTCCTAACCACTCATGAAACTTATATCCAAAGTTCTCAAATAAAGCTTTTCTTTCAAATCCAAAAGAATCATGGATATGTTCTGAAGCTCTATTTCCTTCAGTAACGATGGATACAACAGAACAATATCCATCTAGTTTAGCTAAATGAAGGATCTCCTCCATAAGCTTTGTTCCATATCCTTTTCCTCTAGAATCATGATCTAAGTAGATAGAAAGATCTGTTGTCCAATTGTAGGCAACTCTAGGTGAAAACGCATCTAAGTACGCATATCCTTGTATCTTTCCATCATCCTCCAATACGATAAATGGATATCTTTCTTGAATACCTTGTACCCTATCTGTGAATTGTTGGAGCGTCAATCGTTCTTCTTCAAAAGTAATCGTAGTATTTTCTATATACCAATTGTAGATATCCAAACACGCTTTGATATCTTCTTCTTTCAAAAAACGGATCATCTTTCAAACACGACCTCTCCATTCATGATCGTCATCATTACTTTCGTATCATGTACTTCACTTGTAGGAATCGTTGTCAGATCTTTATCTAAGACTACGATATCTGCGTAGTAACCTTCTTCTATCTTTCCAATACGATCATTCATGAATAATTGTTCAGCACCTTTGATCGTATAAGAATCAATTGCCTGATGGATCGTTAGACATTCATCTTGGCTCATTCCTTTTCTAGATACAGCTAATTCAATTCCATACAACGCATTTGGTAGTTCCACTGGAGCGTCACTTCCATTAGAAGCTAGTGTATTTTCAAATAATGTCTTATATGGATAAGATGTTTCCGCAAGATCTTTTCCGACTCTATCTACTAATATCTTTGCGTCCGCATCGATAAAGATGGATTGAAAATAACAAGATAATTTCTTATCAATGATCTTTTTGATTTGATCATCTCTTAAGATCTGACAATGAACGAGTCCATGATGTAATGGATTTCCTTCATAGACATTTTCTTCTAATGCTTCTAATACCTCATCTACAGCTCTATCACCAATACAATGTGCGATCGTAGGCATGTTATATTGGTTTGCCATTGTGATGTACGATGTTAATTCATCAACAGAATAATTTAAGATTCCTTTCGTTTGCGGATCGTCATTGTATGGTTGACACATCGCAGCACTTCTAGCACCTAATGAACCATCCGTAATCATCTTTAATGGTCCAATACGGAAGAAATCATTTCCTACATCAAATGTATATCCTTCATCTAGGAACTTCGCAAATTCTTCTAAAGAATTAAATTCACATTGTTCATTGACTCTGACATTCATCTTTTGTTGGTAAGAAAGTTGTTCATAGACATTTAATACTTTTTCATAATTATCTGTAACAGATAAAAAGTCATCACTTCCTACTGTCGTAACACCAAATTGATTCGCACATTGGATTCCTTTATAAATATATTCTTTCAATGTAGGTTCATCTGGTTTAGGCCATGCCTCATGTACGAGGTTGATCATCATTTCTTCTACGATGCCATCTTCCACTTCTTCCTGAATCCCAGCTAGTTCTAAAGCTTTCGAGTTACAACTCATAGAATGACCACACGCACGTGTCACACAAATTGGAATATCTTTTGAGATAGAATCTAAGAATTCTCTTGTAGGTCTAGATTTATCTCCAACAAACTTTTCTTCATTGTACCCTCTTGCGATGACCCACGCATTCCCTTTTATTTCTTTACATCTTTGAAGGAGCTTTTCTTTCATTTCTTCTAGAGATGTACAAGAAGATAATTGAACACAAGAAAGATAAAAACCTAGTTCTAACAAATGCATATGGGAATCAACAAAACCAGGTAAAACGAACATACCATTTAAATCAATGACTTCATCTTCTTCACTTATTTGTTTTAAGACTTCTTCACTTTTCCCAATTAGAACGATCTTATCATCTTCTATCAAGATCGCATCATTCTCATTTTGATAAATATTCGCATGAATCAATACTTTTCTCATAACTTTTACTTGCTCCAAACAAATCTTGTATCGTAGAACTGTTCTTCTACACCTAATAATTGAATAATAGAATCATGATCTATTTCCATACCAGCTGGTGCTACGATCCACTTACTTGTTGCCTCATCCTTGTGATAGATGATTCCAATCACATAACCTGTAAACTCATCTACAGGTTCTTCTACTCCAACAACATACGCATCCTGAAACTCCACATCATCCTTTGTGATATCTTGTTTGATAAATCCAAAGTTATAAGGATATTCCACATCAGTAAGTGTAGGATGAATGGAACCATATGGTCTATCCACTACGACAGTTACTTTCTTGCCTAGATTATTTCTACCAATCAAGTATTCCATAGAAATCACATCAGTCTGCTTATCATCAATGATTTCAAATCCATTAGCCAAGTAAAAATCTTTTTGATTTCCATAGGCATTCACATGGATCTTAGAAATATGAAAGCCTGTTGCCTTCTCTTTCAATACATCCAATAAACTAGAACCAATATCATGATGTCTATATTCTTGTTTTACTAACATAAACAAGATATGAAAATCTGATGGTTCATATACTAAAACACCATGAATGTCTTCTTCTTGAGAAACAAGATAAGAATATTCATTGATATGACTTTCAAAATACGAAAGGATGCCTTTCTTTGTGGCATCAGTTAACCCAGCATCCTTTTCATTCTTTATCACATCTTCTACAAATTCAAAGATTTCTTTACTATCGTTCAATTCACAAATCATAGATCTAATTTCCTATCATATAACGCAGTCGTATCCTTCACGATATTCTTTAAGATTGCTTCATCCGCAAAAACGACTTCTACTGGAATATTCTTTGCGTTAGGTACAGCTACTTCTCGTATTTCATTTAATACATGTTCTTCTTTACTTGTACTATCTACAACAATAAAGAAACTACCTGCGTTACCTACGACCTTTTGTTTTAACCAAACACGATTGATTTCCTTTGTTTCTTCACTTCTATCATAAATAGCCATAGCCATCTTTGTAGGATAAACAGTAGGTTCTCCATAACGTGCATTCAATGGTGCTGGATTTGTAGGTACAGTTTGTTTAATAGGATTTGTCTTCTTTCCCGCAATCACCGATACCATATTCTTAGGAATCACGATATTATCTTTTCCAGGATTGATGATAAGTCCAATTGCCTTCGCATTTGGAGCAGTCAACAAAGGTTCATAATCCTTTACTTGACGTACGACTTGTTTTGGATGAATATCTTTTCCAAAGTTGACCAATCTAGAATTCTCAATATTTGTGAATACTGGAAAGAATGTCTTTCCATCATTTGTATTAATTAAATAAAACTTGATCTGTGAAGGATTCGCATTTTGAATCGTTCCATTTTTTTCTTGTTTAAATTGAACATCAAAATCACAAGGTGATAATAATTTAGCCTTCTTTAAAGCTTCTGCGAGTTGAAGTTGTTTTTCTTCACTAGAGCCTTCTTTCAAGCTTGTTATGACCTTATCTAATTCTGGATTTTGAATTGGTGGAAATTTTTTTTCTGCCATACGAATACCTCACTAACTTTAAAGATTATAACCGTTTCCTATTGTTTTCTCAATGGAATAAACAGAGTTATAATATTCTTATGATGTTTAGAATTTGTTCACATTCTTTTCACTTATTCTAACTATCATATACTCGTAAAAAGAAAGGTCGTGAAGATTATGACACAAATGAATCCAAACAATGATGAACCAATCAATGTTCAATACACAGAAAGGCCACAAAAGCCAAAAAGAGAAAAGAAATCCAATCATGGTATCCTAACGATCATCACATGTATGATCCTATCCCTACTATGTGGACTTGGTGGAGGATGGTTCGCCTACACACATCTAGGCAATAGTTCCTCAAACAACAGTAATTCAAAGATCAATTACTCCAGTGAAGATTCTCCAAGTTCTACAACGACTGTAGCTTCCAACGATTCTGGTACTGGACTTACAACAAGTGAAGTTGCCGCTAAAGCATCACCAAGCGTCGTAGAAATCGTTACAGAAATCACTTCTACACAATATGGAATGTTCGGTGGAACATACACATCACAAGCTGCTGGTAGTGGTGTCATCATTTCAAGTGATGGATATATCATCACAAACAACCATGTCGTTGAGGATGCAAATTCCATTACCGTAACAACATATGACAACAAGGAATATTCCGCTACATTAGTAGGTACGGATGAAGCGAGTGATATCGCAGTCATCAAAGTAGACGCAACAGACTTAGTTGCCGCAACGATTGGCGATTCTTCTAAGATCGAAGCTGGTGATACTGCAGTCGTTATTGGTAACCCACTTGGTACATTAGGTGGAACAGTGACTGATGGAATCATCTCATCTCCTTCTAGAGAAATGGTCATCAATAATCAATCCATGGAATTGATCCAAACAAACGCCGAAATCAACTCTGGTAACTCAGGTGGTGGCATGTTTGATGGAAACGGAAACCTCATTGGTATCGTTAACGCAAAAGACTCTGGTACAACAAGTTCTGGAACGGTCATTGAAGGTATCGGTTTCGCAATTCCTATCAATACTGCGATGGATGTAGCCAATGAATTGATGAAATATGGCGAAGTTACGGATAGAGCTACATTAGGTGTTTACCTACAAGAAGTATCTTCTAACTACTATGGATATACAGCTGGACTATATATCACAGGAACTGCTGATGGAAGTGGCGCAGAAAAAGCTGGTCTAAAAGCATATGATAGGATCGTTTCTCTTGATGGAACAGAAATCTCTTCTCAATCAGATCTACAAAAAGAATTAAGAAATAAGAGTGTTGGTGATACAGTCACTCTAACGATTGAAAGAAATGGTAAAGAAATGGATGTTCAAGTAACTCTTGGTTCTTCTGGAACATCACAATCTAATAATTAATAAAACAATGGCATCTCAATTGAGATGCCATTTCTTATTTCATACTTCTAGAAGCGATCAGATTTGCATCTGTTCCTAAAAAGTTAGAAACAATGATCTGATTCATTTGGATCGGCGCTTTCACAGTTATCGTTTTAATGAGTGCCATCGCTTCATCCATTTGGTCTAATGGAATTGGAGAGTCCGTCATAACTGGTAATACAGGATAACTACCTCCAGTGATCTTTACAGTTGTCGTTAAAACACGAAGTGGTCTTATTACTTCTTCTTGTGCGTATCTTTTTCCATTCTCACAAGAATACCCTTTTATTTCTTGGATCTTTCCATCTTCTAAGGATACTTGTAAGTGACAACCCTTTGGACAGTTTACACATATCAACTTTTTAATTTCCATCTTCTTGTCCCTCCACGATCAACTCATCATGGATATGATCTGTTACGATTGGAATGATTTCCATCTCACTAGGAACCATGTTCTCTTTATTGATCGTACGAATGATTTCATTTCCACTACGTATGATGATCTTACAATGATCCATAGGTTTTTTTACTCTAAAGTATAATTCTATGACTTTTGGTAGATCTTTTTTATGTAGAATACCTGGAACGACATAAGAAATATTACCTTCTGGTCTAATTGAGAGATATTCCTTATCTTGGATGCCATTTAGATAACGTACTGTTCCTTCTGCCGCTTTAGAACCTTGTTTGGCAGCATAGTCCGCAAGATCATGAACATGTAGTCCATTTCCTGCCGCAAAGATGCCATCCACGCTTGTCATAAAATTCTCATCTACAAGTGGACCTTTGATCCTTGGATCGATTTGGATTCCACATTGTTCTGCCAAATGATTTTCAGGAATCAATCCAATAGATAACAACAATGTATCTACTTCTATATGCATCTTTTCACTTTCAATTGGTTGTAGGTGTTCATCAACCTTACATACATCAATTGCCTCAAGTCTATCTTTTCCATACACCTTTGTGACGGTATGGGATAGATATAAAGGAATATTGAAATCTTCTAGGCATTGTTTGATGTTACGAGCTAGTCCATTAGAGTATGGCATGATTTCCGCAACGCCTACGACTTCTGCACCTTCTAGATGCATGCGCCTAGCCATGATCAATCCAATATCACCAGATCCTAGAATAAACACTTTCTTACCAACCATATATCCATTCATGTTGATATAACGCTGCGCTTGACCAGCGGTATATACACCTGCACATCTACTTCCATCGATTTGTACAGCACCACGATTTCTTTCATAACATCCTACGGTCAATATGATTGCGTTAGCTTGTATCGTCACAACACCTTCTTGTTGATTTTCATATGTTACTTTCTTATCTTCTGTAATCGATAAGACCATCGTATCAGTCTTAATATCTACAGATAAGTCACTTGCCTGATGAGAAAACTTTTCCGCAAATGCAGGACCTGATAATTGTTCTTTGAATGTCGTTAATCCAAAACCATTATGAATACATTGATTTAAGATTCCACCAACTTCTTTATCTCTTTCAATCAATAAGATATCTTGTATTCCATTCTTCTTTAAAGTGATTGCGGCAGATAGACCTGCACATCCTGCACCAACGATCACTACTTGATAGTTTTTCATGGACGATTCTCCTTGCGAAGGATGTTAGATCCTTCTGAATCAAGAACGACTTCTGTAGGTGAGATATTTAATTCTCTCGCTAAGATCTCTATGACATGAGGTTCACAAAATCCACCTTGGCACCTACCCATTCCAGGCCCAACTCTCTTTTTAACACCTTTGACACTTCTCGCACCAACTGTACTATGAATACAATCGACGATTTCTCCTTCACTGACATATCCACATCTACAAATGATCTTTCCATACAATGGATTTTCTTGGATCTTTTGATTTCTTTCTTCAATTGTCAATTCACTCATCACAACAGGTTTCTTTATTTTCACAGTTGCGTTTGGATCCACTTCTAAAGAAATCAATTTTGAAATAAATTCATCAATGACATATTGTGATATCGCTGGTGCAGAAGCTAGACCAGGTGACTCAATTGAAGCTACATTGATAAAACCTTTCGCATCCTTTGCCTCAAAGATCAAGAAATCTTTACTTGTAGAAGATGGTCTTAATCCCGCAAATGTTCTGATGACTTTATTATAAGGAACATTCTTCATTGTCTTTTGAAGGTTTTCTTTCACATAAGCTAATCCTTCCCTACTTGTTCCATTATCCAAAGCCTCTTGAGCGTTTGGACCTAACAACGTATTTCCATAACTAGTTGGAACAGCTAAAACGCCTTTCCCTTTCTTGGAAGGTACTGGGAAGATGATATGTTTCACAAACGGAGCATCATTATCTAAGACATAATATTCCCCTCTTCTTGGATTCATTGTAAAAGAATGTTCTTTGGATACCATCTGAT
Source organism: Bulleidia sp. (assembly GCA_963613355.1). Classification (GTDB taxonomy): domain Bacteria; phylum Bacillota_I; class Bacilli_A; order Erysipelotrichales; family Erysipelotrichaceae; genus Bulleidia. Next base: position 8,101 of record CAVDZA010000013.1, on the reverse strand, counting down.
CGATCTTATCCGCATAGATACCAGAGGCATTGATAATGTATTTTGTTTCAATATCTTTCTTTGTCGTGTGAATCAAATAATGGTCCTCTTTCTTATCAATCGATAGAACTTCATGATTCAACATCAGATCAACGCCATTATTCACTGCTACTTCCATACAACCATAGGCAATCTGCCATGGATAAACAACTGCTGTCGTATAAAAATTCAAGACCTTTGTAACATTGTCAGAAAGATTCTTTTCTTTTTGTCTTGCCTCATCACCACTTAACCACTCAAAAGGAATATTCCTTCTAGTAGCTCGATCCGCTAAGACATCCAAGTGTTCTTCCTCTTCTTTTCCACATGCCACAATAAATGCCCCTACTGTCGTATAATTACAATAGAGTTCTTTACATAAAGATTCATACATCTTTGCGCCTTTCACATTCAATGTAGCTTTTAATGTGTTATCTTCAGGATCGTATCCTGTATGAATGATGGCACTATTCGCACTAGTCGTTTCATTAGCGACATCATTTTCTTTATCCACAACACCTACTTTACATTGAAAACGTGAAAGATCTTTTGCGAGAATAGAGCCTACGATTCCAGCTCCAATAATGATAATATCGTACATAAATGATCCTTCTTCTTTAATCGTTAATTTAATAATAACCACTTTTTCAACAAAAGTTAAGAATACAGATTAAAATAGTTGTAAAAGATTGGAGAATTATTTATGTACTATGTAGATGATGATTGTGAAAGATGTGGTTATTATGAGTGTAAGAAATGTCATACAAGATTTTTATCAAGGATCATAGCACCTAGATGTAAGTGCCCTGAATGTGATGTAGAAGTTGATATGGAAATAGGACCAGATGATGAAATGGTGGAAGAAAGTGAATCAGCTACATTGATCGAAGTCATTGAAGGAAAAGAAAACGTAGAAAAATATGACAAATTGTTAAGTCTAGCTATTACTGGTGGAGACTTTGATTGGATCTAAAAAAAAAATATCAGAATTGAATTCTGATATTTTTTCATCTCTTATTTTCCTTCTGATAGTGGAATCATAGCTGCACCGATAATACCTGGTTCTTCTAAAGCCGCAAGCTTGAATTCAGTATCATGAACAGCTTCATGAGAATACTTCTTAAAGTATTTAATGACATGTGGCATGAATTCATCAGCACTCTTTGTCATACCACCACCGATAACGAACATATCTGGATCACATACAGTTGAGATCATCGCAAACATCATACCAAGATCTTCACCCATCGTTTCTACGATCTTTTCAGCTTCTGGGTTACCTTCTCTAGCTAACTGGAAAACTGTACCTGCATGTTCGATCGTAATGTTTGGAATGGCAGCTTTTCCTTTACGGATGATAGCTGTACCGCTCGCTTCATTTTCGATAGCACCAACATTTAAGTAATTGATCTTTTCTCTATTACGATCAATGACCATATTAGCGATTTCTCCACCGAATCCATGTTTACCACTAACTGTCTTACCATCTACGACAAGAACACCACCAATACCAGTAGAGATCGTAACATAGAATACTGTCTTTAATCCCTTACCAGCACCTACTAGTGCTTCTGCTAGACCAGCACAGTTGGCATCATTATCCAAGAATGTAGGTAAACCAAATTCCTTTTCTAATTCTTCTGCCATTGGATAACCTTTAAATCCAGGTAGATTTGTTGATAAAGACATTGTTTGTGTCTTCTTGTCTACTGGACCAGGTACACATACTCCAATACCACTCGCTTCATTTACATGAGGAAGCTGATGAATGAGAGACTTAATGTTTCCCATTACCTTCGCAGGTCCTTCTTGACCATAAGATGGTCCTTTTACCTGTGCTAGGATTTCGCCGTCTTCTGTAATCTTGGCACATCTAACGTTTGTTCCACCAAGATCAACACCAATGTAACACTTCATTTTGATCCTCCTTGTTTCTATTAGTGTCAAACCTCATAAGGTTTTCTTTCCTATACTTCATCACCAATCAAATTCGCACCCGCAACCTTTGTGATCTTTACGTTTGTGAATTCACCTACTTGATGATCTTTATTTGGATGGAAACGAATATTTCCATCTACATTATCTGGAGCCATCTTCGCACTTCTACCAATATACATATGCGTTAATGGGTCTGTTCTTTCAATCAAAACTTTTTGGATCGTACCAACTTCTTGTTGTTGATGATCTAACGCAATGATTTCTTGCGCATCCATGATTTCTTTTCTTCTACGCTCTTTTTCTTCTTGAGGTACATTATCATCCATATCATATGCGGCAGTACCCTCTTCTCTAGAATACGTAAATACACCTAAACGATTCCACTTGAGTTGTTTAACAAGAGATAAGCTTTCTTCATGTTCTTCAAGTGTTTCTTCTGGAAATCCAGAAATCATTGTTGTACGTAATGTAGCTTCAGGAATCTCTTCTCGTATCTTATTGACACGGTCAATGATCTGTTCTCTACTTGTCTTTCTACGCATCTTCTTTAATGTTGAAGAAGAACCATGTTGTGTAGGAATATCAAAGTATGGCAATACATGTTTTGAATTCTTGATCGTTTCAATCAGACCATCTTCCATTTCATCTGGATACATGTATAACATACGGATCCACTCAATTCCTTCGATCTTATCCAACTCTTTTAATAATTCAGATAAATGAGACTTTCCATCAAAGTCAAAACCATATCTTGTACAATCTTGTGCGACAAGTGTGATTTCCTTAACGCCAATGGATGCGAGTCTTTTGGCTTCACTGATGACTTTATCCATTTCTACAGAATGTAGATTTCCTCGAATAAACGGAATCGCACAGAACGCACAACGATTATTACAACCATCAGAAATCGATAAATACGCCATCCATGGTTTTCCAGAAAGGATCCTAGGAGTCAAACCATAGTTGTTACCAATCTTTACTCCTAATACTTCCGTAAGAATAGAACCCATTCCACTATATTCATCAATTGAAATAAATCGATCAACTTCAGGCATTTCTTTTTCAAGTTGTGGTTTGTAGCGCTTTGCCAAACATCCCATAACAATCAATTTCTTTAAATTCTTTTCTTTATAATCTGCTACTTCTAAGATCGTATCAATGGCCTCTGATTTTGCGGCATCAATAAATCCACAAGTATTCACAATAATGGCATCCGCTTCATCATAAGACGTAACGATTTCTTGATTAGACTGTTTTAATAGACCTAGTACATTTTCTGTATCGACTAAGTTTTTCGCACAACCTAATGATATAACTCCAATTTTCATTTCCACCTCTTAAACTCTAGTCTTATTATACCATCATTTATTAGGCATTTAACATGACTCTTGAAAGAATTAGGATTATCATATTTCTAATAAATGGAGGTATCGTTATGTTGAAAGTTTATGGTACAAGTACATGTCCTGATTGTGTTGATGCGAAAGCGAATCTAGACTTCTATAAAATCGAATATGAATATATTGATGTATGTACATCAGTAAGAGAATTAAAAGAATTTTTACACCTTCGTGATACATCCCCAATCTTTGATGAACCAAAAGAAAATGGGTCTATTGGAATACCTGCAATCATCAAAGAAGATGGATCGATTACATTAGATTGGGAAAGTATCATTCAAGAATCAGGAAATGAAGTCATTCATATTTCTGAAGGAAAAACATGTGGAATTGACGGGAAAGGATGTTAAGCATCCTTTTTTCGTGTTTTCTTGTATAATATTTCCATATGTTATTAAAGATCAATCAAATCAAGATTCCAGTAGGAAAAACATTAAATATTGAAGATATCGCAAAGAAGATACACGCACCTATCAAAGATATCCTTTCATATGAAATCGAAAGAGAATCATTAGATGCGAGAAGTGATAAACTTATTTATTCTTATACAGTCATTGCGGAAGTAAAGAACTCAGAAAAATACCTCAAACATAAAGATGTCATTCAAGGAAAGAATGAAAAGTATCAAGATCCTGAACCCGTAAATACAGAGGAAAGACCTATCATTGTAGGATTTGGTCCAAGCGGGATGTTTTGTGGATTATTATTAGCGGAATGTGGTTGTAGACCTATCATCATTGAAAGAGGAACATCCGTTGATGAAAGAACAAAAGATATCCAAGAATTCTTCACAAATGGAATCTTAAAGAAAGAAAGTAATATTCAATTTGGTGAAGGAGGCGCTGGTACTTTTTCAGACGGAAAGCTCACAACAAGAATGAAGAACATCCGTGTAAAGAAAGTATTGGAAGAATTTATTGAAGCTGGTGCAGATCCAGCTATTAGCTATCAACATCGTGCACATATTGGTACTGATGTATTACGTGTCCTAGTAAAGAACATTCGAGAAAAGATCCTATCTTTAGGTGGTGAGATCCACTTTAATACTAGATTAGATAAAATAGAAATCCAAAACAAAAAAGTATCTGGAATATTAACAAACAAAGGAAAGTTTGATTGTAAGTATTTGATTCTTTGTTGTGGACATAGTGCTTCTGATACGTATGAAACGTTATACGATCAAGGCATTACAATGATCCAAAAGGATTTTGCGTGTGGTGTAAGAGTCGAACATCCTCAAACATTGATCAATCAAAACCAATACGGAAATTACTACGATCATCCTGCCTTATCTGCCGCAAGCTATTCTTTGACTTACCGTAGTTCTACACAACGTGGTGTTTATTCCTTCTGTATGTGTCCTGGTGGTGTCGTTATTCCTGCATCTACCGAGAATAATTCTTTAGCAGTCAATGGAATGTCTTATAGTCAAAGAGATGGAAAAAACGCAAACAGTGCGATCCTAGTTCAGATTCCAACAAAAGACTTTGATCATGGCCATCCTCTAGATGGTTTCCAATTCCAAAAACAATTGGAACAACAAGCCTACATAGATTTGTTTAACGCACCAAGTGAAAATATTAAAGATTACATTGATCATAAAAAACCATCGTCTTTAAGAATTGAATCTTCATATCCTAGAGAAACAGTTCTAACGGATATGCATCGATTATTCTCAGATGAAGTCAATCAATCTTTAGAAGAAGGATTTCAAAATTTTGATCATAAGATTCCAGGATTTGTTGATCAAGGAATCATGGTTGGAATGGAATCAAGATCATCCTCTCCTATTAGGATCACAAGGGATGAGAATGGTGAAAGTATCAGTCTACATGGATTATATCCATGCGGAGAAGGTGCTGGATACGCTGGAGGTATCGTCTCTAGTGCAGTGGATGGGATCCGACAAGCAGAAAATGTCATTCAGGCAATTAAAAATGTTGAAGCTCAATAACTTCAACATTTTCTTTTACTTAAACAATGCCATTTGTTGGCAACGTGCAGCTGCTGGATCAAGATCAAACTCAGCAGGTTCAAATCTAGGACAAACACTTTCTGAGTTTGCGATGACAGATGAGGCAAGTCTTGTACCAATTTCACAAGCTTCTCTTAATGTCTTTCCATATGTCAATCCAACCGCAACACCAGAGAAGAACGCATCTCCTGCCCCTGTCGTATCAACGACCTGTGTTTTTTGTGGAGGAACAAAACCATAGTCTCCCTTTTCATCTACATACACTGCACCTTTATCACCTAACGTAACGACAAAGTTTGAATATTGTGCAGTATGTGCTTGTTTCGCTAATGTTTTTCCAAGATCTTCAGGATCTAAAGAAGAATAATCTTCAGAGAACAATGTAGAAGCTTCTTGATCATTACATACGACACAACCTGTACGCTTCATCAGATCTCTTCTTTCCATCGCAATCGACATATTACTTACGACTGCGTATACTTTGATTCCATGTTTATCCGCTAGATCAAAGATACGATTCAATAAATCAGAATCCATATCGATTTCTACAACGATACTATCTGAATTCTCAAAGATCTCATCTCCATAATCATCCAAGATATGATTGATTTCAGATAGATCAGGACGTTGTGAGATAGAAGCTACGACATCTCCTGTATTATCAAAGATAGCTAACCAAGTTCCAAGTCCACCTTCTACTTTACGAATATATTTTGTGTTGACTTTATGTCGATCCAATTTCGCAATGACATCAAGTGATGTACCTGAATGATCCACTACGCTAACAAACGTAGGTCTAAGTTCTACATTTGCGATATCTTCCGCAACATTTCTACTAACGCCACCATGTACTTGTAAGACCTTACCAGCATTTCTACCTGATGGAATATATTTCTTATTTGGATAACCTTTAATATCTACAAAAACTGCTCCAAAAACTGTAATTGGCATGTCATACCCTCTTTTCTTTTACAATTAGGATACAAGAAATCAACAATAGAAACAATCATTTTATGGTTGTAAGCTTTCAATAAACCATCTATTTTTCTCCAAAAATAGATTCCTTCTTTGTCCACTGATCATACATACAAACCGCAATCCACATCCTCCTACTTGAGATGCCCTTCTTTCTTTACTAATGATCTTATCGATTTGATACGATCTACCATTTTCCCAACATACATATAATGGAACGATATTCCCGTTCTTTGTTTGTTTTACGATTACATCAACATATCTTTTATAGAACTCCATGACTTATCACCTTCATACACATTATAAGAAATAAAGTGTTCATTACAATATCAAATGCAACAGTTTTTTATCTTTTTGTTGAGATTTGTGCATTTAAAAGATAAAATATAATCATGACATTACAAGATATTATTTTAGATTATAAAAAAAGATCAGGATTATCCACATCTCAGATTGCCTTAAAGTTAGGTGTTGCTAGATCGACTGTCATGCGATGGGAAAAAGGAGATGTCACACAGATCACTTCAAAAGTATGTGCTGGCTTATCAAAGATCGTTGGCTATGATGTTACGCCATTCCTAAAAGGAAATGATGGAAGAGTCAAGATGCCTATCGTAGGATATGTTAAAGGTGGATATGATATGTTGGCAGAAGAGAACTATCTTGGTGAAGAAGATGCTTCCCTATCTGAAAAACAATTAGGTGATTATTACTTAAAAGTAGAAGGTTCTTCTATGATCGGAGTTGGAATCATGCCAGGATCCTTGGTACTCGTTCGTTCTACAAATCATATCAGCAGTGGCAAGATCGGTGTCATCATGATTGGTGATGAAGTTACAGTTAAAAGATTTCTCATCAAAAATAAGATGATCATCTTAGAAGCCGCAAATCCTGAAGTAGAAAATCGTTACTTCACACAACAAGAAATCAAATCTTTACCTGTTAGAGTCATTGGTGAAGTATTATCTGTAAAAACGTATCTATAAAAAAAGCCTTGCCAGAAATTTCTGACAAGGTTTTCTATTATTCACTTAACACTAAATGACGATAGCTCGTAACTCCAGCTGCGTGATAAACAATGCCACTCAAGTTAGGGTCTTGTAGAGCCGTGTTTCCTGCTTGATAAAGAGGAACGACCGCAACATCTTCACTGATCAATACTTTTTCAGCTTCAGCGAAATCTTCCCATCTCTTTTCAGAATCAGCCGCATCGCTTACTTCAGCCGCAGTAATAAGATCATCATATTCATCAGACTGATATTGTCCTGCGTTATAGTTGCTCTTGGTATAGAACAGATCCATATATGTCTGTGGATCAGCATAATCTGGTCCCCATCTTGTTAGACCTATTTCATAATTATGGTTGTTCATATCTTCCATTCTGCTCTTCTTTGGTTCGCAATTACCAGTGATCGTAAAGCCAACTTTTTCTAATGCAGCCATGACATATGCCGCAACATTCTTAGATACATCCGCATCCTCATATAAGAATTCAAGTGAAATGGAATCAACGCCTAGTTCCTTACATCCTTCTTCATAGTATTCTTTTGCCTGATCAAGATCATACCCTAAAGTAACCTTACCTGCAATATCACGATAGTCTTCTCCTTCTGAATTGATGGCAGTAGCCTTCGTTACGATACCATCTAACGCTACACTACCATCTTTTAGTACTGTATCGCACATTGTTTCTGTATCAATTGCGTACGCAATTGCCTTACGTACATTCAAATTAGACAGATAATCGTTTCCAAAGTTCAAAGATAGATACCATGAAAAACCAGACAAGTAATTG
>CAVDZA010000012.1:0-49357 GCA_963613355.1 Bulleidia sp. | reverse complement strand
TCAATTGCGTATTCTCTTGAAGGGATCTGTCCATACCCATGTGAGAATGCCATAACTCCCATTCCAATTGGTGATACTTCTAGATTTCCTAACTTTCTCATTTTCATATGAGTTCCTCCTGTTGTTAGAAATAATATATGTTTGATTCTAACAGAAGTACAATATAAGAATGACACTGTGCTATAATTTAAACGCATAGTGAACTTATGATAGAGAATAACTTATTACACATATTAATTACATTCAAAAAGAATGGAACATTATCTAAAACAGCTGAGGTCTTAAATGTATCTCAACCTGCGTTATCTAGAAGTATGCAGAAACTAGAAGAAGAGATCAATGTCCCTCTCTTTATTCATGGAAAGAATTCATTGAAGTTAAATGAAAATGGTGAACTGCTCGTTCAAGAGGCAGAGAAATTATTAAAAGACCAACAAAGAGTTGTAGAAAAGATTCAACAATTCGATCAATCAAATCTAAATATCCGAATTGGATATAGTGCACCTATGTTAAAGATAATGTATGAACCAATCCTTCAAAAACTATATCCTACTTCACATATCACATGGTTTATGAATGATGATGAAGATTCTTTGATCAAACAACTCAATGATTCTGAATTAGATATCCTCTACATCGAAAAAAGATCACTTGATTCTTCTTATTACACCAAAAAGTGTTTATTAGAGAATCTCATGATCTGTGTTTTACCAGATAATCATTTCGCTTCTAATAAGAGCGTTTCTTTTAAAGATATTGATGGAGAAACATTCCTCCAACACGCACCGATTGGAATCTGGTCCTTACTTGTAAAGAAACACTTACCTCATTCTCACATCATCTTACAAGATGATAGAAATGACCTTGTTACTTTGATCAACAATACACCATTCTCTTGTTTTGTGACAAACCATACAGATATTGATCTCATCCATCAATATACCAACCGAATCATTGTTCCTATCCTAGATTCAGAAGCGACAAAACAATTTATCTTTGTCACAAAGAATAAGAAGAGATTTTTAAATCTGATTCAAGAAACACATAACTAAAAAAGAAGTAGTTTTACTACTTCAATCTTTTGGCATTTGTTTGAAATTACCTTTGATTTCTTTTGTACGAATACAGTTAATAAACGCATTTGGATCGATCGCTAATATATTTGCGATGATTGCTTTTTCGCTATTTTCATGAATGACAGAATATAACATCTTTCTTTCATCATTGTGGTAAGATCCTTCCCCTTGAAGTATCGTAGCTCCATGTTGCGTTGTAGCGTGTATCATCTCTGATATCTCTGTTACTTTATTTGTGATTACAAACAACGTAACTTGAGAATAACTTCTATAGAGTAAGTGGATCGTCTGTGTCGATACGTATTGGAAGATGATAGAGTATAAAGCTTTATCCCAACCAAATAAGATACCTGCGGTAATTAAGATGATTGCGTTTAAGCCAAGTGTAAAGTTAAAACCATCTACATCATATCTTTCGGATAAGAAGATAGAAATAAAATCTGTTCCACCTGTTGTAGCGTCTACTTTCAAACATAGAGCTACAGCTAATCCATTCAACATTCCACCAAACACACTAATTAATAAGATATCTGAAGTTAAAGTATATTGTGGAATCATATCAACAAGTACACTGTTTAATAAGATCATCACAAGTGAGAACAATGTAAACTTCTTACCAATATATTTAAATCCAATATATACAGGTATTGCGTTCCAAATGATATTAATGATCGTATACGGTGCTTCAATGTTAAAGAATTGTCTCATTATAGCTTGTGTTAATATCGTTAGACCATTCGCACCACCTGGATATAATCCCGCATTTCTAACCATGATCTTAATATTCAAAGACATGATGATTGCGGCTATCACAACTACGATTGGTCTTAAAAACTGCTTTCTTCTTTGTTCCTTAAATGTCATAAATCCCTCTTAGCAGGAATTATTGTAACGCTAATATACAAAATAAAAAAGTGAATGATTTCTATCATCCACTAATCATCAAATCCAACAATTGGAATCTTTGTCGTCTCTTCCCTCTTAGGGAATTCAACATCAACGATCCTAGACATATCAACAGTATCTCTCAACAAACCATTGATCAATACCATTTGTGTAGGCATTGTCTCACCCTTAAAATCCTCTGGATTACCAATATATCCTGCATGAACCGTACCGTCATCCAAAGTTACTTGTATAAACTTTTGGACCAACGCTTTAATTAATTCGCTGTGACTTCTTTCCATTTTTCACACCTGGATCCCTGCACCTAATTCTTGTAGGGTTCCGTTTCCTTTCGGTTGCACACCATTTAGAATCACATTCGGATTCTTTCTTTTCAAATACGCAACAAATCTTTCTGCTTCTTCTTGTGATAGAGCTGTCATATCCACAACAGCATTCTTACAATGTAGATGGATCACTGTCTTTCCTTTTGTATCCATTTCTACATCTACTTCATCAACTGTATTTGATACAACTTCTTTTATCTCAAGATCTCTACAACAAAGAACTCTATCTTCAAGTATCCAAGAACGATCTACTACACCACCACGTTCATATTCATTGATATCTTTCACATTCTTTAATTGTTTAGAAACTTTCATCTTATCTTTATAGTAAAAGAATAGAACGATTCCTAACAATGCAGCTAAGAACATCATGATATAACGAAATACTTCCAATTTCTTTCTTGTCTCAATAAACGCAACTGTAAAGATCAACAGTGGAATACCAAACATGAAATAAACATATTTCATACTAACAAGACTATAATAGAATTTCTTTATCATGTTTATATTTTACCACATAAGTCTAGTATTCAAGGCATTTTCTGCTTCTCATTACAAAAAAGAATACTATAATATTCGGGTATGAAAAAATATAGTCAGATTTCAGATACGTTTGTTTTAGCTATGGTCATCACTTTCTCTGGTGGTCTACAAGATGCCTATACTTATTTCGCAAGAAATCATGTATTCGCAAACGCTCAAACAGGAAATATCGTTTTAATGGCATCTAAGCTTTCCGATGGTCTATACTCGGATGCGTTGCAATATGTATTTCCACTTTGTTCTTTTATGATAGGTATCTTTATCGCAGAACAGATACAAGGTTACTTTAAAGAATCTAAAAGATTACATTGGAGACAATTTATATTGGTATTAGAAATCATATCTTTGTTTATTTCTGGTTTCTTTACAGAAGAATATAATTCTATTTCTAATAGTTTGGTTTCTTTCTCATGTGCATTACAGGTACAAGCATTCCGTTCTATGCATGGATATCCATACGCTAGTACGATGTGTATTGGAAATATGCGTTCTGGAGTAGCAGCTTTATCACATTGGTTCCGTACAAAGAAGAAAGAATCCCTCATCAAGGCAATCCATTACTTTGTGATCATTGTTATATTCGCACTAGGAGCCACTTTAGGATATTCCCTCATACCAGTATTTGGTATGAAGACCATTTGGATCTCTTCCTTATTATTAGTTATAGGTTTCTTGTTGATGTTAGTACCCGAAAGAAATTAGGTTGTTTAAAGTAAAGGGACAATTTGTTTTTAGATGAAGTCATTCATATGGAATATCTAATTTAATGATGGTCATTATGATTTTCCAACTGATGTAGGATATATCAAAAAAATGAGGATATGATCCTCATTTTCTTTTACTCTTGTACTTGTTCCTTATTTTGATTGATTTCAAGTAACTTATTTGTTAATTGATTTTCAATCTTGGCAAGTTCTTGTTCAGCTTGAGCTCTCTTTTCTCTACCATCCTTCTGAATCTGTTGAACTTCTTCTAATGTAGAAATCAATTGTTCATTTGTATGTTGTAGAGTTTCAAGATCAACGATACCTCTTTCACTTTCCTTAGCAGTATCTACAGTAGCTTGGTGTAAAGTTTCTGCATTCTTCTTTAATAAAGTATTTGTCATGTCAGTAACTTCTTTTTGAGCTTCCATAGCTTCTTTAGAATGAGAGATACCTAAAGCTAATACGATCTGGTTCTTCCACAATGGAATTGTATTCACTAATGTAGATTGGATCTTTTCCGTCATCAAAGTGTCATTGTTCTGAACAAGTCTGATCTGTGGTGCCATTTGAATAGAGATCTGTCTTGTTAGTTCAAGATCATATAACTTCTTTTCAAATCTTACACATGCCTGTTCTAGATCATTGGCAGCTTGTGCGTCTTCAGGAAGATTTGTTTCCTTAGCCTTAGCTAATAGTTGAGGTAATTCAGTTTCTCTGATTTCCTTGACTCTCTTTCTACCAGCTAAGATATACATTGTTAATTCTTTTGTGTTTTGTTGGTTACGAGCATAAAGTTCATCCAATAACGCAATATCTTTCAACAATGTAATTTGGTGATCTTCTAACATATTCGCAACTTTTTCTACGTTAGCTTCTGCCTTATCATACTTAGCTTTGAACTTTGTTACGGAGTCTTGTCCCTTATCAAATAAGTTCGCAAAGAAACCTTTCTTTTCATTGTTGTCTGTTGCGTCATATTCTTTTAATTCCACAACAAGATCACTCAATAATGTTCCAATTTCACCAAGATCTTTTGTACGTACATTCGCTAAAGCTGTATCTGAGAAATCAGATACTTTCTTTTGTGCTGCAGAACCATATTGAAGTACTGTGTTACTTTCTGTAATATCGATCTTTGATGCGAAGTCATCAACAGTCTTTCTTTCAGATTCAGATAAATTCGCTTCATCAATTGGATCTTTTTCAGGTACAGTTTCTTCTGTTGTTTCTGGAGTCGTTGTTTCTGGTTGAGATTCTGCTTCTGGATCAAGTGTTAACTTGATTTCTTCTGCTTGTGCTTGTTGATTTTCACTCATCGTCTTCTTCCTCTTCTTCGTTTTTATTTGAAACTTTATAAGCTACAAATTTGATTCCACAAATAATAGCTATGATTCCTAATAGATATAAGATATATTTCTTTAACTGATCACTTGTTGTGTTCTTAAAGAAACCTGTAAAAGTAAATTCTGTATCCTTTGTCTTATTTTCTTCTGCCTTTTTATAAGAAGCAGGAACTTGTGATTTCTTCTCATCATTTCTTGCGAATTCCTCTACGTAAGAAGCTATCGCTCTATAAGACTTCAACTCTTTCTTCTTATATGTTAATACATTCGCACTTAACTTTAAGATCTTTCCACCATTTTCATCATAGTACTTTACACTTAGTTTTCCATTTGTCATGGATGAAAGGTTTAAGAGTTCTTTCGCTGTTGTTAGTGTTGTAACAACTGGATAGAGTTCATCATTATGTACAGGTACATAATATTCGTTTACAACATCTACATATACTTCTTCAATATGGTTATAGTCTTGTCTATAATCATTATATGTATATTTCAAACCTGAGAAATATAATTGGTTTTCAGAATATTCTTTTCTTCCTTCTGTTGCGTCGAATTCACAAAGCTCTCTAATATCATAACCTTTCATGAACACGAGAACTAGAGATTCTCCAGCACTACCATCACTACCTGTACCATTTGGAACGACATTGTATGCATCCGCAGTAGTAATAGAATCTTTCGTAAATGTACCTTGGATCTCTTTCTTAGAAATCATACCAATCGCAGTTTTCTTGATCGATGGTGTCATTTCTTGGATCTCTTGAATTCTTTGAGTTGCCTCAGAATCCACAGTAGAAGTCGTTTCTTCTTCTGTTGTTTCTTCCGTGCTCTCTTCTGTTTGTTCCTCAGTTGTTTCTTCTACTTGTTCTTCTGTAGTTTCTTCAGTTTGTTCTTCTGTTTTAGCACTTTCTTCTTTATCCGCTAAAGATTGAGCAGCTTTCAACATCTGTCTTTTCTTAGCTTTCCAAGAATCATACCATTCAGAATACCAATCATCATACGCACTAGCGTACGCATCTGTAATCAAATCAGCTGTATTGTTATTTAATAGATCTGTTGTCGTATGATCGATTGAAGTAAAGTTATATGGATTTGCGGCAATCACATTATCAAATGATAAACCATAAGAATCAAACAAATTAGAATTTACTGTATTCTTATATTCATTGATACGATTCGCAATATCACCATTCTCTTCAATATCTTCTTTGATTTCTACTAATTGATATCCACTAACAGAAAGATCATCTGAATCAACATCGATAACTCCAAGATATTGTCCATTTGTACCACAAGAAACAATATTTACTTCACCCTCTGTTTGTACTTCATCATTTTCTTTCACATCACAAGAGGCAATGACTGTATTGATTCCATCTACACCTTTTGCGATATCATGTGCGAATTCACTACCACCATGTGCGATCGCAATGATATAGTCAGCACCTTCTTCCTGTAAAGAAGCTACGATATCATTCGCTGTATCCTTCGCTTTACTTAAAGATACATCATCATTACTCATTAGATCTTCATCGATTACAGAGAAGATACCAATCTTGTTTCCACCCTTTTCAACGATCTTATATGAAGATGCACCTTTTGTGGAAAGAACTGTCTTTAATGACTTCCCTGCATCTGTATCGTTATATGTCAAATTACCTGTTAATACAGTAGGTGTATTTTCAGATACGTTGATCATGTCAGATAAAGATTGCGTTCCAAAATTAAACTCTTCATCCCCTAAAGCTATCGCATCATATCCCATAGAAGCTAATAACGTTAAGTCTGGAGCGTTCGTTGTATTTAAAGAACTAAAAGATGTTCCTGTAGAAAAGTTACCACCATCAATTACGACCGTATTGTCTGTACGATTCATACTAATGGCATTCGCAAGTCTAGCGTATCCACCCACTGTCTTGGTCTCATCACCATCTTCTACTTTACTAGAAAGGATATGGTCTTGTAGATCACTTGTGAATAGAATTCTAAAACCACTATTCTCTACTGGCTTTTCTTCAGATTCTTCAGATATTTCAACTTCTTCACCATTATCTTCATCACCTTCCGCATATATAAAGGAAACATTCATACTTGTGAATGCTAATAATGTTGATAAAAATAAAGGAACAAATTTCTTCATACAGTTAAACCTCAGTCTCAAGTATTATACCATTAAGAAGTCATCTCTTATAGAAAGATATTCTTTATTTATGCGAAAATATGAAAACTCCACCCATATAGTGGATGGAGTTTTATTTCTTGATCATATTCATAAGATCTGATAATGATGAATCCTCTTGTGTTTCTTTTGGTTTTACTTTGACCGTTAGATCAAAGTCTTCTTCTTTCAACATTGTCATTTCTTTTGTATCTGTTGTATCCGCAACTCTTTCTGCTTGTTTTAAGATAGCTTCTTCAATCAAGTTTCTAGCTAATCTACCATTACCAGCTTCCTCTGCGTTGATGGATTGTACTTCATTAAAGTACTTCACTAACGCATCCTTTGCGCTTTCTTCAATTTCATAGCCTTTTGACTTCGCTTGAATATTGGCAATCTGATAAAGTTGTTCTCCCGTGTAATCTTCAAAGTTGATAATATTTGGGAATCTAGATTTCAATCCTGAGTTAGCTTCTAAGAATGTTGTCATTTCTTTCTTGTATCCAGCTAACACAACGATCAAGTTATCTCGATTATCTTCCATCGCTTTCACAAGCGTATCGATAGCTTCTAATCCAAAGGAATCATCTTTTCCACGATATAACGAATACGCTTCATCGATAAACAACACACCACCCAATGCACTCTTGATGACAGACATCGTTAATGGAGCTGTTTGTCCTACGTATTGTGCGACAAGATCCGCTCTTGTTACTTCCACAAGTTGACCTTCACTCAATACACCAATTGCCTTTAAGTATCTAGCTAACAATCTAGCGATCGTAGTCTTACCAGTACCAGGGTTTCCAGTAAAGATCATATGCATGGATACAGAAGCACTCTTCATACCTTGTTGTTTTCTCTTCTCTTGTAGAGAGATATGTGCTTGTAAGGAATGGATGTATTTCTTGACAGTATCTAGACCTACGATTTCATTGAGTTCTTTATTGACTGCCTCTACTTCTTCTACAGAATTCTTTTCTCTAGATAGTTGTACAGAAGTTTCTTTATAGAACGCATAAGGAATAGTATCTTGTACATTCAATTGGATCTCTTCATTACTACCTAGATTCTCATTCAATACAAACGCAGATAAAGAAACATAGAAATCATAGAAGATCGATTGGATAGAATCTGCACCTAATGTCTTATCAAAATGTGTATGTACCCAACTACGTATACTTTCATCTACACTGACATTCACATGTAGTTGATTCTTACATTTCTCTATAAAGTTATTTGTGTTTTGAATGATGATGGAACTACTTGCCTCATCATCTAAAGATACAAATGTAATATCATCTAATACGTGATACATGAAATCAGCACCAAAGGCATCTTGTACACCAGATACTTTTCCACTTGTGATAAAGACAAGATATTTATTGTTTACACTTAAAGAATCAATTGCGTCCTTTACAAGTCCAGTCTGTGCTTCCACTAGGACTCCCTTCGATAAGACGTATCTCTTATTTAGTACGACTTTACCATCTGTAACCAAGGAAGATATCATTCTTAAAAATGACGCAAAGGAAGATTCAAAGTTCTCAAAACAAATAACAGAACCTGTTCCATTCAAAGCTTCATAAAGATCTTGTAGGAAGATCTGTTCTTGAGAAGCAGAAGTATAACGAGACATATCCATTGTATATACTTCATCACTACTAAAGATCTTTCTTTGTTTAAGTTCTTTTGTGATTTGACTGATAGATGCGTGTTTTCCAGAACCATGTGGTCCATGAACGAGAATGACATTCTTTACACCATTCTCATTTTCTCCCATGACAAAAGGTCTACGGAACGCAACACATAACTTCTTAACAGCTTCTTCTTGTCCTAGAACTGTCTTATCTACATTGGATTCGATTTCTTGAAATACTTTTGCGGAATCAAAATCCTTTACTGTTTCTTCTACACCATAATCTTGTTTGATTTCTTTTTCCAACGCATCAATATCTACATCTTCCTTTGTAGGTGTCGATGTAATTTCTTCATGCATTTGGTTCAATTCATCTTTTTGTTTATTCAAGATCTTACTCAATTCCTGCATCGCTTTATCAGCGGATTTTAGAATTGCGTCTGTTGTAGATAATTTCTCCTCTTTTTTTGGAGCTTCCGTTGTTAATTCAATATTTGAATCATCTGATTCTTCGTATGTTCTTTTCTTTGAGAATACTTCGTTCCAAAGACGATTCTTTTCATCATTACGGTCATTCATACTTATTCTCCATTACCTTTTGAAGATGACATCGTACCTTCTTGTGTAAGACCATCTTTCTTTAAAACTGCTTCTAAAGTAGAAATATCCGCAGATAGATTAATAAAGTCTTCATCTGTCATAGAAGAAATGATCTTTGTCATCGCATCATTGATCAGATGGATCGTACGTGTCAATTTATCCTTTGTATCTTGATAAGAAGGATCTGTCTTCGCATATTGTAAGTTACGATATTGTTTTAAGATCTTCGTTAAGATAGGAAGATAGTATTCATATAACTTCTTTAACTTATCTTTAGAGTTAGGAAATTTCTCCTCTAATGTTTGGATCTGTTTTAATAAAGAACAAGTTTCATATAAACCATTTGAAATCTCTTCATCTGGAATATCATTGTTTAATCCATTGATTTCATCAATGTAGTATTGAGAATCTTTACTCTTTGTTTGTTGAGGTTGTGCTTGTTGTTGAGGATTCTCAACGACTTCCGCATCAATCACATCATCTTCTATAGGAGCGTTATTGGAAAGTCTTAATAGATCTTCAATGACTTGTTTATAAGATTCAGGATATCTTCTTTGATAATCATTAAATGAACAGATCAAAGAATTATTACGATAAACATCTAATGAAGCTAAAGACGCAAACTTTTCTTCTCTTAAACGTAGTTCAATATTATCTACGACAGTAACACTATTTCTTGTACGAAAATACTTTCTTAAATACATATTGATCTTCGCTAGCTTACTAGAATCAGATTCAGCTCTTTGATAGTGACCTGTTCTTTTATATGTAGTAAAACGGCTGTTGTTTTGGGAAGTGTCTTGATTTCTATATGTTGAAACAGAAGCAGCCGCAATTGCCCCAACGACCGCAACGATCAAAAATAGAGGTAAAAGAAAGCCTAGTCCTCCACCCATAAATAAGAATAATATGACCCATATCCACCAACTGTTATTTCCTCTTCTCATAGTAGATGTAATACTCCTTTAAGTAGTTAAAATTATATCATAATAGTCTAAAACAAACTTTTATTTTAGCTGTACCGTTTTTGGTACAAGGTAAATTACATTTTCATAGTAAAATAGATATATGAAAACAATAATCGCAAGTATTGACCAAAAAGATGCGATCCTGAGAGAGATTGCCTCACAAAACAATGGTATCGTAAAAAACGTACAAGTATTAACTCTCAACACATTACTCAAAGAAGAAAAGGATGATGTGACTGTTTTATCTATGCAGTTATCTTCTTTACTCAACAAACAAGCAGAACACTTTCCTATTTATCAGGCAATGTTCTCTTTTCCTGCGTTCATTCAAGAAATCTTATCTTTTGCGAAAGATTGTATTCTTTATCAGATCACAAGTAGTGATCTACCAGAAACAAACGCAAATGAAGAAGAGTTGAAAAGGATCATGGAGATTGCGTTATCTTTAGATTTCGCTGAAAAGAAGAATATTGAAAAGAAAGAAGAAATCATCCATAACACTTCTTCTGATATTACTTATCATTATCAATTTATATCAGATGCATATCATTATGATCTTTTCAAACGATTATCTTCTTCCTCACCAATTGATCTTTATCCAAAGAATACACCTAATGTAGAAATCAAATACGCACTCAACGCAAGATGTGAAGCTGAAGCCATTGCGCAAGATATTTGTCAAAGAAATACACCATGTAATGTCATTCTTTCTTCTTCGACTTCTCTTCCTTTATATGAATCTGTATTTGAAAGATACAACATTCCTTTCTCTTCTCTACGTTCTTCCAAACCTTTACACTTACCAGCTATCTTTAAGACGTTGGTAGCTTTAGGTATCAACAAAGATAGAACTTCCCTCCTCAAAGCATTTAGAGAAAATGCATTTGAATATCCAATTGATTCAGAAACATATTCTTTCTTTGATAATACTTTAATAGATACTTCATTACCTAAAGATATCAATGGACATCTTTCTGAAGATATCTTTGAAAGAGAAACAAAACAATATATTGATATCTATACAAAGGCGAAAGAATACTATGAATCCATTCAAGAAGACTTAGATTCTCTTTTATCTTCAACAGATCCAAAAGATCTTCTCTTTAAAGCTTTTTCAATCATTCGAAAATCACCTTATCTCAAAGATAAGACAGAATTAACTTCAGGCATTGAAATCCGTAGAACGATCATTGAATGTGAGCCTTACATCTCAACAAATGAAGATGCCTTATTCTTAGCCCGTGCTTTAGAGAATTTCAAAGCTTCTGAACAAGTATTAGAATCAGACTTCTGTACGATCACTGATCTCACACATCCTGTTCAACCAAAAGAAGTTACGTATGTCGTATCCGTCAATGGAACCAACTATCCTGGCGTTCCTAAGTGTACTGGATTATTTGATGAAACATATGTAGAGAAAGTGGATCAATATCCTCATCAAGACACACGTTACAACATGTATATGGAACAACTATCTTGGGTAGAAAATAGTTCTACAAACCAACTGATCTATTCTACTTATACAAATGATTATCAAGGTAGAGAAATCCAATTAGCTTTCGATATTGAAAATAAATATCATTTACCACAAACAAAATGGGATCTTGTTTCTTTAGAACCAGAAAAGCTAAAAGAACATACATTAGATCCAGAACTTTCAAAACAATTGTTCTTAAACGACGGAATGATCACAGGATCCGTTTCAACCATTGAACGTTATTTTAACTGTCCATATTCTTACTTCATCCAATCAGGTCTAAAGATCCGTAAGAAAGAATCACCTGCCTTAGATGCGAGAAGTATTGGTACGATCCAACACAAAGTATTCGAAGATGGTGTTCGTGATAATGGTAAAAAATACGCTGATATCACAGAACAACAAGTTCTTGATTACTTAGATCCAGCTTTCCAAACATTGGATGTTTTACATCCTACACTCACCTCTTTCAACAAGATCACAAAACGTAGGATCGTACAAGGTGTCTTATTAGCTTGTTCATTCTTAAAGGATTTTGAAAACAATACTTCCTTTGTACCATCTGAAGTAGAATACCAATTTAGTGAAGATATCACAGAACATGTACATCTAAACGGAATCATTGATCGTTTAGATAAATACAATGATGAAATGATACGTATCATTGATTTCAAGTCATCTCAAAAATCATTAAGTGTTGGAAAAGTGAAGGCAGGAACACAACTACAATTGTTGTCTTATTTGATGATTGCCAAAAAGCTATTCCAAGCTCAACCTGCAGGTGCTTACTACTTCTCACTAAAAGAAGAAAAGTACGATGTTATTGCGAAGAAAGCCTCAAAACCAACAAAGAAGAACGAAGGATCCATCACAGAAACGGATTGGAGCGAAGAAGCTGAACAAACAAGAATGTTCAATGAACGTAGATTAAGTGGTTGGACATTTACAGATCGTTCAACAGAAATGGATGACTCTGGCACACACATCAAAAAAGGAAAACAACAACCTGACTATGATTCCGTTGAACAATGGATCTTAACGATCTATGACTACTTCTATGAACACGTCACAAATGGTGAAATTGAATTATCACCTATAGAAGAAGCATGTGCATTCTGTAACTACAAGAGTATTTGTAGATTCCATGGAGAAAAGAAAAAGAGCCATTCATTTATAAAAGATAAGGAGGAAGAATAACAATGCGTTTAGATGAACAACAAAATCAAGCTGTCCAAGCATTAGGAAAAAATGTATTGGTTTCTGCCTCTGCTGGTGCTGGTAAAACAGGTGTACTCGTTCAACGTTTAAAGAAACGTGTCGTACAAGATCATGTACGTGTATCTCGAATCTTAGCCATGACATTCACTGCCGCTGCAGCTTCTGAAATGAAGAAACGTTTAGCTTCAGAATTACATAACGCATTCAATGAAGAAACTGATCCAAGTGAAAAAGAATGGTTAACAAAACAATTGATTGAATTAGAAGCAGCCAACATCACTACGATCGACTCTTACTGTTTAACGATCATTAAGAAATACTATTCTGTCATTGGACTAGATCCAGCGACTGCACAAACGATCTTATCTCAAGGTAGTGTAACACTCTACAAAAACGCAGCTTATACAACTGCGTTAGAAGAATTGATTCAAAAAGATGAATCCAAAGCTTATGAACTTTTGAATTATTTCTCTCCACGTTCAGAAGATTACGCTTCTTTAGAAAATACGATCAATGCGATCAACTCACACGCACAAAGTACGATCGATCCTTCTCTTTGGTATCAACAAGCGAAAGATTCCTATCAACATATCAATCATCTTTCAGACTTACCAAAAGAAACATTAGATGCGTTCTTTTCTAGGCTTTCTTTAAAGTTAAGCTTGTTGTTGAAATATTCAGAACAGATGAGAAGATGTGCTGATGAAAAAGTTGATTTAAGTACAATTGATCAACGTGATGTTTGTATCGAGAATTGTCTCAACGCAGTCAGTGAACAAAAGTATGGACTATACTCCAACGCTTTAGAGTCATTAGCTTTATCTACGACTACTGCCAGCACGAAAAACGTAGCTTATTCTGATATCCGTAAAAAACAAGATACCTCTATCACTGCTCTTCTCAAAGAAAACTATGATGAGAAACAACTGATCCAAGACCATAACGATCTAACAGATCTCACAACTACTTTAGTTGAACTATCAGAACGTTCTTGGAATTTATTCATTCAAGAAAAACAAAATGAAGGTGTCATGGATTTCTCTGACATGGAAAGATACGCATACAACATCCTTGTTGCGAATAATGGTACTGTTTCTAAGATCCTACAAGATTCATTTGATGAGATCATGGTAGATGAATTCCAAGATACTTCTGACCTACAAAACGCAATCATTGATATGATTTCAAATGGTCACAATGTATTTAGAGTAGGTGATGTTAAACAATCAATCTATCGTTTCCGTCAAGCCAAACCATCTTTAATGAGAAACTTAATGAATGATCCTGAAACGATCCAGATTACATTAAGACATAACTTCCGTTCGATGAATTCTATTGTAGAGTTCTCAAATCATCTATTCCAAAAGATCATGAACGTTGATGGATGTCAGGATTCTTACAGCGAATTAGATACCGTTTCTATTGGAGCTGATAGACAACAAGAATCAACAGTTCCTGTAGAGTTCGCATTGATCCACTTAGATAAAAACACAGAAGAAAAAGATGGAGAAGAATCCCTTTCTGGAAAACAACAAAAAGCTTTCTGGATCACAAAGAAGATCCTAACGATGAAAAAAGAAGATCCTTCATTAAACTACAAGGATTTCTGTATCCTAGTTCGATCACATGCGGATAAAGCTGTCATTCGTTCTGCGTTTGATGTTTATAACATTCCTTATATCATTGACGCTAGAGAAGGCTTCTATCAATCTGATCTTTGTCAAACGATCCTTGCGATGATACGTGCGATAAAAGATCCTTCAGATCCTATCGCTTTGGTATCTGTGCTTACTTCTAATTTCTACAATTTTACAGATAACGATCTCGCATCATTAAAGATCAATTACGGTTCTATCTATAAAGGCGTGAAAGAAAAACACCCAGAGATCTTAGATGAATTATATGATTTACGTTGGATTGCGGAATATCATGGAGTCATTGATCTTTTATCACAAATCAGTATTCGTCATGATTTCTATAACCGTTTAAATGATTCTCAAAAAGCAAACTTTGACTATCTTTTTGAAATGGTAACTAACTCTAAGATTCCTTCCTTACAAGATTTCTTAGATACCATGGAAGCAAGTGAAGAAGAAAAATCCTCTGAAGCTGTTTCTAAAGGAAAAGATGATGATGCCATCACTGTCACAACGATCCATCAATCCAAAGGTCTACAGTATAAAAATGTATTCCTATGGAGCACTTCAGCGAACCAATTCAAAGACACTTCAAACCAAGTCATGATCGATGATGTTTTGAAACTAGGTATCACACATCTCACAATGCCATACCGCGCAAAACGTCCTACGATCCAAAGAATGGCTGTTGAATATCATTCTAATTTAGAAGATATCGAAGAATTTATTCGTTTGTTGTATGTCGCTATTACACGTGCGGAAAAGAGAATGTTTATTGTGGATTCTGCTAAGAAAGATATTCTCGAACAAGACATCGATCTAACCCTTCTATCTCAAAGAGGTGGAATGACATCCTTGATCTATAACGCAATGAAAGATGATCCATTCTTTAAGATGGTGGAAATCGAAGAAATGGATGTTGAAAAACAGCAGCCACTTCCTAAGAATTACGTTTCTGAATTACCAAGTCTATCTGTTCAACCAACAATGTTTTCAAGCTTGTATACTCCTTCTTCTACGGAAGTTAAAGAATTACCTCCATTAGATGAAACAAGTGTCATTGCGGGAAGTAGATACGGTACAAGAATGCACGAAACAATGGAAGCATTACCAAATAGAACTTGGACATTAGATGACTTATCTTCCTTTGATTTAAGAAAATCAGATAAAGAAAAGATCCTAGCGTTCTCTCAAAGCGATATCTATCAAAAAGCTCTACAGATGACGATCTATAAAGAATTCCCATTCTATGTCGATCAAAACAAGGAACGTATCACTGGTACAATGGACTTTGTGGCAATTGGTGATTCTGAAATCATTCTTGTAGACTACAAAACAGATAACGCTACACCAGAAGAAATCAAAGATCGATATTCTTCTCAATTGAACACATACAAAAAGGCATTACAGATCATGTATCCAAATACAACGATTACTGCCTATGCCTATTCATTCCATAATAATGAATTCATAAAAATCTAAGAGAATTACTCTTAGATTTTTTATTTTCCATACTTCTCTTTCAGTTGTTTCATCATTTCTTCGCCATCAATCACTCTACCATTCTTTAGATCTTCTAATCCTTGATTGATTAATTGCGCTTCATATGCCATTCTCATTGTTTTTTCAAAGTAATCAACACTCATAACAACCAAACTACCATAACCATTTTTTGTAACAAAAACAGGTTCATCTTTTGAACATCTTTTTTCTATTTCTACAGTATTTTTTAACTCTCTCATTGGTATTATTTGCATATAGGCACCTTCTTCTGTGGCTATATTTTACACCAGATTAAGCCACACCACAACGCACAACCTTCCTCTCCTTTCACTTATACTATTCACAGATTTTTTTGAAATTCCAAAAAAAAGACAGAAATTTTATTCTGCCTTTCATTTAGGTATTAATATCAAATCTTATTTCATCCCATTCTTTTCCTTAACAAGAATATATGACCAATTACTTTTTTCATGGAGAAAACGAAGAATGTTCACTTTCTCTTCATCAATCGTAAAAAACAACAAATAATGATCGATCAACATGAAATGTATGCCCCAATTAGATAATACTGGTTCATTAACAAAAGCATATCTTCGTGGAAAATCTGTTAATGAATGAATTTGGTTTTCAATTTCCTCCATTAGTTTATCCGCTGCTTTTGGATTCTTAAGAATAAATTCAACATAATCTAATGCTTGAATAATATCGTGTTCTGCGATAAGAGATAATTTTATTTTATAGCTCATCTTTTTCGACTATTACGAATCGTTTCCATTGCCTCAGAAAATGAATGTGTATTTCCTGAAGCTACATCATCCATTCCTTCTTTGAGTTTCGTGTATAACTCAAAACGACTTGTGAGTTCCTCATACACTTCAATACTCATTACCGCAAGGTCACCTTTTCCGTTTTTTGTAATAAATACAGGTTCTGAGTAATTGTGACAAAATGTTGAGATTTCATTGTACTTATTACGTAGATCTGCGCTTGACTTGATAACTGGCATGAATGTACCCTCACTTTCCATACCAAAATTATACCTAAATTTTTGTACCGCCTCAATGTTCGTATTCATTTCACCACCTTTCACTTATACTATTCACAGATTTTTTTGAAATTCCAAAAAAAAGACAGAAATTTTATTCTGTCTTTAAGCCTTTTCTGAAACGATATTTGTTACCATTTCTTCATATTGTCTTGTGTAGAGATCATAGTAGTAACCACGTTTACTCATTAATTCTTTATGTTTACCTCTTTCAATGATCTTTCCATCTTTGACTACCAAGATCACATCCGCATCTACGATCGTAGATAAACGATGTGCGATCACAAAGGAAGTTCTCCCTTTGATGACTGTAAATATCGCATCTTGGATTGCCTTTTCTGTAAGTGTATCAATAGAAGCTGTCGCTTCATCCAACACAAGAATCCTAGGATCCGCAAGTATCGCTCTAGCGAAAGAAATCAATTGTTTCTCACCTGTCGATAACATATCTCCACCTTCACCTACTTGTGAGTCCAATCCTTTATCCATCTTATCGATGACAAATTCCGCATTAACTAGCTTTAACGCTTTCCAGATATCATCATCTGTTGCGTTTGGATTTCCGTATCTCAGATTATCTCTAACAGTACCAGAGAATAGATGCGGCGTTTGAAGTACATAGCCAATGTTGGAATGTAACCACAATTGTGATCTTTCTCTTGCGTCTCTTCCATCAATCAATACTTGTCCTTCTGTAGGTTCAAAGAATCTACATACCAAGTTAACAAGTGTTGATTTACCTGCACCTGTTTCACCTACGATTGCGACATTCGTACCTTGAGGAACAACTAGATCAAAGTGTTCCAATACCATTTCATTTCCATCTGGATATTTGAAAGATACATCTTTAAACTCAACGTCACCATGTAGGGGTTCCCAGTTTTCTTTCTTTGGATGGAACGTATCACCATACTTTTCAATGACTTCTTTACTATCCGCAACATCTGATTCTGTTTCTAATAATGTTGTGAAACGTTCAATGTTCACTTGGATGGCAATCAATCTTGCGATAGTACCAACAATACTTTGGATAGGTTCCAACATACTTAAGGCATATGACATGAAGACTGATAATGTACCAATAAGGATCACACCTTCTTGATTGATCATACCACCCTTCCATAACACGATAGATAAAGTGATAGAGGATAACATCGTAACTAGTGATGTAAATGCCGCAGAATATCTACCAGCTCTTACAGATGTATTTTCCATTTCTTGTGTATCTCTATCAAAATCAGAATTAATTCGATTCTCTACAACTAATGTCTTGATTGATTTCGCACCAGTAATTCCTTCATTAAAGTTAGAAGTGATCTTAGAGTTGATTTCTCTGATCTTACGATTTAACGCAACCAATTCTTTTTGGAAGAATACGATCAAGATGATAGCGATAGGAATGATCATCATGATATACAAAGCCAATCTCAAGTTAATGATTGCCATATTAATGATGATAAAGATCAAGTAAGAACCTTGCCAAACAACATCCATCATATCCCAAGATACCAACTGTCCAATTCTGCCCGTATCACTCATAACACGAGCGTGAATATAACCAACATTGTTTTGGTTAAAGTACGCAAAGGATAATTCTTGTAGGTGATTGAATGATGCGTTTCTTAGATCTCGATTCACGCTCATTTCAACCTTTCCTGCATAGGATGTACTAATGTAGTTCAAAATAACAAATAGAACTAAGATCACTAAGTACGCTATCACAAACGGAACGATCGTATCCGTTGTCTTTAACGCAACAAAGTGATTTAACGCATATTGATTAAATAATGGATAGATAGAATCAATCAAAGATGACAAAGCACCCATGATGATCATCGATAACATGATCTTACGATAAGGTTTCACAAATGGAAGTAACTTAGGAATTCCAAAGAATTTCAATTTCACATTCTTATTTTCACTCATTCTGAAACCTCCGAAGCATTCCTGCTTTGTAGATCATAGATTTGTTTGTAGATACCATTCTGTTCTAACAATTGATCATGGTTTCCTTTTTCTATGATTCTTCCATTATCCATGACGATAATCAGATCCGCATTCATCAATGTCGTAATTCTTTGCGCAATCAATATGACTGTAGAATCCCCAACATTTTCTTTTAATGCCTTACGGATCTTAGCATCTGTCTCAGCATCTACTGCACTCAAAGAATCATCAAACACCATGATAGGAGGTTTAGAAATCAACATCTGCGCAATCGCAGTTCTTTGTTTCTGACCACCTGAAAGAGTTACACCTCTTTCACCAACATATGTGTTATATCCATCTTGGAAATGTTCAATAGCTCTATCTAAAGAAGCTACCTTTGCGGCATGTCTTACTTCTTCTCGGTCCATTTCAGGTAATGCGATGGCGATGTTTTCTTCTAATGTTCTAGAGAATAGATATGGTTCTTGAAGTACCATACCAATATTTGTTCTTAAACATTCAGACTTGATATCTCTTACATCTACTCCACCAATCGTAATCGATCCATTTCCATCTTTGATATCATATAAACGATCTAATAAATACATCAATGTACTCTTACCAGAACCTGTTCCACCAAGAATACCAACTGTCGTTCCTGCTTTAACTTCAAAAGAAATATCATCTAAGATTTCTGAAGTGCCATTGTCATATTTAAAAGATACATGATCAAAGACAATATCTTGATGCATGTCTACATCTTTCGCATCTTCTCGATCTGTTTCTTCTTCACTGTTCATGATATAAAGTAAACGATCAATTGAGATACCAGCTTTAGACAAATTAGCGATGACTCTACCTAACTGTCGAATTGGCCACATCAACATACTTGCGTATGAATTAAATGCGATATAGTCACCAGCACTCATTTCTCCACGAACTGTTAATACAGCGCCATATGTTAATACGCACATGATCTGTAGATAAGAGAATAGATCAGATGATGACCAGAACGCAGCTAATAGATTCATTAAATGTACCCACATAGATGTATAGTAATCATTCTGTTTTTCAAATCTTTCTCTTTCGTAAGATTCTCTACCAAACGCACGTACGACTCTAACACCTGTTAAGTTTTCCTGTGCGATGGAAGATAGCTTACCTTCTTCAATATCTACTTTCTCAAAAGATTCCCCAATACCTTTGTGAAAGAATAAAGAATATCCAATAATGATTGGAATAAACATTGCCGCAACAAGTGTTAATTTCACATTGATCGTTATCATGAAATAGACAGCTAATATGATCAAAATGATAAAGCGAAATAACACTGTTAATTGTTCTGATAAGAATATTTTGATTTGTTCAACATCAGAAGTACATCTTTGAATGATATCTCCTGTTTGGTTTTCTGAATGCCATGAGAATGGTAAATGTAAGATATGGTCAAACAAGTCATTACGCATCGTATGAACAAGTTTCTCTGCACCTTTTGTGTTTAATAGATTAAACAAGAATCTACATAGTGCACCAAGAGCAGCTACACAAATAACACTCAACGCAATGATCCAAAGATTCGCTTTCACAAATTCAATTCCACCTATACTGTTGATGATATTCTCTACAAACGTAGGTAAAGCTGAAGTATCATCTCCTAAGATAGAATCTACTGTATAAGAGATGATCTTTGGATTGATCATATCAAAAAGAGATACCATGCACGCAAAGAATATTCCAAATGCGAAATATTTCTTTGAACCCCTCAGAAAGAACAAAACCAATTCTGTTTTTGATTCGAATTTCTTCTTCCCCATAATTCCCTTTCTTATATTGTTTCTAATTTAACGAAACCTTCTTCTTTTAATTGTTCGTAAGTTTCTTCATTTCCTACAACACAAATAGAAGCTACTTCCATTGCGTGTTTTAAGATTTCTGAATACGCACCTAATTCCTGCGCAGTTGTATGTAAGATCTTATTACGATTCTCTTGTCTTCTTTCATAAGAAACAGAAGTGAAATAGAAACGATCCGCTACTCTCACTTTTCCAAGTGAAGATAATAAAGGTTCACTAGAGGCAATCGTACCAACGATCATCTGCGTTAGATCTTCTTCACTGCCCTTCATTTCTTCTACTCTTTGATAGATATTTTGGAATGCTTGTAAAGAATTCTTTACATCTGGATCACGATAGGAATACGCACCAACATTACCATTTCCATTCACCAAAAATCCCGTACCGTACGCACCACCTTTGACTCTTACTTCATTCCATAGATAGTCATAAGTCAATAAGTGAGATAGAACATTCAACTTCGCAGAGAATCTTTCTCCTAGCTCTTCAATATTCTGATTGATTGCGCTATAAGATACACCACCTGTGATCTGAATGAATTCTTTCTTTTCTGTTAAGAGTGGATAATGTACCTTCGCAGGTATCGCATCTACCGTATTCAATCCATCCACAAATTCTTTCACAACATCTAAGTTTTCTTTACCTGTGATAGAAGCTGTACAACGTGCTTTTGAGAATAAGATTTCTTGATATAACTGACAATCATTGATGAATTGTCCAATCTTCTCATTAAAGTTCTTTTCTAGATCTTTATCAAAGATTCCAGATTCATATCCACCAACATATTCACGGAATACACCTTCAGAACTGTTATGTGCTGCACATCTCTTCATCGCATAGCTTTGTCCTGAAGCTACGACACCTTGTCTAAACGCTTCATTTTCTTGTTTCAAGATTGGTAAGATCTTATCTGATTCGAACACTGTTTCTTTCGCAATTTCTAATATTAATGAAATAGCTTGTTTTGTGTTTTGTTTCAAACAAGAAGCTGTTGCGACCAAATGTGGAATACAAGTTTCACGATTATGAGATTCTGAATAACAATCTAGTCCAAACGCTAATCCACCTAAGTCTTTACGAATCGCACTTTGGATCTGTTCCACCGTCTTATTCTTTGTAGGTAGGTTTGTTAGTAAAGATACAAATAAACCTAAGGAAGATAGATCCTTTACTGTAATACCAGCTAGATTGAAGTAGAAGTTCATGTATACGATACCTGTATCTTCTTGTGGATGTAGAATGACATCGACTCCATTTTCTCTAACTACTTCATATGGATATTCAATAGGTTTATCTGAGATATCTTCTAATGTTAACTGAGGTAATGTATTTAATTGTTCTTCCGTATCTGGTGTAGCTTGCCACGTATCTAGTTTCTCATTGATAGCGATATACTTCTTGATATCACTTCCCCAAGACTGTTTAGCGTTTAATAGTTTTTCTTGTTCGTGTTGGATACGTTCTTCACCCAACTTTTTAGATGGAACCGCAACAACTGATGATAAGTGATCAGACAAGAAGAATTCCTTCATCAATTCTTCAAAATAACCTTCATCTACTTTCTTTCTTAGTTCTTCAAACACAGAACCTAATGAGAAACCTTGTGTAATATCTCCATCGTACAACCAAGTCTCTAGTGCACGTTGAGCGAACATGACACCTGCAGGTTCATGTTTTTCACGATACTTGAATTCCATCTGGTTTAAAGTCGCTTGGATAGCTTCATGATCCAATCCTTTTTCAATTAATGTAGAAGCACATTCTTTGATCTTCTTAACGACTTCATCATACTTATCTTCATCTGTATTACGTACACATAGTACGATCCATGGTTGTTGGATACCATCATAGATATCTAGTTCTACATCTTCTCCTAATTCATTATCTAGAATGACTTTCTTTAGTTCGGATTCATTGGAAGATACTAAGATCGTAGATAGTACGCCCCAAGCTAGATTCTTTACTGGTTGATCAAAAGAAGAAACGACTCTAGCTAACGCAATCTGTGTTCTATGTTCTTCACTTTCTTCTTCTGACAATTCATAAGTCACTGTATGATGTTCTGCCTCTTTTTCTTCCTGCATAGGAATCACAAAACTCATATCTTCTTTCTCATAATGAGAGAAATACTCTTCATTGATAAACTTTGTGACTGCCTCAATATCTAAGCTACCATCTAAGAATACTCTTGCGTTACTAGGATGATAGAACTTCTGATGCGTTTCAATAAACTTCTCATAGGATAAGTCTGTAATATATTCAGGATCACCACCAGATACATATTTATAACAATTATCTGGGAATAATATTCTATTTAATTCATTGATGATCACTTCATCAACAGAAGAGAAAGCACCCTTCATTTCATTTAAGACAACACCTTTGTATACTGGTGTATCTTCTTCCTTACGAATTTCATAATGCCATCCTTCTTGGTAGAAGATATTTGGATTAGTATAGATAGCTGGATGGAATACCGCATCCATGTATACAGACATCAAATTCATAAAGTCTTTATCATTTCTAGAAGAAACTGGATACATTGTCTTATCAGGATAAGTAAAAGCATTCAAGAATGTCTGTAGACTTCCTTTCAATAATTCCACAAATGGTTCTCTTACAGGATATTTCTGAGATCCATTCAATACAGAATGTTCTAGGATATGAAATACACCCGTATCATTTTCTGGAATCGTTTTAAATGCGATAGAAAATGTCTTATTATCATCTTCTCTATCTAACCAAGCAAGCTTTGCGCCTGTCTTTTCATGAACCATTTCATACAATGTACCTTTCACATCTGGTACTTGATGAACATTGATGATTCTAAATCCATTCATTACTTGATTGTTTTCCATAAGTTTCCTCCAACGCTTAAATAATATTTTAACTTTATTGAATCAAACATCCAAATCATTTACACTTTTTTATAAGATTATTAATAGAAAGGATTTACGTATCGTTTATGGATGACAAAAAAGGAATTGGATTATTATCTTGTATCACGATCATTGCGGGAGGAATGTTTGGAAGTGCGATCTTTTCACTTTCAGGATTAACGATGTATAACGCAGGTGCTTCCGCAATCGTTTCTTGGTTGATAGCGGCAGTCATCATGTTGATCTATGGATTAGTATGTGCGGAATTAGCTACCATATTTCCTAGATCAGGTGGCGTGTTTGTGTTCCCAGCGAAAGCGCTAGGAAAGAAAAGAAGTACCGGTACATTATGGGGCTGGATCTCTACTTGGGGATATATCAATGCGAATATCGTAGCTGTCGCATTTGCGGCAGTATATGTTGGAACATATCTTAGTGCTGGGTTTGGCTTAGATAGCAGTCTTCAAATTCCTATAGCCATTATCTCTATTATTCTTTGTCTTGTGTTGAATTTGATTCGATTCTCTTCAACAGGAAAACTAAACAATATTCTTGTCGGGAGTTTGATTGCGACAATGTTGATCTATATCGTTACTGCTTTTATGAGTGGAAAGTGGAGTCCTGAAAATCTAACACCATTCTTCACATCAGGTGCTGGTGGCGCAACTGGCTTTTTAGCTTCCGTACCGACTGCGATGATTGGGTATGGATCGATCGTAGCGATTGCGTTTATGGTTTCTGAAGTTCGTGATCCAAATAAAAATGTTCCAAAAGCAGTACTAATTGCGATGATCCTGGTGGCTTTGATCTATACTTTGATCATTTCTGCGACAATTGGTTTATTACCTGCACAATTCTTTAATGACAATCCTTCTATGCGTTTTATTCCTTTGTACGCAGCATGTTATACACGATTATCCAATTACGCTTGGTTACCAAAAGTCGTTTCCATCTCTGCGGTATTAGCTTTGGTTACAACGATGTTGGTCGTTCTCGCTTTGACAAGCCGCGCAATACAAGCTGCAGCGCACTCTAAGCTATTACCATCCGCTTTTGCGAAAACAGATAAAAATGGAACACCTGTTTTTTCAACATGTGTTGTGGCGATAATAGCTGCCATTATTTCTTGTTTCCCTGAATTCACATACACTATCGTAGGTTTTGGTGCACTCTTTGCGACTGTTACGATTACGATCAATATCGTCTCTCTTTACTTCGCACGTAAGAAACACCCACACATACCTGGTAACTTTCAAGCACCTGGTGGCAAAGTTCTTCCAGCCTTCGCTTTGATTCTAATTGTTATTTGTTATATACCTGATATCCTATCTGGTGGATGGATGATCTGGATCTATACAATGATCTGGTACGCACTAGGTTTAATCATTTTCCACTTTAGTCAATACAATCGAAATAACTAAAAACACTGGCATATTGCCAGTGTTATTTTTCGAATACACATTTCGTTGTGGCTAAACGATGTAAAGATTCTTCTGTAACGACATAGAATGGTTGATGTTTATTCAAACCTTCCATTTTCTTCATCTCTTCTTCTGTTAATTCAAAATCAAAGATCTGAGCGTTAGATAGAATATGTTCTTTTGATTTACTTCCAGGAACTAATCCAAAACCTTTTTGAATATGCCATCTTAGAATTACTTGAACTGTTGATTTATTATGCGCTTTAGCAATCTCCACAATAACTGGATCATTTAATAGATCACTATTTCCATGTCCTAATGGATACCAAGATTGAAGTTGAATGTGATGTTCTTTACAGAATTCATACACATGTTCTGCAGGATAATAAGGATGACATTCCACCTGCATGATCATTGGTGGGATCTCACATTTTTCAAGTATCTCTTGGATCTGGTTTACTTGAAAGTTAGAGATACCGATAGCTTTGATCTTACCTTCTTTATATGCCTTTTCTAACATCTTATACGCATAGATGTAATTATTTACAGGATGGTGTAAGATCATCACATCAACATAATCAACACCTAATCTTTCTAATGTATCGTCAATTGCCTGATCATTCTCATACAATGTTGGACCCAGTTTTGTTTCTAAGAAATAATCTTCTCTTTTTAGACCAGAAAGTTTTAATCCTTTTCCAACATCCATTTCATTTCCATAGCGATTCGCAGTATCTATCAAAGAGTAACCATTGTTTAACGCAAATGATACGTTTTCTTGTATCTGTTGTTCAAATTGTTGGATCGTACCAAAACCTAATTGTGGAATTTCATATCCGTTATTTAATGTTAAATAGTTTTTCATTTTCGTTCTCCTCATATATAGAATGTCATTCATTCATCAAATAAACAATTGAAATAATGAATGGATTCCATAAGTTTCCATGATAAAAGGTCATAGATATCTATGACCTTTGTTCATTAATATACGATCTTGTTGACGATGATTTCAGCTCTACCTAGATTGATCTTATCACCTTCAGATACTTTACTTCTTCCTAGAGGTGGAAGCTTTGTACCATTGATGAATGTACCATTATGTTCAGAAACATCTTCAAGATAAACTGTACCGTTTTCTAATGTAAATCTAGCGTGCTTTCTAGAAACTGCTGGTTCTGTAACTGGAACTTCACAAGAGTTACTATCACGTCCAATGAGTGCTGGGAAAGCATTCACAGAAACTTCCTGTTTTTGACCATTGATCGTAATTGTAAGATTCAATCCCTTTGGATTCGCTGGTTTTACAGACATAGATTCTTGAAGCTTACTTTCAAATGGATCTTCTTCAACTTTTGGAGCTAATGTAACTGGTTCTACTGGTGTAGGAGCTACAGGAGCAGCTGGTTGTTGAGCCATCTTCTTCATTGCTTCCTTCTTAGATACTGGCTTGATTTCCTCACCCTTATCATCAACATAATATGTGTTTTTCTTTACAGCTAGGACAATGACCGCAATACCCAATACCGCAACCATACCTAACAACGCAAATATAATCAACTTATCAATTTCTGCATTATCAAACATATAGGATTACCCCCTTATCACAAAATATCATACAACGAATTTATTTGAAGCGCTACAAATATTAGCTTCTAGACTGATTATTGACCGCATCATAGATCTTATTTTTCTTGATTCCTGTCTTACTAGCGACATCTTTGATGGCATCTCTTGTACTCATGCCAGCTTCAATCGATTCATTGACCATCTTGATGACATCCGACATATCAATAGCTTTAGATGGTTCATCATGATTCCCATCCATTACGATTACCATCTCACCTCTTACTTCATCAATGACATCTAATACTTCACTGATCGAACCTCTCAAGAATTCTTCGTGCATCTTTGTAAGTTCTCTCGCTAATGTCATCTTTCGATCACCAAACACTTCTAAACAATCATTTAAACACTTCTCAATACGATGAGGTGCTTCGTAGAAGATCATTGTCATAGGATAGTTTTGATATTCTTTTAATTTCTTGATTCGATCTGAATGAGATTGTGGTAAGAAACCAATAAAGATAAATGGTTGTGCGACTAGTCCTGAAGCTACTAATGCGTTGAGAAACGCACTTGGTCCACTTATAGGAACTACATTGAAACCTGCCTCTGTCGCAATAGATACGATCTTTTGCCCTGGATCATTGATGAGTGGATACCCAGCATCTGAAATGAGCGCAATATCTTTTCCATCTTCTAATAGTTCCATGATTCCTTTTGCGCTGCTTTCTTCATTAAAGTTATGATACGCAATCAAACGATTGTGAATATCAAAGTGCTTTAAAAGCTGTCCACTCGTTCTTGTATCTTCACAAGCAATCACATCTACTTGTTGTAAGATTTCAATAGCACGTGGATTCATTTCATTTAGATTCCCAATTGGAGTAGGAACTAAAAACAATGTTGGTCTTCCATTTTCAAATGACTTTTGTCGATTCACGCATCTTCTCCAGTTTTCTTCTTTTTCCCGAATGTACGAACTGTAATGTTCTTGTTTTCTGTATTTGTTTCTTGTCTTCTATGATTGTTTCTGAAGTTATTGTTGCGATGTTCATTATGGTTGTTGTTATCTTTCTTCTTACCAAATGTACGAACTTCCTTCTTTACTTCAGGTGTTTGTAGATCATAGTTAACATGTTTTGGTGCACCTTCTGGTCGATTCTGATGAATGATCGTCTTCTTGACTTTCTTTCCTTCTTCTTCCGGTTTCTTCTTAACGATGACACCCTTTCTAGGAATACCCTTTTCTTTTAAATCTTCTAATGTAATGAAGATCGCAGTTTCACGATTCTCTAACTTCGCTTCCTTATTCATTACATTCATATTTGTAAGACGATAGATCTCACCTTCATATTCCACTTGAGATCCAACCTTAGGTAGACCTTCTGTTAACAACTTATAGTCTTCATCTTCATACTTCAAACAACATTTTAGCTTTCCACACATACCAGATAGCTTATCAATGTTTAAAGCTAACAATTGGTTCTTAGCCATGTTGATAGAAATGATATCGAAGTGTGACTTAAATCTTGAACAACAACATTCCATACCACACATACCAATACCACCAACCATCTTGGCTTTATCTCTTTCACCAATCTGACGAAGTTCGATTCTACAATGTAATTTAGAACCTAATCTTTTTAAGAGTTCTCTAAAGTCTACTCTTTGTTCCGCAAGATATACAAATAAGATCTTAGAACGATCTAATGTATATTGTGCACTCAATAGATTCATCTCTAATCCAAGATCTTGGATCTCTGTATTACAGATATCATAAGCTTCTGTTTCTAGCTCTAGATTCTCTTGGTAGGATCGATGATCATATTCATTCGCTTTACGAACGACTGGTTTTGTAGGCATACGAAGACCATACTTCTCAACACTCAACGCATCTGCTTGAACTTGTCCAATTTCATGACCTTGTTGTGTTTCTACAACGACCCAATCTTCTGAATGATAATCTGAATCAAATGCCCCAAAAGAATATGGCTTTCCTTCTCCTCTGAATCGAACGACTACAGAGTAAGGGTATTTCACAGATTTTTCTTCTGTCACTGTTTCATTTGTGCTCATTTCACACCTCCCAGTAGATACAATGTTTGATAGAAAACCAAATTCAAATCATTGTATTTATTACATGCGTCTTTTTCTTGAACAACGATTTCAAGAATTTCCGCACATTGTTTCTCTTTTCCAAAATAGTTTTGTACTGCTTGTTGATACCATTGTGGTCCTTGTTGATTCTTTGAAATCACATCATGACAAAACAATGACATCAAATCAAAGAAGGCAGAAAGAATCATTAGATTCTCTTTCTTTGATGTACTCGCATCCTTCGCTTTTGAACACCAATTCACTTCCCAATCAACACTCAATTCAGATCTTCTTAGACCTTCACAATTCAAGTATTGTTTCAACATACCACACGCATGTTCAAATAAAGTCGTGCACTTCTCTGCTTGTTGGTCATACATATTCTTAAGATCGCTCATATCTTTTACGATATTAGACATAAAATACGCATCATCTTCTTTGACACCAACATTCACTAGATCTTCATAGTAATCTTGTGCACTTCTAGGCATGAATGGTAATACAGTACATCTAGAAATGATCGTTGGTAATAGCTTGTTGACGTTATCAGTAGTTAGGATAGCTGTAACACCAGCCCCTGGTTCTTCTAAGAATTTCAACATACTATTCTGTGCCGCAATCGTCGCATTCTCAGCATTCTTGATGATGTAGATCCTTTGTCCATTCTTTTCTATCGCTGTCTTAGAAAATCTTTCTTGGATCTCATCTACTTTATCTTTCGATATCGTTTCTTCTTTTCCATCAAGAATGATCATATCCGCATAGATACCTTCTCTCACTCTTCTACATGTATTACATTCTTCACACGCTAACGAACCTTCTTCTTCACACAAAATACTTTCCGCTAGTAGTAAGGCAGCTTCATACTTTGGCGTTCCATAAGGCCCAGTAAAAAGATATGCACTTGAAATACGATTGGTATCACACGCATTCTTCAGTGCACGATAAACGATTGGTTGTTGTTTTTCTAACAACTCCTTAATCATCTAGTAATCCTTTCACGATCTGATAAGATTCTTCAATTACTGTATCTACATCCTTTGACGCATCTACAATATCCATCCTATCTTTATATCTTTCAACGACCTCTTCATATCCTTTATGAACGAGATTGTGGAAATCCTCTGATTCTTGATCCAAACGATCAAGAGATGTACGATTCGCATTGATTCTATCTAATCCTGTCTTCGCATCAATATTCAAATAGATCGTTCTATCTGGAAGTTTTCCTTCAATCGCAAACATATTGATTGAATAAACTTCATCTACGCCAATTCCTCTACCATATCCTTGATAGGCTAAAGAAGAATCCACAAAACGATCTGAAATAACAGTAACCCCTTCTTCTAATGCTGGTAATACTTTCTCAACTAGATGTTGACGACGTGCAGCCGCATACAACAAAGCCTCACATCTCGCATCCATTTCAGTATTCTTTGGATCTAAAATAACACTACGAATCTGTTCCGCAATATTAGAACCACCTGGTTCTCTTGTATATTTAACCTGATATCCTTCTTTTTGAAGTCTTTCTACAACTGCAGTAGATACAGTTGTCTTTCCACTTCCATCAGGTCCTTCAAATGTGATAAATAACCCTTTTTTCATGTCTTACATTATAACACGCAATAGTCCATTCCACATCTAAGAGTTGTTCACATAACTTTCATCCATCTTTATTTCATTTTTCACAAATTTATATCATAATAGAAATACATAAAAGGAGAATAAAATCATGTTTAAGAATCCTGGTGGAAAAGTAAAGTCATACGCAAAGGTATTATTTTGGATCGGAGCAGTCATTAGTATCTTGATTGGTGTGCTCTACATTGGAAATAGTTTTGTAAGAGCTGCGTACTCTTATAATGGTGGAGTATCTACTGTATTATTTGGAATCATCTTTGGAGTCATCATCGCAGGAATTGGTATCTTGATTTCTTGGATCAATGTATTAGTGTTATACGCATTTGGAACTCTTGTGGAAAATTCAGATACGCTCGTTCAATTGAATGGTGGAATTCCTAGTGGCAATAAACACGCAGAGAAGATCCAAGTACCTCATAAGCAGATCCAACAAGAAAACACTGTCGTAACACCTACACAACCTGTAGAAGATAAGACATGTCCTAATTGTGGAGAACACGTAGAAAGCGATTCTCACTTCTGTAGAAATTGCGGTTCTAAATTAGACTAACAACATCATTCTGATGTTGTTTTTTTATACGTTTTATAAAAAAAAACGAATCAACATCTGTAATATTCAGACTGTTATTCGTTTCTTTTTGTTAGTTAAATATTCCACCAATCGTAATATTAGAATCTAATGAAGTTACGATCGATTTTGAAGATTCATACAATTCACTTACTGTATAGTAATCTTTATTACACTCTTGTGCTTGTAGTGTTTCATCACTTACAGAAGTCATAGGATGTACTTGAATGTTATATCTTAGATCTGGATATGTACCTTCCATCGTTGTGTAAGTCAGATCCGCTCTAACGTTGTCAATGACGATCGTTCCATCTTCTTTCTTTGTGATATCTAATCCAGCACATAAACCTACTAGGTTTTCTTGGTTCAATTGTGTAGAAATGAGATTTCCCATCGCATAGAAGACTGGTTTGTTGTTGACCCATTGGAATGGTTGAATGACATGTGGGTGATTTCCTACAACAACATCCGCACCAGCTTGTGTTAAACGATTTGCCAAGTCATATTGCGTATCATTTACTTCATGAGAGTACTCTGTTCCCCAATGCATGGATACGATCACAACATCATTCTCACTCTTTGCCTGTGTAACTTTCGCTAACATTTCTTCTTCATGTCCTGGGAAATAATTTACTTCCCAAGAATAATCTGGATTGATTCCATTTGAATTCTCACAATACGCAAGGAATGCGATCTTGATTCCATTGATTTCCATAGAAGGAATTGAATTATATTCTTCTTCCGTACTATTTGTTCCACTCATTAACACATTTGTTTGAGCGTTCCAAAAATCTCTAGAACTTTGTACACCAGTAAAACCTTTATCCAAACAATGATTGTTTGCGGTAGACACTAAGTTGAATCCTTTTGAAACCATATACGTTCCAAATTCTTTTGGAGAGTTGAATGTAGGATAACCACTCAACCCTAGTTCTGTTCCACCTAATAACGTTTCTTGGTTATAGTAAGCTAGATCGTAGTTACCAACAACATTTAACACTTCATCTAATTGCTTACTAAAATCATATGTTCCATCATCATTCTCAGCATCTGTATAAACAGAATCATGTAATAAACCATCACCTGTTAGAAATAAACTGATTTTATTTTCTGTTGGTTGTGTTTCTTCTGTAGATTCTGGTGTAGAAGTAACAGAAGATACAGGTTCTTCAGGAGTAGATGATTTATTCGTAAGTAAATGAATGACAGTAAAGATTCCTGTACATACGATTACTAACGCAACGACTAAGATCAAGATATTACCAACTTTTAACTTACGTTTTTTCTTAGTCGGCATAGTCTCCTCCAGACACTCCATAGTATTCTTCCATTGTCATATTAGGATCAGAGTTATATAAAGCAGTAGCTTCTTCTACTCCGATATATCTAAAATGCCATGGTTCATATGTATAACCTGTCACAGATTCTTTTCCGTTTGGATAACGCATCACAAATCCATACTCATGTGCGTGTTGTGCTAACCATTGACCTTCTGTCGTATTCTCAAATTCTTGGTTTAAGTTATAACTATTAGACTCACAAGAAATATCCGCAGCTAATCCAGTTTGATGATCAGAATAACCAGGTCTAGAAGAATAAGTATCTGCGGCTTCTTGGCCATCTCTTTCTACATAACCGTTGTAGAGATCGGATTGAAATTGTTCACTTCTATAAGCTGTTGTCACAACAGGATAAACACCTTCCGCATTTGCGGCATTGAACATATTCTCTATCGCTGTAGCAGCTTCTTGTCTCATTTGAACATCACCATACGCACTCGCTACTGTTAAGGAAACAAGATCACTTGGTTCATATCCATCTGGTAACTTATGTTTTTTATTCGCAAATACCAACACACTATCAGTACTTGTAAATCTAGGATCCGTTTCTGGATCTACTGTAGGTTCTACAGTTGGCTCAACTGTTGCCTCTTCTGTTGGTTCTACGACACTTGTTTGTTGATGTGTGTCTTTCTTGTAGTCATCTACTAACACAAATCCAATCACTCCTACAAGTGCTACAAACATTACAATAAACGCAATCAATAATTTTTTTGTCATCTTTATCACTCTCATCATATTATGCATGCATGTTAGAAATCATATACTCTACGATCTTCGCACAATGTTCTGCAGCTTTCCCTTCAAACTCATCATAGGATATTACTGTTTCTTCATCAGCCTTATCAGAAATCGCACGAATGATCATAAATGGAATGTCATTTAAGTACGCAGCTTCCGCAATCGCAGCTCCTTCCATCTCACAACATTCCGCATGGAACGTAGCACGAATCCAATTCTTCTTTTCCCCTTCACAAATAAACTGATCTCCAGAAGCTACGATTCCTTCAAACACACCAATTTCTGGCGCTGCTTTTTCCACTGCTTCTTTGGCAATCTTTCTCAAATTTTCATCCGCATCAAAAAATACTTTTCCAATCCCTGGCACTTCACCAAGCGCATACCCAAAATTTGTCGCATTGACATCATGGAAGATTGCTTCTGTACAAAGTACGATATCTCCTACATTAATATCATTGTTTAAAGAACCAGCGACACCTGTATTCAACACATGTGTAACATGAAACAAATCAACAAGTACTTGTGTACACATACCAGCTCTAACTTTACCTACACCACTCTGTACAACAACTACATCTGTTGTTCCTAATTTACCTTCACAATACTCCTGACCCGCAACTTTCGTTACATTCTCAATTGTCATTGTTTTTTTTAGATGTGCGACTTCTACATCCATCGCACCTATGATTCCTATCTTCATATATTCTCCTTTTTACTCTTTTTTCTAGCTCTTTCCAATATGGTTCTTTCCAATATGCTGTTAATGACCAATTTGTCATCAACACCAAATTATGTAAAACCTCCAATATTTGATTACTTCATCATATTTGTATTTCGGAAATGCCATGTATTCTCCTTTTACTGTGGATACACTAAATGCACTTCATCAATTCTTTCTAATGTATTCTTTAAATATCTATTTGCCCAATATTTCGCAACATTCAAATTCTGATCTAAGTAGTTACCACACTCAATTGCGGTAGCTCCAGGAATCTCTCCTTCATAGTTCAGAATAAAAGTGAACATTTCCTTTACAAGTTCTACAACATCTTTACTTTCATAATCGCCATGTAAGATCATATAAAAACCTGTTCTACATCCCATAGGTCCAAAATAAACGACTCTATCTTTCCATGTAGGATGATTCCTTAAGAATGTAGCTCCTAAGTGTTCAATCGTATGTGCTTCTGCCGTAGACATGACAGGTTCTACATTTGGTTTCGTTAGACGCAAGTCAAATGTTGTAAGCACTTCTGCACCTACATGATCTTTTCTACTAACATATACACCAGGTTCTAATTTCAAATGGTTGATCGTAAAACTCGCAATTCTTTCCATATTATATGATTCCTTTCTTCTTATTCTCTTTTACTAAGAATGTCATACCAATCGTTTTCGCATCATGTATCTTACCATCAACGATCATATCTGTTATTTCATCTAATGTATATTTTGATACATTGATATTCTCATCACTATCTAAGTGTTGACCTTTGTATTCCCCTTTTTTTGCGTAATACATTCCTATCGTTTCAGAGTCATAGGCAGGTGTAGGATACATCAATCCTAGATACTTCCAATCTGTTCCTTCATATCCTACTTCTTCCACGATTTCTCTTTTTGCGGTATTGAGATCATCTTCTCCAGCTTCTCTTTTTCCAGCTGGATACTCTAAAGTCACCTCAGATTGAGCGTATCTCCATTGCGATACAAAGAAGAACTTTCCATCTTCATCTTCCAAAGCGATTCCAACACCACCTGGATGTTCTACGACAACTCTATCCACAACGCTTCCATCTGCGATTTCAGCCTTATCTTCTCTTAAGTTAACTATATTTCCTTCGTACGCATAACTTTGCGCAATCGTTTTTTCTTTTAAGTCGCTCATAAATTGCTCCTATTGCGTATAATTATAGTATATCTTAGGAGACTTTTATGAATAAAAAAGTATATTTTGCGGGTAGTATACGAGGTGGTCAAAATGATACGCAGCTTTATCATGAGATCATTGAACATATCAATCAAACAGATACTGTATTAACAGAACATGTTGGTGATGTACATCGTTCCATCCAAGAACAAACAAGAGATAAAGATTCTCTCATTTACGAACAAGATACTTCTTGGTTAAGAGAATGTGATGTTGTGATAGCGGAATGTACGCACCCATCTTTAGGCGTTGGCTATGAATTAGCTTATGCAGAAAAACATGCCAAACCTACTTATATCTTCTATCGAAAAGAAGAAACGATGTTATCTGCCATGTTGAAAGGTGATCCATATTTTCATATCGATTCATACACAAATAAGGATGAACTATTTGAAAAGATCGATCAGATATTAAACGTATGAAGATGATATATACACTTGTTGCGATATTGTTTCTTGTCGCTGCACTGATCATGATCAAAAAAGAACCAAGACAACTTTATATTGGATTCTTTTTAGAATTATCGATCTATTATTTTTCTATCGCATTGATTTATATGTTATATCCTACCAACATTGGTCCTATCATCATAACGATATTCTTTGCGTTCATATTATTTAGTATTGTGATCACAGGTTTATTTTTACTGATTGATGGAATCTATGTCATTCGTAGAGAAGGAATCAACGCTGCACACATCCAACCGATCTTTTGGAGCGTCGTTACATTTATTGGTGCCTATGCATGGTATTTAAATTGTTTTGGAGGTTTAAGAGGAAGTGATCTTCAAGTTACTATCTATACATTTTTAATGTATGTCGTGCTACTTGTTCCTTTAGCTCTTGGTGGTTTCTTTGTATACTCGTTTATTTATACACATTTAAAAAAGCCATATCCTTGTGACTATATCATTACATTAGGTTGTGGAATCAAAAAAGATGGAACGGTTACACCTCTATTAAAGTCTCGTTTAGATGCGGCTATCAATTGGTATCACAAAACAAATGATCATGGTTTATTCATTACTTCTGGTGGACAAGGAAAAGATGAAGTTACTTCTGAAGCTGAAGCGATGAAGAACTATCTAATATCTCAAGGAATCCCTGAAGATAAGATCCTATTAGAAAATCAATCTACGACCACAAAAGAAAACTTATTATTCTCTAAAAAGCTAATGAAAGAGAATAGCACATGTGTAATTTCTACTAGTGACTTTCATGTGTTACGTACTGCTTTTCTCACAAAAGAAATAGGAATGAATGCGTATTGTATTGGTGGTAAGACAGCGATGTATTATGTACCTCCAGCTACGTTAAGAGAATATATCGCATTATTACTTAGACACAAACAATTGATCGTGTTTTACTTCTTATTTGTGATACTTAAAACATTTCTACCAATATAAAAAAAGCCCTTA
Source organism: Bulleidia sp. (assembly GCA_963613355.1). GTDB lineage: Bacteria > Bacillota_I > Bacilli_A > Erysipelotrichales > Erysipelotrichaceae > Bulleidia. The sequence goes on along the minus strand of CAVDZA010000012.1, from coordinate 12,829 downwards.
GGGCTTTTTTTATTGATTCTTTAGTTCTAACTTTACTTGTTTAACGTAGTCGTTACAGTGGAAACTGATCAACAACTCAATCAACATCAAACACCAAATGATAGGTTCACACCAAATAACAGCTTCATATTGGAATACAGGAATCAAGAAGAATGTAAATAAGATCTTACCTACACATTCAATGACTGATGAGAACAATGGTAATATCTTAGAACCTAATCCTTGTAACGCAAAGCGTGTCTGCATCAACATACCAAGTATCGCATAGAAAGGTCCAACGACATATAAGAATCTAGAACCATTAGATAAGATCGTTTCATCTGTACTACCAGAAATCAAATGAATGAGAGATGGTGCACTAAACGCTAAGATCAATGTACATACCCCCGCAAACACAAAATCAAATAAGTACGCATCTTTCATCGCTCTTAGAATTCTAGCACCTTGATTGCTTCCTTTATTTTGTCCAATGAACGTAGAAATTGCCACACCCATAGACATAAATGGTAGATTCATCAAAGCGTATACCTTTCTAGCAGCGACATGTCCTGCGATGATCTTTGTGCCTAATCCATTGATACCAGATTGAAGGATAATACTACCAATAGATACAACAGAACCCATGACAGCCATCGCATATCCTTGACCAGCTAGATCTTTCATGAGTTCACTATCCCACTTAAAATCATCTTTTGATGGAACGACTTCTTTTACTTTAGAAATCATATAAATGATACAAAGTACTGCACTAATTCCTTGCGCCAATACAGTAGCGATTGCGGCACCCGCAACTCCCATTCCAAGCCAAGCCATAAACGCATAGTCTAAGAAGATATTTAATAATGAAGAGAAAACTAAGAATACAAGTGGCATGACAGAGTTACCAATTGATCTTAAGATTCCTGAACATAGGTTATACGCAAACATTACGAACACAAAATAACCAATCACAGAAATATAAGACAATGCCTCCTGCATGATTTCTTCTGGCGTATCAATCAACACTAATAATGGTCTTAAACAGAAGATCGAAATCACTGTTAATAATAATGTAGTAAAGATTCCAATCACGATGGAACCCGCAACTGCTTTCTTCATTCTCTTTTCATCTCCAGAACCATACGCTCTAGCGATAACGATAGAGAATCCAGAACTTAAGCTCATAGAAAATCCAACCAATAATTCAAAGATAGAAGCTGTAGCACCAACCGCAGCTAATGAATTTTCTCCCAATACATTTCCAACCAAGGCAGTATCTACAGCGTTATATAATTGTTGGAAACAATTTGAGATAAAGATCGGAATCATAAATATGATCAAATTCTTCAATATTGGTCCATTCAATAAATCAACAGAACCAAGCACCTTTTCCTTTTTCATACACATCCCCTTTACATTGTTCCTATTATAAATGACAAAACTTTTTAATCAAAATGTTTTGAACACGCTTCCATTCGGTATACAATAAAAATATCGAAAGGAAGAAAAAAATTATGGCATTTCCAAAAAACTTTTTATGGGGTGGTGCTGTCGCAGCTAACCAGTGCGAAGGTGCTTACCTAACAGATGGCAAGGGATTATCCTGTGCTGACATGTTAAAGGGAGGTAACGTTAATACACCAAGAATGTTCTCTCCTGTAATTGAAGAAGGTGTTTATTATCCTTCCCATGAGGCAATTGATTTCTATCATCATTTTAAAGAAGATATCGCATTATTCGCAGAAATGGGTTGGACAGTATTTAGACTATCCATCAACTGGTCAAGAATCTATCCTAATGGAGATGATGAACAACCAAATGAAGCTGGTCTAAAGTTCTATGATGAAGTATTTGATGAATGTAAGAAATATGGTATTGAACCATTAGTTACATTATCACACTATGAAATTCCTTGGGGAATCGTAACAAAGTATCATGGATTCGTTGATCGTAAAGTAATCGACTTATTCGTTAAGTACGCAGTTACATGTTTCGAAAGATATAAGGATAAAGTTAAGTATTGGTTAACATTCAACGAAATCAACTGTGCTTTGATGCCAGGTGGTGGTTCTTACAATGGTGTAGGTTATGTTAGTGCAGAAGATCTAGCTAACACAACACAAAGACCTGTAGATAAGCTCATTGATGATCCTCAGAAACGTTTCGAAGCTCTACACAATGAATTCGTTGCGAGTGCTAAGACAGTTATTGAAGGACACAAGATCAATCCTAACTTCATGATTGGTTTGATGATTGCTCATATGTCATCTTATGGTCTAACACCAGATCCTAAGGATCAGTTCTTGAACCTACAGAAGGATGACCAAATGAACAACTACTGTGGTGATGTCATGGTAAGAGGTGCATATCCACACTTCGCTAAGTCATTTGCGAAATCACAAGGTGTTACAGATACTTCTTTCATGGATAATGAAGAAGATAAGAAGATCCTCAAAGAAGGTGTCGTTGACATGTATACTTTCTCTTACTACATGACAAACTGTGTAACAACACATGAAGATGAATTAGCTAAGGGAAATGTATTTATGGGATGCAAGAACCCATATCTAGAAGCAACTCCATGGGGATGGCAGATCGATCCACTTGGACTACGTTATACATTAAACAAGTTAGCTGATAGATATCCTACAACACCATTCATGATCGTTGAAAATGGTATGGGTATGATCGATAAGGTAGAAGAAGATGGTTCTATCCATGACTCTTACAGAATCGAATATCTAAGAGATCACGTTAAGGCTATGAAGGACGCTATCGAAATCGATAACGTAAACCTCATTGGTTATACAACTTGGGGCCCAATCGACCTAGTATCTGCAGGTACTGGTGAAATGTATAAGAGATACGGTTTCATCTTCGTTAACAGACACGATGATGGAACAGGTGACTTCTCTAGAAGTAGAAAAGATTCCTTCTTCTGGTATAAGAAGTGCATCGCTTCTCAAGGTGAAGATCTAGACTAATAGGAAGAGTGGAACTATTCCACTCTTTTATTTATGTAAACGTTTTCATAGTGACACTTCATTTATCCTTAATTTCTTAAAAAATAATGAACTATCACATAAAAAAGATATTAAAATATTATTAGAAGAAATTAATATTTTTTCATATAGCTACTGTTCGTAGCTTCTCCTTTTTAGAAGCCCTAAAGGCTTCTTTTATTTATGATCATTACGTTGAACTTCTTTACTTTGCGCATTATCCTATATTTTTGTATAAATTACTTTGCGTATTATCCTATTTAAGAATTTCTTGCCTGAAATCGTTAAAAGAATATGGCTATAAAGTTGCACTCGCTACTTCTAGTTTTTTACAAGACAACTCATATATTATTTGTATTCCGAATCTAAAACTAACTAATCAACAACCATAATGATATTGTTATTCTATCAATAGTTGTTTATTGGAAATCATTACAATGTTACAAAAGAAAGAAATTAAAAATCCGGATAACCGGATTTTTTACTTATCTTCTACTATACATATGATTTCTTATGAATGAAGAATTGATTCACATCTTTCCACAAAGATATCTTCATTTCCATCTTTATAAATATTTGTCTTTAACTCAAAATATGTTTTTTCTGTTTCTAATTGTTTAGACTTGTATTCTTCTTTGATAGCTTTCTTTTCATAGTCATAGATCCTATCAACTAGTAAAGTCACACAAGAAACGATTGAGCACGCAACAGAAGCTATCAAGATACCTAGATTGATTCCAATCGAAGCACCAATAGCTAATATCCCTGCAGCACATGCACTCAATGAAATACCTGTGATCGTTAAGATATTATGCGTGTTTGTATAACTTGTTGATAATGAATGTGAATGTTTGATTTCTTTTTCTATATTGTTTAAATATGTTTGAATATCCATAATGTTCCTCTTTCTAAAATATCCGAATCAAAAGATTCGGATATTACTTATCTGTATTTTCTGGAAGATAAAAGATCTGTTCTCCATCTTTTGATAACTGATAGTTACCTCTAGCGTAGGATTCTACATAATCTGGATCCTGCAATTTTTCTTTTTGTTGCGTGAGATATGTATTCTCATCCTTTACTTCTTGTAGTTTCGCTTGTACTTCCGCAAGTTGTTGGTGAAGTCTTACAGTTGTAGAAACTTCTGTGACAACGACATAGATAAAGTAAGCTGATAATGGCAATAACATAAGAGGTATTAATTTCCTAGCGATAGGAAGACCATTCACTTGTTTTTTCTTCTTTTTCTTTTTCTTCTTGATTTCTGTCATATCAATTACCTTTTCTCTATTCTACCACGTCATTTGAAGAAGTGATGCGACTTTCTGATACGATTTCATACATATCACTTGCCTCAGACTTCTTTTTTACTTCTTGAATCGATAAAACTCTGACTTCCATCTTTCTACTACCAAACGTTACACCAACGATATCACCAACTAACACTTCATGAGATGGCTTAACGACCTTCCCATTGATTTCAATTCTTTGGTTTAACGCTAGTTCTTTAGAAACCGTTCTTCTTTTTAATATCCTGGATACTTTTAAAAATTTATCAATTCGCACGTATCGATTCCTTCGCTTTCTGAATACATTCTACTGCCATCTTTATATCATTCTTTGTCTTTGGTAACAACACAATAATACATTTATTTGAATAACGTATTGTGATATCTTTTGATATCTTTGTGAATGATTCAAATAGTTTAACACCATCTACATTCTGTGAATAGAGAGAAGAGAATGTAATTTCCATTTGATTTCTTACTTCTCGATAAGAATGTACGATTGGATCTTTCAAATAAATATCTAATTCTTTCTTTTCAAATAAAGCTCTTACTTCTTTTGGAAGTTTACCATATTGATCTTCTATTTCATTACGATATTCTTTTAATTCTTCTTCTGTTTCCAACGCATCAAACTTTTGGTACATATCTAACTTATCAAAATCATCATTTGTGAAGTTATCTGGAATATAACTTGTTTTCTTGATACTAGGATTTGGTTTTGTTTCTTCATGTGTGATTTCTTTACCACTCTTCTTTGCCTGAATGGCTTCTTCTAACATCTCAATATACATATCGATACCAACCGTATCAATAAAACCAGACTGAGATGGTCCTAGTAAGTCCCCTGCACCTCTGATTGTTAGATCTCTCATCGCAATCTTATATCCTGAGCCTAAGGACGCAAACTCTTTAACTGCGGTCAAACGTTTCTGCGCTACTTCTGTCAATTGTCTACGTTCTGGTATCATGAGATACGCATACGCAAGTCTATCACTTCTACCTACTCTACCTTTGATCTGATAGATCTGTGCTAGTCCAAAGTTTTGTGCATCTTCGATCAAGATCGTATTTGCGTTAGGCACATCGATTCCATTTTCAACGATCGTCGTACAAACAAGAACATCTAGATCATGTTCATTAAATCGTAACATGATATCTTCAATGTCTTCTTTTCCCATCTGTCCATGGACACAACCTATCCTGGCATCTGGTAAAAGATGTTGTAGTTTTCTGACTCTGTTATAAATTTGTTCGATATTGTTGTATAAGTAGAATACTTGTCCATTTCTACTTAATTCTTTTTCTATCGCACTTTGAATCAAACCATCATTCTTTTCTACGACATATGTTTGTACAGAATATCGATTCATTGGTGGTGTTTCTAATTGTGATAATTGTCGAATACCCACAAGTGACATCTGTAATGTTCTAGGAATAGGTGTAGCACTTAATGTTAAGACATCGATTCCATTCTTCATTTCTTTGATACGTTCTTTATGTTCGACTCCAAATCTTTGTTCTTCATCTACAATTAACAGTCCAAGATCTTTAAACTTGATATCTTTACTTAATAAACGATGTGTACCTATTACGATATCTACTTTACCTTCTTCAAGGTCTTTCAAAGTCTTCTTTACTTCACTTTGAGATACATATCTATCTAATACTCTGATTTCTACAGGATAACCTTTATATCTATTGAGATAGGTATGAAAGTGCTGTTCTGCCAATATCGTTGTAGGACATAACATCGCAACTTGTTTATTGTCAGTGATAGCTTTAAATGATGCGATGACAGATACTTCTGTCTTTCCAAAACCAACATCACCACATACCAAACGATCCATTGGTTTATCACTTTCCATATCCTTCTTGATTTGTTCAACAGCCTTTTTCTGATCAGGTGTTAATTCATACGCAAATTCATTTTCAAACTTGATCTGTTCCTCTGTATCTTTAGAGAACGCATGACCAATATGTGTTTCTCTATTAGCGTATAAAGAAATCAATCTTTCTGCGATATTCGCAACATTTTCTTGTAGTCTTTGTTTTGTCTTTTCCCAATCACCACTACCTAGTTTGTTTAATCTAGGAACGACTCCTTCTCTTGAAACGAATTTACGTACTAAACGGAATTGTTCTAAAGGAACCAATAATTCCGCATTACCACGATATACAACTTTCAAGAAATCACTTTTCACTCCTTGGAATTCTCTTGTCTCGATTCCAATGTATTGTCCTACACCATACGTGGCATGAACGATATAGTCTCCTGGTTGAAGATCTTCATAGTGATGAATGACTTCCGCACTTCTAAACTTATTCTCATATCTTCCTCTATGATGATGTACTTCAAAGATTTCCGCAGAAGTATATACATTGATCTGTTGTCCAATATGAAAACCTTCTGTAAAGTCTGATAAGTAAAGATTGATTCCATTCTTTACTTCACTTTCAAAATCTATGATTTGATAAGGAATATGACTATCTACACAAGTTTCGATGACTCTTTTTAATTCTTTTTCACCTAAAGCTAATACATTCTTTTCAGGTGTATTGATCATCTTTAATCGAATATCTAATGGTTCGTTTGGTAGATGTAATTCTCCTATATTAGAGATATTATCCATGAATGGTTCTTCATTCACTCTCTTACAATTAGGTGCTATTCTTGAATATTCATGAAATACAGAATACTTTGGTAACATCTTACCTTCTTGTACCATTTCTTGAATATACGCAATCGTATCTTCTAATAAGTGTTTGATAGAATCTGTTATCTTTGTAGGATCAGATAATACAAACAAAGGATGATCCATATAATCCCATATACCACTCGCTTCATTTAATAAGGCAGTATAAGGATACATTCTTCTTTCAAAGATATGGCTTTCTAATGCTGTTAGATCAGATTCAATATCACCAGAGATATTTCTAGTATCTTCACTTAATATCTTTCTTCCTTTTGTACAGATTTCTTCGATTTGAGGATCTGTAAAGATAACATCAGATGCAGGTACGATATTAATGTGATCTGTTTGTTTGATGGTCTTTTGTGTAACGACATCAAAGAAACGAATGGAATCTATTTCCGTATCAAAGAATTCAATACGAATTGGATTTTCATAATTGATGGAATATACATCAACGATTCCACCTCTACTTGCGAATGATAAAGGTTGATCAACATGGTTTGTTTGTGTATAACCACCTTTGATCAATCTCTCTTTTAATGTATCCATATCCATTTCTTTTCCAACATGAATATCAATTACACATTCTTTAAAGTCTGATGGTGATGGTAAGAATCTTAATAACGCACTTGGACAAGTAATGACTACTTGATGAGGTCTTTCTAAAAGAGATGCCATCGTCTCTACTTTGATGGCTTGCATTTCAGGAGATGTCGCAATCGCTTCAACTCTCAACGATTCATCACAGGCAAAAAGAGCACACTCTTCATCTGAGAGGAATGATGAAACTCTCTCATAAAGTCGTTGTGCTTGATATAAGTTCTGTTTTACAACTAGGATCGAACGTGGTCGATGTTTATAAGAAGAAGATATTACTACAGCTTCTTCAATCAAAGAACTAAGAGGAATATCTGAATTCTCTGCATCTAATAACTGTACTGCAGGATTATCTTCTAACTCTTTCAACAACCACTTCGGTGTTTTATCACTTGTCATATTACTTTTTGATGTTGTATTTATTCATTACTTTATCCATAGGTTCATTGACCCATGCGTATGCGGCATCCGCACTTGTTTTTAAAGCTATTTCAAATTCTTCTTGTTCGGCTTTAGGAACAGGAGATAATACCCAATCTGGTACGATCTTATGATTTCCTACACTAGAATGACCTACACCAATTCTTATCCTTGCGATTTCACTTGTTCCTAAATGATTGATGATGGACTTCATTCCCTTCTGTCCACCCGCAGATCCATTCTTTCTAATACGAACAGATCCTGTAGGAATATCCATATCATCATGCATGATCAAGATATCACTTGGATCGATATGATAATAATTCACAGCTTGAATGACCGCATTTCCAGATTCATTCATATAAGTCAAAGGTTTCATCAATAACACTGACTCCCCTTCGATCTTTACAGTCGCTATATTTGCGTTCCACTTTTTTGTGTTTAATGTCGTATTCAATTTATCTGAAAGACGATCCATTGCCATGAATCCTGAATTATGTCTTGTTTTTTCATATTCCTTTCCAGGATTACCTAGACCTACGATCAATTTCATTCTTCTGTATCCTCTTTCTTTTCTTCTTCATTTGATACTTCAAATGTTTCTTCTTCTACTTCTTCTTTTACTTCTAGACCTAACTGTTTGATCCATCTTTCACCAATTCCACTCTTGTTGAAATTTTCTAACATAGGCATACATTCATCATATTTTTCTTGGTTGCCTTGTTGTTTATAAAGATACGCAGCTGTAGCGTTTGCGATGGATTTATAGATACCAATCAATGATTTAGAGTATTGGTATTGTGCGTAGTTACCAGCTAACAATTCTTCATAGAAAGCTAATCCTTGATCATCTTCCTTTTCATAGAATTTATTTACTTCATTTCCTAAGACTTGTACCAATTGATCTTTTAATAGATCCATATACGCATCCATCTTTTCTTTTAACTTTCTACGATAAAGTGGCATTTCATCCTTCTCTAGAATATTAGGGATACCTAAATATAGATAAAAGAACGCATCTTCATTTTCTGTAATAGAAACAGAACCATTCTTACCTTGGCTCATGAGCTTATCAATATTGATAGAATCCAAAGTATTTTCAAAATCTAAGAATTCATTATGGAAAGCATATCCCCATAATTTGATGACTCTTCCTTTATTTAAGAACTCTTCATCATCTTTCATTGTTTCTTCAAATTCTTTCATCTTCTCAAAGAATTCATCTTTATCACCAATCGTATTAACGACTTCAATTAATGAACGACTCTTCTTTGTTCTTTTATTCATGATGAACATTCTAATGATCATCATAATTAATATTAAATAGATAATAATCTTCAACATATTTACTTACCTCACATCATACAAATACTATCATTTTTTCATCAAATATTAAAACCATCTACCCTTCTCTAATCTGAAAATACTGTGAAAAGATTTTTCTTTTTTCTCTTTTCCATTTAAAATAGATTTATGACAGATAAAAAAGATACATTTGAAAAAGAATTAGAAGATATCAAAATGGAAAGTAAGTCCAATCCATTTCCTGCAGATATTGACTATGATCTAGAGAATGGAACAAGCAGTGATAAGATCGTATCTGAGACTTCAAGCTTATTTGAGAATATTTCAGATTCACCTGAACTTGTAGAAGAAAAGAAAGTTGACGATGTATTTCGTAAGTTAGAAGAAACAGCTGCGGATCTTAAGGTATATGAAAAATTAGAGGAAGAAGAAAAGAAACAAAAGAAGCCTAAGAAGAAAACAACGATCGTTATTATTATTTCAGTACTTCTTGTAGTTTCTATGGTTTTACTACTTGTTAGTATGTATGCCTATAAGAATAGAGAGACGATTCGTAAGGCTGCACAACCTACACTTGTTCCTACATTATCTCCAGAAGATAGTACGAATGAAGAAGAGAATCCTAATATATTACCTGATGAATTAACAAATACAGATTCATTACAGTTATTAGTAGATTCTACACATGCCCTATCTAAGGATTATGTTCCAAATAATCTAGCTACTCCTTATTTGAATAGTACGACAGATGTCATTCAAGTAAACGCAGAAGCTGGTGAAATGGCAAAACAGATGAAAGCTGCAGCGGAAGCAGAAGGTATTTCTTTAACCGTTACTAGTGGATATATGTCTTATCAAGAAATTGAAGAAAAGGCTATGGACATCGCTACAATGAATGGTGAAGAGTACGCAAAAGCCAATGGTTATATCGCAGGTTGTAATGAACATCAAACAGGTCTAGCTCTAGACTTTACAGATGATCCTTCCAATATTAATAACACCGTCGCATTTAAAGATACAGCTGCAGGACAATGGTTATATCAACATGCGCATGAATATGGATTCATTCAAAGATATCCAGAAGGAAAAGAAAGTATTACTGGTGTAAACTTTACTCCTTATCATTATCGTTATGTTGGTGTAGATGTAGCCAATGCCATCTATAATAAGGGTCAAGAATTGAATGATCCTAACTATACATTTGAGGAATATTACAACATTCAAAAATAAAATGTAAAAAAATCCGTGAAAATTTCATGGATTTTTTCTATGTTTATTGACAATTAGCCTTCCAAAAGATATTATTTTATAGCGTTTGTTTTCTATAACATGTAGAAAAAATTTATGAATGGAGGTGGCATGAATGAAGAGAACATACCAACCAAGCAAGAAAAAGAATAAAGTCACTCATGGCTTCAGGGCCCGTATGGCAACTGTCGGCGGACGTAAGGTCCTTGCGAGAAGACGTGCTAAGGGAAGAAAGGTCTTATCTGCTTAAAACCGCCGTTATGGTGGTTTTTTTACTTTTTTGATATGAAAAAAATTAATCGTGTCAGAAAATCACAAGAATTCCAGAAATTGATCCACACTGGAAAAAAAGTTACGAATGGTCAATATGCGTTATATTATCTTCCTAAACAAGAAGATATGAATCGCATCGGTATCACACTTTCCAAAAAAATAGGTAACGCAGTCGTTAGAAATAAACTGAAAAGACAAGTACGTATGATGTGTCAAGATCTGATTGATTTTGAGACTTGTCCATACGATGCCATTATTATTGTTCGTTATGGATATAAAGAAAATGACTACGCTACGAATAAAAAGAACTTGGAAAAACTATTTAATAAAGCTACAATGTTGTAGTTAGACATTTAAGGAGATAAGGGTAATGAAATTAAGTCCCCGCATGAAAAGAATATTGAAATGGTCATGTCTATTGTTATTTGTGGTTATGACAGTAGGTTGTACCGTTCCAAGAGATGAAAATAACAACGTAATCTTAATCACAAATTCAACTACTTTCACTAGCATCATGGCTGATGAAAACTGGTTCAGTGCATTCTTTGTATATCCATTAAGTAAATTAATCAATTTACTTGCCCCTAAGATTTCTGTAGGTGGTGCGATCATCGCAATCACTGTATTAGTAAATGGTATCGTAGCGTGTGTAACTTACAAGTCTACGATTGCCTCACAACAAATGCAGTTGATCCAACCAGAACTTGAAAAGATCCAACGTAAATACGAAGGTAGAGATGATGATACTTCTAAGATGCGCCAAGCAGCTGAAATGCAGGCGTTATATAAGAAATATAACATTTCACCTACAGGTACATTATTAGTTACATTCATTCAGTTCCCAATCTTAATGGCTATGTATATGGCCGTTCAAAGAAGTGAAGCTGTTCAAACTGGTACATTCTTAGGAATGAAGATGGATTCTACTCCATTATCAGGTATCCAAAACGCATTCAAGGGCGACGCTACTGGATGGGTATATCTAGGACTATTCATCTTCATGGCAATCTGTCAGTTCATGTCAATGAAACTTCCACAGATCATCCAAAAGAAGAAGGCTGAAGCTGAAGCTGCAAAACATCATAGAAGACCAGAAATTCCTGAAAATAAATCTATGAAGTTCATGCAGATATACATGATGGCTATGATCTTAATGTTTGGTTTGATGTGGCCAAGTGCTATGGCTCTTTACTGGGCTATCAACTCACTTGTTAATATCGTTAAGACACTTGTTATTCAAAAGGTCATCGATAAACAAAATATGAATAAGAAAGGAACAAGATAATGACTTCTTATACAGCTAAATCAATTGAAGAATTACTTCAAACTGCCGCAGAAGATAAAGGATGTGCAGTAGAAGATCTATCTTATACAGTTACTGAAGAAAAAGATGGATTATTAGGAATTGGAAAATCTATTACAGCGAATGTATTCACAAATGAAGATGTAAAAGAATATATCTTTGATTATTTAGGAGATTTCTTTACAGGTATCGATCTTGATATCGAAGTAGCTCTTGAAGAAAAGAATGATGGATTCATCATCAACTTAAACGCTGATAATAACGCTGTTTTGATTGGTAAGATGGGTAAGACATTATCTGCGTTCAATACAGTCGTTAGAGCTGCAGTAAATGCTGAATTTAAAAAGAGAATTGATGTATTGATTGATGTCAATCATTATAAAGATGATCGTTACTACAAATTAAGATCAATGGGTAAGAGAATTGCGAAACAAGTTCAAAAGTCACATGTTAATGTTGAACTTGATCCAATGCCAAATGATGAACGTAAAGTCATTCACCAAGTGTTGAATGATTGGCATAACATCTCTACTGAATCTGAAGGTGAAGGAGCTAATAGACATCTTGTTATTAAATATGTTCCAGATCCTGAAACAGTAGAAGAAGTAGTTGTTGAAGAAACAGTTTCTGAATAAAAAAGAGAGATAAGATTTAAAATCTTATCTTTTTTTTAACTTTTTTTTGGAAAATCGATTTTTTCTGTGAATAGTATAAGTGAAA
>CAVDZA010000011.1:0-50646 GCA_963613355.1 Bulleidia sp. | reverse complement strand
TTTCTGTGTTGAGCTTGTTGGTCATACCGATCCATTCTTTCTCGAAAGATGATTATTATTTATTTTCTTCAAACTATTTATTAAAACAATCAGAAGCTATTCAAGAAGCTAAGAATGTTGTTTATGAATATGGAGAAACAGAGATACGGTTCAATGAATATGGGAATGTCGATCAAGCTAGAACGATACGTATTGAAAATGATGATCGGTATTTTATTGTAGAACTAGGTGGTGGTAGGCTTGTTGAAAGATGCTTTGATTAGTGTGATGATCGTTTCTATGATCTGTCTAGTCGTTACTGCATTAGTTACGACACATGTAAAGATCGATGAAAAGATCAATGAACAATATCAATACCAACAAGAAGATCTAGATGATTTCTATCAAGGGATGGAAGTATGGAAAGAATCTGTAGAAGAGATGGAACAGTACTAGTAGATTTTTTAATGACATTGTTGATCACGGTATTGTTGATTCCAATCGTTGTGTTTTGTTTATCCGTTTTATCAAAGTGTCTAGTTGTTGATGGTTCTTTACAAGATATGGTAGCTACATATCAACTAAGAAGAATATTAGCGTTATCTTATGATCCTTACTTAGAAGAAGATACTTTGTATTTTCGATATCGAAAGAAAGATATGAGACTGTCATTAGTGAATGATCATATCATCATTCAACCGGGTACACAGATCATCTACAACAATGTAGATACATGTTCTTTCTATGAAGAAAATGATGTGATCTATATTGTCTATGAAAGAGAAGGAAAAGAGTATCATGAAGCACTCACAAAGAAATAAGGGATTTGTTTCAACATATTTCTTAGCAATTCTCTTATATGTTACTTCTGTAATCACAATGGTATCTTTAGTAAATCAAAATAAAATAAAAACTGTCATAAACATGAAACGTGCAAATGTTTATCTAAAACAAGAAATAGAAGTAATCAATGATCTGAAATATCGTACGTTAGAAGAAATGGAAGAAAGAGAATTAAATACATGTTCATACACGTATGAAGTAGAAGAACAATTTATCTATATAGATATTCATTCCGACTATGAAGAATCATTGGTCGTAACAATAGATCCTGAAGATCATACGATACTTGGTTATACGAGCAATCGCATGAATGAAGATTGACAAAAAGCCTGATTTCTATAAAATTAATACGGTAAGTAAAGGCGGTATAAAATATGATTCAGTCAACAGAAATTAAACCAGGACAATGTTTTATTTGGGAAGGTAATCTATATCAGTGTATTGAAAAGTCTTTAAATAAGACTGCGATGGCTAAGATGAAGGTTGCCCTAAAGGTAAAGGATCCTAAGACAGGTGTCGTAAAAGAATTAGGACTCATTGGTTCTGATAGAGTAGAAGAAGCATACATTGATAAGAGAGAAATGCAGTATTTGTATGATGATGGTTCTTCATTAGTATTCATGGATACTGAAACTTATGAACAGATCGAGATTCCTGAAGAAAGAGTTCAATGGGAAAAGAACTTCTTGAAACCATCTGAAATGATCAATATCCAAGTGTTCAATGGAGAAATCTTAGGTGTTATCCTACCAGATAAAGTTTCTCTTCAGATTACTGAATGTGAACAAGCAGTAAAAGGTGACACAGCAACATCTGCACAAAAGAATGCAGTTCTTGAAACTGGCTTAGAAATCAAAGTTCCACTCTTTATTCAACAAGGTGAAACAGTCGTTGTAAGTACTGTAGATGGAAAGTACAATTCTAGAGCAAAGGACTAATTGAATAAAATGTGCTGAAAAGCACATTTTTAATTGTATAATAGTTGAGTAGGGGAAAATGATATGAATCGTAGATTACAGCTTTTAAATAGAAGAAGAAATAATGTTTTGTTATCAAGACATGTTCGTGCTGTTTCTTTAAGACATGTACCACATCAATTTGTCGTAAAGTCAAAAGCTTTAAAAACAGAAGAAGTGGTTCAAGAAAAGGAACCTGTTGTAGAACAAGTCGTTGAAAAAGTAGAAAAGAAAGAAGAGCCTAAAAAAGCAGTTGTTAAGAAAGTTAAGAAAAAGACATTAACTCCTGAAGAGAAAAAGGCTAAGAAATTAAAAGAAAAGCAGAAGAAAGAAGCACAGAAGGCAAAAAAGAAAGCACAGAAGCTTCAAGATAAAGAAGATGCGTTAGAACGTTTGATCAATGAACCAACAACTAGCTTATTCTTGATCTTAACAAATCCAATTCTTTGTATTGAACGTTTAGGTACTGTGGATTACGCTACTTTATCTGGCGCACAAAGAACGATCTTGAATATCGTAAAGTGGATCGCGTTTAGTGCATGTTTCGGTATCATGGTATCTGGATTTATCAATGCCAATCCATTTGGATTTGCGAGAATGAATTTTACATCAACAGCTTTATTTACAGCTAAGATCGCATTATTTGCGTTTGTTGTGGAATTGTTTGTTGTATATTTGATTCATTTATTCTGTAATACAAAGAAGACACCAGTAGATAAAGCTAGAATGGTATCTATTTCTGCAATTGGAGCACCATTCAAAGTCGTTCTATATATTGTTAGTGCAATCGTTATGTACTTCAATATTTGGTTTGGAATTGCGGTATTTGTTCCATCTATCATCATCTCGATCATGTTGAGTGCATTCGCACTAAGTAAGACAGAACTAGCACCTAGAAAATGTATGCTAGCGATTGGTGTAGGCCTTGTTGTTTCATTCTTGTTATTTGGTGTATATTTCTCATATGCATGTAAAGATGTAATCAAGATCTTATACAATATTATGAATATCTGATCCATGAATATCATGGATCTTTTCTTTTTCTTAAAAGTTAGTGCAAACTAATTGACTTTTTTATCATTTAAACGCATCATATTTAACGTGGAGGTTCCAAACATATGAATTTAACGACATTTCTAGTTGTATTGGTAATCGCTGTATTACTGATATTGGATATCAAATATTTAAAAGTACATGGATTAGAAGATTGCAATGGAAGCTGTGGGGATTGTCATAGTGGATGTGGATCAAGTTGTAAGTTTACTCAAGACATCGCAAAAGCACAGAAGTCCATTGCGAGAAAAAAGAAGATCAAAGCTTTTTTCCATATTTCTTAAAATAGTTTGTTATTTGGAAAAAGTGAGACATTTCTACGAGTTTAGACAGAGCGTATTTGTCGTTTTACAGACAAATATGCTTTTTTTATGATTTGTATACTTTCTTAATAAAGTGTTTACTTAAGAAAAACGAAGGAGAAAGTTATGTTGAATAGTTGTGTCATTGTTGGAAAGGTCTTAAAAGAAACGGATATGAAAGAAGGAGAATACCAATTGTTGTTGGAGTGTAATCGACCATATCGAATGGAAGAAGGTAATGTGAAGAAGGATATCTTTACTGTTAAGATGTGGAAAGGGTTAGCGGAACAATGTAAAGATATGTGTAAAAAAGGAGATGTTCTTGCGATACGAGGAAGATTGGAAGGAAAAAGCATCAAGATCGGAGATGTGGAGAGTTACTTATCTTATATCGTTGCGGAGAAAATATCATTTGTTTTGGTACATGGGAAAACAAATGGAGTTGCTTATTAAACAAAGAGTAATACTAGACACCTTTTGGGAAGATTTTATATAATGAATCGTGCTAAGAAAGATATGAAATGAGGAATTGGATATGGCATTTGATTCATTGAGTGAAAGACTAAATAAAGCGATGCGTAATGTTGTAGGCAAAGGAAAGCTTACAGACGCTAATATGGAAGATATGTTGAAAGAAGTGAGACTAGCACTTCTTGAGGCAGATGTAAATTATAAGATCGTTAAAGGTTTCTTAGAAGAAATCAGAGAAAAGGCAAGAGGAGAAGAAGTTCTTAATGCGGTAGAGCCTGGGCAACAACTTGTTAAGATCGTACATGATCAGATCATTGACTTATTAGGTAGTGAAGACGCTACGATCAAGTATAAAGAAAATGGTATGACGATCATCATGTTGGTTGGTCTACAAGGTACTGGTAAGACAACTAGCGTAGCTAAGATTGCCAAGATTGCCAAAGAAAAGAATGAACGTAAACCATTGATGATTGCGGCCGATGTCATTCGTCCTGCAGCTATCGAACAGTTACAAACATTAGGAAAAGAAATCGATGTTGAAGTGTTCACAAAAGGTGTCAATACACCTGCGTTAAAGACAGTTCAAGAAGGTATATCTTACGCACAGGCAAATGGATATGACACGGTATTCATTGATACTGCTGGTCGATTACATATCGATGAAGAATTGATGAAGGAACTTCAAGATATCAATGCGTATGTAAGACCTGATGAGATCCTTTTAACAGTTGACGCTATGACAGGTCAAGATATCGTCAATGTAGCCAAGGCTTTTGCGGACGCTTTACCTTTGACAGGTTTAGTTGTTACTAAGTTTGATGGTGACTCTAGAGGTGGTGGTGTTCTTTCTGTAAAGAAGATCACAGGTGTACCTGTTAAGTTTGTTGGTGAAGGTGAAAAGATCGATGATATGGGCGTGTTCCATCCTGATCGTATGGCTGATAGGATCCTAGGAATGGGAGATGTCGTTACCCTTGTTGAAAGAGCACAAGAAAAGCTCGACATGGAAGAAAATGAGAAGATGGCTGAAAGAATGATGAATGGCCAATTCACTATGGACGACATGTTAAAACAATTCGAACAGATACAAAAGCTAGGTCCATTAAGTGGCATCATGAAAATGATTCCTGGTATGAACCAATACGCTGGTATGTTGGATGAAACAAAAGCCAATGGTGCGATGGCTCATACAAAGGCAATCATTCAATCCATGACACCATATGAAAGAGCACATCCTGAAAAGCTTAGAGGTACGATGAAAAAGAGAATCGCAAGAGGTTCTGGTACTAGAGTGGATGATGTCAATAAATTGATCAATCAATTCAACAAAATGAAGAAGGCGATGGATCAAGTTGGTATGATGCAAAGAAATGGTAACTTGAATGAAGAGTCATTAGAGAGAATGATGAATAACGCACAATCTCAGATGTCTCGCATGCAGAATAATCCATTTGGAAAAAGATTTAAATAAATTTAAAGGTGTCAAGGAAAAAACCTTGACACTTCTTTTATCTCATTGTATATTATTACTCGTTGATTAGGAGGAATTAAAAATGGCAGTTAAATTACGTTTAAAGAGAATGGGTGCTAAGAAGGCTCCAAGATATCGTATCGTTGCAGCAGATTCCCGTTTCCCAAGAGACGGTCGTGATATTGAAACAATCGGCTGGATCAACCCAACAACAGATCCTGAAACTGTATTCGTTGATACAGAAAAGGCTATGAAGTGGTTAAAGAACGGTGCTCAACCATCTGATACAGTTCGTAACATTCTTTCTCGTCAGGGAGTTATGAAACAATTCCATGATGAAAAGGTTGCTGGAAAGAAGAAGTAATTATGGCACAGCTTGATCAGGTACTTCTTGATCTTGTTAGACCAATGGTTGAAGACAAGGAAAGTCTTGAAGTTAGAGAAATGCCTTCCAACAATGAGAAGGAAATCGTTCTTCATGTATATGCTAAGAATGATGATATTGCTCGTTTGATTGGTAGAAAAGGTAGCATGGCTTCTGCATTGAGACAGGTCATGTCAGTTGCTTCTCATACTGACAATAAGAAAGTTAGTATTAAGTTCGAACAAATTTAAGAAAGATGGGAAACCATCTTTTCTTTTCAATAGGAGGTAAGTGATGGAATATATTTGTATTGGTAAGATCGTAAATACACATGGAATCAAAGGTGAATTAAAGATCCAGTCTTATTCTGATTTTGATTCTGAAAGATACAAAAAAGGAAATAAAGTCTATATTCTTTTTGAAGAAAATTATTTACCTTTTATTGTAAAGACATTTAGAACACATAAAGGTAATTCTTTAGTTTCTTTTGATGGATATCAGAATATCAATGATGTAGAGAAATATAAGAATAGTAATGTTTATATTTCTAAGGAAGATAGAAAGCCATTAAAGAATGGTCAATTCTATAGAGATCAATTAGTAGGTCTACAAGTCATTGATACGAATCAAAATAACATTGGTAAGTTGGTTTCTGTAGAAGAAACAAAGGGAGCACAAAATAACATTCGTATTCAAAAAGAAGATGGTGTTGAATTCCTAGTTCCTTATATTCCTGAATTCATCAAAGAAGTGGATCTAGAGAAACAAATCATTGTTGTTGCCATGCAAGAGGGATTGTTATGAAAATCACTGTATTGACACTTTTTCCTGAAATGTACAATGATTTCTTAAATACTTCTATCATCGGTAGAGCTGTTAAGAATGGCCTTGTAGAAGTGGAACTTGTTCAGATCCGTGATTTCTCAAAGGATAAGTTCAAACATGTGGACGACTCTCCATTTGGTGGAGGCATGGGACAAGTCATGCAGTGCCAACCTGTTTTAGATGCATTACATTCTGTAGAAGATGATAATAGTTATTCTATTATGATGTCTCCATTAGGAAAGACATTTAACCAACAGAAGTCTAGAGAGTTTTCTAAGAAAGATCATTTGATCATTCTTTGTGGACATTATGAAGGATTGGACGCAAGGATCAATCGTCATGTTGATGAACTAGTATCTATTGGTGATTATGTATTAACAGGTGGAGAGATTGCTTCTCAAGTCATCATGGATTCTGTGATACGTTTGTTGGAAGGTTCTATTTCAGAAGGTTCTACAGAAGAAGAATCGTTTGAGAATGGATTATTAGAATATCCTCAATATACTAAGCCACGTGATTATGAAGGGGAAGTCGTACCTGATGTATTGGTTTCTGGTAATCACGCAAAGATCAAAGAGTGGAGGATCGCACAATCTTTACTTCTAACAAAACAATATAGACCTGATCTTTATGAAAAACATGAATTCTCTAAAGAAGAGTTAAAAGTATTAAAAAAATTAGAAGATGGTAAAATTGAATTGTAGTTATTGAAAGAGGTTTTATGAAATATACAGATCGTACAAATACACCGTTGAAATGGAACTGGTTCTTAAAGATCACTTTACCAATTTCATTTCTTCGTACAGCATATAGTTTGATTACTACGATATCCGCTTTATTCTTTTTAGATTCTTCCAATGAACTTTCAAGTTCATTAAGTGGTGCTGGATATAGTATGTCAAATATGGGCATCTTCTTTTGGCCAATCATTATCAATGTTGTCTTTTTGATTGTTTCTAGTATTACATTACTATACGCAAGTATTGGATTATGGAGATGGGAAAGCTGTGGGCCTAAGGCAGTTATTATCAATTATCTTATTTCTATGGTTGAAACCATCTATCTGATCGTACTAGTTGGAATGGATCCAGTATTTATGAACCTTGTGTTTGATACTTCAAGTATTCAAATGAGCAACTATTTAACACAGAGTTCTATCTATTCCATTTATATGGGATCATTGATGTTATCTGGATTGTTTGATTTGACGTTATTGATTTGTAACGCAATCTATTATCACAAACGTAAACCATTATTTGATGAGAATTATGTTCAAACAACTACTTCTCAAGGGTATGACGCAATGTCTATCATTTCTCAAGGTCCTAACGCTGATCTAAATGATATGCCAGTTCCTCAAGAACAAACAGCTGAGGATGAGGCAACTCAACAATCTGTAGAAGAAGTAGAAGAAGAAAATACACAAGAAATTCCAACACAAGAAGAATCTGATAACGTTAAAGAAGAACCTATTGAACAAGCTCAAGTAGAAGATGTACCAACACAACAAGAGATAGATGAATCTAGTGAAAGTACAGAAGAAGCTTTAGAAGATTCAAAAGAAGTGGAAGAAACAAGTCCTTCTACATTCAAACCTTATTTCTGTACACAATGTGGAAATAAGATCACTGATGAAAATACACACTATTGTCCAAATTGTGGCAAGAAGTTAAATTAACAGGAACTATTTGGTTCCTGTTTGTTGTAAGAAAGATGAGGGAATAGGATGATTGGTACTGGAACGATCGTAAATAGTATCGCTATCATTGTTGGTGGAATCATTGGATGTGTTTGTGGAAATGTTTTTAAACAGGAGATCCGTGATGGACTTACAAAAGCGATGGGACTAGCAGTGATGTTTGTTGGTATTTCTGGCACATTGGAAAAAATGCTGATCATCAATAATGGGATCTTAGAAACACAAGGTAGTTTGATGATGATCATTTCACTAGCGATAGGTTGTATTGTTGGGGAATGGATCGATATTGATTCAAAGTTTGTCTTATTTGGGGAATGGCTCAAGAAAGTCAGTGGTAATGGAAATGATTCGAAGTTTGTGAGTGGATTTGTAACTTCTAGCTTGACTGTTTGTATTGGTGCCATGGCAATCGTTGGTTCAATTCAGGATGGCATGTACGGTAATGCTGAAACGTTATATCTAAAAGCTATCTTAGACTTTGTGATCGTTATGATATTATCATCAACATTAGGGAAGGGTTGTATATTCTCAAGTGTATCTGTTTTTCTCTTACAGATGAGTGTTACTTTGTTATCACACTATTTAGCGCCATGGTTAACGGAAATGGCTTTGAGTAATTTATCATTCGTTGGTAATATATTAATATTCTGTGTTGGTGTAAATTTGATACGTCCTAGTACGTTTAAAGTTGCGAATTTATTACCATCGATCTTAGTTGCGATAATATATGGATTATTTTAGGAGATAGTTATGTTGATCAATTGTTTATTATCAGGTTGTGCAGGTGTAATAGGATGTTTGATTGGTGGTACACCAGCTTTTATCATGTTAGGTCTTGCGGGAATCATTTCATTTGTGATGGCTAGTTGTGGAATGGATAACACTTGGTTTCAAAATAACATCGTTAATTTGATGTTGTTGCCAGCTATTATTTTTGATGCGGATGTTGTTTCTGTAGCGTATACAGCGAAAAAACATAAGAACATCAATGGATATGACACTTGGAGATCATTGGCTTATACAAGTGATGTTTGTGTATTATTGGTGGGATTTATTACAGGTGTCGTTTGTTATTTGTTCTTTACTCTTGTTTCTTATTTGAATGTAACTTGTGATTGTGGTGCCTTGACGGTCTTAACTGCAGGTATCTTAACAAGAGTCTTTCTTTCTACAGATAAGAAATATAAAGAAGATGGTCTATCGATCTTAAACAAATTACCAAAGAGCGTTTGGGCATTTCAGATATTCTTTAGTGCTGCGATTTCTTTTGTGTTTGCGTATTTTACAGAATATACAGGTCTTTATACGATTGGATTCTATATTTCAGCTTTATCTTTGTTATTGATCTTAGTGGATGCGAATTTTCCAGTTACACATCACATTACTTTAGTGACTGGATATACGATGATGATGACACACAATTATGTATTAGCTATCTTATTTGGCGTATTGTCACAATTGATGTGTTACGCATTTACGATCGTGTTTAATGATAAATGTTCTACTCATGTGGATCCTCCAACAGTGCCAATTCTATTCTTTTCCTTTATTTTGTTTACTTTCTTTTAAAGAAACAGATTATAATAGAAGTACAAATTTAAAGAAGGAAGATAATTATGAGATTTGTTGATTTAATTGATAAGAAGGCTCATGGAGAAGCTCTTACGAGTGAAGAGATCCAAGAGATGGTTGAAGGATTTGTGAAAGGGGATATTCCTGATTATCAAATGTCCAGTATGATGATGGCGATCCTACAACGTGGAATGAATAGTAAAGAAACAGCTGATCTTACTATGAGCATGATGCATTCAGGGGATGTCGTGGATTTAAGTGATCTACCAGGAATCAAGTTAGATAAGCATTCCACAGGTGGTGTAGGTGATACGACTACTTTGATCGTTGCACCACTAGTTGCGGCGTGTGGTGGAACTGTTGCGAAGATGAGTGGCAGAGGACTAGGACATACAGGCGGTACTTTAGATAAACTAGAATCCATTCCGGGTACTTCCATTGAACAATCCATGGATGATTTTAAGAGAATCGTGAGAGAAAATGGAGTAGCTGTCATTGGACAAACGGGTAATCTTGTACCAGCTGATAAAAAGATGTATGCGTTAAGAGATGTTACTGCTACAGTAGGCTCTGTTCCATTAATTGCCTCTTCTATCATGTCTAAGAAACTAGCGAGTGGTTCAGACGCTATCGTATTGGATGTTAAAACTGGTACTGGTGCGTTCATGCATACAAAAGAAGATGCTTTTGAACTTGCGAAGACAATGGTTTCCATTGGAACACATGTTGGTAGAAAAGTAAGAGCGTTAGTTACAGATATGAACCAACCTTTAGGTATGAAGATCGGTAATGCCTTAGAAGTACAAGAAGCAGTTGAAGTATTAAGTGGTGAATTGAATGAATCTGATCCATTGTTTGAAGTTTGTATGTTGTTAGGAGAAAACTTATTGATCCTCGCAGATATCGCTTCAAATGAAGAAGAAGCTAGAAAGATGTTGATTGAAAAGATCAAGGATGGTAGTGGTCTAAAGAAACTTCAAAACATGATAGCTCTACAAGGTGGAGATGCTTCTTACTTAACAGTTGAAAATATGAAGAAGCTTGTCGCTGTTAAACAATTGATTGATGTGAAGAGTGAATCGGAAGGTTATATCTCTCAAATGAACGCACAAGAAATTGGAAACGCTGCACAGATGTTAGGTGCTGGTAGAGCGAAGAAAGAAGATGTCATTGATCCTGCAGTTGGTATGGTCATGAAAGTAAGATGTGGTGATTATGTGCATGTTGGTGATCCTCTTTGTACATTGTATGTCAATGATGATAAGAATGTAGAAGAAGTAACACATATGATGTTAGAAGCAATCACTGTTTCTAAAGAAAAGACAGAGATCAATCCAATGATCTATGGAATCGTTACAGAAAAAACAATTTAAAAAGAATGGGTTATTACAATATTGTAATAACTCTTTTTTTGTAAGAAAAATACATGGTCAATTTCAACCATGTATTTGATTAGTCATTTGTATAATAAGCACAGATCTTTCGAGCTTCTGCTTCATCTAAGTAATGGATGCCAGTATCGTTTCTCTTTAATATGATTGCGACACCTCTTGCGTTCGTATCTCGATTTGCAAGAACAGATAGTTGATCATCATAGCGATCACTTCTTTCTTCTGCACTATTGTAGATGATACGATATTCACTACCTAGTTCTGGTAATGACAATTCAATGAGTTCTCTTTTTCCATTGTATGAATCGTTCATACTTTCTCGAATGACTTTATTTGTTTCGTAAAATAACTCATCCATAAAGTAGGCAGAAGTATGTCTGATATCGATTTCTTTTTTAGAGTCATCTTTATAGTAGGTCTTCATGACAAGTGGACCTTTTACGACTATTGGATTTCTTCCACCATAAAACGCTACGACATATGCGTAGTGATGTGTATAAGAAAATGGATAATATAGTTTTGTATTCTTTTCCATATCTAGAATATACTCTGAAATGCGTATTTTCGCAAGTTTCATGCGCTATAATAGATATGGAGTTTGTTTATGGAAGTAGAAATCTTACAACTAGAACAAGGCGCAAAACAGGCATGTGGCATTACGGTCATCATTGATGTGTTTCGAGCTTTTACGTTAGAACCATATTTATTTCATAATGGATGTAAAGAAGTACTAGCTGTATATGATTCACAACTAGCGTATCAATTAAAGAAAGAACATCCAGAATATATCTTGATTGGAGAAAGACATGGAAAGATCTTACCTGGATTTGATCATGGGAATTCTCCTAGTTCTATTGAACATATTGATTTTACGAATAAAACAGTCATTCATACGACAACCAATGGAACACTTGGAATCCAAAACGCAAAGAATGCGGATGATATCTATGTAGCTTCTCTAGTTAACGCAAAAGCGACCGTTAATGCGATATTAAAGAAACAACCAAATCATGTAAGTATCGTTTGTATGGGATGGGAAGGAAAAGAAACAGAAGAGGATACATTATGTGCGATGTATCTGAGATCCTTACT
Organism: Bulleidia sp.; assembly: GCA_963613355.1. Classification (GTDB taxonomy): domain Bacteria; phylum Bacillota_I; class Bacilli_A; order Erysipelotrichales; family Erysipelotrichaceae; genus Bulleidia. The sequence continues at coordinate 38,628 of CAVDZA010000011.1, read as the reverse complement.
TGAAAATGATCCAATGAAAGACATCAAACGATTAGCGTATGCGTTAAGATACACAGAAGGAAAGAAATTCTTTGATCCGAAACAACAAGAAGTGTTTCCTAATGAAGATTTTAATTTATGTATAGATGTAGATCGTTTTGACTTTGCGATTCATACAAGTGTAATAGATGGTATTGCGCATAACAGAAGGGAGAATGTGTATGAATAAAAAATATTTTTTCTTTGATATTGATGGAACATTAACAGATGAAAAAACACATCAGATCGTACCGAGTGCGAAAAGAACACTAGAAAGATTAAAAGAAAATGGACACTTTGTATCCATTGCGACTGGTCGAGCACACTATAAAGCTATCTCTTTTACGAATAAGATCGATATTCATAATATCGTTTGTAATGGAGGAGGTTGTATCGTTATCAATGATGAAGTCGTTGATATCCAACCAATTCCATTAGAACCATCGATTCATATCTTAGAAGAAGCTGATAAAAAAAATATAGGTTGGTTATTAGCACTACATGATGATGATTCTGTAGTTATGCGTGATTACCGTTTCTTAGAACAAGCTGGTTTTCGTAAAGAATTAACATCGTATTCTTATGATCCTAGCTTAGATTATCATCAATTACCATCTATCATGAAAATGTATTTGTCTTATACACCAGAGATGGAAAAGGATCTACCTTGGATCAATGATGTTGGTAGATTACGTATGTTTAATGGATATGTCATTTATCAATATGATGCGAAGAAGGATGGTATCATTCGTATGATGGAACATTTAAACGCACCACTAGAAGATGTCGTTGTGTTTGGTGATGATGTGAATGATCTGGTGATGTTTGATCCAATGTGGACATCTATTGCGATGGGGAATGGGAAAGAAGAATTAAAGAAAAAAGCGACTTACGTAACAGATAAAAATGTGAATGATGGAATTCAAAAAGCTTGCGAACATTTTGGATGGATTTAGGATTGCATCCTACTCTTTTCTATGATATTATCTATTGGCGTTTGTAACGCATCACTGTTCCGCTGGCTATAGGCTAAGAGCTGTTGATCATTCGTTAAAAGGAGAAAAGAAAGATGAATTTAAGTTTAGTTGACAAGATTACAAAGAATCAATTACGTAATGACATCCCTGATTTCAAGCCAGGTGATTCTGTAAAGGTTCACGTACGTATCAAGGAAGGTAACAAGACACGTATCCAGGTATTCGAAGGTGTTGTTGTTGACCGTTCAAATGGTGGTATCGGTGCTACTTTCACAGTTCGTAAGATTTCTTCTGGTATTGGTGTACAGAGAACATTCCCTGTTCATTCACCAATCATTGAAAAGATCGAAGTCGTTCGTTATGGTAAGGTTAGAAGAGCTAATCTATCATACCTCAAGGGTAGATCTGCTAAGAATTCCCGTATCAAGGAAGATCGTCGATAAGATTCTTAAGAAAAGAAAGCTATGGCTTTCTTTTTTTTAAGTTGTATAATAGTTAATGCTTATGGAAAATAAAGAAAATACACAACTTAGTGAAACGCAAGTATTTGAGCGACTAACAAATCCAGAAATCGATACAACAAAACAAGAGAAGAAAGAGGAACCTAAACCAGAAAAACCTGAAAAGGAACCATCCGCTACAGATGAAGTATTCTCATTCATTAAAGATCTTGTTATCTGTATGGTAGCTGTATTTTTGTTGACGAATTATATTGTTAGACCTGTACAAGTAAAGGGAAATTCAATGTATCCTACATTAGAAGATGGTTCTTTAGGTGTATCTAATACAGTTGGATTCCATACTTCAGAAATCAAGAGATTCGATATCGTGATCATCTATGTACCTGAGAAGAATGAATATCTTGTTAAAAGAGTCATTGCCTTACCTGGTGAGACGGTTTCCTATTCAAATGGACAGCTCTATATTAATGGAGAAGCTGTAGAAGAAACGTTCTTATCACAAGAATATGTTGAGTCTTATGGTTCAGGATGGATGCCTGATATCACAGAAGTGACATTGGAAGAGGATGAATATTATTGTTTAGGTGATAATAGACCTCATTCTACTGACTCTAGATATTATGGTCCATTCAAGAAAGAAAACATCAAATCAAAAGGAATCTTCATTGCTTGGCCTTTAAATGATTTTGGTGCACAAACATGGTAAAATAAGCTTCTGTTAAAAGACAGAAGTTTTTTAAAAGGAGGAGAAGAGCACATGGTAAAAGTACAATGGTATCCAGGACATATGGAAAAAGCCAAACGTAATATGATAGAGAAGCTAAAAGTCGTTGATATGGTCATTGAATTACGTGATGCGCGTATGCCAGAGTCTTCTCGAAATCCGATGTTACTTCAAATGGCAAATCAAAAGCCTAGACTAATCGTTCTATCTAAAATGGATCAGGCAGATCCTGTACAGACAGAAAAGTGGTTGAAGAAATTAAAAAGCGAGAACGTTTCTTGTATCGCTGTAGATCTAATGAGAGATCCTGGTTGTGGGAAAAAGATCATTTCCGCAGCGTTAGATGTCATGAAAGAAAAACGAGACAAACAACGTGCTAGGGGAATCAATCCTAGAGCTGTACGTGCTATGGCAGCTGGTATCCCTAATGTTGGTAAGTCAACAATGATCAATCGTATTGCGGGAAAGAATTCTTTAAAAGCTGCAGATAAACCTGGTGTTACACGTTCTTTGACTTGGTTGCACGCAGATAAAGAATTAGATCTATTGGATACACCTGGTGTATTATGGCCTAAATTTGAAGATGAAAAGACAGGTTCTGTTTTAGCGGCATTAGGTTCTATTAATGATGATATCCTTGATAAGAAGATGATTGCGATGGATGCCATCCATTGGATTCAAGATCTTTATCCTGGATTATTAGAAGAATATTATGATAGTGGAGAAGTCAATCCAAATGGAATGTTGAAGGCAATCGCCACAAAAAGACATTTCAAATTATCTGAAGATACATTAGATACGAAAAGAGCTGCTGAAGCGTTCTTAACAGATCTAAGACATGGAAAATACGGAAGATTGACATTGGAACATGCAGATGAAGAAGACAGTGAAGATATGTGAAAATCAATATGAACATGAATATTGGGCAAATAACCAATATATCGTAGGAATCGATGAAGCTGGTAGAGGACCATTAGCTGGACCTTTGTCTGTTGCGGGTGTCGTTTTCCCAATTGGTTATGAAAATCCTGATATCTATGATTCAAAAGCTTTAAGTGAAAAGAAAAGAGAAGCTTTGTTTGAAACGATCAAGGAAGATGCGTTGTGGTTTGAAATCATTGAAGTTTCTGTTGAAGATATCGACAAGTACAATATCTTAGAAGCAGATCGTAAGGCAATGATGGAAATCGCTAATAACGCACCAAGTGAGATCGTATTAAGTGATGCGATGAAGATGCCAATTGAAAAGAAAGTCATTGATTTGATCAAAGGTGACCAAAAATCAATTAGTATTGCGGCAGCTAGTATCTTAGCTAAAGTAACTAGGGATCGTATCATGAAAGAATATGATGAGAAATATCCTCAGTATGGTTTTGCGAAAAACAAAGGTTATGGTACAAAACAACATATGCAGGCAATTGATGAATATGGAATCACACCAATTCATAGAAGAAGTTTTGGACCTGTTCGAGTTCGACAACAATCTTTATTTTGATCTCCTTTTTGGAGATTTTTTTTTGGATTTTCAAAAAAAGTTGTGAATATTGTATTAGGAGGTATTTATGAGTCCTAGAGAGAAATTAATACAATATTCAATACAAAACAATGGAGATTGGTTAAAGATAGCGGAATCTATTAAAAATGATCAAAGAATAACATGTATTCAAAAACAACAAACATCATGTATAACGATCTATGATCAAGAATATCCTGAATCTTTAAGAATGTTACGATATCCGCCATGGGTACTATATTATCAAGGGGATATTTCTTTACTTCAAAATAAGTGTATGACAATTGTTGGGAGTCGAGAACTATCTGAATATGGAAAAAAAGTAACAGAAGAAGCTTCAAAGATCCTATGTAAGAAGTATGTTATTACTTCTGGACTAGCAAAAGGTGCAGATGCGTGTGCACATCACACCGCAATCATAAATCATGGTAAGACCATTGGGGTCATTGGTTCTGGTCTAGGATATGTGTATCCTAAATGTAATACATATTTATATGATGAAATGAAAAAGAATCATTTGATATTATCAGAGTATCCGTACCATACTTCCATTCAAAAACATCACTTTGTTTGGAGGAACCGTATCTTAGCGGCATTAGGAGAAAAGTGTATCGTAACAAGTGCGAAGAAGAGAAGTGGTACGATGTTGACTGTCAATGAAGCTATCACCTTAGGGAAAGATGTATATTGTTTTCCATATGAATATGATCATTTAGAAGGTGAAGGATGTAATTTGTTGATCAATGAAGGTGCACAGATCTTATATGATAGAGAACAGTTAAAACAGATGTGATATAGAAAACTGTTGAAAACAAGTAAGATTTGAGATATTGTTTTTAATGCTTGTTATTATTATGTGAAATGGAGGTATGAGAAAAATGAAGAATCTCGTTATCGTAGAGTCACCATCAAAATCCAAAACAATTGGTAAATATCTTGGAAAAGACTATACTGTCGTTTCATCCAAGGGACATATTAGAGATCTAGCTACGTCTGGTGTAGGTGGATTAGGTGTCGATGTAGAAAAGAACTTTGAAGCTACTTATAAGGTTTCAAAGGATAAGAAAGATACAGTCAAAGAATTAAAGAAGCTCGCAAGTGAGAGTGATTTCGTGTACCTCGCAACCGACCCGGACCGCGAAGGAGAAGCCATCAGTTGGCATTTAGCACAAGAACTTGGTCTAAGTGAGGATCTTGTTGACCGTGTTACATTCCATGAAATCACAAAGAATGCGGTACAAGAAGCATTTAAACAACCTAGAACGTTAGATATGAATCTTGTTCATTCTCAAGAAACAAGACGTATCTTAGATAGAATCATTGGTTTTAAGCTATCTAAGTTATTAAATAGTAAGATCAAGTCAAAGTCTGCAGGACGTGTACAGTCTGTAGCGCTAAAGTTGATCGTAGAAAAAGAAAAAGAAATCAAGGCTTTCGTTCCTGAAGAATATTGGGAAGTAGAAGCTGCATTTAAAAAGAAGAATCGTAAGTTTAATGCGAAGTTAAGTAAAGTTGATGGTAAGAAGGCTGATCTTAAGAATGAAGAAGATGCTATGCGTGTCATCAATGGTACAAAGGGAGAATTTACAGTTTCTAATATCAAGAAATCAAAGACTTCTAATAAAGCACCATTCCCATTCATTACATCTACGCTTCAACAAGAGGCTTCCACAAAACTAGGCTTTTCTGCGAGAAGAACAATGTCTATCGCACAAGGTCTTTATGAAGGTGTCGATGTTGGTAATGGCCAAGAAGGTCTTATCACTTACATGCGTACAGACTCAACACGTTTAAGTAATGTGTATGTATTTGCGGCTAGAGATCATATTGAAAAAGAATATGGAAAAGAATATTTAGGTTTTTATAAGGTAAAGAATGATGATGGTGCACAAGATGCCCATGAAGCAATTCGTCCAACAAATATTGCCTATACACCTGATTCTATTAAGTCTTATTTAACAAATGACCAATACAAGTTATATAAGTTCATTTACTATAGAGCACTTGCCTCACAAATGGCTGCTAGTAAGTCTGATAAGGTAACAGTTACACTTTCTCAGAATGAATTTGATTTTACTGCGAATGGTAATGTTCTTTCTTTTGATGGTTACTTAAAGGCATATGGTGATTATGTATCTAATAAAGATACGATCCTTCCAGAGTTTGAAGAAGGTGAAAAGTTGAATGCGGAAAGCGTTACACCAACACAACACTTTACAGAACCACCAAAACGTTATACAGAAGCTTCTTTGATCAAGAAGTTAGAAGAAGATGGTATTGGTAGACCATCTACATATGCGATGATCATTGATACGATCCAAGCTAGAGGTTATGTTACATTAGCTCCAGTGGCTGAAAAGAGCCGTACAAAGTTCTTTACACCAACGGAACAAGGTATTTTAACAACAGATAAGTTAGACCAATATTTCTCTAGTATCATCAACGTTTCTTATACAAGAGATATGGAAAGTGAATTAGATGAGATTGCGGAAGGAACACGTGAAGAGGTTCCAACATTACGTTCTTTCTATGATAAATTTACACCATTGTTAGATACTGCTTATGAAAAGATGGAAAAGATCGCACCAGAAAAAGTTGGAGAAGTTTGTCCAGATTGTGGTGGTGAACTTGTTTATCGTAATTCTAGATATGGTAAGTTTATCTCTTGTTCAAACTTTCCAAAATGTAAATATACACGTTCTTTGGTAACAAAAGAAAAAGAAAAACCTGAACCAACAGGTAAGATGTGTCCTGAATGTGGTAAGGAACTATTAAAACGTAAATCTCGCTTTGGAACATATTTCTTAGGATGTTCTGGTTTCCCTAAATGTCATTACATGGAAAATCTAGAAGGTGAAAGAATCGTTTCAAAGAAAGATAAGGCAGCATCTAAGAAAACAACAAAGAAGACAACGAAGAAAAAGACGACGACAAAGAAATCTTCAAAGAAGGTGGAAGAATGAAAGAGGCAATCGTTGTAGGTGCTGGATTAGCAGGATGTGAAGCAGCGTATCAACTTTCTAAGCGTGGTATCCATGTAAAGCTATATGAAATGAAACCACACAAGAAGTCTGAAGCGCATCATATGGATACATTTGCGGAACTTGTTTGTTCAAACTCTTTAAGATCTGACGCTTTAACAAATGCGGTAGGTCTATTAAAAGAAGAAATGAGAACGATTGGTTCTTTGATCATGGAAGTGGCAGATAGTACTTCTGTTCCTGCCGGTTCTGCTTTAGCTGTTGATCGTAATCTATTCTCTCAAAAGATTACGGAAAGAATTCAAAATGATCCTAATATTGAGATCATTGATGAAGAAATGGATCATATTCCTGATGCGCCATGTTTGATTGCGACAGGACCTTTATCTTCTCAAGCGATGGTAGATGCGATCGGTACGATCATCGATCATAAGTATTGTTATTTCTATGACGCTGCAGCACCTATCGTAACTAGCGATAGTATTGATATGTCTATAGCGTATAAAAAAAGTAGATACGATAAAGGAAGTGCGGACTATATCAATTGTCCTATGACAGTGGATGAATTCAATGCGTTTTATGATGCTTTAATTACTGCGGAAGTAGCGGAAGTACATGGCTTTGAAAATGAGAAAGTATTTGAAGGTTGCATGCCTTTTGAAGTAATGGCGAAAAGGGGTAGAAATACATTGTTGTTTGGTCCTATGAAACCAGTAGGTCTAGAAACACCAGATGGAAAACGTCCATACGCTATCGTACAATTACGTCAAGATAACGCTGAAGCCTCTCTTTACAATATCGTAGGCTTTCAAACACATTTAAAATGGCCTGAACAAAAGAGGATCATTCAAATGATTCCAGGTCTACAAAACGCAGAAATCGTTCGTTATGGTGTCATGCATCGTAATACATATATCAATTCTCCAATTGCCCTAGAAGAAACTTATGCATTAAAAGGTAGAAAAGATCTTTTCTTTGCGGGACAAATGACTGGTGTAGAAGGATATATTGAAAGTGCAGCGAGTGGAATGTTGGCTGGTATTAATTTAGCTCATGTTCTTCATGATGAAGAACCAGTGAAACCTGGTAATGAAACTGTCATTGGTTCCATGTCTTATTACATTACACATGCGGATAGTAAGAACTTCCAACCAATGAATGCGAATTTTGGTATCGTTCATTTGAATTCTAATGTAAAGAAAAAGGATCGTAAGAATGCTTACGCACCTCAATCATTAGAAATCATCAGAAAGTTAAAAGAAGATGGCAGACTTTGAGAAATCATTGGATTCTTTCTTGAACCACATCGCATTAAGTAGAACTGGTTCAAAAGATACACAAGATGCATATCGTAGGGATATTGAAAGATTTTTGAATTACTTAAGAGAAAAAAAGATCAAATCTTTTGAAAAGGTAACAAAAGAAGATATCTCAGATTACATCACTCAACTTAGAAGTGGAGAGTTGACTGGTAGCAAGCTATCGAATGCTTCGTATGCTAGAAACTTATCTTCTTTAAAATCTTTCTATAAGTATTTGAATCGACAAGAAGGAATTGAGAATAATCCAGTCATGTTATTTCATTCTGGAACTTCAAAAAGAAAGTTACCAGAGTATCTGACCTTTGAACAAATGGAAACACTTCTTGATCACTTTGATCTATCAAATGATGTGGATGTCAGAGATCGTTGTATGATCGAAGTAATGTATGCGTGTGGATTGCGTGTATCAGAATGTGCTGAATTAAAGTTATTAAATATCAATATCAAAGAGAGATATTTGAGCGTGTTAGGAAAAGAAAGCAAGGAAAGAATGATTCCTTTCTATCCTAGATGTGCGCAATTGTTAAACCATTACATTACAGTTGTAAGACCTCATTTCATGAAAGATAAAGAAGAACATGGTATCGTGTTTGTGAATCAACATGGTAGACCAATATCTTCTAGAAGTATCCAAAATATTTGTGAGAAAGCTGGAATTGATGCGGGAATCGATATGCATATTCATCCACATATGATTCGTCATTCTTTCGCAACACATTTATTAGATAATGGGGCAGATCTAAGGATCGTTCAAGAACTACTAGGTCATGAGAATCTACAAACGACACAAATCTATACACATGTAACGCAAGATCGTTTGACGAAAGTCGTTGAACTAGCACATCCTCATTCTAAAACAAATAGTAAATGAGTCTTTTCAAATCTTTGTAAGCGTGTACAATATTGATAGAGGTATACTATGTCAATACAACAAAACGATCAACAATATTTAGAAAAGATCAGACGTATGGTGGTAGATGATCCGATGCGTTTGATATCTGAGATCCATGAAGCTCATTATCTTTTAGAGAATCATGTCATTTCAGAAGAATGTTATAAAAAGGTGAAGGAATTAGCGGATTCCGCAAATCTATTCAAAAAAGAGAATTAGTTCTTGCATATCTATTACATTTTGATAAAATATTGAGGAAGAAAAAGGAAATGAATTACTCAAGTAAAAATCATTCCTTTTTTTTGAAAAATATGGAGGCGTTTTATGAATAAGTACTCACTACTATCAATGAGAGATCTTTCAAAGGACGATATGATTCATATTCTTAATGATTCTTTAATGTTTTCTAATTCTTATTCAGATTGGCAATTGCCTAACAAGGCATTGATAGCCAATCTTTTTTTTGAAGCATCCACAAGAACTCATTATTCCTTTGAATCTGCAGAACTACAACTTGGGTGTAAGGTCGTAGATGTACAGACATCTGCTTCATCTGTCACAAAGGGTGAAACACTCTATGACACTTGTAAGACACTAGAATCTGCAGGATATAACGCATTGGTCATTCGTAGTTCTCAAGAATACTATTGGGAAGAACTGGAAGGATTGAACATTCCTGTATTGAATGCTGGGGATGGTGCGAATGAACATCCTACACAATGTTTATTAGACTTATTAACGATCTATAAAGAGTTTGGAAAATTAGAAGGATTGAATGTTGTGATATGTGGTGATGTAGCACATTCTAGAGTAGCACAGAGTGATAAATACGCTTTTGAACTATTTGGTATGAATGTGAAGTTTGCCGGACCTAAGGTATTTGAAAGAGAAGGATATCCATTTGTAGACTTCGATGAAGCTATCAAAGAGGCAGATGTTGTCATGATGTTACGAATCCAGAAAGAAAGAGGTGCTGTTTCTGATTTGAGCGATGAAGAGTATCTTGAACAGTATGGGATGAATAAAAGAAGATATGCCATGTTAAAAGACAAGGCAATCATCATGCATCCAGCACCTGTCAATCGTGGTATTGAAATCGATGGGGATCTTGTAGAAAGTGAAAAGAGTCGTATCTTCCAACAAATGCATAATGGAATGTTGGTACGTAAGGCAGTCATCAAACGTGCATATGGATACGAACCATTTGAGGAATCAAAATGAAAAGACAGATCATAAACGCTGATGTTTTATATCAAGGTAGTTTACAAAAAGTAAATGTGTTATTTGATGAGAATCAAATCATTGAAGTTGGTAATGAAGTAGTAGATGGTGTAGAAACCATTGATGGTACAGGTCTAACACTTTTGCCTGGACTTGTAGATGTTCATGTACATTTTAGACAACCTGGACACGAAGAAAAGGAAACGATCCATACAGGATCTTTAGCAGCAGCACATGGTGGATTTACATCTGTATTTGCGATGCCTAATATATCTCCTTCACCTGATACAAAAGAAGTGATGGAAGAATATCTAAAATTGATTGAGAAAGAATCTGTCGTTCATACATATCCTTATGGAACGATCACAAAAAAAGAACAGGGAAAAGAATTATCTGATTTACAAGGAATGAGTGAATTGGGTGTTGCTTGGTTCAGTGATGATGGTGTTGGTATGAATGATCAATCCATCATGAAAAAGGCATTACAATTAAGCAAAGAAAAGAACTTTATCGTTGCTTGTCATACAGAAGATCTAAATTATAGACCGAAAGGTGGTTCTGTACATTTATCAAAGATCAATACAGATAAAGGCTGGATCGGTATTCCAGATGAGTGTGAAAGTGAACCATTGACAGCAGATCTAAAGACAGCTTTAGAAACACATGGTAAATATCATGCTTGTCATATTTCTTCTCATAAATCTGTGGAAGCTTTACGAAACGCAAAGAAGAATGGTGGAGATGTGAGTGCTGAAGTAACAGTTCATCATCTCTTATTAGAGGATAAGGATGTAAAAGGACCTATGTGGAAGATGAATCCTCCACTTAGGACACATGAAGATAGAATGTGCTTGATCGAAGCTCTTGAAGATGGAACATTGGATTTTATCGCAAATGATCATGCCCCTCATACAATGGAAAATAAAAATAAGCCTATGAGTGAATCTGCGTTTGGAATCGTTTCATTAGAAACTGCATTTCCTCTCCTATATACAGAGTTCGTTCATCATCAACAACGTTGGACATTAGCACAACTTGTGGATTGGATGAGTGAAAGACCTGCCAAACGGTTTGGATTTGAAAATCTTGGTAGAATTGAAAAAGGATATGCGAGTGATCTTGTCTTAGTAGAACTAGGAAAAGAAAATATGATCGATATCGATACATTTGAATCAAAAGGTAAAAATACACCATTTCATGGATGGAGCGTTTACGCTACTGTAAAAGAAACGATCGTTTCTGGAAAGACAGTATGGAAGGAGAAACAATGAAAAGATATTTGGTTTTAGAAGATGGAACTTATTATGAAGGTGAAGGATTCGGAAGTGATGAATATCAAATTGGTGAACTTGTATTCAATACTTCCATGACTGGTTATCAAGAAATCTTAACAGATAACTCTTATTGTGGTCAGATCGTAATGATGACTTATCCTTTGATTGGTAACTATGGAATCAATCGTGATGATAATGAATCTGTCGTTCCTCATGTGTTTGGATTTGTAATCAAAGATTATTGTGAAGCTCCAAGTAATTTCAGAAGTGAAGAAACATTGGATGCCTATCTAAAAAGAGTACATATTCCTGGTATCTACGGAATTGATACAAGAGAAATCACAAAGAAGATCCGAGCAATCGGTACATTGAAAGCTTCTTTCTGTAATACAGAAGAAGAGATCCAACCACTTGTTGAAAAATTAAAAGCGGTTGATTTCCTACACGATCAAGTCGCTAGGGTCTCAACGAAGACGATCTACCCAATTCCAGGACGTGGAAAGAAGATCATTGTCATGGATTTCGGAATCAAATTATCGATCCTTAGAGAGTTAGCTCATAGAGGATGTGATCTGATCGTTGTACCATACGATACAAGTGCTGAAGAAATCATGGCTATGCATCCAGATGCGGTATTCTTAAGCAATGGGCCTGGTGATCCAGCAGACTTAACAGAAGTCATTGAAACTGTTCGTAAATTGATTCCTCAAACAGTCATCTTTGGAATCTGTCTAGGATGTCAATTGATATCACTGGCAAGTGGTGCGAAAACATATAAATTGAAATTTGGACATCGTGGAGGAAATCATCCAGTTGTGAATCTAGAAACTGGTAAAGTTGAAATTACTTCTCAAAACCATGGATTTGCGGTCGATATCGATTCCTTAAAGAATACAGATCTAGAAATGAGCTATGAAGCTTTAAATGATAAGAGTTGCGAAGGTGTTAAACACACAAAGTATCCAGTCTTTGCGGTCCAATATCATCCTGAAGCCAATGCAGGTCCACAAGATTCTAACTACTTATTTGATAAATTCATTGAATTGATTGAAAAGGAGGGTAAACATGCCTAAACGTACAGATATTCATAAGATCATGGTCATTGGCTCAGGTCCTATCGTTATTGGACAGGCAGCTGAATTTGACTATGCTGGTTCTCAAGCATGTGCTTCCTTAAGAGAAGAAGGTTATGAAGTTATCTTGATCAACTCTAATCCAGCTACGATCATGACAGACTCTGCCATTGCGGATAGGGTATACATTGAACCATTGACATTAGAATTCGCAAAAAGAGTCATTTTCAAAGAAAGACCAGACGCAATTCTAGGTTCCTTAGGTGGGCAAACAGGTTTGAACCTTGTTGTAGATTTGGCAAATGATGGAATCTTAGATGATTTTGGTGTTGAAGTATTAGGTACACATATCGATGCCATCAATCAAGCAGAAGATAGAGAACGTTTTAGAAGCTTGATGCAGGAGCTAAATGAACCAATTCCTGAAAGTGATATTTGTCATTCTATTGAAGAAGCTGTTGAGTTTGGTAAAAGAGAGGGATATCCACTTGTTATCCGTCCTGCTTATACATTAGGTGGTACAGGCGGAGGATTCGCACATAATGAAGAAGAACTACGTATGATTGCGGATTCTGGTCTAAAGATGTCACCTGTTCATCAGATCCTTGTTGAACAATCAATTGCTGGATATAAAGAAATCGAATACGAAGTCATGCGTGATGCAAATGATAATGCGATCGTTGTATGTAATATGGAAAACTTAGATCCTGTTGGTATCCATACAGGTGACTCCATCGTTACAGCACCTGTTCAAACTTTGACAGACCGTGAAAATCAAATGTTAAGAAATGCATCTCTAAAGATCATTCGTGCCTTACATATTTGTGGTGGATGTAATGTTCAATTAGCTTTGGATCCAAATAGCTTTAAGTACTATGTCATTGAAGTCAATCCACGTGTATCTAGATCCTCTGCTTTAGCTTCTAAGGCAACAGGTTATCCTATCGCACGTATCTCTGCGAAATTAGCTGTTGGCTTAGGATTAGATGAAATCATCAATCCTATCACAGGAACATCTTACGCATGTTTTGAACCAGCGCTAGACTACATTGTTACCAAGTTTCCAAGACTACCATTTGATAAGTTTCCAAACGCAGATCGTAAGCTCGGAACACAAATGAAGGCTACTGGTGAAGTCATGTCCATTGGACGTAACTTTGAAGAATCTTTCTTGAAATCTGTTAGATCTCTTGAAATCAAGGTCGATCACATTGAAAAGAAAGAATTCTATGACTTGAGTAAAGAGGAATTATTCTCTAAGATCGGTGGTAGAGATGATGAAAGAATCTTTGCGGTAGCTGAATGGTTAAGAAGAGGCTTTGATGTAGAAAGCGTTCATGAAGTTACACATATTGATTACTGGTATCTTTCCCATATTCAAAGGATCATTGATCTAGAAAAAGAAATGAAAGATCATGTTGGTGATATTGAAGTCTTAAAGAAGTTAAAGAAGTACGGTTTCGCAGATTCTTTCATTGCGAGAAACTGGAATATGAAAGAATTTGATCTTTATAACTTAGAAAAGAAAGAAGGTATCACACCTGTTTATAAGATGGTTGATACTTGTGCAGGCGAGTTCCGTTCAGAAACACCTTACTTCTATTCTACTTACGAACATGAAAATGAATCTGTTAGAAGTGATAAGAAGAAGATCATTGTATTAGGTTCTGGTCCGATCCGTATTGGACAAGGTGTAGAATTCGACTACGCTACTGTTCATTGTATTGAAACACTTCATGATGAAGGCTATGAAGCTATCATCATCAACAACAATCCAGAAACGGTTTCTACAGACTTCTCAATTTCAGATAAGCTTTACTTTGAACCACTAACAACAGAAGATGTCATGCATGTCATCGATCTAGAACAACCAATTGGTGTCATTGTTCAATTTGGTGGTCAAACAGCGATCAACTTAGCTGATTCCTTAGTAGAACATGGAATCAAGATCTTAGGAACTTCCCTAGATTCCATCAATAAGGCAGAAGATCGTCATGAATTTGAAACGATGTTAGAAAAGCTAGATATTCCTCAACCAGAAGGTATGACAGCTACGACTGTTGAAGGTGCTTTGGAAATTGCGCATAAGATCTCTTATCCTGTACTTGTTAGACCATCCTATGTATTAGGTGGTAGAGCGATGGAAATCGTACAAGATGATGAAGAATTAAAGAAGTATATGGCAACAGCCGTACAAGAAATATCACATGATTCTCCAATCTTGGTCGATCGTTATGTCTTAGGAAAAGAATGCGAAATCGATGCGATTGCGGATGGAGAGAATGTTTATATTCCTGGTGTCATGGAACATATTGAAAGAGCAGGTATCCACTCTGGTGACTCTATTTCAGTATATCCAACACAATCTTTATCTAAGAATGTCAAAGATACGATCATTGATTATGCGACAAGGATCGGAAAAGGATTTGGATTTATTGGACTATACAATATTCAATTTATCGTTGATAAAGATGAAAAAGTATATGTATTAGAAGTAAATCCTAGATCTAGTAGAACGGTACCGTTCTTATCTAAGATCACTGGTGTTCCAATGTGTACGGTTGCCACAAAGGCAGTTCTAGGTGAAACGATCGAACAACAAGGTTATACACCTGGTTACCATACAGAAGATCCATCTAGAGTCTATGTCAAAGCTCCAGTATTCTCATTTGCGAAGTTGAGAAGTGTCGATACTGTTCTTGGCCCTGAAATGAAATCTACTGGTGAAGCATTAGGTGGAGATACAAGTTTAGAAAACGCATTGTATAAAGCATTGGTCGCAAGTGGTGTTAAGATTCCGATGTACGGAACAGTTCTTATGACGATTGCGGATAGTGATAAAAAAGAAGCGTTAAAGATTGCGAAGAGATTGTATTCGATTGGATATGGCATCTACGCAACAAGTGGTACTGCGAAGTTCTTGAGTGAGAATGGATTGTTTGTTCATGTGGCTTCTAAGATTTCTGATGAAGATCCAAAAGAGAATGTATTGGATATCATTCAACAAGGAAAGGTATCCTTCGTCATCAATACAATGGAAGACAAAAACAAGGAAACAAGTTCAGATGGTTTCTTGATTCGTAGAGTTTCTGCTGAGAATAATATTTCTTGTATGACTTCATTAGATACAGCGGATGCCTTATGTAGAGTTCTTGAGTCTAGAAGCTTTTCTATGATCTCAATGAATGAGATGGAGAAATGATGAAGACAGATATTGCGAAGATTTTAGAGAATCAAGAAATTGGAAAAGATGTCTATCAAATGACATTAGAAACTTCCATTTCAAATGAAGTGAAATGTGGCCAATTTGTTGAAGTAGAAGTACCTGGTTATTTCTTAAGAAGACCAATTTCTGTATGTGAAGTCAAAGAGGATAAGATCGTTCTTGTCTATAAAGTCGTAGGAGATGGTACTGCACGCATGTCTCAAATGAAGGAAGGAGAAACACTTTCTTTGTTTGGACCATGTGGTACAGGATTCCCTGTAGAAGAAAGAGAAGTATTGTTGGTTGGTGGAGGTGTTGGTGTACCACCATTACTAGAAACAGCTAAACAATATAAAAAGATTGGTCAAAAGGTTACAGTTGTTTTAGGATTTAACAGTAAACAAGATATCATCTTAAAAGATTCTTTTGAGAATATCGTTGATGATGTGTATATTGCGACAATGGATGGCAGTGTTGGTTCTAAAGGAACGGTCATTGACGCTATCAATGAAAGACACGTGGAATGTTGTTATGTCTTATCTTGTGGACCATTACCAATGTTGAAGGCCATCAATGAGAAATATACAGAAGGTTGTATTTCTTTGGAAGCTAGAATGGCATGTGGAATGGGTGCATGTATGGGATGTGTTGTAAAGGATACAGAAGGAAATAGTTTACGTGTATGTAAAGATGGACCTGTATTCCCAATTGGAAAGGTGGTGCTCTAATGGACTTATCTGTTCAATTACCAGGACTTGATTTAAAAAATCCAATCATTCCAGCTTCGGGATGTTTTGGATATGGTAGAGAGTTTAGTGAGTTGTATGATCTTTCTATCTTAGGTGGTATCGCAATCAAATCAGCCACACCACTTGAAAGATTTGGTAATCCTACACCACGTATTGCTGAAACGCCAAGTGGCATGTTGAACGCAATCGGACTACAAAATCATGGAGTCGATTACATCATTGAAAATGAGTTACCTTTCTTATCACGATTCAATACAGAAATCATTGCGAATGTGGCAGGAAGCACAGAAGAAGATTATGTGACAGTCATTGAAAAGATGAATGATGAACCAGTTGTTAAAGCGTTCGAATTAAATATTTCTTGTCCAAATGTAAAACAT
The DNA here is from genome assembly GCA_963613355.1 of Bulleidia sp. Classification (GTDB taxonomy): domain Bacteria; phylum Bacillota_I; class Bacilli_A; order Erysipelotrichales; family Erysipelotrichaceae; genus Bulleidia. The sequence continues at coordinate 21,838 of CAVDZA010000011.1, read as the reverse complement.
GGTGGAATGGGTCTAGGAACAGATCCAGAATTAGCGAAACATATTACACAAATGTGTAAGAAAGTTTCTAAGAAACCTATCTATGTAAAGCTGTCCCCAAATGTAACGAACATCGTGGCAATCGCTAAAGCGGTTGAAGAAGGTGGGGCAGATGGACTTGTCATGATCAATACTTTACTAGGTATGCGAATTGATTTAAAAACTGGAAAGCCTGTTATCGCAAATACGACAGGTGGACTCAGTGGACCAGCAGTCAAACCTGTTGGTGTACGTTGTGTCTACCAATGTGCCAAAGAAGTTCATATTCCAATCATTGGAGTAGGTGGTATTTCTTCTAGTGAAGATGTTCTAGAGTATCTATATGCTGGAGCGAGTGCAGTAGAAGTGGGTGCAGCGAACTTTAAAGATCCATTCATATGTCAAAAGATCATTGATGATCTACCTAAGACATTAGAAAAATATCGATTATCATCTGTAAAAGAAGCTATTGGGAGGAGTTTAAGATGAGTAAAACAATTATTGCGTTAGATTTTTCTAACAAGGAACAAGTATTAGATTTCTTAAAACAATTTGAAGAACCTGTTTATGTCAAGATCGGTATGGAATTAACATACGCATGTGGTCTAGATATCGTCAAAGAAGTCAAGAAGATGGGACATAAGATCTTCTTGGATCTAAAACTTCATGATATTCCTAATACAGTTCAAGGTGGAATGAAGAACCTTGCGAAGTTGGGCGTTGATATCGTCAACTGTCATTGTGCTGGTGGTATCGAAATGATGAAAGCTGCTAAGAAAGGTATTCTTGAAGGAACACCTGAAGGACAACAACCAGCTAAATTGATTGGTGTAACTGTATTAACAAGTACATCAAAAGAAGCTATGAATGAAGAACTTGGTATTCAAGGTGAAGTCATTGATACAGTTATCCATTACGCAAAGAATGCCAAGGAAGCAGGACTTGATGGTGTTGTATGTTCCGTTCATGAAGCAAAGGCCATCCATGAAGCTTGTGGAGATGATTTCTTGACAGTTACTCCTGGTATTCGTTTAGCAGGTAACTCAGTAGATGATCAAAAGAGAGTCGCTACACCTGAATACGCAAAGGAACAAGGTTGCGATATGATCGTTGTTGGTAGAAGTATCACAAAGAGCGATGATCCTAAGAAAACATATGAACAGATTGAAGAGGCTATGAACTAATGGAACAGTATAAAAAAGAGTTTGTTGAATTCATGTTATCTTGTAACGCATTAAAGTTTGGAGATTTCACATTAAAGTCAGGTAGAAAATCACCATTCTTCATGAACGCTGGAGCGTATGTTACAGGAAAACAATTACATGAGTTGGCATGTTTTTATGCCAAGGCAATTCATGATCAATTTGGATTAGACTTTGATGTATTGTTTGGACCTGCATATAAAGGTATTCCTCTATCTGTTGCGACATGCATGGCAATCTATGAACTTTATGGAAAAGAAGTACGTTATTGTTCAAACAGAAAAGAAGTCAAAGACCATGGAGATACTGGAATCTTATTAGGCTCTAAGTTACAAGATGGTGATAGAGTCGTCATGATCGAAGATGTAACGACATCTGGTAAATCAATGGAAGAAACAGTTCCAATCGTAAGAGCACAAGCAAATGTTGAAATCAAAGGCTTAATGGTTTCTTTGAATCGTAATGAAAAGGGCAAGTCAAATAAAACAGCATTAAAAGAAGTAAGTGAATTGTATGGTTTCCCAACAGCTGCCATTGTTTCTATGCCGGAAGTCGTAGAAATCTTAAAAGAAGAAAATAAACTAGATGATGAACTTCTTTCAAGAATCAATGCGTATTACGATGAATATGGAGCTACTGAATAATTGAAATTTCTGATTTCTGAAAAGAAATCAGATTTTTTTTGAGTTTTTGAAGAAAAAAGTCAGAATAGTTATGATTTTTTAAAATTAAAGCGCTTTCTGAAAGAAAATGAAACTATTTTCAATAAAATGTGAAAATATCTGTAAAATATTTCTGAAAATATATAGACAATGAATTTTCATAGGCGTATAACTATTCCATCAAGCAAAGACCGGGAAAAGTACTTGATCAAACAGTCTTTAGTGAATGAAGGATAGTGGAAACTTCATGATATGCGATCAACGAAAGAACACCTGAACAGCTGCGAATCGAAAAGGTATGAGTAGACTTCGCCGGAAGCAGACCGTTATCACTGACCCCAATTACAGTAGTGATTGGAGACTAAGCGACTAATCAATAGATTAGTAATCTGGGTGGCACCGCGGAGACATAGCAGTCCTTCGTCCCATTGTATTAATACAAGGGACGGAGTGACTGCTTTTTTCTTGAACATGTTTTTACTATGAAGGAGGTAAAGAATATGTGCGGTTTAATTATTTCTACAGACACGAAAACAGACAGAAAAGAATTCGAACTAGGGTTAGCTAGATTATCTGATCGTGGCCCAGACGCTTCAAGGATCTTTGATACAGGAGAAGGCCTTATGGGATTTGCGAGACTTTCCATCATGGATCTAAGTGATGATGGCATGCAACCATTTATCCGAGATGGATTCAGTGTTGTATGTAATGGAGAACTTTATGATTTCAGAAAGACAAAGAAAGAATTAGAAAAGAAATATACATTCACTTCTGGTAGTGATTGTGAATTATTGATTCCTTTGTTTGAAGAATATGGAACAGATATGTTCGCTAAGTTAGATGCAGAATATGCCTTGGCAATGTATTCCAAAGATACTGGTTGGATCGCAGCAAGAGATCCAATTGGCATTCGTCCATTGTTTTATGGATATACAAAAGATCATAAGATCTGTTTCGCATCTACAGCAGCTTCATTAATGACGATCTGTGATGAGGTCACACCATTTCCTCCAGGATGTTACTACAAAGATGGAGAATTTGTTTCTTACACAAAGATCTTTGAAGCTGATAAGACATTAGAAGTCAGTGAAGAAGAAGCAGAGAAAAACATTCATGATCTATTGGTTGATGCGGTTGTAAAGAGAATGGATGCGGACGCAAAGTGTGGTTACTTGTTGAGTGGTGGATTAGATTCTTCACTAGTATGTGCGATTGCCGCAAAACATTCAGATAAACCTATTCGTACATTCTCAATTGGAATGGAAACAGACGCAATTGATTTGAAATATGCTAAGAAAGTAGCGGATTTCATAGGAAGTGAACATACAGAATTCATTATCACAGAACAAGATGTATTAGAAGCGTTACATGAAGTGATCCATGTGTTAGGAACATGGGACATTACAACGATACGTGCATCTATGGGCATGTATCTATTGTGTAAGAAGATCCATGAAACGACAGATATCAAAGTTTTAATGACAGGGGAAGTGAGTGATGAACTATTTGGATACAAATATACAGATTTCGCACCTACTCCAGAAGCTTTCCAAAAAGAAGCGGAAAAGAGAGTGAAAGAACTCTATGAATATGATGTGTTACGTGCAGATCGTTGTATCTCTGCTAACTCAATGGAAGGTAGAGTTCCATTCGGAGATCTCGCATTTGTAAGATATGTCATGGATCTAGATCCAAAGATCAAGATGAATAATCACGATATGGGCAAATACTTATTAAGAGCTGCATTTAAAGATGATGGATTATTACCTGAAGAAATCTTATTTAGAGATAAAGCAGCATTCTCAGATGCCGTAGGACATTCATTAGTAAATGATCTAAAGGCATTTGCGGAAAAACAATATGATGAAGAATCTTATGAAGATAAGAGAAAAGAATATACATGGAAGACACCATTCACAAAAGAAAGTCTTCTATATCGTGAAATCTTTACGATGTTTTATCCAGGTATGGATCAGATGATTTCTGATTACTGGATGCCAAACAAAGAATGGCAGGGTTGTGATGTCAATGACCCAAGTGCACGTTACTTATCCAACTATGGAGCTAGTGCGTATTGATGAGGGCATAACTGTTAAAGAACAGATGCTATAAAAAAGGAGATAAAGGATTATGGAAAGACCATTTGAAGAATTCGGATCACTCGTATTTACTGAAGTGGAAATGGAAGAAAGACTTCCATCTCCAGTCTATGACGCATGGAAAAAGACAATTGCCTCTGAAGGTACATTAGATCGTACGACTGCAGATGCGATCGCTCATGCGATGAAACGATGGGCCATGGAACATGGCGCTACACACTTTACACACTGGTTTCAACCACTAACTGGTGGAACGGCTGAAAAACATGATGCGTTTGTAGAACCAGGAGCAGATGGAGAGGCAATCGCAAGATTCTCTGGGAAGATGTTGATCAAGGGCGAACCTGATGCGTCTTCATTCCCATCTGGTGGTCTAAGAGCTACTTTTGAAGCTAGAGGTTATACATATTGGGATGTTACTTCACCTGTATTTATCAAGGAAGGCGTTCTATGTATTCCAACGGTCTTCGTTTCCTACAATGGTGAAGCTTTAGATAGAAAAGAACCATTATTAAAATCATTAGATGTATTAAGTGAATACGCTACGAAGGTAGTTAACAAATTAGGTGATAAGAAAGTCAAGAGTTGTGATATTTCTGTTGGTCTTGAACAAGAATATTTCTTGATTGATAAAAAGTATTTTGATACTCGTGTTGACTTGAAACTTTGTGGAAGAACATTGTTTGGTGCTCCAGCTACAAAGGGACAGGAATTAGATGACCACTACTTTGGTGCGATTCCTACAAGAGTCAAGGCATTTATGAAGGAAGTGAACGAAGAATTATGGAAGCTAGGTATCTACGCTAAGACGGAACATAATGAAGTCGCTCCTGCACAGTTTGAAATCGCACCAGTATTCTCTGGTGGAAATATCGCAGTTGATCAGAACCTATTGATCATGGATGTTTTGAAAAAGACTGCAGAAAAATATGGTTTCGCATGTCTCTTACATGAAAAGCCATTTGATGGAATCAATGGTTCTGGTAAACATAACAACTATTCCATCGTTACAGATGATGGACAGAACTTATTTGATCCAGGTAAGAAACCACAAGATAACATCCGCTTCCTCACATTTGTATGTGCGTTTATTGAAGCAGTTGATACATACCCAGTCTTATTAAGACTTGCGGCTAGTTCTGCTGGTAACGACTTTAGATTAGGTGCTAACGAAGCTCCACCAGCAATTATTTCGATATACCTCGGAAGCTATATTGAAGATATTCTTTATGGCCTCCATTCTGGAAAGCGTAAGAAGGAAGGTGAAGTATCTGATTCTGTCTTTGAACCTGTCAAAAACATTTCCTATATCCCTCATGACAACACAGATAGAAACAGAACTTCTCCTGTCGCTTTCACTGGTAATAAATTTGAATTCAGAATGCTTGGTTCTAGCATGAACGCATCATTCGCAAATACAGTATTAAATACGATCACAGCTAAATCTTTGAAGAAGATCTCAGAAGAATTAGAAGATTGTAAGACAGTTGAGGAAGTACGTTCTAAGGCATTAGATATCTGTAAGAAGATCATCAAGAAACATAAGAAAGTATTATTCTCAGGTGATGGATATTCTGATGAATGGGTAAAGGAAGCAGAACGTAGAGGATTACCAAATGTGAAGAGCTTCATTGAAGCTACACAAGCATTAAAGGATCCTGCAGTCGTTAAGTTATTTACTGGATTAGGTGTTTATACAGAAACAGAGCTCATGGCTAACAAGACGATCCTTGAAGAAGAATATTCCAACATCAAGGAAATTGAAATCAAGACATTGATCTCAATGGTAAAGAAAGATGTTCTTCCTGCAATGTGTAAAGAATATGATTTCTATTCTAAAGCAATCGGTGAAGGTGCTCCTTCTTACTTATCTAAGAGAAGCAAGAAACTAGCACAATTGATCGACGCAACGGATAAGTCTATCGTTAAGTTAGAAAAGACACATGATTCTGTATTAAAGGAAAAGGATACTTATGAAAAGGGTTATAGAACGAGATATGAAATCGTTCCTTTAATGGAAGAAATCAGAGCTTCAGTAGATGCTTATGAGGAAATTGCTTCTAAGTGCTACTACAAGTTACCAACATACGAAGATATGTTATTTGATCTATAAGATAGAGAATCTCACGATTTGTGAGATTCTTTTTAATTTGTTGTTGTAAAAGAAGATTGTACATGTTAGTATATTTGTCGGCATCTTCATGCGCTTTTTATAGTGTAGAAGGTGACTTCTCACACAGGGGATTCATTATCCCGTGTACATATTCTATGTATTGATAGTGTTAGAACCTGTGGCGGTAACAACGGAAAGTGAGGTAATAAAAGAAATGGCTGTTGTAACATTGAGAAAAATGCTCGAAAATGGAGTTCATTTTGGTCATCAGACTCGTAAGTGGAATCCAAATATGAAGCAGTATATCTATACTGCTAAGAATGGTGTCTATATCATTGACTTGAACAAGACACAAGAAAAGCTTGACGCTGCATACAATGCGTTCAAGAAGATCACAGAAGATGGTGGTAAGATCCTTTTCGTAGGTACAAAGAAACAGGCTCAAGCTACAATTCTTGAAGAAGCTATCCGTTCTGGTTCTTTCTATGTAAACCAGAGATGGTTAGGTGGTACATTAACAAACTTCAGAACTATTCAAAAGTCTATCAAGAAGCTTGTTGATATCGAAGAAATGGAAGCTAATGGAACTATTTCTGTATACACAAAGAAGGAACAGGCTTTAATGCTTAAGAATAAGGAAAAGCTTGAAAACTTCCTAGGTGGTATCAAGGAAATGAAGAAACTTCCTGATGCATTATTCGTTGTTGATCCTCTAGAAGAGCACAACGCTGTAGCAGAAGCTAAGAAGTTAGGTATCCCTGTATTCGCATTGATCGATACAAATGCAGATCCTAGAGCTGTTGATTATCCAATCCCAGCAAATGATGACGCTGTACGTTCTATCAAGTTACTTGTTAGCGTATTAGCTGACGCTATTTGCGAAGGTAAGAACTTACCAATCGAAAACATCACTGAAGGTGAAGAAGAAGCTGATATCACAATGAAGGATGTTATCAAGAAGGTTGAAGAAGACGCTGCTGAATACGAAAGACGTAGAAGAGCTAAGTATGAAGAAAAGAGAGCTCAAATGAATGCTAGACGTAACACTTACAATGGTGAAAGACGTGTATTCAAGAGAAACGACAACCGTAACAATATTGCTAAGGCTGAAGCTCCAGTAGAAAATACAGAAGCTAAGGCTCAGGAGGCTGAATAAGATGGCGATTACAGCTAAGTTAGTTAAAGAATTAAGAGATTTAACAGCTGCTGGTATGATGGACTGTAAGAAAGCTCTTGAAGCTACTGAAGGTGACATCAAGAAGGCTGTAGACTGGTTAAGAGAAAATGGTCTAGCTAAGGCTGCTAAGAAGGAAGGCAGAATCGCTGCTGAAGGTCTTGGTAAAGTCATGATCGAAGGTAACAAGGCTGTTATCTTAGAAGTTAACTCTGAAACAGACTTCGTAGCAAAGAACGACAAGTTCTTAGATTTATTAGATACTACTGCAAAGACAATTCTTGCATCTGATGCAAAGACAGTTGAAGAAGCATTAGCTTTAACAACTGCTGAAGGTACATTAAATGATACTTTCATTGGTGCAGTAGCTACTATTGGTGAAAAGATCACATTAAGAAGATTTGAAATCGTTACTAAGAACGATGATGAATTCTTCGGTTCTTATACACACCAGGGTGGTAGAATCGTAGCTCTTACTGTTGTTAAGGGTGGAGATGCTCAAGTTGCTAAGAACATGGCAATGCAAGTAGCTTCTATGAATCCTACATATGTAAGCAGAAACGACATGCCACAGGATGTTGTTGAACATGAACGTTCTATCCAGGAAGAATTACTCGCTAAGGATGAAAAGCTAGCTAACAAGCCTGAAAAGGTAAAGGCTGGTATCATCGAAGGTAGAGTATCTAAGTCTTTACAGGATATGTGTTTAGTTGATCAGGAATACTTCCTTGATGCTGATCAAAAGTGTGGTCAATACCTCAAGAGCAATGGTGCTGAAGTATTAAGCTTCGTTAAGTACACTGTTGGTGAAGGTATTGAAAAGAAGGAAGAAAACTTTGCGGCTGAAGTAGCTGCAATGGCTAAGTAAGAAAAACGAATTAACTTGATTCACAATTGCAAACAAAAAGAAGCGTATCAGTCATTTGATTGATATGCTTTTTTTCATGTCTTTATTTCATTTTTCTATAGGTATTCTTACTTTAGTTTGTTATAATGATTAAAGAAATTTGGAGGTTTCTATCATGTATAAACGTGTTTTGCTAAAACTCAGTGGTGAAGCTTTAAGTGGAAATGCTAAAAACTTTGACCCTGATGTTTTACACAGCCTTGCAGAAGAAATCAAGGAAGCACAGGCTTTAGGAATTGAGATTGCAATCGTTGTTGGTGGAGGTAATTTCATTCGTGGAAAGACTGTTAGTGAAATTGGTATTGATCGTGTACAAGGTGATTATATGGGAATGCTTGCTACTATCATGAATGCATTAGCTATTCAAGCTTCCTTAGAAGGTGCAGGTGTTGATACAAGAGTTCAGACATCCATTGAAATGAATAAAGTTGCTGAACCATTCATTCAACGTCGTGCAATTAGACATCTAGAAAAAGGAAGAGTCGTTATCTTCGGTGGAGGTACTGGTTCCCCATACTTCTCAACAGATACAACTGCAGCCTTAAGAGCTTCAGAAATCAAGGCAGATGCAATCTTAATGGCAAAGAATGGTGTTGATGGTGTCTATAGTGCAGACCCTAAGAAAGACCCAAGCGCAACACGTTATGATCATTTAACATATATGGATCTTTTAAACAAAGGTCTACAAGTTATGGATACTACAGCGACTTCTATGTGTATGGATAACAACATGGAACTTGTTGTATTTAACATGAATGAAAAAGGAAATATTGTAAAAGCTATGAAGGGTGAAGCTATTTGCACCCGTATTAACAAGGAGGAAAAATAATGGCTTATCCAATTATCGACAGTAGTACTGTCAAAATGAATAAAGTAATGGATCATTTAAAAGAAGAACTTGCTCAAGTTCGTACTGGTATGGCAAACCCTGCTATGCTAAATCGTGTAGAAGTTGATTATTATGGTTCACCAACACCTTTGAATCAGATTGCTGGTATCTCTGTTTCTGAAGGTAGAACATTAGTCATCAAACCTTATGATCCTTCTTCTCTAAAGGGTATTGAAAAGGCTTTGAATGAAGCTGATCTAGGTATGGCTCCTCAGAATGATGGTGCTGTGATTCGTATGACAGTTCCTCAATTAACTGGAGATACTCGTAAAGAACTAGCTAAGAAAGTTGGTAAGATTGCTGAAGAATGCAAGGTCCAGATCAGAAATATCAGAAGAGATGCTAATCAAGCTATCAAGAAAGATAAAGAGATGGATGAAGATACACAGAAGGATGCAGAAAATGAAGTTCAGAAGTTAACAGATAAGTTCACTAAGGACATTGATGCTGCTTCTAAAAAGAAACAAGACGAAGTTTTAACTGTTTAATTCATACAAACCGGTTCAATTGTTTGAATCGGTTTTTCTTTCTTTGAAAAACTACGGTATAATAGATGTATTGAGTTATGGAGTAAAACTATGCTAAAAAAATGTGATCATGTAGCGATTATCATGGATGGTAATGGCAGATGGGCAAAAGCTCAAGGAAAACCTAGAACAGCTGGTCATTTAGTTGGTGCAGATAATGTTAGAACGACTGCGATTGCCGCAAGTGAATTAGGTGTTAAATATTTGACTTTATATGCTTTTTCTACAGAAAACTGGAAAAGAAGTAAAGATGAAGTAAGCTATATCATGAAATTACCTGCAATCTTCTTCAAGAAGTATATGCAAGAATTCTTAGATAGAGGCTATAAGATGAATATCATTGGAGAACTTGATATGTTACCAAAATCAACACAGAAAGTTCTTTATGATGCGATGGAAGAAAGTAAGAATAATACAGGATTGAATTTGAATATCTGTATGAATTATGGTTCTCAAAGAGAAATCTTATTAGCTGCGAAACATTACGCAAAAGATGTATTGGATGGAAAAGCTGATCTTGATCTTGATGAAGAAGGATTTGAGAAATATTTGATGACAAAGGATTTTCCACCTGTTGATCTATTGATTCGTACAAGTGGAGAAGAAAGAATTTCAAACTACTTATTATGGCAGATTGCGTATGCGGAATTAGAGTTCATTCCAGAATCATGGCCTGAATTTACACCTGAAGTATTAAAGAGATGTTTAGAAGAATATACAACTAGAGATAGAAGATTTGGAGGAGTTACAAATGAATGAGAAGATGAAGATTAAAACGATAGCTGCTATCGTTATTATATTGATTGTTATTCCTCCATTAGCTTTTGGTGGAATCTTACTTAAAGCACTAGAGGTATTGATTGCCTTGGGTGCTGCTTATGAAGCCAGCAAAGTTGTCACAAATAAACCGGATTATGTTGGAACGGTTCTTTGTTTTGTTGCGGAACTAGCGATGATGTTTGTAGCTAGTAATCAGTTTTCTGCGATCGTAGCGATTTGGTTAGTAGTGCTATTTATTGTGGAATTGATGAAGGGAAAAGTAGCTACAGATACTGTTGTTTATCCTTTTGTGATTACTGTATTGATTGGTATTGCGTTACGTTGTGTAGATCAAGTTTATGCGCAAACATTCTCTGGACCACTTGTTATGTTGTATATCTGTTTAGCTTGTTTTATGTGCGATACAGGTGCTTATTTTGTGGGGGTAGCGATTGGTAAACATAAGATGATACCTGAAGTTTCTCCTAATAAGACATGGGAAGGTTCTATTGGTGGATATGTAACGGGACTTGTTATTTCGTTGATCTTTGGATTGATTTTCTTAAAGGAACTTCCAACGTTACTAGTTATCTTAGGTAGTGTTGTATTACCATTGGTAGCTCAAGTAGGTGATTTATCATTCTCTTCTATTAAGAGAAGATTTGATATTAAAGATTTTTCTAACTTGATTCCTGGTCATGGTGGAATCTTAGATCGTATTGATTCATTGGTATTCTGTTTGATGGTATTCAATGCGTTAATGATCTTAGTAGGAGTTATTTGATGAAAAGATTGGTTTTATTGGGTGCTTCTGGTTCCATAGGAACACAGACCGTTGATATCATTCAACAACATCCTGATTTATTTGAATTGGTATCTTTTGGAGTTGGAAAGAACATTGATAAGGCAAGGGAGTATTTACAAGCTTTTCCTGAAATCAATGTATTTTCTGTTGGTTCTAAAGAAGATGCAGAAGTTCTACAAAAAGAATATCCAAACAAAACAGTTTTATTTGGTGAAAGTGGAATGGAAGAAATCGTTTCAAAAGATAACTATGATGTCTTAGTAAATGCGTTAGTTGGATTTGCGGGTTTTCTTCCTACTTTAAAAGCAATCGAAACAAAACATAATGTCGCTTTGGCTAATAAAGAAACACTTGTTTGTGGTGGTGAATTGATCAATAAAGCTTTAAAAGAGAATGGTTGTGAATTGTATCCAATTGATTCTGAACATTCCGCAATTTGGCAATCATTAAGAGGAAATAAGAAAGAACAAGTGAAGAGATTATTGATCACATGTTCTGGTGGTGCTTTTCGAAATAAGAGCCGCGAAGAATTAAAAGACGTAACAGTGGAAGAAGCCTTGGCACATCCAAATTGGTCAATGGGTTCTAAGATCACGATAGATTCTGCGACTTTAATGAATAAGGGTTTTGAAGTCATTGAGGCTCATTGGTTGTTTGATATGCCTTATGAAAATATTAGTGTCTTAATGCATCCAGAAAGTGTCGTACATAGTGCTGTGGAATATGTAGATCATAGTGTGATTGCTCAACTAGGTGCACCTGATATGCGTTTACCGATCCAATACGCACTAACGTATCCTGATCGTTATTCCTATCAGTTAGATACTCCACTTGATCTAGCGAAGCTATCTACATTACATTTTGGTGAACCAGATACGAAACGTTTTCCATTATTAGCTTTAGCTTTTGAAGCTGGTAAAAAAGGTGGAAATTTAAATGCGGTCATGAATGCGGCAAATGAAGTAGCTAACGCTGCATTTAGAAATCATGAAATACCATTCTTAATGATTGAACAAATCGTTATAGATGCGGTACATCAAGTACCTTTTAAAGAATTAGAAACTGTACAAGATGTCATTGATGCGGATACTTGGGGTAGGGAATATGCATTAAAGATTGTTAAAGGAGTACAAGAATGACAATTATTTATTTCTTACTATTATTGAGCGCAATCATTTTGATCCATGAAGCTGGACATTTAGTAGCAGCGAAGATATTTGGTGTTTATTGTTATGAATATTCATTTGGTATGGGACCAGTGTTATTCAAGAAAATGGGAAAAGAAACGCAATATTCTATTCGATGTCTACCGATTGGTGGGTTTGTTGCGATGGCTGGAGAACAGGATGGAGATGAAGCGTATCCTGATGTAGTCGTTCCTGAAGGAAGAAGATTGACAGATAAGAAGCCATGGCAAAAGATCATTATTATGCTTGCGGGCGTTTTTATGAACTTTGTGTTAGCGTTTATGATCTTCTCACTCGTTCTTTTACAGAATGGTTCTATTACATTGAGTCCGAAGGCAATCGTTTCTTCTGTCGTTGAAAATTCTCCAGCAGATAAAGCTGGGTTTGAAGAAGGGGATAAGATCATTGAAGTCATAAAACAGGATGGATCCTCTGTAAAACCTGATACGTTTTTAGACATGAAGTCATTTACGTATGGTGAAGAAAATGAAATGACTTATAAGATCGATAGAGATGGAGAAACAGTTGTTTTAAATGTTACTCCTGAATATGATGAAGAAAGTGACAGTTATTTGATTGGAATCCAAGGCGAAGAAGCGGAAGTCAAACAAACGAATATCTTAAATTGTTGGGGATATGGTCTATATGAAATGAACTATGTCACAAAGACGATGCTTACAACATTAAAGGGATTGTTTTTCCATGGATCTGGTCTAAATCAATTAAGTGGACCTATTGGAATCTATCAAGCAACTGAAACGTATGCTTCGTATGGTTTTTCTACATTCATGTTGTTGGTCGCTCAATTATCATTGAATATTGGTATCTTTAATTTATTACCACTTCCTATCTTAGATGGAGGACAGGTCGTAATTACGATACTTGAGTGGATTACTCGAAAGAAGTTTAATGAAAAAGTAAAAGCAGGCATCATGATTGCTTGTTGGGTGTTGATCTTAGGATTAATGGTGTTTGTAACGTGGAATGATATCACACGTTTAATAGGAGGATAAAAAAGATGTCAACGATTTTAGTTACTGGTGGAACTGGTTATATCGGTTCCCATACATGTGTTGCGCTTATTCAAGCTGGATACGAGGTTGTTGTATTAGATAATCTATATAATTCCAACAAAGTCGTATTAGATCGCATTGAAGAAATTACAGGTACGAAACCTAAGTTCTATGAAACGGATATTTTAGATAGAGCTGGTTTAGACAAGATCTTTGAAGAAAATAAGATCGATGCGGTCATTCATTTTGCGGGATATAAGGCAGTTGGTGAATCTGTTCAAAAGCCATTAACATATTATGAAAATAATATCAGTGGTTCAGTAAACTTATATCAAGCCATGAAGAAAGCTGGTTGTAAGACGATCGTATTCTCATCAAGTGCTACTGTTTATGGTGATCCTGAAAAATGCCCAATTACAGAAGATTCTAAAGTAGGTGGTACAACAAACCCTTATGGTACAAGTAAGCTCATGAATGAAATGATCTTAGAAGATGTTAGTAAGAGTGATGATGAATGGAGCGTCATGTTACTAAGATACTTCAATCCAATTGGAGCACATAAGAGTGGTCTATTAGGAGAAGTACCAAATGGTATTCCTAACAACTTAGTTCCTTATATCGCTCGTGTTGCGAATGGTCAACTAGAATTCTTAAGAGTATTCGGTAATGATTATCCAACACCAGATGGAACAGGTGTAAGAGATTATATCCATGTATGTGATCTTGCGGATGGTCATATTGGTGCAGTGAAATATGCCTTAGAACATAAAGGTGTAGAACATGTCAATCTAGGTACAGGTAAAGGATATAGTGTATTAGATGTATTACATGCTTATGAGAAAGCTTGTGGTAAAGAACTACCTTACAAGATCTTAGATAGAAGACCTGGTGATATCGCAGAATGTTATGCTGATCCTGCTAAGGCTAAAAAGCTATTTGGTTGGCAAGCAAAATATGACATTGATGAAATGTGCGAAGACTCCTGGAACTTTACTTTAAAGAATCCTGATGGAATTCAATAATGGATAAGCCTGAATGAAAATTCAGGCTTATTTTATGAATTGTGAAATTTTTGTGAAATTTTAAATAAAAACACTCTTAAAATCAAAATGAAAATTCATACATACTATCCAAACTTATACATTGTGTATAAGTTTTTTTATATAATTATAGTGATAGGAGGAGTATGCCTGTGAAGAAAAAAGGGTTGTTGATTACATCTATGGTAGTTGTTATTGTCGGTGGTATTTCAATTGGCACTTATTTCTTATTACAGAAAGAAGAAACTCCTAAAAAAGAAGTAATTACTTCCGTAGTAGAAGAAATTCAACCAACAGAAGAAACTACTTCAAATGTAGTATTTGATTCCTATTCTTATTATCAGAGTAGTGATCTTGATTTTAGCTTTGTGATTGCGCATATGAATATCAAAGAGAATGCGAGTGATTATTCGTTGAGTGAATTCAAGACAGATGAAGATATTACGCTTGATGATGTGAAGTCTTATGTGAATAAACTTGAAGAGAATCATTACTATCTAGGTAAAAAGAATGTGTGGTATTCGTTGAATTCGAAAGACTCCTTTGAAGGTGACATCTTTATTCCAATTACAGATATTGGTAAGAAAGAAGTTACAGTTACATACAAAGATGGATCCTATACATTCGATCTACTATCAAATGAACAAGATATTACAGATCTACAATACTACGATAGTAATGAAGTGATATCTGATGGTGATTCTTATAAGTTATCTGTTACGAATATTTATGAAGTGACAGGTGATGAAATGTACGATGGAGAGAATACTTTATCTCTACCATCTACCGCAAGAGTATTTGCGTTAAAGCTGGATGCGGAATCATTGAAAGAAGAAGCGATAACGATTACAGGTGCTGAATTCATTACAGATAGTAATACGACTTATACAGCTGAAGAATCTGGTATTCATTCTATGAAGAATGAAAACGCAATTGGAAAAGAAATCAAAGAAAACGAACAAGCTTGTTTGTTCTTTATAACACTTGATCAAGATAGAACGATTTCAAGAGAATCTGGAATCTTGAAAGTTTATATTAATGAACAAGAAGAACCAATAGAAGTGAAAGTAACATTGAAAGGAGATTAAGATGAAATTGATAAAGAAATTACTTGTGATATCAACATTGTGTTTATCAATGTTCAATGTCACAAAGATCAATACATATGAAGTTAAAGCCAAAGAATCATACAGTAGTCTATATCCTATGCAATGTAGTGCTTTTGAAGTAGATACTGTCAATGATAATGGTGGCTTTACAAAGAAAGGATGTTATTCATCCTTTAGTGAAGCTAAG
Organism: Bulleidia sp.; assembly: GCA_963613355.1. Lineage (GTDB taxonomy): Bacteria > Bacillota_I > Bacilli_A > Erysipelotrichales > Erysipelotrichaceae > Bulleidia. The sequence goes on along the minus strand of CAVDZA010000011.1, from coordinate 6,147 downwards.
ACAGCTATGGCACAAAATGGAAATGATGCGGTCGTAAGACATAGTAGTTCTTATTCACCAACAAAGATCATTGCGATGGTTTCTGGTATTGCCTATAGCTATCCTATGAGAGATGGTTATTCAACGGCTGATGTATATCAATATGGTGGTACAAAATCCACTTACATCACAAAACATAGAGAAATGAGATACTACACAACAGAATCTTATGATAATGGTGATGGTGATGTACATATCAATGTTTCAGACTTTGATGGAATCATTTCATTGAAAGATATTGACCTTGTACCATATAAATTCATTTTGAAGAATCTTCCAATCTATTTGGGTGGTAATGATGGGACAGACGCAAATGAACAACCATTCTCAGCTAGGATCCAACAATCCTATTATGTCGTTGAACAAAATGGAAACTATAAAGAACTAAGATTTGTAGCTTATAGTGGATGGGCAGTCAATGGTGATGTTCCTTTTAAGAAATTTAACGCTGTCGTAGGACCTGCAGCGAGCTGGATGAATGTAGGAGATGTTTATTACTCTTATAACGATTATGAATTCTATACTGATCGTTACTACAACAATCTTGCAGGGACTTACTACAACTATTATGAATATATGCCACTCAGACAAAAGTCTGATATTACAGCGAGTGCTTATAACACGATCTTAGAAAAAAATGGATATGGTTCTAATTCTAAGTTATGGAACCAAGGACAAACATTTATTGATGCGCAAAACAAATATGGTATCAACGCATTGATGTTATTCGCACAAGCTGTTAATGAATCTGGATGGGGAACAAGTTATTATGCGGTAAATAGAAATAATCTATTTGGTATTGCAGCGTATGATAATAATCCAGATAATGCCACAGTATTCTCTTCTGTTGCGGATTGTATCAATTACCAAGCATCCGTTCTATTAAGACAATATATTGATACAGATAATTGGCTTTTCTTTGGATCACACTTTGGAAACAAAGGTAGTGGTATTGCGGTAAAGTATGCATCTGATACTTATTATGGATTAACATTAGCTTCTATAGCTTATCAAGTTGATAAGACCTATAACGGAAGTGATGGAAACCTAACAGAGTTTAATGAGACTTCTATTGGTGTTGTGAATACATATGGTGTAGGAGTTAGATCTTCTATCAATGGAAATACACTTTATACAACAGAATATGGTTCTACGTATCAAAAGAATCATATCGTTACGATCTTAGAAGAAAATGGTGATTGGTATAAGATCCAATCAACAAACTACATTGAAAATGGTTCTAAATATAAGTTCTCAAGTGGTGAAAGAAAAGATTATGATTGGAATTCATCAGTAGGATGGATCGAGAAGAAATATGTAACATTGATTGGTGGTTCTGTTCAAACAAATACAGAAACAACAACTGTCATTGGTACAGCGACAGTCAATGTTTCTGGATTAAGGATCCGTAAGGGACCTGGAACTGGTTACTCTAATGTAGGTGTCGCACAAGATGGTGGTTCTTACTATGTATATTCTGTTCAACAAGCAGGTGGCTACACATGGTATCAGATTGGTAATGGACAATGGTTCGCATCTAAAGATAACTGGGTAAGCTATGTTGAAACGAAACAAGAAGAACAGAAGGAAGAAACAAAAACAGATACAACAGTTACACCAGATGTGATTCCTTCTTCACAATATCAAACAATTGATTCTTTAGAAGAGAATCGTAAGATGATAGCTTCTATCAATGATGTGCAATTCAATGAAGAATCTCATGTCGTAACGATTACAGGTGTTGCGTTATTTAGAAGAATGAACGCAATCTTAGGACAAGTTCAACATGATCTGATCCTAACGAATGCGGATACGAAGAAATCCATTGTGATTCCTTGTACGACAGAAAGTTCTGGACAACAATTCTTATCTGGTTATACGACAGATGCAGTACAATTCAAAACATCATTTGATCTAGATGACTTTGAAGATTGTAATTATTACATCGGTGTACGTGTGAATAACAATGGAACGACAGGTTATTATTCCTTCTTGATGAATGGAACAGAGAAGGATCATTCTTATCGTAAAGAAGATGGTTCTTATGTGAAGTTATTTGCGGATGCTAGTTCGAACTATCGCTATTCTTTATCCGTAGAAAAGAATGGTATCGACTTCTCTGTTGTAAATAAACCATCCGCAATGGTTCCTAAGTTTGGTACGACAAGTCTTTCATTAGACAATGGTCACTTAACAATGGATGCTTACGCTGGTATCTACTTAACAGATTTCACACCAGAAACGAATCCAACATATAAAGTTATCTTAGTTTCTGAAGATGGAACTACAACGACATACGACACAAGCTTATTAGCTGATCAAAGAAACATGACACGTTATATGAAGTGTAATAACACATATACACAAACATGGTTTAACGCAAATTGTGATCTAACAAGTTTATCAACAGGAACATATAAAGTTTATATCGATGTTTCAACAAATAACGCAAGAGATATCTTTGAGATGTACAACATCCAAGATTCTCAAGATATCGTAGGATATGCGAATGGACATACATATCGTCTTACAAAAACGAATACACGTTCTAGATATATTCTAACGATTGAATAGAGGTGAATAAGATGAACAAAAAAAGAAAACTTAAAACAAGTATCAAGATCTTATTATCAGGTATCGTTACGGGTGTAGTCGCTGTTACGACAACGGTTACACTTCTAGCGGTAACCAACGCTAATGTGAAAGTAAAGAACTTTATTGGACAATCAAAGAAATACGTTGAAGTATGGAGAAGTGAAAATAAAGTAAATGAAGATCAGATCGTTTATGAATATACATTCTCTGAAGAGACAAAGAAGAATATCGTTATGGATCAGTCTTTAAGTGAAGGGGAAGTATTATCTCAAGATGATCAGATCACGATCACATTATCTCAAGGAGCAGATCCTGATAAAGAGTTTGCGTTAGCTGATTTTAGTGGTAAAACAGAACAGGAAATCAAAGATTGGTTTACCAATAATCAATTCACGAATGTCGTATATGAATATGAAATGAATAATGATCTTCCTGAAAGTACATTTATTTCTATGGATCCTGTTGCGGGAACGACAGTGAAAAGAAGTGATAAAGTAACAGTCAAGGTAACACCTTCATTAGAATCCTTACAAATTACTACTCCAGATCTAACAAATTATTCTTTAGAGAATATCCAAGCTTGGGCTGAAGAAAATTCTATTACAGTGAATGTTGAAGAAGTATATGATGATTCCATTGAAAAAGGTGCTGTGATTTCAGTTTCTGTAGAAAATGGAGCTATCATCAAGAAGGGTGATTCCATTACAGTAACGATTTCAAAAGGAAAACAAGAAGAGAAAGAAGTAGTTACTTCAAGTGCTTCTTATTCTTCCAATAACACTGTTTCTTCTTCACCATCTAGTTCTACATCAGTTTCTTCAAGTAGTGAAGAAGGTAGTACTAATCAAAATGTTGTAGCACCAACCGCAACATTACCTGATTTTAGTGCATCTCTCTATAATGGATTATCTTCTAGTGAGATCTGCGCATATGTAGCTGAAGATACAGGTTACAATGCGGTCATTGGAGCTGTATATGGTGATGCATCATCTAATCCAAATAATGTCGCTGGAATAGCTTCCTATTCTAAAGGAAATGGATATTACGTTATCAACGTTTATCAAAAATGGAATTAATGAAAAGCAGGAAATGATCCTGCTTTTTTCATTCACATACTTTGATTGCGTGAGCACTAAAAGAATCTAGTGCGTATGTATGCTCATTTGTTCGAATGATAAGTTCATATCCGTCATTGGATATGACATCGATCGTATCATCGATTTCCACTTTCAAACGTTCTTTTAACAATGTACCTATTTCTCCTAACAACCAACAAATGGTACAAGTCTTACCAGACTGCATTTCTTCTAAATTAAACATATGGCCTCACTTTCAAGGCTTTGAATGATCTGAACGTAAATATGTTCTGCCTAGTTATTTATTATCATTTGTTAGATTGGTTAGTCTAGCGTAATCTTATTTTTTTATATAAAATAGTAGGCATGAAAACGATTATTTGGGATTATAACGGAACGATATTAAATGATGTAGAAATATCTGTAAAGATTGAAAATGAAATGTTAGAAGAAAGAGGTTTGAGACATGATTATTCTTTAGAAGATTACAAGTCTCTTTTTGATACACCAATGGAAGGATATTATAGACAAATTGGTTATACATTTGAGAATGAAACGTTTCATGATGTTGGTGTTGAATTTTATGATCTTTATGAGAAGTATTTTCATGAATGTTCTCTTAATGAAGGAATATTAGAAAAGCTCAATGAAGCGGAAGAAAAAGGATATACAAATATCATTCTTTCTTCATGTGAAGATACAAAACTTCATCATCAATGTGATCAATTAAATATTACACATTACTTTATGGATATCATGGGTGTTAATAACTTGATATCTGGAAGTAAAGTTAACAATGGTAGAATGTGGATGGAACAACATCACGTACAAGGAAAAGATTGTATTTTTATTGGTGATACGAATGCGGATTACAATACTGCAGTAGAATTAGGTATAACAAATATCTATCTTGTATCTTCGGGTCATCAATCTTTTGAAAGATTAAAGAAGTTACATGAAAATGTTGTTCATACAGTAAAGGAAATTACATTATGAAAATATGTCCTGTATCTAAAAAATGTGGTGGTTGTTCTTATCTTCAAGTTGAATATGAAGAACAATTAAAGAAGAAAAGAAACTATGTTCGTTCTTTATTTCCTAAAAACAATGTAGAACCTGTTATTGGTATGAGTGATCCATATCATTATCGTCATAAGATCTATGCGACATTTACACATAATAGAGATGGTGTTATTAAATGTGGAATGTATGAAGAGAATACACATAAGGTCATTGATACGAAGATGTGTTTGATCCAACATGTTCAAGCAAATTCTATCCTTACAGATATTTGTCATATCGCTACTAAGATGCATATTGAGTCCTATGATGAAGATACTGGTAGAGGTGTTTTAAGACATGCTTATATTCGTGTATCTCATAAGACAGGTGATGTCTTATTAGTTATCGTCATTGGTTCTAAGAATCTTCCAGGAAGTAATTCTTTTGTGCAACAAATCACTTCATTACATCCAGAAATCAAATCCATTGTCTTAAATATCAATGATGAAGATACTTCCATGATCTTAGGTAAGAAGAATCATGTGATATATGGGAAAGGTTTTATTGAAGATAGTATCTTAAATACAACATTCCGTATTTCAACAAATACCTTCTATCAAGTTAATCCAATTCAAACAGAACGTATATATTCTACTGCTATTCAAATGGCTAATCTAAATAAGAACGATACGGTCTTAGATATGTGTTGTGGAATTGGAACGATTTCTTTGATTGCCGCAAAGAAAGCTGCTTTTGTCTTAGGTGTAGAAATCAATCCAGATTCTATTAAGGACGCAATCAACAACGCAAAACGAAATCATATTCAAAACGCACAATTTATTGCGGAAGATAGTGAGAGATTCTTAGAACAATTAGGAGATTCTCCATCTGTTATTTTCTTAGATCCTCCTAGAAGTGGATTCACAGAGAAGTTCATGAGACAATTGGATGAATTCCAAGCAGATAAAATCATCTATATTTCCTGTAATCCAGAAACACAAGCTAGAGATATCAGTTATTTAAAGAACTATCAAATTAAAAAGATCGTTCCTGTTGATAACTTTCCATTCACAAAACATGTTGAGACAGTAGTATTGATGTCAAGGAAATAAAATCAAGTGCCAGAAAGCGGCGTATTTCCGGGCTTTTTCGGAGGTTGGGATTAGCAGCCTGACTTCTGAAAAAGCTCGGCTTTCTTATATGGAAACATATCCACTGCAAAATGTGTGTCAGGTTGTAACCTCGGATTAGATGTCAGGATTTGAGACAGTGGATTAGATGTCAGGCATTTTGGAGTGATTTTTAGGAAACGAAAAGGGATGACAACCAATCCTGCAACTCGACCATTTTGGGAGGTTGTAGGCAGTGGATTGGATGTGAAGGAAAAATAGTTAATAAAGAGAGGTGCATATGCTATGCCAGGTATACTCGTGGT
>CAVDZA010000010.1:33978-59862 GCA_963613355.1 Bulleidia sp. | reverse complement strand
ATCAATGATTGACAATTTTGAATTATTAGTATAAATTATTAACACATTGAAAAGTGATTACACTTTGCAGGAATCGGCTTCGGCACGATTCCTGTTTTCGTTTTAGGAGAATAATATGATCGGATATGATGAAAAACGTAAGACCTATTTCGTTAAGGTCAAATATCGTGATCCACTAACTAATGAACAAAAACAGGTTTTCAGAAGAGGATTCAAACTCAAAAGAGAAACAGCAGAAGTTGAAACTCAGCTAAAATCTGACAAGATCAACAACAATATCACGTCCAACACTACAATGACATTCAAGGATGTCGCACTGGTGTGGGAAGAAACAATTGAGTCTAGTGAAGTGTCCAAGCGCCACCATAGGGAACACTTTGAAAAACGCTTTTCCGAGCTATATGAGAAACCTATCAAGTCAATCACCAAGAACCAACTGATTGATTGGAAAAATTCACTAGGTAAGACAGATTACGCAACAAAGACAAAGAATACATGTATTTCCTATGTTAGATCAGTATTCAAGTTTGCTTCAGATATCTATGGAATTCAGAATATAGGTGTAATTCTAAAGAACTTTAAGAGTACGGAAGATGAGATCATGTCAGAAATGGAAGTTTGGACAGTGGAAGAATTCAATAAGTTTGCTGAATGTGTGGACAACCCTCTGTATAAGCTATTCTATACCACTTTATTCCGTACTGGTGCGAGACGTGGTGAAATTATCGCATTGCAGTGTAAAGACCTCATAGAAGAAGAAAAAAGTATATACATTCATGGATCACAACGCAATACTACCACAGGAATTAAATCAACCAAGACAGGAACCAAGAGATATGTACGATTGGATGACGATACATACAATCAACTCCTGGAGCTGAAGCACTATTACAAGCATGGCTATTTATTTGGTGGAGACTCACCATGTACACCAACGACCATTGACCGTTACTTTGACAGTGCTATCAAAAAGAGTGGTGTAAAACGTATTAGATTGCATGACCTAAGGCACAGTCACGCTACAATGCTAATCAATGCAGGAGTCAATATTGTTGCAGTATCAAAAAGGTTAGGCCATGCAGATATCAACCAAACGCTCAAAACGTACACTCATCTATTAAGAGATACAGATGACAAGATGATGGAATATATCAACTCTGTATTCTAAAAATAATGGTAAAAACTAAGCCAGTAAAAATATGCTCCGTGATACCCTCGTGATACCCAAAGTGGAGAAAACTAAAAATCACGATATCGAAAAACCGCATAAATACTAGACTTACGGCATGTCAAAAAAGCATAAAACACCCCTTTATCATTTCCCATTAGTCGCCCCATACATAAAGAAGTCCTTATTTAAGGACTTTTTTATTTTTCTAAGACACTTGGGGAGCAATTTCTAAAATACAATAGTAGAAAATCAAAAGCCATGTACTTAATTCCATTCTTTTATAGACATTTCTGTTATCTTTCATTATAATTACCACTGATAATTATCTTTGATAATTATATAAGGAGGTTTATATGAATGAACTTCAAGCGAAACAAGTAATTGATGCTTTAGAAAAAGGTGAAAAGATCTTAGATAATCGTCCTACATTACATAAAGGATTATTACCTTCTTATCTAAAACTAATTGATCATATCTATCAATTATCTAAAAACGGAAAAGTAAGAGTTAGTGATTTATCCAAATCATTAAATCAAACAACACCTAGTATTACACGTTCTTTGATTGGAATGGAAAAACAAGGTCTTATTCATAAGAGCTTTTCTGAAACGGATAAAAGAGTTGTGTACATTTCTTTAACAGAACTAGGAGATAAAACATATTCTTTCTATATCGATAGATATTACAAAAAGCTATCAAAACGATTAAGTAAATATGACATTCATCAACTACAGACAATGATGTCTATGATTGATGAATTATATGAGGATCTAATCAATGATCCTATTCAAATGGAGGTAACACATGAATAACGATTTTACTACAGGTTCGATCTTTAAAAAGATGATCTTATTTATGATTCCTATTTTAGGATCATTGATTCTTCAAGCGATGTACGGTGCTGTTGACTTAATGGTTGTTGGTCAATTTGGTACTACATCTGGACTATCAGGCATTTCAACAGGTTCTAATATCATGAACTTTGCGACATTCGTAGTATCTGGATTAGCAATGGCAGTTACAGTACTTATTTCTAGATACATTGGAATGGATCGTAAAGATAAGTTAGGAAAGCTAATTGGCGCAACAATTGCGTTATTCTCAACGATTGCGATCATTTGTACTATTGCGTTGATCGTTTTCGCTAGACCTTTAGCTATTTTAATGCAAGCCCCTGAAGAAGCGTTAGATCTAACAGTTCAATATGTTCATATCTGTGGAGCAGGTTTCTTATTGATTACAGCCTACAATACCATTTCAGCAGTATTTAGAGGTCTAGGCGATTCAAAATCACCACTTCTATTCGTCTTGATTGCATGTATTGTCAATATTGTTGGAGATCTAGTATTGGTAGCTGGCTTCCATATGAATGTTGCGGGTGCAGCTATCGCTACTGTCGCAGCACAAGGTGTTAGTGTCATCCTCTCCTTCTGGATCATGACAAAACAAAATCTACCATTTAAGCTCAAGAAATCTGATATCAAATTCAATGAAGAAATTAGTGGAATCATTAAAATTGGTTCCCCTATCGCACTACAAGAGTTATTAACACAAATGAGTTTCTTAGCTTTATGTGCATTTGTTAATACATTGGGATTAGCCGCATCAAGTGGATATGGTGTCGCAAGTAAAGTACAAAGCTTTGTTATGTTGATTCCTAGTTCTTTGATGCAATCTATGGCATCCTTTGTATCTCAAAATGTTGGTGCCAACAAAGAAAAACGTGCATTTAGAAGTATGTTGACTGGTATGGCAATTGGTGGTTTTGTTGGAATCTTTGTATTTTTTGGAGTCATATTCTTCGGTGATAAGATTTCAATGTTATTCACAAATGACCAAGCAGTTGTAGAAAAAGCATTTGAATACTTAAAAGGCTTCGCACCAGAAGCAGTCGTTACAGCGATATTATTCTCCTTTATGGGATACTACAATGGACACTCAAAGACATTCTGGGTCATGGCACAAGGTCTAGCACAAACATTTATTGTACGTTTACCTATGGCATATATCATGTCCATTCAACCAAACGCTTCATTAACTTACATCGGCTTAGCAGCTCCTGCCGCAACCTTATTTGGTATCATCTTGAATGTCATCTACTATATTTTCTTCAAGAAATATTTACCTCAAACAGAAGAATAAACTTTACAGAGAATTCAGATATTCAATTATCTTTGAATTCTCTTTTTTGATACCCTCTAATTGTTCATACGTATCATCAGATACACATACACTAAATTCACCTATATCTTTCATCTTTTCTAGTTCAACGATATCATCTGTATCTACTGCTACTAACACACAATATGGAATTCCTAAACTATCTTCACTATCAATCGAATTCCCATCATGATCTTCTATTTGTAGAATTCTACAATGTTGTATGACTACATCAGTAATATCTACGAATTCATTTTTAATGTGGACCAATAAATCAATTCTTTGATTCTCTACCAATGTTGATAATACAACACTATCGATTTCTAATGTAAAGATTGATTGCCCCTCTTTTAAAAGTGTTGATGGTAGATCTGGAAGTTCTTTGGGTGAATATAACATTGATTCATAAAACAATGATCCTGCAGGTATCTTTCCTTGAATATCTGTATACATTCCAACGATTTCATCCTTATCATTCACAACATACTCATTTAAGTATTCTTTTGGAATATGGATCTGTTGAATATCATCTTCTTCAATACAACTTCTAGGTTCAATATCACGAACCGCAACATATGTATTTGTTAGTTCTAATTTCGTATTCACTTTCAAATTAACACTCAACAATAAAACACAAACGATCAATAAAAAGCACATCAAGCATAGCATCAATTTTAATATCATTTTCTTTCTCATAATATTCTCCTACTATACTATTCACACTTTTTTTCAAAATTCCAAAAAAAAGAGGAAACTTTCGTTTCCTCGATTTGATTATGCTTGTGCATGTTCAGCAAGATACTTCTTGATTTCTTCACGTGCTTCAGCTTTACATGGTTTACATTGTTCAGGTGTAGATTCACCATTTACAAGCTTTTCAGCCATAGCTGAACAACCAGGGTTTCCACAACCACCACAGTTATAGCCAGGAAGTAAAGCTAATACATCATCAACTCTAGTATCTGGTTCAACATAGAACTTCTTTGATGCAAAACCTAACACTGCACCAAGTACAGCACCAAGTACAAGCATCATGACCAATGCTTTAACAATTGCCATCTTTTTCTTCCTCTTTCTTTTTTTCATAGACACCACGTGTAGGACAATCTGTTAACCCACACGCATGACAATCAGGTGTTAGATTTTCACACCCTTCAGGTACTGGTGTCTTTCTATTTAGTCGAAGTAGAACTACATTCAACAAGAACAATCCTGCCGCAAGTCCTACCGCAACAAGTATTCTTACCATCTTATACCAATCCAGCAAGTGCTGAGAAAGCAATTGCCATGATACCAGCTACAACAAACGCAATAGGATTTCCTTGGAATGGCTTTGGTACATTGTTTTGGTTCAATCTTTCTCTAATTGTAGCGAAGATGACCAACATCAACATAAATCCTGCAGGAGTAGCGATAGAATTGACCATTGTAGTCAATAGATCATAACCCTGAGTGATGTTATCCTGAGCAACATACAAAACTGTACAGTTTGTTGTGATCAAAGGTAGATAAATACCTAACTGCTTATACAATGCTGGAGAATATTTCTTAACGAATAATTCTACAAATTGTACGAATGCAGCAATAAGAAGAATAAATGTAATTAATTCCATGTATTCTAATCCTAGTGGAACTAGAACATTGTAATACAATAACCAAGATAATACAGAAGCTCCAAAAATAACGAAGATAACTGCAGCTCCCATACCAATGGCAGAATCAAGTCTTGTGGATACGCCCATGAATGGACACATACCTAAGAACTTTGTTAAGACAATGTTATTGATCAACATTGCAGAAATGAATAACGCTAGAATATTCATACTTATGCAGCCTCCTTATTTGCTTCAGCCTTTGCCTTAGCTAATTGTGCAGCTTTTTCTTTTGCTGCCGCAATCTTAGCAGCCTTTTCAGCAGCAGCTTCTTCTTCAGCTAACTTGTTCTTGTATAGCGCAACTAGAGCAGCTAATACCGCAAATGTGAAGAATGCTCCTGTTTCACTTGTAAACATAGGAATCGTGAATTGTTCAGGGATCAAACGAATTGAGAAGATCACTGCACTTCCAGCGAATGGATTTGTTAATTCTAATAATCCTGTACCTAAGATCTGTCTAATCAATGACATGACTACTAATGAGAATGTATAAGACAAGCCCATCATTAATCCATCCTTTGCGGAATCCTTCACGTTATGATTACAAGCATATGCTTCAGCACGTCCTAAGATAATACAGTTAACAACGATCAATGATAAGAAAGCACCTAAAGCTGTATATAGATCAACAGCGTATGCATTCAAGAACATCTGTAAGATCGTTACTAATGTCGCAATAACAACGATATATACAGGAATATGAATATCATCTGGTGTAATTGGAGCAAGTAAACTTACAACAACGTTACTTAATACAAGAACGAAGATAACACCAGCACCCATACCTAATGCGTTATTTAATGATGTAGAAATAGCTAATGTAGAACAGATACCAAGATATAAACCAAATACTGGATTATCTGTAATCATTTTAGAGAAGAAACCTGGCTTCTTTGTTTTATTTTCACTCATTGTATTCCCCTCCTTACTTTCCAGCTGCTAATGCAGCTTCGATCATTGTCTTAACAGCTTCTGTTGTATAAGTAGCACCTGTTAAAGCTTCTACTTCATCTGCACTACTTACACCTTCTAAACTAGAAGTATCAGAGAACCAATCATCTCCAATGGAGTCACCATTATCAGGACCATCTAAGTCCTTAACAGAAACAACTTTTCCATCTTTAACTTCGATCGTAGCTGTTAATTCACCATTGAAACCTTTTGCCTTACAAGCAAATGTTCCATCACCATTATCTGTACATACAGAAGCATCTACTTCTGTTGTATTAGATGTAGTAACAGCAGCAGTTGAACTTTCACCACTAGCCATATCTAATGCAGCTTGGATCATGTTCTTAACAGCATTAGATGTAAATGTAGCACCTGACAATGCATCTACTTCATCACCACTTGTTACACCTTCAAGACTTGAAGTATCAGAGAACCAATCATCTCCAACACCATCGCCATCATCATCACCAGATAGATCACTCACAGCAGTAACTGTTCCATCTTCAACTGTGATCGTAGCTGTTAATTCACCATTGAAACCTGTTGCCTTACAAGCAAATGTTCCATCACCATTGTCTTCACATGTTGCGTCGCTTTCAGGTGCAGCATTTTCAGCATTTTCCTTAGCAGCATCAGCATCAAAGGCAATTCCAACGATATTGTTATAAACAGTTTCAGCTTCTGTAACTGCAGCACCAACAGCCTTAGTTGTTACTGTAGCACCAGAGATCAATGGCATTGAATCTGTTGATGTCAAACCAATAACTGAGTTTTTATAGTCATCTTTAAATGCCTTATCACCCTTACCAGCAGTTTCAGAGTTTTCTAATCCTTCATAACCTACGATATTACCATCGTTATCAAACGCAATCGCAAACTTGAATCCATCAGAAGAATAACCAGTATTATGAAGTGTGAATACATAACCTTCACCTTCCGCTTCATAGATACCATCAATCAATTCCGTTTCATCAGATGCATAATCTGATGTAACATCCGTAAATGTTCCATTAGGGAAGAATGTCTCTAATGTAGCTTCTACTTGTTTTAATGAATTTGCGGCAATAACAGGTTCTGTTACTGCGTTAACAGCAGATAATAACAAACCTGCACATGCGCTAACTGCACCAAGAAGAAGTGTTTTATAAATACTTGAATTCTTATCCATATCTTCCTCCTTATGCCTCATCTACTACTTCAACAATAGCTACTTCGTTAGATGTAACTGTTGCGGATTCTGTATTGTTGCTTAATGTTGCACCAACGATAACTGTAATTAATACCGCAATCGCAGATACGATCATTACATTTCTTTGTAACTTCTTAGCATCCTTGATTTGTGATCCATCACAGAACTTATCAATAGCTGGAGTCAACATATTCATCAAAAGAATTGAGAATAATGCACCATCTGGTAAAGAAGCCTTCCATCTGATCAATAGTGTCAAGCATCCTGCACAGATTGCGAATAAATACTTACCAGGAATAGATACAGGTGTCGTTACAGGGTCTGTAATCATAAATACGCCACAGAACAATACACCACCAACTAATAAGTTGAAGATTGCGAATTCAATACCTGATCCATGAACAAGTCCAACGATCAATGAAATCACAAATACAGTCACAAAGTAAGTAACAGATAATCTAGCATCGATGACCTTCATATAGATCAACCATGCACATAGGATCACTAATAGTAATGCACAACTACCACCAATAACAGTAGCGTAATTACCAAGTAACATAGATCCCATTCCACCAACTTCAGAGATGACTCCAGAAACAACGCTTTGTCCAGAACCCCATCCTTGTGAAGCTAAAGATGTTAAAGGAGTAGCTCCTGATAAAACATCACTTGTAACTTTAGCGTCAACAGATGAACCAAAGCTATTCATGATCAAAGCTTCACCAAATGCTGCTGGATTGAAGATATTCTGTCCGAATCCACCAAACACTAGCTTACCAAATACGATAGCGATCACTGTCGCAACAAAGATTGCATAGTAACTAACATCAATCTTTGTAATCAATACGATGATGATACCTGTTACCCATCCATAAGAACGAGAGATATCTTTCAAAATATTCTTAGAACCAATCACTTTGAAATAGATTGCTTCTGTTAATAGCGCAGCTACAACAGCACAAACTGCCATCAATATGATTCTAATTGCATAATCTGCACTAAAACGCATTCCATACCAACCTGCAGAGAATACCAATACACACATTAACGCAACCGTTAATACACGCATGATATCTGTTGTAGATTGTTCATTACGATAGTTTGGAGAAGGTTTAAATGTAAACTTCATACTTATTTCTTACCTCCTTGTAAACGAAGGAAATTCTTAGCACGTCTTACATTCTCTGTAACATCGATCTTTGATGGACAAATAAATGTACATAGACCACATTCAATACAATCCATTGTATGAAGTTTATTCAATGTAGCTTCATCCTTGATCTTTCCTGCAGCCGCAATACGTACTGGTTGCAAGCCACTTGGACATGTCGTTGTACAATTACCACAACGTAAGCACGCAACTTCATCCTTTTCTTTATTTTCAATTACTGTTAGACCATTGTTCTGTGGTGCGATAACAAACTGATCATTTGGAATCGTCTTACCCATCATAGGTCCGCCAGCAATCAATAACACACTTTCAATACCTTCTTTGTATCCACCAACTGCTTCAATGATCTCACATGCTTTTGTACCTACTGGAACATAAACATTCTTTGGATCATTTAACGCATCACCAGACACTGTTAAGTACTTATGTGTAATTGGCATACCATTATCAATGGCATTACCTAACGCAATGGCAGTAGAAGCGTTGTTCAAGATCATACCAGCTTCAATTGGCAATACGTTATATCTCTTACCTGTTAGTTCATAAACAAGTGTACGTTCCCAACCCATTGGGTAGATATTAGGAACTGTTCTGATTTCAATTGGAGTACCTTCAAATGTTCTCTGAAGATCTTCAATTTGTTTCTTCTTATCTTCCTTAATTGCGATACAACCCTTCTTCGCTTTAGAAAGCTTGAATAGAGCTAATGTACCTGTCTTTAAAAGATCAAGATTTTCTTCAATGTTCTTATAGTCCGCTGTAAGATAAGGTTCACATTCAACCGCATTTACCGCAAACAAATCAACATTCTCAGGCTTCATATACTTTACATAAGTAGGGAAACCTGCACCACCTAGTCCTAACATACCAGCATTCTTAACGAATTCTAGAAGTTCCTCCCAAGTAGCCTTTTCATAATCAAATTCCGCAAACGCTCTTTCTGTCGTATGCTGATGGTCATTTTGGATCTTTAAATGATCTGCCTGAGCCATACCGGATGTCATGAATTTTTCTATCGCAACTACTTTTCCAGAAACGGAAGAGAAAATAGGTAAATAGAAATGATCATTTCTTTCCGCAATTTTTGTACCGACTTTTACTTCATCACCAACTTGTACACATGGAGTGCAAGGGGCATTCCCATTCACAAGTGGAATATAGACAAATTCAGGATCAATAGATTTCAATACTTCTTTATCCATCGTTAGATCCTTATGTCCGTTTAGGTGATAATGCATCGGTCCTGTAAACAATGACATATAGTCTTTTCCTCCTAACAAACGCTTACATTTTACCATTTTTTAGTACTATTATTCAATTAACACTTGTATTTTTAATACGTTTTTTCACAATATTGATTATTTTCTTCATCTATCTGAACATTTGAGCAGAAATCGAAATGTTTGGTGTTCTTCAATATACGTGCTAAAATACCGACGTTATGAAGAAAAATATCATTATTAAAACATTATTAATAGGTTCCCTCTTATCAGGTTGCACCTCAACAAAAACAGAATCTAAATCTGTTACTGATTCTTACTCAAACACTTCTCTAACAGAAGTATTCGATACAGTATTTTCCTTTAAAGAATACTCAACGAATAGTGAATTATGTGTTTCACACTTCAAGACAAGTGAGAATATTCTACAAAACTATACAAAGTTATTTGATATCTACAATGATTATGAAGGTATCAACAATTTAAAAACGATCAATGACAACGCAGGAATCAAACCTGTAGAAGTAGATCAAGTCATCATTGATCTATTAGATGAAGCCAAGAAATTTTATGACTATAGTAATGGAGAATTCGATATCACTATGGGTTCTTTATTAAAAGTATGGCATGAATACCGTGAAGAAGGTATTGAAAAGAATGACAATGGTGAACTTGGTGAAGTTCCAAGTAAAGAAGAACTCAAGGAAGCCGCAAGTCATAGTGGATGGGATAAAGTTGAAATCGACTATGATAAGAAAACTGTTTATATCACTGATAAGAATGTCTCTTTAGATGTAGGTGGTATCGCAAAAGGTTTCGCAACAGAGAAAGCTGCCACAACGATGATGAATACGGATATGACATGTGGCATCTTAAACGTAGGAAGAAATATTCGTTTGATTGGCACTAAGGATACAAATTGGTCTGTAGGAATTGCTGATCCTGATGGAGATCCAGAAGGAAAGTACGCAAACGGGCTTGTCGTATTATCTTTTGATAAAGAAGAAAGTGTTGTAACAAGTGGTGACTATGAACGTTATTATAAGGCAGAGGACGGCAATATCTATCCTCATATCGTAGATCCTGCTACGATGTACCCTGCTCGTTTCTATCGTTCTGTCACGATCGTAACAGAAGATTCTGGTGCAGCTGATTGTTTATCAACTTCTCTATTCACAATGTCTATTAAAGAAGGAAAAGAACTTTTAAAGAAATATTCTGAAGAAAGTGGAAATGAATGTGATGCGATTTGGATCGTAGAAGATGATAAGACACAAGATCAAGAAGGTAAAAAAGTAGGTAATTATACTGTTATATATACAGATGGATTGGAGGATGATATCGTTTGGAATTAATTTTAGATATCTTATTAGATACATTTGAAGATGTTTTAAAAATCATTCCATTCTTATTTGGCATCTATTTCATTCTAGAATGGATGGAACAAGAAGCCGGTCATAAGATGGAACACTTCTTAGAAAAGCATAGAAGATTAAATCCACTTGCGGGAACGATATTTGGTTTATTACCATCTTGTGGCTTTGCGGGTGCAGCTTCTTCTTTATATGCGACTGGAGTCATTTCAGCCGGCACACTAGTTGCGGTATACCTAGCGAGTTCAGATGAAATGTTATCCATCATGATTTCTAAACAAGCACCAATCAATTTGATATTTCCAATCTTAGGAATCAAACTGATCGTAGGATTGATTGCGGGATATACTTTAGATCTATTAAGTAAACATCGTTCTATCAATGTAGAAGAATTCTGTGAGGCAGAACATGATGACCATTCCCATGGTATCTTATACAGTAGTATCATGCATACGATCGAAGTAACGATCTGGTTATTCATCATCACTTTCATCTTTAATGGAATCGTAGAATTCATTGGACAAGATGTGTTATATAGCTTCATTGTTTCACACCCAAATAAATCTGTACTTGTATCTAGTTTGGTTGGCATGATCCCAAGCTGTGCTTCATCCATCCTGCTAACGACGATGTACATTGAAGGTGTCATTACATTCCCTGCGGTATGTGCTGGATTATTAGTTAACGCAGGAAGTGGTATGTTGATCTTGTTTAGAGTCAACAGAAACATGAAAGATAATCTCATGATATTATTTGTTACTTGGTTCTTTGGACTAGGTGCAGGTGTTGTTATTGATCTACTTGCGAATATATTCTAAAAGGAGTTCTTCAATGAACTCCTTTTTTGATCTTTCACCTATTACTCTATCTCCACACCAATTTAATAGTCACGCAAAAAGAAGTTCGCTTCATTTTATATATTATTCAGAGCTCGTAAAAAAGCATCTAATATCATGTATGAAGCTCACAAAGATGATAAGGATGCAGTTGGTTATCCATACATAATCCACCCTTTCTCCCTCGCTACACAAACGGAGTATGAAAGCTCGACCTATGTGGCTCTATTACACGATGTATTAAAAAAGCATTCCGATAAGTACTCTTTAGAAAGCTTGAAATATCGAGAAGGAATCTATGATGTCAACCTTCTTCGTATCCACAAAAATGACAACAAATAAAAAAGAGCGAGTGACGGGAATCGAACCCGCGTATTCAGCTTGGGAAGCTGACATTCTACCATTGAATTACACTCGCAAAGCTATTTCATTTTAGTTCAATTAGATTCATTTCTCAATATCTCCTATAATAGTAAACATGAAAGAAATCAAATTTGGAAATCAATTAGTTCATTGGTATCAAACAAACAAAAGAGAACTACCTTGGAGAGATACAGGAAACGCGTATGATGTATGGATTTCAGAGATCATGTTACAACAAACACGCATTGAAGCAGTTAAACCAAAGTTCCAATTATTCAAACAAACATACCCAACGATTGAATCATTAGCTAACGCAGATGATGATCAATTGATGCGTGTATGGGAAGGTTTAGGATACTATTCGCGTGCTAGGAATCTTAAGAAATGTGCCATCGTTTTAGTTGAACGATATAATGGTACATTACCTTCTGACTATCATGAACTGATTCAATTACCAGGTATTGGTCCATATACTGCTGGTGCCATCACATCTATTGCCTATCAAAAACCACATTCCGCAGTAGATGGCAATGTCATGCGTGTTATCGCAAGGATCTATGGCATCAAAGATGATATTCGTGATCCAAAGTTAAAAAAGGAAGTAGAAGCTTTTATAGATGGCTATCTAAAAAAAGAACCAAGTCAATCGTCAGATTTCAACCAAGGACTTATGGAACTAGGTGAAGTAGTCTGTCTTCCTAACGGGCAACCTAAGTGTGATCAATGCCCTTTAGTGAAAGAATGTAACGCACACATCACAAATTCTACAGATACGATTCCCTATCGTAGTTCTCTAAAACAAAGAAAGATCATCCAAAGAACTTTATTGATCATACGTGATGGAGATAAGTTTTTGATCCACAAAAGAAAGAAGACTGGTTTACTTGCGGGATTATATGAATTTATCGGAATTGATTCTAAATTAACACAAAAAGAAATCATTTCTTTATTAGAAACAAATGATATTCATCCACTACACATTAAAAAGTTACCTGATTCTAAACATATCTTCACGCATTTAGAGTGGCATATGAATGCGTATGAAATAACGGTAGAACAAATCGATTCATTCAAAAAAGAAGACTATTTATTACTGGATCGTTCCGAATTATCTACCAAGGCAATTCCTTCCGCCTTTAAGAAATATATTGATTTTTACACTTTACGATAACTTTTTTAAAATAAGTGTTGCATAACAAATATCAATATGTTATATTATTTGGGCGCTGGCGAGTTGGTGAAGCGGCTTAACACACCGCCCTTTCACGGCGGCATTCACGGGTTCGAATCCCGTACTCGTCACCTAAAGAAAGCACATAGAAATATGTGCTTTTTTATTATTTCTATTTTAAAAACCTATTGCATATCCAACATCATTATGGTATATTATTTGAGCGTTGGCGAGTTGGTGAAGCGGCTTAACACACCGCCCTTTCACGGCGGCACTCACGGGTTCGAATCCCGTACTCGTCACTTTTATTTTTTAGGGGTATCGTACAATGGTAGTACATCGGTCTCCAAAACCGCTGATGGGAGTTCGATTCTCTCTACCCCTGCCTAAAAGCCAGTCATTCGATTGGCTTTTTTTGTGCATCAAAAAAAGAGAACTTTAAGCTCCCTTTCGTAACGGTTGTATTCTATCAGAAGTAACCTTTGCGATGAATCCTGTAAATAATCCAGTTGGAATGGATAGTAATAAGAAATATGGCAAGATCACCGCAATATAGCCAGTCATATAGAAGAATGCCACTACACATACCTGTCCTACTGAATGTGCGATCGCAGACATGACTGAAGTAAACATCAATGAACACTTCAACTTATCTAAGATCAACAATGTAATACAACTTAATAGCACTCCACCAAATGAGATCCAGAATGTAGATCCTAATAATCTACCACTCATCAAGTTTCCTATGATGACACGCATCAAATTAACGATCAACATTTCTTTTGTTCCTAAGATACGTAACGCAACAAGAGAAATGATATTCGCAAGACCAATTCTAAATACCCCAAACATTGGCGGTATCATCGCAGTCTCCAATAAATTTAATGTGATTGCCATAGCGGATAACAACGCTAAATATGTAAATCGTTTTACTCTAGGATTCATCAGCTAAATAATTCTCCGCAACATCTTGTGTAACGATCATGATATTGTTTGGAATACATGTAATTGGCATGATACTAGTACCATCATCCCATCCCATTCCTTCACAAGTATGGTTTGGACATTCTACTTCTCCAACATGCCACTTTCCATCTTTCACTTCAACGACCATTTCACCATAATCACCTGTAATCGTATATTCTCCATCTACTCCAGAATCAAACCATTGAGCCACTTTACTTCTATGAATGATTGCGACCCACGTCCCCTTGGCTTCTTCTGTCGGTGTAGCAGTTGGATCTGTTACTGTCTTTTTCCCAAATACTTTAAATGCGATGATTCCCACTATCGCAACGATCACTACCCCAATTAAAATCTTAATTTCTTTCTTTTTCATAACAGTGAGATTATAACATGAATCCCTATCGATTAAACTTTTTTCTTCTTTCTGTCGATTGGATCATCTTTCGTTTCATGCCATCATAATCTTCATCTTGGATCATCTTTTTCATATTCTCTAATTCATTTTGAAAAGATGTGATTTCATCTAAAAGATAATCTTTATTCTCAACAAATAGTTCAGGCCACATCGATTCATTGATTTCCGCAATTCTTGTGAGATCTCTAAAAGAGTCACCTGTATATTCAACTAAATGTTCATTATCTGATACATTCATCAAAGATACCGCAATGACATGCGTTAATTGAGACAAGAATCCAATCATCCTATCATGTTCTTCTGCACTCAATTCCGCAATCAAAGAGAATCCTAATATCTCAGCCAATTGATGTGCTGTCTTGATTGCCTCTTCTGTATTTTTATCTGTAGGAACAATAATAAAGTTCGCACTTTCAAATTTAGATGCATCCGCATATAAGATACCTTTAAACTCTTTACCAGCCATTGGATGACACGCAATGAATTCAATATCATCTCTCAAGATAGAATTGATATTTTGAATGACATTTCTTTTTACACCTGTCACATCACTCAATAACGCACCCTTCTTGATATAATGTTGATTCTCTTCGATCCATTTCACAAATGCCTGAGGATATAAACAAGAAATAACGATATCCGCTTCTTCTACTACTTTAGGATCTGTGCTACCTTTAACGATCCAACCTTTTTCTTTCGCATAAGAAAGAGCCTTCTCATCAATATCAACACCAATACATGAATATCCTTTTTTACTTAGCCCTTCTACGTAGCTTCCACCAAGTACACCTAAACCAATAATCGCAAATGTTGTATTTTGATCAATCATAATCTACTCCCATATTCTTTAGATCTTCAAAAAAGTTTGGATAGCTTTTTTCTACAGCTTCACATCCTTCAATCACGATATCATCTGTTAATAAAGCCAACATGCTTAAAGACATCACTACCCTATGATCATTATGTCCTAATAAATGAATACCACTTTTCAATTGTGTTGGTCCTTTTACTATAACAGTACCTTCATTTGATTGAATCTCACAACCAAGTTTTCTTAGTTCTTCTTCCATGACCGCAATACGATCACTTTCTTTGATTCGTAATCTTTCACAATTTTCAAATACCGTTTCACCTTCACATTGTGTAGCTAAACAGAATAGCGCAGGTCCTAGATCTGGACAATCCGCTAGTGACATCGTCGTAGAAAGGATATCTTTCGCATTGATCTGATAACCATCTTCGATTTCCTTAACGATACCACCCATCTTTTCTACATACTCAAGGATGATATGATCACCTTGATGAGAATCATGATTAACATTAAAGATATTCACTTCTTTCTTTTGTGTTAAAGCTAATTCCGCAAAGAAAGCCATTTGAGAATCATCCCCTTCAACGACACAATCAATTGGAAGATATGTTTGATTCCCTGGAATATAGAAATCCAATCCTCTTCTTTCCACATGGATCCCTGATTTCTTTAACGCGTCCATTGTTAATGTAATATAAGAAGCTGATTCAAATGGAGGCAAGATATGAATGACACTATCTGTATCACATAGTGGTAACACAAATAACAATCCTGTAATAAATTGAGAAGATACATCTCCTTTTAATGTATATTCTCCTCCATGTAACTTTCCTTTTACTTTTAAAATAGAATCTTTCTTTTCAAATAAGATAGAATTTTCTTTAAATAAAGTTTCATATACACTTTGTGGTCTATCCATCAATCTACCATGTCCTGTATAACAAACTTCTTCATCTAATAATGTAGCGAAAGGTATCAAGAATCGTAATGTACTCCCAGATTCATTACAATCCAAGACTTCTTGATCATATTTCAAGCTTCCTCCACTTCCATGAACGATCACCTTATCCTCATCCACTTCAAATCGAACACCTAGATGAGATAATACAGACATCGTAGCTTTTGTATCTTTACTATGAGAAATACCTCGGATGATCGATGTACCATTCGCTAAAGCAGCACAAATCAACGCTCTATGAGAAAGAGATTTGGAAGATGGTAACGTAACACTAGCGCCATCTTTGATATTTGATCTATGAAAATGAATATCCATACTTACTCCTTTTCACTTCCAAAATACAATTCACCATAACGTTCTATCAAAACATCCACTAATGTAATTGCGCACATCGCATCAACAACGACCCTAGCACGATGTACGATTGCCGGATCATGTCTACCATGGATCTCTACATCAACATCTTCCTTTGTTTGGAAGTTTACTGTTTTTTGTGCTTGAGAAATTGATGGTGTTGGCTTAAACACTGTCTTAAAACGAATTGGCATTCCATTGGTAATACCACCATTGATTCCACCATTGTGATTTGTCGTTGTTGTGATCTTTCCATCTTTCATACGGAAAGGATCATTGGCTTGAGAACCATACATTCTCGCAAAATCAAAACCACTACCAAATTGAATGCCTTTACATGCTGGAATTGAAAACATCGCATGAGAAAGAAGAGATTCAATGGAATCAAATTCTGGTTCTCCTACTCCAGCTTCCATTCCAATGATTGCGGTATCTAAGATACCACCAACAGAATCCATATTTCCTCTTGCCTCATTGATCAAAGAGATCATATCTTCTCCTTTCAATTCATCTAAGACAGAGAATGTCTTTTCATTACATGTTTGAATATCCGTTAATAGATCTTCTTCATTAAAATCTCTATCTTTGATATCCATCATTTGTAAGATATGTGTTCCAATATAGATTCCTTTAGAATTCAACATACTCATGCAGATGGAACCAGCTGCCACGATAGGAGCTGTCAATCTACCTGAGAAGTGACCTCCACCACTAGCGTCTTCATATCCTCTATATTTGATATGTCCTGCATAATCCGCATGGGCAGGTCTAGCGATATTTTCTAGCGCGTTATAATCGGAAGAATGCACATTCTTATTTTTGATCAAAAGCGCAATTGGCGTTCCTTCTGTATAGCCATCTTTAACACCAGATAAGATTTCAGGAATATCATCTTCTTGTCTACCTGTAGAAATCGTCCCTGTTGCCTTACGCTGGTTCATCATTCTACTCATTAAATCAAGATCTACTTTCACTCCACTAGGGACACCATCTAAGACTGCACCGATCGCACTTCCATGAGATTCCCCAAATAATGTAATCGTTATATTATTTCCAAATGTATTTTTCATTTTAATTTCTCCCTAACTTTATCCATAGACCAATCTTCTACATATCCCTTACCGATTTCATCTACTTGTACGATAGATATATGATCATGATCTGCCTTCTTATCGTTCTTCATTAATTCAAATACTTTATCCACATCATATTCACACGTTGTTGGAAGATCTAATCTTTCTAATACTTTCTGCAGTCTTTCTTTGATTTGTTGATCATCTAAAATGATCAACATTCCTAGTCCTACACATTCCCCATGATAATATCCATCCATTCCAAAATAAGATTCTAATCCATGTCCATATGTATGACCAAAGTTCAATAACTTTCTTTCACCCGTTTCATTCTCATCATGTTCTACAACATCTTTTTTGATGTTGAGACAACGTTCAATGATTTCATCAATATGATCGTTATAATCATCTTTCTCAAAGATTTCAAATAACTTTTCATCTTTGATCAATCCTTCCTTTACAGCTTCTGCTAGCCCATTATGATAATGTCTAGGAGTCAATGTCTCTAATACTTCAGGATCAACTAATACCATATCTGGTTGCCAAAAAGCACCCACACAATTCTTTACACCATTGAAATCGATCGCTGTCTTACCACCAATCGAAGAATCGATTTGTGATAAAGATGTTGTAGGAATATTAACATATGGAATTCCTCTCATATAAATAGCTGAGGCAAATCCTGCCATATCTCCAACGACTCCACCACCTAGTGCTATCACAGTATCTTTTCTAGAAACATGTGCTTCTTGCATAGACTTTAAGATGTCTTGTAATGTATCGAAGTTCTTACTCGCTTCTCCATTCTTAAAAACATACATAGAAGAATCAGGATATTGTTCGTGTAGAAGTGTTTGCCACTTTTCAGGTACACCATCATCTGAAACGATAAACACTCTTCCTTGTCTTCCTATTAATTCAGAAGCTTTTCTTAATACTCCTCTTTCTAAATAGATCGAATATGTCTTACTTTTTGCGTGCATTACGATTTCCATACAATCTTCTCCTAAAATAAAACCATATGGCATTATCCATATGGTCGTTTCTCTCCACATTTTAGATAATGCCTATTCACAATAAAACGGGCAATTATCCATTACCCTCATCATCTAAAATAATAATAAAAGTACTTGTTTGTCTTAACTTTATTCATAACTAACTCGCACACTCATAATACAGTCATTCAATTGTAAAATCAATCATTTTCAATTGAAAATACTTTCATGATAGAATTATTAACACTATGGAAAGAAATCTAACAAAGGGACCTGTCACAAAAAATATACTTTTATTCGCATTACCACTAATGATTGGTAATCTTCTACAACAAATGTATAACATTGCGGATACATGGGTCGTAGGAAAATATATTGGTAGTAACGCATTAGCAGCAGTTGGATCTTCTTATACTTTAATGACGTTCTTAACATCTATCTTAATTGGATTAAGTATGGGAGCTAGTGCGTACATTAGTATGTTATATGGGAAAGAAGACCATAAGACAATGCGTCAAAGTATCTTTATGTCATTTGTGTTGATATCTATTCTCACACTATTGATTACATTGGTCGTTTATGTATTTCATTCCTCGATCATTCATTTACTACAGATTCCTAGTGAAATCATCTCTATTATCACAACTTACTTATTGATCATATACGCAGGAATACCTGCCATATTCTTATACAACTACTTTTCTAACTTGTTACGGTCGATTGGTAACTCTTTGACACCACTCATATTTCTAGCACTTTCTTCTATTTTAAATGTCATATTAGATCTATTTTGTGTATTGGTATTACATTGGAATGTAGCTGGTGCCGCTATCGCTACTGTATTCTCACAATATGTTAGTGGAATAGGAATCATGTTATTTACATATCATTCCTACAAGAACTTGATTCCTCAAAAGAAAGATCGTACTTGGAACAAAGATACACTGTCTTCTATCATGAATCTATCTATCATGACTTCTCTACAACAATCCATCATGAATTTTGGAATCTTGATGGTACAAGGACTAGTCAATAGTTTTGGAACTTCTGTCATGGCAGCCTTTGCGGCAGCTGTTAAGATTGATTCCTTTGCGTATATGCCCGTGCAAGATTTCGGTAACGCATTCTCTACATATGTCGCTCAAAACTATGGAGCACAGGATACAAAACGAATCAAACAAGGAATCAAATCATCATTCACAGTTTCTGTTTTATTCTCAATGTTTGTATCATCTATCGTATTTATCTTTTCAAGACAGTTACTAGAGATCTTTATTGATCCAAATGAAATAGAAATCATCAATATTGGTATTCAATATCTTCATATAGAAGGAACATTCTATTTTGGAATAGGAATCTTATTCTTATTGTATGGATACTATAGAGCTGTAAACGTTCCTTGGATGTCACTTCTATTAACGATTGCCTCACTAGGCACAAGAGTATTATTAGCTTACACTTTATCCTCTACAGTATTAGGGGTAACAGGTATATGGATGTCTGTACCAATTGGTTGGGGACTCGCTGATATGATAGGAATCATTTATTATTTCCTTGTATCCAAAAAACAAATTGAACAACTAAAAAAAAGACTGTTGATTTAATTCAACAGTCTTTTCAATATAATCTTTTACTTATCTTTCGAAGTATTTCTTACGGTCTTCTGATAAGTTATCGCAGTAGTAACGAACTGTTAGTGATGCGTTTACCTTGTCTGCTTCAGATGGTTCAACGATGAATCCGTCACCTTCTAACATACAGTTAAGGATAGCTTCACATGTTGCAGATAGGTTATCTACACCTGCTTCTACTTCTGTTAAGAGATCACCTGCATTGATTTCGATGTAGAGCCAATCCATAGCATGAGCTTCGCCCTTCTTCCAATTGATGATATCTTCATAATCCTTAGCGGACTTCTTATCCACAGCAACCTTCTTTGTTGCCTTCTTAGCTGTTGTCTTCTTTGGAGCAGCAGCCTTCTTAGCAGTTGCCTTCTTAGGAGCAGCAGCCTTCTTAGCTGTAGCCTTCTTAGGAGCAGCTTCCTTCTTTACTGTTTCCTTCTTAGGTGCAGCCTTCTTAGTTGCAGCCTTCTTTGGAGCAGCTTCCTTCTTTACTGTTTCCTTCTTAGGAGCAGCAGCCTTCTTAGCTGTTGTCTTCTTTGGAGCAGCTTCCTTCTTTACTGCTTCCTTCTTAGGAGCAGCTGTCTTCTTAGTTGCAGCTTTCTTAGCTGGTGTTTCTTTCTTTACAGTTTCAGTTACTGTAGCTTTCTTTTCTGTAGCTTTTACTTCTGTAGCTACAGTCTTCTTTGCTGGCATGACCATACCTCCCTTTTTAATATTTAAGATTATAACATAATTATTTTAATGATGAAAATTTTTTCACAGAATCTTCGTTAGTCATGATAAAATATTTTTCAGAAAGAAATATTTTTTATGATCATTGATAAAGAAGGAATGAAGAAATTAGAATCCGAATCTGGGTACACATCTCAAGAATTGATGGAACTCGTTGGTAAGAAAGTCGTTGAAAGAATTCAACGTTCTTTTGACTCAAATTCTAATATCGTCATTCTTGTCGGAAATGGAAACAATGGTGGAGATGGGTATACAATTGCGAAATATCTTGATCACTGTACTGTCCTTCAAGTAGATGGCAAACCCAAAACCAAAGAAGCTATTCAAGCTTTCCAACAAGTTTCAACTTCTAAGATCCATGAGTTTAATGAAGAATATATAAAAGATGCAGATTTGATCATTGATGCAGTCTATGGATTTTCATTTCACAATGAATTAAAAACAAACATCAAAAAAATATTCCGTATCATCAATCAATCGAATAAAACGATCTGGTCCATTGATATCAATAGTGGTGCAGAATGTGATAGTGGTCACGCAGATATTGATACGATCCATTCTGATCTAACTTTAGCCATTGATTGTTACAAACCATTTCATCTATTAAGAAAAGAACATGGTCTATTCCAATCATGTGAATTATTATCCTTAGATCTAAAACATAACATCCCAACAAAATATCATGAGATGAATGAAGATATATTCTTTCAATCTTTCCCAAGAAAAAAAGAAAACGCATATAAAGGTACATATGGAAAGACTTTGATCGTTGGTGGAGGATATGGTACAGCTGGAGCAGTTTCTCTAAACATCATCGGTGCTAAGACCGTTGGTTCACCTTACATCAACGTCTCTTTACCAGATGAAATCTATACGATCGTTGCGTCTCAACATATTACACCTGTATTTCATCCATTCGGTCACGCAACCTGGTCAGATACATTAGGCCCTCTCATCCAAGACGCAAAAGCCATTGCGTTTGGTTCTGGTGCTACAAAGCTATCTCGTAAAGTAGAATGTATGGATAAGATCCTTCAAGAATCTACAAAACCAGTCGTATTAGATGCTGAAGCTTTGCGATTATTGGTACATAACACATGGATACTCAGATTCGTACATTGCCCAGTCATCATCACTCCTCATCTTGGTGAATTCGCATCGATATGCGGTAAACCAATTGAAGCGATTCAAGATCGAAAAGTAGAATACGCAAAACATTTCGCTCAACAACATAAGATCTATGTCGTTCTAAAAGGTCCAAATACTGTCGTAGCTTCTCCAAGTGGAGATATCTATATCAACCAAAGTGGTAACCAGTCTCTGGCTCAAGCTGGCTCAGGTGATCTATTAACAGGTATGTTAGTTGGATTATTAACACTTACTACAGATGTTTTTACAGCTATCTGCATGGCTGTTTGGTTACATGGGTACTTAGTAGAATTAGGAAACTCTTCTTATGCGATGCATACTTTCCCAATTGAAAGATATCCAGAAATCATGAATGAACTATTAAAAAAGCACGGATTATGATTCCGTGCATTTTTTTATCCCTTTAATCCTTCTTCTTGTCTCTGCATGTTTTCTACGACAACGTCATAGATATCACCAATAGACTGTCCATATTCTAGGATCTGCCAAGGTTCGTTTGTGTGGAAATGGATCTTGATCAAAGTATCATCACCAACGACCAACAAACAATCTCCCTTAAAATGTTCTGTAATGTAATCATTGATCTTATCTTCATCAAGATCATGACCATCAATCAATAACTGTGTATCAAATTTAAATTCTAATTGTTCCATAAAATCCTCCGATTTACTAAAAACATTGTATCACTCATAATTTTGAAAGTCATTTAACATTATCTAATTTATGATCAATAAAAACTGCCAAATAACCTACGACCATAAACGCTATCGTCAATCCAATCACATTCACGATCACCATCCCAATTCCAAGTGTCGTAATATCAATAAATGGATATGGATATTTCATAGATCCTACAAATGGTGCACTCACAAAAACAAACACTAAATACGCAATCGGAAACAATGCCGCAAACAATGGCATTTGTTTTGTCGTTTGTCCCTTCTTATCAAAGATGATCCAATCCAATACTGTACAGATTGGTGTTACGTCATGTAGTAAAAAGATACCCGTTTGTTGAAGTGGTGTCATAGAATCAAACATTCCCCTCAACAAGATTGCGGCTACACACCCTGTTAAAGTAATACACATCGTTACCGCAAATTTCAATTTCTTCATCCATTCATTTCGTTCAACAAATAGATCAACAATGTAATATAACGCAACTGCACAATTACTTAATGTCGTAAACATTCGAAATGTAGAAAAAGAGAAAGACTCACTTCCTAATCCACACTGTAATAAGATACCTATTACAGCCGCCAAAATAATTACGACATGTAATCCTTTTTTTAATCGTTCCTTCATTTTTCACCTCTTTGTTTTATTATAGTACTTCCAACAAAGTTGACAAAGTCTGTATTCAGACATATTATATGTCCGATTTCGGACAAGGAGGACTTATGAACGCAAAAGAATGTAATCATCAATACAACGAAACTTTCAACAAAATGAATGCGGTATATCACAATATCGCAAAACAATTTCATATGTCTGATACACAATTTTGGATCCTTTATGCCTTAACAGAAGAAAACAAACCACTTACACAATGTGAACTAATGAATTATCTAATCGCACCTAAACAAACGATACATTCCGCAATCCATAAATTGATCAATGAGAACTATATCTCTTTACAACAAACACAAGGAAACAGGAAACTATACGATCTAACAAAAGAAGGAAAACGATTAGCTAATCAAACAGTCAAAAAAGTCATTCAAGATGAAATCAATATCTTTAATGAATTTACAGATGAAGAAAGAACAAAATTTCTCATCTACACACAAAAATATATTTCACTATTAGAAAAGAGGTCTTATGACGATACAACTATCTGATCACTTCACTTATAAACGTTTACTTAAATTTGTATTTCCTTCAATAGTGATGATGATATTCACTTCTATTTATGGTGTCGTAGATGGATTCTTTGTATCAAACTATGCAGGAAAGACAGCGTTTGCGTCTGTGAATCTGATCATGCCATTTATCATGATCACATCTGGTTTAGGATTTATGTTTGGTACAGGTGGATCCGCTCTCGTATCTTTAAAACTTGGTCAACAAGAGGAAGAACAGGCAAATCGTTACTTCACGATGATCGTTTACGCCACTACGATATTCGGAACACTATTATCCGTACTAGGTTTTATCTTCACACCACAAATAGCTCGTCTATTAGGTGCTACAGATTCCATGTTAGAGAATTGTGTCATTTATGGAAGGATCAACATGATATTCAATGTACCATTCATGTTACAGAACCTCTTTCAATCCTTTTTTATCACAGCGGAAAAGCCAAAGTTAGGACTATACACGACAATTGCGGCAGGTGTAGCGAACATGGTATTAGATCTATTATTTGTAGGCATCATTCCATGGGGAATCGTAGGTGCAGCCATCGCTACAGGAATCTCACAATGTATTGGTGGCATCTACCCTATCATCTATTTCTTTAGAAAGAATGATTCTAGATTAAAGCTTGTTAAGACAAGAATGGAAATGAATGTCATCTGTAAAGCTGCTGGAAACGGTGCTTCTGAATTAATGACAAATATATCTTCTTCTTTGATTTCAATGTTATATATGGTCCAATTATTAAATTACTATGGTGAGAATGGTGTAGCGACATATGGTGTATTAATGTATGTCCAATATATTTTTATCGCAATCTATTTTGGATATACGATTGGTAGTGCACCTGTCATTTCATATCATTATGGTGCTCAAAATGAA
This sequence comes from Bulleidia sp., assembly GCA_963613355.1. Taxonomy (GTDB): domain Bacteria; phylum Bacillota_I; class Bacilli_A; order Erysipelotrichales; family Erysipelotrichaceae; genus Bulleidia. Next base: position 34,789 of record CAVDZA010000010.1, on the reverse strand, counting down.
TATGAATTACAAAACCTGTTTAAAAAAAGTTATCTATTGATCATCATTTCAGGAATCGCATTAACGCTTATCGCTAACTTAGCTTGTGGCACGATTGCCTCGATCTTTGTCGGGTATGACAAAGAACTACTAGAACTAACGATATATGCGTTTAAATTATTTTCCTTAATGTTTTTCCCGGCAGGCATCAATGTCATGACTTCTTCTTTCTTCACTGCATTAAACAACGGAAAAATATCCGCTACTATTTCATTTATGAGAACATTGGTATTCCAAGCTGGTTCTATCTTACTCTTACCACTTTTATTAGGAAAAGATGGAATCTGGCTATCTTGTGTATGTGCTGAAGTATTAGCTTTATTCATCTCATTGTATTGTATTCTTTCATTCAATAATGAATATCATTACTACAAAAAAAGAAGTGTGACTAATTAAGCACACTTCTTTTCAAATTACTTTTTAAAGAAATTAAGAGGAATCTCTAATGTAGAGGTATCAGCCTTCTTTTCTTCTTCATTCACTTCTTCTACTGGTTCATTTTTCCTTTCAACAAAAGTTGGAATAGAACCTGTAACGATTGCTGGAAGTTCATCTTCATCATCACCTTCATATTCATCTGGTTCAGGAAGATCTAATTCTTCATATTCAAGATCATCTAGTTCTTCTTCGAATGGTGTTGAAACGACTTCTTCTACCTTTTCTTCTTCGATGACTTCTTCATCTAGATCATTATCTATTGTTTCCTCTTCTTGTAAGAATGGACTATTTTCTTTCACAACAGTTGGTTCTAAATAATCCTCTTCTTCCATTT
>CAVDZA010000010.1:10697-33968 GCA_963613355.1 Bulleidia sp. | reverse complement strand
ACAGATTCTTTTTCATCAATATCAATGAAAGTCACTTCCTTTGTTTCTTCTTCCTTCACAAAAGGATGTTCTTCTTTTAAACGATATGACTTATACGCAACATCTACTTCACGGATCAGATCTTCTTCTGTAGCTTTTCTTAAACGTACCGCAATATATTGAAGAGAAGGTAACGCAATACGGAACTTTCCATGGAATACGCCCGCAAATCTTACTGTTGTATTCCAAGTATCCAACACATCAACTGCGTACTCAGTTTCATCATCAATGTAGAAATCTCTATACCCAGGTCTTTGGAAACCATAATAGAAAATATATTGACTCTTGATTTCTTCATCAACTTCACTTTGTGGAATCGCACATGTGCTATCCCATTCATTGTTAAGTGGCGCAATCGCACTTCCTGGAACCTCTTCCATTACTTTCTTCAAGAAATCGAATTTCTTATAGCTTTCCCCATGAAGTTCTCCTCCATGTGCCCACCAAAGGATATTCTTGTCATTGAGATATGTTTCACCATGTCCTGCATATCCTCCACGCATGGAAGTTTCCCAGAATCTTCTAAGTTCTTCTTCTGCAGTCAAGTTGCCCCAACCAAATTGAATATTTCCTTCATATCCAAGTTCATCAATAACAACAGGTTTCTTAAACTCTTCACGTAAAGTATCCGTTACTTCTACTGTCTTATATAAATCGATTCTTTGATAAGATACATGTGTGATCCATTCTTTAGAATGATCATACATCTTCAAACAGTTATGGATAGAACGTAAATGACTATAAGGATCATTCTTCACCAATACCTCAGCGTTGTATTCAAAATCTTCAACAGACTTCTTTTCAAAAAGATCCCATTCATTTGCCATAGACCACCATACATTATGGTAAGCAGAGAATCTATTAATGATATACTTCAAATACAACTCATCTTCTTCTCTACTCATAGAAGAGAATCCCCATCTATCATATGGATGGAATAAGATCAAATCAGCTTCAATTCCTAGATCAGCTAATTTTTGGATCTGTTCTTCAATATTACGGAAATATTGTGGATCAAATTTTGTCTTATCAAAATCATTTCCCTCACTCTTTCCTGTATAGTCCATGAAATTATCTTCATTCAAAACACTTGCGTCCATTGGAGTCCCAACATATGGAAAGTATTCTGGATCTTTAAAGTTATATACGTAATGTTTAGGAAAAATACAGAAACGCATTTTATTAAAAGGAGAATTCTTCAAAGATTCTATCGTTTGATTCTTTGTTTCTTCATCTTGAAGATGCCATACATAAGATGTCGTTCCAATAGAAACGTATGGTGTTCCATCCGCATACTCAAAATGATATTGGTCCTTTACATGTACTGGACCATGATTATTTTCTTTCGCTGGATCTACAAAGAAGTTTCCAGAAAATACTTGTTTTGTGAATGAGGCATGTAACACAAATGAATAGTTTCCTTCATAAGATGGCATGAAACGAATCTTATAGATTCCATCACCATCATAGAAACCATTCACAAATACGCTTTCATTCTCTGAAGTAAAAATACCTGTAAATACTTCATCAACAAAAGGATTTTCCTCTTCACTACCTTTAATGGACGCTTCAAAAACACCCCACTTATTCACATGAATCATTTCTTGTTCCATAGAATTCCCCCAAAATTTACAATCCACTTGTATTTTACACGAAAAAAGCTAAAAAGCTATAAAAATAGGCATTTTCATGCCTATTTTGACTATTGTTTCAAGATTTCTCTAGATTCTTTTGAATTCAACTCAACGATCTTATTAAAGTATTCGTCTTGTGTCATTTCACCTTTATCTAAGACAGTTTCAATATTTCCATCCTTGATATACACAAGTCTAGAAGTAAATGAGGCAATCAAAGGATCATGTGTTACCATGACGATCGTTACACCATTCTTCTTATTTAGATCCTGTAGTAATTGTAATAATTCACTAGAATTCACAGAATCCAAGTTACCAGTTGGTTCATCCGCAACGATGATATGTGGATCATTGATCAAAGCTCTACAGATAGCGCCTCTTTGTCTTTGTCCACCAGAACATTCATTTGGATATTTATGTAATAAAGATGTAATTTGTAGTTCATCTGCGAGCTTCTTAACCTTCTTATCGATTTCATCCTTTGAAAAGTGAGCTAAAGCTAAAGGCATTGCGATATTCTCATACATCGTATGTGTATCCAATAAATTAAAGTCTTGGAAAATAAAGCCTAGATTTTCATATCTAAAATGCCCAATTTCATTAGCTGACATTGAACGTACATTCTTTCCATTGATCAAGACCTTACCTTCTGTACATTCATCGATCGTAGAAATGTTATTGATAAATGTAGATTTACCAGAACCACTAGGTCCCATGATACCTACAAATTCTCCTTCCTTCACTTGAAAATTAATATCATGTAAAGCTTCAAACGCATTTAATGTAGCGTAATTATAAACTTTCTTTAAATGAACTGCTTCTAATACGATTTTCTCTTCCATATCCTATCTCCTATTTCTGAAATACATTATTTCTGTAATATAACCATGAAACGAATCCACATAGTACGATTGGGATCAAACTACCAACGATCAATACTACGATATGATTCATGGACAATGTTCCACCTAGATACAATGTCATAAACACATTGATCAAATAAAATAAAACACAAACAATAATAAAGAAATACAATAAGAAAACTTCTTTTCTAACGATTCTATCTTTCGCTTCATCTAAATATCCAATATGTGATAAAGTCTTAAATTTTAATGGTCTATCATTTAAATCATTCAAAAACTTAAACATGATAGATAAAGCCAATAACGCATTCATCGCTATATATGTAATCAACACCAACACTTGATAGATCGGATTATCTGTACTTGTTAATAAAGAAATCAATAACGCTGAAGATATGATATACAACAAAATATTGATCTTAAGTACATTCAAATCATTTCTCACAAATCCTAAAGAAATGATAGATTCAGAATTTGAGATCTTATTATGGATCCAAGTATTCATAAATGGTAAGACAAAATCATTCAATACATACGCAAATCCCGCAAGAGAAGCAATCACACAAGGGAACACCAACGATCTGTCATAATATGCCATTAGAATTGGCGCAATCATCAAAGCTAAGTGAAGCAACTTCATCGCAAACTTTCCAGCATTTCCACCAATACCTAATGTTTTAACACCTTTCTTCTTTAAAGAATTTGGATTCAACAATTGTGCTGCACTATTCTTGTAGGAGAATGATAGATTCAAGATCAATGTCCAGAAAATGACATAACCTAGAACTAAGATGGCCCAAAGAACAGACTGGAAATTCAAAGTAATCGAAATATTTGTATCCATGATAGATACCAACAACATATTAATTACCGGAATCAACATCAAACCACCAATGATTCCAATTGGTAAAGCTACTACCAAGATAATGACAGTCTGTAGTAATAAGTAACCTGCGTTTTGTGTATACGTAGCTCCACATACTAGACGTATCGCAAGATCTTTCGCCTTATTCTTGATAAAGAAATCATTCGCAAATACGATTTCCACGGAACATAACAAAACAGAGGCAATCATCAATATCGTTGGGATATCGCTCTTTGCCTGATACATCGTTACACCAACCGCATCACTCATCGCTACTGTAAAAAACAAAAAGATAAACATCGATGTCAATGTAAAAGTGATCCAACAGAAAAAAGTACGGATCTTGTCATGCATTAACGAATTAAAAACATCTTTTAACATGCAAACCCTCCAAACATTAGTATGATTATAACACCAATCATGAAAGCGTTAACATGAACTTTATCTGAACATTTTCTTCAATGCTTGATTCTGGAACAATTTCTTTAGATCAGTAGAACTTCTGATTTCATGATCAACAAAGTACGGTTGTAATGCCTTCACGATTTCAGCACCCTCTTCATCTTCTACTAGATTTTTGTAGAGTTCTTCCCTCTCTTCGCTACTTTCTGCCATACAAATGATCAACAAAGCTGATTTGATATTTGATAGAATACTTCCTTCTAATTGATAGATAAACTTAACACCTTTATGTTCCTTCTCTAATTTTTTCATCTTCAAATATTCAAAAACACCATGCATCGAATCATTGTAGTGATCAAACAACACACAATCATATTCATCACTCCATTCATTCATATATTCATCAATATCAGAATGAATGATTTCTATCTTTTCTTTATTTGGAAATTGAGGAAGGATCTCTTTTTCAAATAATGAGATCACCTTCTCATCTTTTTCTACGATCGTTACTTTACTTACTGAATCTTTACAATGGATCATATAAGGAAGATATCCAATTGATAGACCACTCACTAATACATTTTTACTTAATGGAGAAATCAATTGTTTCCCATTCAATATTTCATGAGCACTAACGCTCGCAAAATACTCTCCATTTCTTGTGATATATGGATAATTCACATCTTCTCTAAAATATCCTAGTTGTAAGATATCTCTTTGGTTGACTTCGATTGGTTGGCCATAATGAAATAAACGATTCTTTTGATAAGAATGAAATCCAAATACTAGATCTTCCCCAAACATAGGTAATGAAATATTCTTTAGAAATGGATCATCTTCTATCAAGCTCGCATCAAATTCCTGCATATGATCATACAGATTCATCACTAGATCGATATTCCTTGCGATATTATTCGCATTAAACTTTTCTATTCTTCTAGCTGTCCCCATTGTCAATATAGAAGCCATCATTCTTCTTTTATCACTATCATTCTTACACAAGTTGAATGGAGGTGCTTCAAAAGACTCACAATTCGCAAATTGAATTACTGGCGTACCATGATTAATGACATCCAATATCAAATAGTTATCTTGATCCGATTCACTTCTTATCATTGCGATAGAATCTAACGCAACCATTACTTTTTCATTCTTATTGATCTTCATATTCTTTCATTCTCTTCATCACTTCATTTTGAATATACTTCTTATACAAAAGATATTGTTGAACATCTTCTTTGTCTAATACTTGTTGTTGATTCAAACATCTATATACTCTTTTAGATGCTGGAATACATCTATCTAGATCGATCTTTATATCTTCTATCACATAAACAGGTTCTTTTACTTCAATCAGACAATATACAGAAGGTCCATTCCCATTACGATCATGGATATTCTGAATATCATCATTCATCTTTAATGATTTAGATTCAAAAGAAAGATAAGGTGGAAGTAAGATTTCTTTTTCATCTTGTTTTTGATAGAACTTTAATACTTTTGAGAAATCCAAACACTTTGTTCCCTTTGGTATCATAATTTCCATTAACACAAGATCTTTCTTATCTTGATACGCTTTTAAAAAGCCACTCGTTGAAGTAGAAATAAACGAACAAAGCTTCCCTTCCTTTTCAAATATTTGATGATCTACAAGTCTATCTACGCGATATACCTTTCTATCTTCTTCACTTCTTTCCATTCCTTGATAAAGAGATAGCGTCAATTCAATAATCCTACTAGGATCATCTAAGAAAGCTTCGTTCAACTTTCTACCTTCTTGTTTTCTAGCTACTTCTGTTTCGATTCCTGGAAATAATAAAGAGTTCCATGTCACGTAAGCTTTCGCATCCGAAAAAAATGGATCATTTCCTTCTACATCACCTTCATAAAAACGTATAACATCTTCTAACATGTCTCTATTATACAAAAAAAGATCTCATAATGAGATCTTAGAATGTCAGTGAATAGATTTCATTTTCTTTTTGAAATCCTTCAAACAACAGAAATTCTTTCGCTTCTTTGTTATCTTCAGAAACAAACGCATAGAAAGAATGAATATCATGATTGATTGCCTCAATCTTCATCAAACGCAACGTCTCATGACCATATCCAACTCTTCTTAGATCACTTCTTACAATAACATTCCAAACATAACCATCTAGTTCAGGATCATATTTCCAACTTGTCTCCGACACAAAGTCAGCACAATCATCACAATACACCAAACGATAAAGTTCTTTTGAACCATTACCTTCAACTGCTTCTTTCATCAATTGATCAAGATCCTCTTGAGAATATTCATCGATATGTCCTTGAAAAGACATTGTCTTAATATCTTCATGGATCTTTTTTCGAAAATCTAATTCTTTTCTAGAAGGTTTTACTAAATCAGCCATATCAATGTTTTTTCGCTTGTGCGAAGTATCCAATTACAGTACAGATGATAGAACCAATCAAGATATAAGTTGCGTTGTTATCAACAAAAGAACCAGATAGATAGTTCGATGTATTTTTGATTGCCACCAAAATATCATTTGATGCGAAATCATTCAAATGTGTAATGTTCATGATCAAGAACAATACACCAACGCTTAATACTCTACCACCCGCAAAAGCAGTACCTAATCGAATGAATATTTTATCCCAATGTGCTGTTAAGATACCAACGATGATACCAACGACAGCCATGACTACGATACCTAGCTTTGCGTCAACATTAGGAATGAAATGAACTAACAACGCTCCTAAAAACGCACCTGCGATCGCACCTAATAAGAAAAACGCTAGCTTTTGTGCATATTGTGCTAGGATTGCCATTACTACAGCTACACCTAAGGCAATCGCTAAAGTCGTCATTGTTTGTCCATAAGACTTAACGACCCATTCAAAAGTCAAAATAAACGCAAATAATGAAAGAAACAAAGAAAATAACTTTTGTCCATTCAATACTGCTGCTAAACCAACAGCGATAAAGATCGCCGCTACTAAAACTACACCTAACATAAATTTCTCTCCTTTATAACTTAGCTATTATACTAAATTATCCTTTCCACAGAAAGTTCATATACAAAGAATTCTGTTTTTCCCAATCTGCTTCACAATGTTTTCCACCCCATTGAAAGTAGTGATAGGTCTGGATTCCTTTTGATTGTAGTTCTCTTTCAAACTTATACACACTTCTCGCTTCTCTTGTATCAAATTCAGGATTTCCAGAATGCGCTGCCTTTCCAGCTTCTAATTCACCCCAAGAGATATAGATCCTCGTATCTGGATTTATCCATTCTTGAAAGGATTTTCGATAATTCTTTAGATTCCAAAACACACTAGAAGATACGACCGCACTTTTAGAGAACACATCATTGTGTGCTAGCACACCATACATAGACATGATTCCACCCATGGAGCTACCACCAATTCCTGTCGCTTCACGATGCCCATATGTACGAAATCTTTGATCAATAAAAGGTTTCACATCATGAATGATCCATTGGAATGTCTGTTCTCCGATTCCATGAATATTCTTTCCAAACATTCTTTTTTCATACGGACAATATTCTTGTAATCTTTCATCTCCTCTATGAGAACATTCCATTCCTACAACGATCATCTTTTTATCCCATGAATCTAGAAACGACTCTAATCCCCAGCTTTTTCCATAGGTTGCCTCATGATCATGAAATAGATTATGTCCATCAAACATATACATCACTGGATATCTTTCATTTGATTCATCATAATCATTTGGCAAATAGATATGTAACTTTCTCATATCATTTGTAGGCCAATAATAAAAATCTTGATAAACGATCATAATTACCCCACTATTACATGTTTCAATATCAATCTTGATTCTAATTCTTTTGCGCTCATTCGAAACGCACCTTGTGAGAATACCGCATTTTGAATCAGGGCATCACTTGTCGCATATGTCGTACGATACTTATCTTTCAAGTCATACGCAGACTTTTCCAAAAACGCATCTGCCGTCTCATCTGCTTTTGTATAAATGATCGTTAGACCTTTCTTATTGATCCTAGTACCTGTATTTCCTTTTACTTTGTATCCATCAAAAACGACCCATATTTCATGATCTAAGTATGGCAAGTAGTTATATAGATATTCGATCAACTTATCTCGTGCTAAAGATAGATCTTCATACGCTAGGTCTTTTAAAGAATCCCAAGCATAGATCATGTTGTATCCATCAACGATCAATAGTTCATCCAAATGTTTTGAAGCTTGAACTTTTCTTAGTTCCTTGATTCTCTCTTTTTCTTCTTTTTCTTTTTGTTGAGCTCTTTGTTTCGCTTTCGCTTTTTCTTCATTTCTATTTTTACTAGAAGTCATAGATGCGATGTAATTCATATCCGCATCTGAGACCTTATATCGTACATTTTGATAAGAAGGTGTAGAAGATATTTCTTTCAATTGGATATGCATATAATCATCTGCCTTATCCCAAGGTACGCTATATCCACTACCATTAGCGCAGAATACAGAATCACTTGGATTTCTCATATCACTATCTGGATCATATCCAAAAGATTCAACGATATCTTCTTGTACGCTACTAGGTTGATACCCTTTCAATGTCGCAAAGAATCTTCCTTTTCCCTTCGTATATGCGATGACATCTTTTTGATAGTTCATCATCGTTCTAACAGGGCCTTCTCCTTTTACACACATTTGATCATCCCCAAGATCTTCTACTTCTACGCTTGCGTTCTTTGTTTCAAGATCATACAAAGCTTTAGAAAGAAATTCCGAAGGTACTTGTAATTCAAATGAATAATATGGTTCTAATAACACGCTTTCAGCTTTCATCAAAGCTTGACGAACTGCTCGATTTGCGGCTTGTCTAAAATCTCCACCAACTGTGTGTTTGATGTGTCCTTTACCAGAAACTAGAACGATCTTCACATCTGTCAAAATAGAGCCAGTCAATACACCACGATGTCTTTTTTGTGTTAAGGCAGCTAGGATATTTCTTTGCCAAGAGGCAGACAACACATCGCTACTACATTCACTCACTACTTGGATTCCACTTCCTTGTGGTAAAGGTTCTAAACGTACATGTACTTCTGCGTAATGTCGTAAAGGTTCAAAATGTCCTGCACCATCTACTGTGTCTTTGATGGTTTCTTGGTAAACGATCCTACCTGTAGAAAATCCCACTTTGATTCCAGAACGATCTTCGATCTTCTTTTGTAGGACCTCCATCTGCATCTCACCCATGATCTGTACATGGATCTTCTTTGTCTTTTCATCCACATTGATCTGTAATGTAGGATCTTCACTTGCGAGTTGTTTACAAGTATCCGCTAACACCAATATATTCGCACCTACCGGTAATACGAGCTCATAGTTCATAAACGCAGATAATACAGATGTATTTTGATCTTCTTCAAAACCTATGCCTTGTCCACTTTCCAAGTGTTCCAACCCTTTCAAAGAAACGACCATCCCCGCTTCTGCATTTTTTAACATTTCATAGTTCGTTCCATTGTATAAACGAATCTGATCTACCTTTTCTTCATTGATCGTATCTTTTGTATGAAGCGTACCACCTGTGATCTTCACATGTGTCAAACGATTTCCTTTATCATCTAAAGAAATTTTATACACTCTTCCACCAAGCTCTTCTGGATATTCTTTCTCAATGGAGATCCAATCAATGACATTCATGAGTGACTCTACACCATCATTCTTTAGTGCAGAACCAAATAACACAGGAAACCACTTTCTTTCATAGAAAGCTTCTTTGATCATTCCTTCATCAATATTTCCTGTCTCACTAAACTGTTCTAATATTTCATCACTTACCATCGCAAGTGTATCTTCTCTAGATGGATCTTGTATATCAATACACATATCTGAACAATGTGCTTTTAGATCATTCACTAATTCTTGTTTCTCATAATGTGTGATATCCATCTTATTCACAAAGATCAAACAAGGTACATGATAATGTTCTAAGCACTTCCAGATCGTTTCTGTATGAGATTGTACTCCATCTTGTCCATTGATCATGATGACTGCCATATCTAAGACTTGTAGACTTCTTTCCATTTCCGACGAAAAATCCACATGTCCTGGCGTATCAATGACATATACTTCTGTATCTTTCCATGTATAATGTGCTTCTTTAGAATAGATCGTGATTCCATGACCTCTTTCTTGTTCATCATAATCTAGTACCGTATCTTGATGATCGACTCTACCAAGTTTACGAATCAAACCAGCATTAAATAACATGCCTTCAATACATGTCGTTTTCCCTGCATCTACATGTGCTACTATTCCTATCGTTGTTCTTTTCATTGTTACTATTCTAACAAAAAAGAGAGTATTTGTTTCCACTTATACTCTCAGATCAGCTCCACAGAATGGACAATAATTCGTACATTGATCATTCAACGCTTCATGATTACAATTTGGGCAACATTTCTTCCCATTCTGTTTGATCCATGTATACCCTTCTTTTTCTCTTTTCATACATTCACTTCTCTCTTTTTTAGAAGCTTCTTCAATAGAGAAAGATTCATCTCTATGATTCTTTTGATACCAATGTTCATAATCATGATATGTCCAAATGATTCTCTCATTTTCTCGTTGTATCTTGATCAATTCTTGTTGAGATCCTTCTAATTGTTTTTGAAGTTCTTTATACTTATCTAGATCTTTCGCATCTTTATAATTCTCATATTTCCAGAATACGCTTCTCAACAAAGAATCTTTCAACATATCCCTTGTTTCATCTGTAATATCTTTTTTCTTAGCTTGTTTTTTTACAGTCAATTCTTTCCCTACAAGGATCCCACAATATGGTGGAATATAGTTCTCCCAAGTAGGACTTTTCGCATACAAGCTTTTTGATACGACAAGATAGTTATAATCTCCATAGAATGATTTCTTATTATCTGTCTTTAAATCATTCAAAGTCACTTTCAGTTCATAACATTTGAAGATTCCTTTAGAATCCATTGTCATATAGTCAACGATTTCATTTCCATGACCATCTTTCTTAAAACCAATCGTTACTTCTTCACAACCATATTCTCTTTTACTACGACTCACTTCATCTAAAGCTTGTTCTAAATCTAATGTTTCTTTTGTCTTTGCCATACTACAATAACTCTCTATCACTCGATATCATCAACACATTTTGTTTCTCATATGGTTTTTGATCTTCTTCACACGGAATCATGACCGTATGTTGAAAATACTTTTGTAAGGTCTTACGAAACGCATTCCCTTTTTTCGCAAATGGACCTACTAAAGCTGTCGTTACATTGACCATATAGATTCCATTTTCATTTAGAGACTCATATACAGTTTGTATATCCTCTTCATTTCTACCTTGATCTTTCTTTCCAATAAACGCATCATTGATGATCAGATCATATTTCTTATCATGTTTACTAAGATATTGGATCCCATCTTCATTTACGATATGCATACGCTTATATTCTGATTCTTCTAATTCTTTCAATCCAAAGTATTCAAAAGCTACAGAAATGATATCTGTATTGATCTCTGCGACTGTAATTTGAGAAGTAGGATATGTATGTACATAGTATTTTGGATACGCAAAGCCTCCTCCACCTATCAAAAACGTATCTTTGATATTTGGTTCAACTACAAACGCATAGGAAAATCTCTGCATATAAGGGAATACTAGATCATAGTATCTAGAAGGATCTAAATACATTGCGGATTGTAACGTATCCTTTATCTTCAAAAAACATACAGCTTCATCATCATATACCGTATCAACGACTTCTAATGTTCCATTGGATGTTTTCTTTTTATAGATCACATTATCTGACATGCATATATTTTAATACATCTTGAGAAATGTTGGAATCATCTAAGAACGTTACATAACCTGTTAAGTTATCTGCTTTTTTCTTCAACATCATGGAATGTGGATTTACATAGATACGACATTGATACTTTGCGTTTTTTGCCTCTTGGATCAAATTCACTGCACTGGAGTTTCCATCTAACGCTAGAAGAATAGATTCCTCTCTCTTAAAGATCTCATACGCAATAGATTTATAACTACCCATTCGATTTGGTTCAATTGCCACACGAATATTCACACCACTCTTTTCTAATACAGATAATTCATTTTTCGTTATCTCTGAAGGAACAAACGCATACACTTCAAACTTTCCTTGATTCTTTTTCAATAAGTATCTTTCATACGCTTTTAAAGAAGAACCAATCACGAACACAATAGAATCAGGATTCCCTTTCTCAATCAATTCATCTATCAATGAACAATACTTTGAACTCATCTTCGTAGAATGTAGATCATTATTAAAGCTACCACCACAAATAATGACCGGTTTCTTATGTTCTGGCAATGGTTGGATCATATCTTTTAATACAACATTCGCATCTAAGATATCTTTTTCAATAGAATCTTCTTCTATTTGATATCGTTCCATTCTTTCTTGATAGATATCATTCATAGAACTCTTCTTTAACAACTCATTCAATTGTTTCTCTTTCTCTTTGAAAGAATCAAAAGAATCTTTTAGAATCTTCTTTTCTACATCACACATTCTCTTTAGATCATCTTTTGTTAGATTCAAGATCTTTTCAAGACTCAATTGTTCATCAATACTATTCGTTCCATACAAAGCACCACCATCTGTACCTTGTACACAAGAGATACCATGTTGAATATATTGTTTCAAAGGATACAAAGATACATCTGATAAGTTATTCAAACGAATATTAGATGTCATTTGAAACTCTAAGACAACATTCTTGTCTTTGATATAATTCATTAATTCTCTTCCTTTTTTACTGGAAAGATTAGCAGTATATAAACCATGTCCAATACGAACCCTAGGCATGTCTTGACCATCTAATAAAGACTCTTCTACACAACGAATACTGTTATATACATTATCTTTCAAAGAATCATTTTCACCAGCGTGGATACGCAAGACAAAAGAAGGATCATATGAGGCAATCTTGGTCAATTCCTTGATCAAAGGTCTTAATTCACGGATATCATTCATTTCTTCACCAACGATATCACTACCAGCTACATAAGGATCCAACATTACACCATACAACGTCTTTAAGTTATCTTCATAGTCATTTGTATGTACGGAATCTCTAACGATCGTTAAAGGAATACGTCTAAAAGAAGCTAGGAAACGAATCATAACACCTGTCTCTTTATAGATAGAAGGCATGACTTCATGTACTTCTTCTAACATTTTGATAGCAGCATTCTTCTTCACCAATGTCGTATCAGATATCTCTGTATAGTAGATTCCATTCTTTTGATAGTTTCTAGCGATCCACAATAACTTATCTTGAAAGAGCGTATTTGAACGATACACAGGATGTTCATTATCTTTTTCCATTTGTATTAGAGCTTCTCTGACTTCTCTATCACAGATTTCATCTACATGTTGATAGTCTACTTCATGATCAGCCATGATACCTTTGGTAAATACATAACGATATAGATATACTTTTTCTAGATTCGTAAAGACTGCTTGACCATCTTTCATTACAGCCAAAGAATTACGTATCTTAGAAATATTATATTCATGGTCTTTTATGTTATTTAAGATCAAGTCTCTAAAGTTAATGAACGTTTGATCATCGATCTTTCTTTCTAAATACTTCCCTTGTAGTTCAGAATCACCAAATCTTTTTTCTACTTCTTTTCTTTGTTTTTCTAAAGACTTCCATTGTTGAGAAGTACATTTTAAATTTAGTTTCTTGATGTAATACAAAGGATAACGGATCTGATGTTTGATGCCTAAGGCAATCAAGACATCACCTGGAAGATTGGCATTCATATGTGTATGAAGGTCTGTATGAAATTTATGATCTTTTAAAATGAATGTCTTAACGATGGTTTTCTTAAAATCCAAACGATAATGTTTTGTTTGGGACATCAATGTCTTAGATATCGCAGGAATAGAAGCCTTTCTTTCTATCTTTCCATCTGGATAGATATTCGCTACCTTTGTATCCTTCATATGAAAGATATACACTAGTTTTCCTTCATCATTGTAGTAACAAGGAATCTCACCCTTGATGATCTTTAATCCATTTTCATCAAATGAAATCTGTAGATCACACATCTTCGCAAGATTCGTGATCAAATTTCCTGTCGTATGATTTGGTGTACGCAATTGATAGTACAATCTTTCATTTTCCATATATAGATCAACAACGATATCTTTTTCTTGGTCTAAGTAAAAGCGTGAGAAATATTCCATAGTTCCTCCAGTATTTGTGTTATTCTACAACCCTACAAACAAAAAAGGAAGGAATAATTTCCTTCCTAGTCATTACTTAATGATTGGTTCTAACCATTGTTCTGGATAATCTTCATATCCAAGGATCTTACAAACCGTAGCAGCTACGTTAGCTAATCCGAAGTCGCCATCCTTGCATTCAGTTCCTTCTGGTCCATTGTATACTGCGAATGGAACTACAGCTAAGGAATGAGATGTCTTAGGATTGCCCTTCTTATCTACCATTTCATCTGAGTTACCATGGTCAGCCATAACGAGCATTGTATAGTCATACTTCATACAAGCGTCCATGATTCTTCTCAAGTTGAGGTCTACAGCTTCTACACCAATGATCGTAGCTTCATAGTTACCTGTATGGCCTACCATGTCACCATTTGGATAGTTACATCTGATGAACTGATACTTGCCAGAAGCGATTGCGTCTACCATCTTTTCAGTTACTTCAGTAGCCTTCATCCATGGCTTTTGATCAAATGGAATAACATCTGATGGTACTTCTTCCCAAACTTCTAATTCATCTGAGAACTTATCAGATCTATTACCATTCCAGAAGTAAGTCATATGACCAAACTTCTGTGTTTCACTTACTGCATAAGAATGAACGCCCTTTTCAACTAAGAACTCAGACATTGTATGTTCAATGTGTGGTGGTTCAACTAAGAAGTTTGTAGGTAAGTGTAGGTCTCCATCATATTGAAGCATACCAGCATAGAATACCTTTGGCTTCTTGACCATATCAAACTTATCAAATGTATCCATATAGTCAAAGCACTTAGAGAATTCAACAGCTCTATCACCTCTGAAGTTGAATAAGATAACGGAATCACCATCATCGATCGTACCAACTGGTTCATCACCATTAGCGATAACGAATCCAGGTAGATACTGGTCTGTATAATCACCTTCAGCTCTATAAGTTTCGATAGCTTCCTTACATGAAGCGAACTTTCTACCATCGCCCATTACATGTACATGCCATCCTCTTTCGACCATAGCCCAATCGGCATCATAACGGTCCATTGTGATTTCCATACGTCCACCACCAGAAGCAATGCATCCATGGAATGTATCATCATTCAATTCATTGAATACTTCTTCTAATTGATCAACATACTGTAAAGCACTCTTTTCAGGAACATCACGTCCATCTAATAACGCATGTACTCTAACTTCTTTGATTCCTTCAGCCTTAGCTTCCTTGATCATCGCAATCAAATGAGAAATGTTAGAATGTACATTACCATCAGAAAGAAGACCAACAAAATGAAGCTTTCCATTATTGTCTTTCAAGTAGTCAACAGCACCTGTCCAAGCATTTGACTTGTAGATATCTCCACTTTCAATGGATTCATTAACAAGCTTAGCACCCTGAGAATAGATCTGACCACAACCTAAAGCGTTGTGACCTACTTCAGAGTTACCCATATCATCATCACTTGGTAGACCTACCGCAACACCACTTGCCTTGATCGTTGTGTGAGGCCACTTTGTCATCAATTCCTCGATTTGAGGTTTGTAGGCATGCATAACTGCATTACCGTTGTCTTTGTCAGTCCAGCCTACGCCGTCCATGACAACTAATACTACTGGTTTTGCCATAAAAATATATAATCTCCTTTTTCAGCATTTTAAATATAGCATGTTTTCCCTTAAATGACGCATTGAATTCTAAAAAAAGAACAGAAAAATCTGTTCTTTTGATTCAAAAGTTGTGGGTTTTTTCAAATGTGATATGATTTTCAAAAAAGAAGGAAAAAACATATGAAATTTTTAGTTATATCTGACATCCATGGAGCGTTGAGTGGAGCTGAAGCCATCGTAGAAGCGATGAAATATCACAACCTTAAACAAATACTATGTTTAGGTGATATCTTATATCACGGTCCTAGAAACGATCTTCCAGAAGATTACGCACCAAAAAAAGTCATTCCTATCATGAATGACTTAAAGAACGATATCATTTCAGTTAGAGGGAATTGTGATGCGGAAGTCGATCAGATGGTATTAGAGTTTCCATGTATGGCAGACTACAACATCATTCCATTTGATACGCATAAAGTATTTATGTCACATGGACATATCTACTCCCCTAATAACTTACCAACTTTAGAAGAAAATGATTGTTTCTTAAGTGGCCATACACACATCCCAACAGCGAAGAAAGAAAATGGGATCTTCTTATTGAATCCAGGTTCCATCTCTCTCCCAAAAGAAAATCATCCTCGCTCATACGCAGTACTAACAGAGGATGACTTTACGATCTATACATTAGATCACACAGAATATATGCATATTCCATTCAAGTAGAGATTTCTCTCTACTTTTTTAATTATTCTGAACAAATCCAGCTTTTTTTAACGCAAAGTATACAAGTGGAATCAATACTAAGTGAATGACGATTGCTGGTAATGTAGAAACGAAATAAGAAGTCGCCCACATCTGGATCGTATAATTTCCACCTAATACGATAGCTTGTACGACTCCACCAACGATCCTACCAACGATCATAGAGATCACCAATGATGTATACACCTTCACTTTATCGTTGTTCATCTTTAAAGTTGTCATTAAGATACCAGCCACAAATCCATACACTGGTAATTCAAAGCACATTCCAACAAGTGTTGATCCTTGTGGCATTCCATATAAGATATTATTCAAGATAGGACATAATACACCAACAATGATTCCTTCTATTGGTCCAATGACAAGTCCTGTCAACAATGGAGATATATGCATTGGTGAAAAGAGTACTCCACCATTAGGAATCATTCTAATAACAGGTGGTAATACAAGCCCTAATGCGACCATCATCGCTGTCATTGTTAAACGTTTTGTGTTTTTCACTTCATTTCTCCTTCTACTACTTTTCTAACTTCTTCGATCGACATATCATTTTCACGAGCTATCTTAGCGAGATCTTCATATTCCAGCTTTTCTCTTTTGATGTGATAGCCGTAACTTTTCTTATTGCGAACTTTCCCTAAAGAAGAATCAATCACTTCAACACTTCTTTCTAACGCATGTCTCCTACAAGAACTTTCTCGTATTCCAAGCGTCGTTAAATGTTGAAACATCAATTCAATCATCTTATCTTTATCAGAGATCTTACACATACATGTAAAGACAAATCCAGGACGATTCTTCTTCATGTGAACTGGTGTCACATAAACATCTAAAGCACCATTTTCAAATAAGACATCATACGCATATCCAATATTTTCAGGTGTCATATCATCTAGGTTACATGTTAGTTCACACACTTCACCATCATCATCCATTTCACCAATGAATGCACGCACACAATTTGCGGCAGGAAAATCTTTATTTCCCATTCCATATCCGATCTTCTCACAACGCATTGTTGGTTGTACTTCAAAAGAATCCGCAAAATATTTTAATAGTGCTGCACCTGTTGGCGTACAAAGCTCACCATTCATTCTTCCTGCGTATGTTGGAATTCCTTGTAGGATATAAGCAGTGGCAGGCGTAGGTACTTGTAAGATACCATGTGCACACTTCACCATTCCATTTCCTAACGCAATTGGAGAAACGATGATCCTATCCGCACCTATCATTTCAAATAAGATACAATTTCCAACGACATCCGCTATCGCATCCATCGTACCTACTTCATGAAAATGAATATCTTTCATCTCCATTCCATGCGCATGACTTTCAGCTTCCGCAATGATCTGATATACAGCTTCCGCATTCTTTTTAACGTGTTCGCTCACTGGTAAGTTTTGTAGGACTTGATGAATATCTTCCATATGCATTCCATGATGGTGATGATAATCATGATGGATATGTCCTGCATTCTTTACTTGAGCTTCTGGATAATGACTAGCAATGATCGTACGAATTTTATTTTCTGCGATATCACCATGATCATGATCATAACAATAACACAATACATTTCCTTCATACTTCACATTGGAAATACCATCAATTTCTTCAATATGATCTAAGATATGTAGAATAGAATGTTCATCTACATTCTCGATCTGAAATGTAAAGATAGCTTCATTATCATCATGAGAATGTTCTTCTTCACCATGGATCATTACTTGGATATGTGTACCTAGAATTCCACATTTCGTGGATGGAATCGCATGAAACTGAATTCCTTCTAGACCTAAAGAATTCATTTGTTGAATAAATGCCTTTTGATCGACAAGCTCACTTAAAGCTGACATCAACATGTCACCTGCACATCCCATTTTACATTCTAGATATAACGTCTTCATACACACCTCTTCTTACTCTAATGTTTGTGCTACCTTTTCTAACCACTCTCTAATTTGAATATGTTGTGGACATTGTACTTCACATTGACCACACTTCACACAAGCACTCGCTTTACCATGTGGATCATTTGTTGCGTTGTTGTAGCGTCTTTTCGCACCTTCTAAGTCATTATAGATTAATTCTAAGTTCATTGCCTTAAAGATATCAGGAATCTGAATCTTCATAGGACATCCTTCTGTACAATAATGACATCCTGTACATGGAACTTGTTCAATAGATTGTAAGATATCCATTGCCTGTTCAATGACTTTCTTTTCTTCTTCTGACAATGGTTTAAAGTCTGTCATATAAGATAGATTATCTTCCATCTGTTCCACATTACTCATACCAGAAAGAACGACCATGATACCAGGCAAAGAAGCTACGAAACGAACTGCCCATGAAGCTAAGGAAGCGTTTGGATCAGCTTTCTTCAATAGATCCGCAATTGGTTTTGGAGGATTAGCTAACGTACCACCCTTGATAGGTTCCATGACAACGATTGGTTTATTGTGCTTACGAGCAACTTCATATACACCTTTTGAATCAACACTAGGATTATTCCAATCGGCATAATTGATCTGTAATTGTACAAACTCTACATCAGAATGATTTGTTAGGATCTGATCCAACACCTTCGCAGAACCATGGAAAGAAAAACCATAATGTTTGATCTTACCAGCTTCTTTTAATTCTTTGACGTATTCAAATAGATTCCATTCTTCATACTTTTTAATACTATCATCATTGATAGCGTGTAAAAGATAGAAATCAATGTAATCAACACCTTCTCTTTCCAATGAGATATTGATTTGATTCTTCGCATCTTCAATTGATTTTGCGGCATTTACATTCAATTTTGATGTGATGTAGTAAGAATCTCTAGGATGTCTAGAAGTAAGAGCTTTTCTAGCTGCTTCTTCACTTCCTGTATACACATACGCTGAATCAAAGTATTTCAATCCAGCATCTAAGAACGCATCCACCATCTTAGATGTCTGTTCTACATCGATGATATCCTTTTCAACATCTTCTCTAGGCAAACGCATTAAGCCGAAACCTAATTTGGGCATGTTTGCGACGAATTTATCCTCTAACATAATATCCTCCTCATATGTTCTTAAAAAACTATAAACCTAAAGTTAACTTTAATTGCAAGTGTCTAACACATTTTTTGACCAATTTGGATCTTTTAAGATGGCTCTTCCCACACCAACTAGATCACAACACTTCTCTTCCAATACCTTTTCAGCTTCTTCTTTTGTTGAGATGCCACCCGTTATCATCACAGGAACATCAACCGCTTCTCTTACGATCTTTCCTACATTTGAATACCATCCAGGTGTCGTATTTCCTGGAATCATGTAACCATTCATACCACCAGAAACATCCAACATATCTACACCAGCTTCCACAAATTTCTTTGCGGCAATACCAGCTTCTTCTTCCCTAGATCCACCTTCTTGATAATCACAAGCACCAAAACGATACGCAATCGGATAATCCTTACCAACTGCTTTTCTAACTGCTCGTATTACTTCACATTGGAATCTTGTTCTACCATCCATTGTAGAACCTGTATATTCATCTGTTCTATGATTGATCAAAGGGGAATACATCTGACAATTCAAATATCCATGTGCACCATGGATCTCTACACCATCATATCCTGCTTGTTTTACAAGTAAGGCTGAAGCTACAAATGCTTCCTTGATTTCATTCAATTCTTCTTTTGTAAGCTTATTGATATCAATTAACTCTTGTCCTGTAACTTCTTCTTTTGTCTTACAGCCTGCGTGATTGATCTGTGCGAATACTTTTGTGTTTGGTTGACTATGTATCGCATCTACTAGTTTCTTTAATTCTTCTACATTTGCGTCTTTCCCAACAGATAATTGATTCTTACTAGCTTTCCCATTCTTCATGATGTAAGAATGTTCTGTAATGATCAAGCCTGTATGACCACTTCTTTCTTTGTAGTATTCACACAAAGATTCTGATACTTGTCCATTATCCGATTTCTCTGTAGCCATAGGTGGTTGTACGATTCGATTGTCTAATTCTAATTCATTCACTTTGATTTTTTCATTTAACATAATAATTTCTCCTTTTGATAATTATTCATGAATTCGTATATTCATTCAAATGAAATGCCTAAAAAAAGACAATCTTTCGATTGTCTTAATATGTAAGATTTACAACTGTAACTTCAGAGTTTGTACCCACACGAATTGGAGGACCATAATAACCAACACCAGAAGTAACGATCGTAGGAATGCCATATAATTCCTTATAACCATATCCATTATCATTGAAGAAAGGAACGATCAAGTTACCTGGGAAGATCTGTCCCGCATGTGTATGTCCACATAGGATCAAATCCGCACCATTGTTACTGAGTTCTTCAAAGTCCCATGGTTCGTGTTCAAGAACGATCTGTGTATAAGAAGAATCTGTATCCTTCATAACATCCTTGGCACTTAATCTTTCTTCAGCACCTTCCCCATTCTTTTCACCATCTACTCTTCCAACTACTTGGATACCTAATTCTTTAAATGTCTCTGTTTCATCAGCTAACATATGGAAGTTAGAAGCTACCATAAATTCATCCATTGTCTTAGGACGAATCGCAATCGTAGGATCATCAACTGAGAAACCACCAAACAACGTTTCATCAACATCATGGTTTCCATATACGACATATGTTCCATAAGTTGTATCCATCTTCGCAAGTTCCGCAGAATATAATTCTGGATCTTTTAATCCATCATAAGAAGAAGTAAATACATCTCCCGCAATCAATACCATATCCGCATCTTGTTCATTGATCATTTCAACCATCTTCTTTGTTAATTCAATATTTGAATTGGTAGAAAGATGTAGATCTCCTAATAAGATGATCTTTAAGTTTCTTCCTTGAGAATCAGCTGTTGTGACATCATATGTCTTCAACTGAGGATCTTGAGCATGGAATGTTCCATATACATTTGTTAATACGCTACCTCCACACGCAACACATAAGACGATCTTGGCAATCTTCGTATGTAATTCCTTATTCTTATGAACAAACAACAATACGATTTCTCCTACAACTAAGATCATTGCGTAATATGCTAGATATCCTAAGAAGATATTTCCAAATCTTTGGAATGTATATAATCCCATATCTTCTGGTAAGAAAGCACCTAATAGTGGCAATGTCGCACATAATAGGTATACGACCAATATTACTACCCTTACACTTTTCTTCGCCCAATTAAACTTTTTTAAAAAGCTTCTAGAACGTAAGATCAAATATAAATTAATAATGATATACGCAGCTACTAAACTAAAATAATCTGTTTTCATTTTTATTATTCTCCCGCAAAATATTGTACATAAAGTTAACCTTTTTGCCAAATGAAAGGTAGTTCATTCTTCATTCAACAAACTACCTTGTGTTATATTTCTTTCTTTTAGTTCATGACGTATCAGATTCAATACTCTTCTTTTATCTTTCGACCAAGTTGGAGCTAATAATAGATCACCAGCACCATCCCCTGTTAATCGATGAATTACAACATCTTTATTTAGATTTCCAACACAATCTACAATGATGTCTACATATTCTTCCATTGTCAGCACATGAAATAAGCTTGGATCATTCTCATACATCCTACCTAGGTCACAACCTTTTAAATAATGTAATAGTTGTAGCTTGATTCCTTCTATCTTTAATGTATTTAGATAATGTATCGTTTCTAACATATCTTGTTTGGTTTCATTTGGTAGTCCAATAATGATATGTGTAATTACAGGAATATGGATCTCATGTAATCTATTAACACATTCTTCATATACATTTAGTGGATATCCTCTACGAATAAAGATCGTACTTTTAGGATGTATCGTTTGTAGACCAAGTTCGATCCAAATAAATTTATTAGGATATCGATCTTTCAATTCTTTGAATAATTCAATCGTTTCTTCTGTAATACAATCCGGTCTAGTTGCGATGGAGATTCCCGCAAATAGTGGATCACTCAACGCACTTGAGAACAAATGATGAAGTCTTTCAATAGAATCATACGTATTTGTATATGCTTGAAAATACGCAATATAATCTCCTTCTTCAGCCACCTGATGATTGTAGATCAGATCTTCTTTTGAAAGTTTCTGTCCATCGTAATGTATTGCGAAATCACCTGAACCACCTTCATCACAAAAGATGCAACCTCTTGTATCGATCTTTCCATCTCGATTTGGGCAAGTCATCCCCGCATCTAAAGCTACACGATATAACTTTCTTCCATACTCTTCTTTACAATGATCTGTAAAGGATCTGTAATATTTCTTTTCCATGTATTTATTCTACATGAAATCTGTTTCTGTTAATACTTTCGCAGCTTCATATCCTTTGTTGTATAAAGTAATGATGCTATCTTTATCTTTTGAAAGAGTCTTCATCTTTCCAATACTATCTGGTGCGATGATCAATACTTTGTCTTTCAATTCTTCACACGCATCAACACTTTTATTATAAACAAGTGCTCGATTCATCATCGCTTCAGAAGCTTTTGGATAATGACGTCTCAAAAGATCCGCAATCACTTTATCCTTCTTTGATACTCTTCTAAAATCAGATGGTCTAGTTAATATAACGACTACTTTATCACATCCATCTTCAAAAGCTTTCTTGTAAGGAACTGGATCACTTAATCCACCATCATAGTAAGGAATTCCATTGATCTTGTATGGCCTATTCACGACCGGTACACAACAACTCGCTTTAATGGCATCATAGTTATCTTGTCCCATATCATATTTATGAAAATAATGAGGTAGGCCTGTATTGGCATCTGTCGCTACCACCAACATTTCTCTTTTATCATCTCTGA
>CAVDZA010000010.1:0-10621 GCA_963613355.1 Bulleidia sp. | reverse complement strand
ATCTAATGGATAATCACCATCATGATCAGATAAAGAAGAATAGATATAATCTAAACCAATATAAGAACCTGTATGAATAAGATTCTTCACGCTCATATATTGCCATCTATCAAAATAATCCGTATAAAAAACGTAGTTTCTACCTCTTTGTTCAGCCATATACGAAGCTACATTAGCTGCACCAGCACTCACACCTATTGCGTAATCAAAGCGAATACCTTGATCTAAACAATAATCTAAGACACCAGCACCAAATGCACCTCTTAATCCACCACCTACATCTATTACACCAATCTTCATAAAAACCTTCTTTCCCTATAATAGTATCGTTTCAATTTCTTTATTATGTAAGAAACAAATGTTCAAATCTGTATAAAAAAGATCCTAATTTCTAGGACCTTCTTCAAGAATACGATTAAATTTCAAAATAAACGCAACCGTCGTGATCGTTGCGGCCAGGATATCACTAATTGGTTCTGCGATAAATACCGCAAATACTTTATCTTGGAAAAACATTGGAAGTATCAAGATCAATGGAATCAATAAGATCAATTTTCTTAGTATCGCAAGGAATAAAGAAATCTTCGCTTGTCCCAATCCAACAAAACTATTTTGACAACTGATTTGGAACCCTGTCGCAAAAATACCAATCATATAGATTCTCAATACATTAGCTGTATACTCTGACAAGCTAATATCAGATGTAAAGATCGATGCGAATACTTTAGGGAACAACATCATCAATAGCCAAAACGCAATGGCATATGTCGCACAAACAAACAGTTCTGAAAAGAATGCTTTTTTGACGCGTTCTTTCTTTCTAGCACCAAAGTTATAAGAAATGATCGTTTGTCCACCTTGGCAAATACCTTGTAGAGGCATTGTAATCAATTGAGAAACACTTGTGATGATAGTCATCGCACCAACTGCTAGATCTCCTCCATATTGAGATAATGAGCTTGTGAATGTGATAGATAAAATACTTTCCGTAGATATCATCACAAAAGTAGATGAACCAAGTGCTAAACAAGGTAACAATACATTTTTTTCAATTGGCATATTCTTTTTCTTTAGTTTTAGGATCGTTGTCTCTCCAGTTAAAAACTTTAAGATCCATAAAGCACCAACTGCTTGAGAAAGAACTGTCGCAATCGCTGCACCTTTTACTCCCATATTAAACACAAAGATAAAGATTGGATCTAATACGATATTGATAACTGCACCAATGATCGTCGTCATCATACTTGTCTTCGCAAATCCTTGGATCGTAATAAAAGGATTCATTCCCATAACGATCAACACTGTGATCGTACCTAGAATATAGATCCTTGCGTACTCCAAGGCATATGGCAATGTCACTTCACTCGCCCCAAAAAATGTTAATAATTGTGGCGCAAAAATATAGAATACGATCGTTAATACGACTGCCAACAACAAAGTCAGTGAAAAACAATTTCCAATTACTTTTTCTGCCTTGTCATTTTCTTTAGCACCTAAGAAGATAGAGGCTTTAGGTGCGCCACCACTTCCTGATAACATCGCAAACGCATTGATCATCATTAATATCGGTGTAAATAGACCAACGCCTGTCAAAGCCGCTGCACCTACATTTGGAATATGTCCAATATAGATTCGATCGACGATGTTATATAAAAGATTCACGATCTGTGCAATAACTGCTGGTATCGCTAATGAAGCTAATAATGTACTTATTTTTTCTGTACCTAATCTTTCTTTATTCATAATCCACCTATTGTTTATTTGTTATCTTTGCGACATTCTTGATCTCAATTGAAATCGTTCCATCATCTTTCTTTCTAAATTCAATGAAATGACTGTTTTCAGAATATTCTGTTGGAAAGGATAGTTCAATTCCAGTATCTGTTTTGATCTTTTGATTCTTCAGTTTAGAAGAAGCGTATTGTTTTGGAACTTCCACCTCTTTTGGAATTTCATGTTCTAATGATGTAGAAATAAACGCATCCTGCATGACATCCGATTCATTAAATACATTTGTCGCTAGATCTTCTGTAGTGATTGGTGTCTCATCCTCAATGCTTTCCTTTACATAGTTCTTATACTTCGATAACAACAATGTAGGATTCGTATCTGTTTTAATAGCCACTTCTTTTACGACTTCATTTACTTCTTTGAGAACTTCTTCTTTACTTTTCTCACAAGTACAATCCAATACCATTTCTTGGATCACTTCGATATCTTTTGTTCCCCAGTTCGTTTTATCAACATAAGAAATATTAAAGTTGATCATATTGATACAAACAAATGTTTGTATCTTCTTAGTAGGAGAAGGCAATAAAGAATGTTGTTGGATGATCGTATTTGAAACGACTCCACTTTCTTGTTTTGTCAGATGTGTATAAGCCATTTGGTTTTCTAATAACACAAAGGAAATATATGGAACATCATCATATGAATAATCCATAAATAAAACATCATACGCTTGTGTTTCTGTATTCTTTAAATATCCTTCTAATAGATTTGAAATATTTAAAGAAAGATCCACAAAATTCATATCCTTCTTCTGATATGTCTGAACAAGAGATAAAAAATGACTTTCTTCTTGAAAGAAACCTTCTTTACAACGTATATCATTCATCACTTTTGTGATTTGTTTATTCACATAAGATTCAATGATCGTATCTTCTAGATTCAATGATTGTTGAGATAATATAGTTCTATCAGAACTAAAATCAAAAATATGTAATACCGCAGAATTCAAGATATAATTTGCCATAACACCTCCAAGAAAAAAGAAGAAAGTTTTCACTTTCTTCCTACTATTTTATCCTATTATTCAAAGGATTGAACAATTTCTTTTGCGACTGCCTTTCCTTCTAATACAGCACTACCGATCGTAGCTGGACCAGTTTTCGCATCACCAATGATATAAACATTGTCATGATTAGACAAATGTCCTTCTGTATTTTCTAAGCTATCATGTAGAGCTTTGAAATTCACCTTTTGTCCAATTGCCATAACGATCAAGTCTGCCTTTTCTTCATAGAGACTATTCTCTACTTCATGTGTACTTCTTCTTCCACTTTCATCTGGTTCACCAAGTTCCATCTTTACGACTTTAGCTCCCACGACTTGACCATTCTCATCACGTAAGATTTCTTTGATATTTTCTAAGAAGTTAAACGTAACGCCTTCATTCTTCGCATCTCTGATTTCCACTTTATTAGCAGGCATCTCTTCTTCACTTCTACGATATACGACAGTTACTTCATCAATGATACGGATCAAGCTTCTCGCACAGTCCATTGCGACGTTTCCGCCACCCCATACGATTGCACGGTGATACTTCTTATAATCATCTGCGTTCTTATTGATATTGAGATCATACAAAAGTGTCAATCCCGCAAACAATCCATTTCCAGTATCAAATCCAAATGTATTTTCTACTTGAGCGCCAATTGCGACAACGACCCTATCATAGTTCTTTTTTAATTCATCATACTGTTCTGGTTTGATTTCTGTATTGAAATGAAACTGAACTCCAGCTTCTACTAGACCTGTGTACGCTTTATCTAAGAATGTCTTAGGCATTCTATATTCAGGAATACCTGTATAGATAGCTCCACCAATAGAAGCTTCTTTATCGAAGATATCAATAGAATATCCTCCTACTTTCACGAGTTCCTGAGCGAGCGTATATCCTGCTGGACCAGCTCCTATGATTGCGATCTTATGTGTTGTCATAATTATCATCTCCTATTTCTGTTTCTATTTTCTCAAGATAACCAAAATTATACAATTAAAATACTTTATCGTTTTTATAAGATTTATTGATTTACTCATTCTTTTTTCTAGTAGAATGATTATATGAAAGACTTCAATGACAAAATTGAACAATTAAAAGTTCTCATTCAAGAAAGTCAAACAATTGCGTTTTTTACAGGTGCTGGAATTTCTACTTTATCTGGAATTCCTGATTTTCGTAGTAAAAATGGTCTATATTCCAATCGTTATCAAGGAAAGAAACCTGAAAAGATCTTACATATCAAAACATTTAATAAAGATCCTGAATTGTTTTATCAATTCTACAGAGAGAAACTAATGATCGATGATGTAGAACCCAATGTCATTCATTTATTTATTTCTGAATTAGAAAAAATGGGAAAAGATGTCACGGTCGTAACACAAAACATAGATGGTTTACATGAAAAAGCCGGTTCTACTCATATCCATAATGTACATGGAACGATCTTAAAAAATCATTGCGTAGATTGTAAGAAAGAATATTCTTTGGAATACATCAAAAACACGACAGGTGTTCCTAGATGTGAATGTGGTGGAATCATACGACCTGATATTACTTTCTATGGTGAACTATTAAACAAAGAAACTTTTAAACAAGCTAGACTAGATACCAAAAAAGCTGATCTATTGATCGTATTAGGAACATCTCTTGTTGTATATCCTGCCAGTGAGATCGTTTCTCAATATCGTGGCAAGAATCTTGTCATCATCAATAAGAAACGCACAAAATTCAACCTCCAGGCAGATCTCGTCATAAACGATGATTTCTCCAAAGTATTCAACACCCTCTTGAAAGAACTCTAAGAGTTCTTTTTTTCAATTGTTGGTTGTAAAATGAGATACATTGAAGAGGTACCTATGAAGAAGTTATTCATTTATTTAAAAGCGTATAAAAAAGAAAGCATTTTAGCGCCAACATTCAAGTTACTAGAAGCTTTCTTTGACTTATTAACACCTATATTGATTGCGAACATCATCAATACAGGCATCAAAAACAACAACACTAGCTATATCTTCCAACAATTTCTACTTCTGATTGGATTAGCTTGTGTAGGAATGGCATGTAGTATTACAGCACAGTACTTTGCCGCAAAAAGTGCAGTTGGTTTCACAACAGACCTACGCCAATCTCTTTTTGATCACATCCAATCACTTTCCTATAGTGAATTAGATACGATTGGTACAGATACATTGATCACTAGATTGACATCTGATTGTAACCAAATACAAAACGGTCTCAACTTAGCTTTAAGATTACTTTTAAGAAGTCCCTTTATCGTATTTGGAGCGATGATAGCAGCATTCTTGATCAACTTTCAGATCGCATTGATCTTTTTGGTTACGATCATCATTTTACTAGTCGTCGTATTCTCGATCATGTTGATCAGCATTCCTCTATTCAAAAAAGTACAAAAAGGATTAGACAAGATCTTATCCTTAACACGTGAAAATCTAACAGGTGTTAGAGTCATTCGAGCATTTCGAAAAGAGGAACAAGAAATCAATGAATTCGATGTTGAAAATCAAAAGTACACAAAGATCAATGAATTTGTCGGTAAGATTTCCGCATTAATGAATCCTCTCACTTATGTCATTATCAATATCGCAACGATCATCCTCATCCAAAAAGGAGCCCTACAGGTCAATCTAGGAAATCTAGCACAAGGTGATGTCGTAGCTCTTTATAACTACATGGCACAGATCGTTGTCGAACTCATCAAATTAGCTTCCTTGATCATCACCATTGATAAATCCATTGCGTGTGCTGAACGTGTTCAATCCGTATTTGAAGTACAAAGTAGTATTTCTTATCCTTCCACTTCTCAAATCACAGAAACAAATGAAGCTATCGCATTTGATCATGTTTCCTTCAAATATGAAGGTGCTTCCGAGAATTCTTTAAATGATATTTCATTCACTCTCAATAAACATCAAACACTAGGTATCATTGGTGCCACAGGTGCTGGTAAATCTACATTAGTAAATCTCATCTCAAGATTCTATGATCGTACAGAAGGAACCATTTCTATTGATGGCACGGATATCATGAACTATCAGAAAGATGACTTATTCCAGAAAATCAGTGTCGTTCCTCAAAAAGCTGTTTTATTTGAAGGTACGATCCGTGAGAACATGAAACTTGGAAATGAAAACGCAACAGATGAAGAAATCTGGAAAGCTTTAGATATCGCTCAAGCAACAGAAATCGTAAAAGGAAAAGATGATCAATTAGATCATAAGATCGAACAAAATGGTAGAAACTTATCTGGTGGTCAAAGACAAAGATTAACGATCGCTAGAGCGTTCGTAAAAGATCCTGAAATCATATTATTAGATGACTCCGCAAGTGCTTTGGATTTTGCGACAGACGCAAAACTTAGAACCGCTATTTCTAAGACAAATATCACAACTGTCATCGTTTCTCAAAGAACTTCTTCCATCAAACACGCAGATCTTATCCTCGTTTTAGATGATGGAAACCTAGTTGGAAAAGGCACTCATGAGGAACTCATGAATAACTGTCATATCTACCAAGAAATCTATTATTCTCAATTCCCTGAAGAAAAACCAGTAGATTTCAAAATGGAGGTGGTCGCATGAAAACACTTCATAAAGTCATTCAACAAATCGGCAAACAAAAGTGGTTTGTGTTTCTTTCCATCTTATTAGCTGGAATTACTGTCATCTTAACGTTATACGCACCAATCTTATTTGGTAATACGATCGATGCCATCATTGAAGAAGGTAATGTGGATTTCAATTACATTTCTACGATCTTATCTAAGATCTTTATGATCATCTTACTAACAGGTATCCTGACATGGATCATGAATGTCATGAATAACCATGTCACATACTCTGTTGTACAAAATATTCGTTCAATCGCAATTAGAAGGATCCAAAAGTTACCATTAAAGTATTTAGATCAACACGCAACTGGTGATATCGTTTCTCGTATCATCGCAGATGCTGATCAATTGTCTGATGGATTATTATTAGGACTAACACAATTATTCACAGGTATCATCACAATATTCGTAACATTGTATTTCATGTTCTCAAAGTCATTAGAGGTAACATTGTTGGTATTGGTATTAACACCTGTTAGTTTCTTGGTTGCGAAATTTATTGCGACACATTCTTATACGATGTTTAAGAAACAATCTGAAACACGTGGAAAAGAAACTGCGTTGATAGAAGAAATGGTTGGAAATGAAAAAGTCGTTAAAGCGTTCAATTACGAACAAAAAGCTTCTTTAAAATTCAGCCAAATAAACAACGAATTAAAAGAATATTCACAAAAGGCAACATTCTATTCCAGTCTTACAAATCCTTGTACAAGAGCTGTTAATAACTTCATTTACGCTTTAGTAGCGTTATTAGGAGCGAATTTGATATTGAATGGAAAATTGACTGTTGGTGGTTTAAGTATCTTATTATCATACGCAAACCAATACATGAAACCATTCAATGATATCTCCTCTGTTGTTACTGAACTACAAAACGCATTAGCGTGTGCAGAAAGAATATTTGATTTCATTGAAGCCAAGGAAGAACCAATCGAAAAGAACAATGAGCTTCAAGAATGTACTGGTCATGTATCTATCAAGGACGTTTCTTTCCGCTATGAAGAAGATCGCCCACTCATCGAAAACTTTGACCTAGATGTGAAACCAGGCATGAGAATCGCATTAGTTGGTCCTACTGGTTGTGGAAAAACAACTTTCATTAATCTACTGATGCGTTTCTATGATGTAAGATCTGGTTCTATCTCCATTGATGATACAAATATCAATGATGTCACAAGACATTCTTTAAGAAAGAACTATGGCATGGTTCTTCAAGAAACTTGGTTAAAAGAAGGTACGATCCGTGAAAACATTACATTCGGAAAGGACAACGCAACTGAAGAAGAAATCATTCACGCTTGTAAAGAAGCACATAGTTGGGAATTCATTAAGAGATTACCTAAACAATTAGATACAGAAATTACAGAAAACTCACTTTCTGCAGGTCAAAAACAATTGTTGTGCATCACAAGAGTCATGTTAGCTCTACCACCAATGTTGATCCTAGATGAAGCGACTTCCGCAATCGACACAAGAACAGAGCTACAGATTCAAAACGCTTTTGATACTTTGATGCAAGGAAGAACAAGTTTTGTGGTCGCTCACCGTTTATCTACGATCCGTAACGCAGATATCATCCTAGTTATGAAAGATGGTAAGATCATCGAACAAGGAAATCATGATTCTCTCATGGAGAAGAAAGGTTTCTATGAAAATCTATATAATTCTCAATTTGTTATGCCAGAAGAAAGGATCAGTTGATAAACTGATCCCTTTTACTTATCATGTCTTCTATTTTTCTTTCTACCTTTGAAGTTTGTTCGAGAACCCTTTGGTGTCTTTACTTCTTTCAAGTTTTCTTCTTTTTCACTCTTCAAAGAAGTAAATCCAAACTTCCCTAACTTTTTACCTAGCGCATAGTATTCGCCATGACTGTATGCCATCAGATCAGCCTTTTGAAGATCCAATCTACCATTTTCATCCAATAAAGATTCATCAATATCCGTACTAACGACTTCCGCCACAAACATATCATGTGAGCCTAACTCTAGAACTTGTTTGACTTTACATTCTAAACAGACTGGACTTTCTTTGATACAAGGCGCATTCACTAATTTTGCCGGTTCTTCCGTAATATGTAATCTTCCTGGCAAATTGAATTTATCTACTTTTGCGCCACTGTATATTCCACAATAATCTGTCGCACGAACAAGTTCGCGATTCGTTAAGCACATTACAAACTCCCCTGTCCTTTGAATGATATCGTGTGAATATCTGTTCTTACGAATCGATACGGACACCATCACTGGATCAGAACATACCGTTCCTGCCCAGGCAGCTGTCATTGCGTTCGCTTTTCCATTTTCATCTCTACATGTAATCAATACCGCAGGTACTGGATTCAACATGTTTGAAGGTCTCCAATATTGTCTACTCATATATTTTTCCTCTTAACGCTTAACATTCTATCATAGAAATCATTTCGGAACGTTATTCCACTAAAACGGGTTTATAATTGAAACAATTAAGGGGAATCAAATTATGAATCGAATGGAATTAGTCAAAGAAACGATTGCGACTGCTTGGCCAGCCGTCCTAGAAAGTTTCTTTATATCACTAGCAGGCATGATCGATACGATGATGGTATCGACATTAGGTACATACGCAGTCAGTGCAGTTGGTCTTACGACCCAACCAAAATTCATTACACTTTGTTTCTTTTTCGCAATCAATGTTGCGGTGAGCGCATTAGTCGCTCGCAGAAGAGGACAAAACGATCAAAGAAACGCAAATGAAGTATTGATTACAGCGTTTATGGTTTCGTTAGTATTGTGTGTGATCTTAAGTGCTTGTTCAATCATCTTCGCAGATCCAATCATTCGATTTTCTGGATCTTCTTCCGATACACACGAAGCCGCAATGACATACTTTAAAGTCATTCAAGGTGGAATGATATTCAATGTAATTTCCATGGTCATTAACGCTGCACAACGTGGTAGTGGTAATACTAGAATTGCGATGACAACCAATATCGCTTCTTCTATTGTGAATATTATTTTCAACTACTTATTGATTGGCGGTAACTTTGGTTTTCCAAAGCTAGGATTATTCGGTGCAGCCTTCGCTACTGTATTAGGAACTGTAGTAGCTTCTATCATGTCGATTCGTTCTCTATTCAAAAAAGAAAGTTATGTCTCTATCCCATACATGATCAAAGAGAAGATACATCCTGTCACAGATACACTATCTTCCATCGTGAAACTAGGAAGTAATATGTTAGCTGAAAATATTGCGATGAGAGTTGGCTTCTTAGTAACAGCTTTATTAGCGGCAAGACTAGGAACAGATGCCTTCGCTGCACACAATGTAGGTATGAATTTTCTATCGTTAGGGTTCTCATTTGGTGATGGAATGCAAGTGGCTGCAGTAGCACTCATTGGACGATCATTAGGTGAAAAACAACTTGATAAGGCAAGACATTACGGAAATACATGCCAAGCAGTAGGATTGATCATTTCAATTATATTAGCCTTTATCTTATTCTTCTTTGGAAGAAATCTATTCAGTTTATTCTTCTCTCAAGAAGATATCTTACAAGATGGAATCTTGATTTCTAGATTCATCATGATCATCGTACTTTTCCAAATCTCACAAATCATATTTGGCGGATGTCTTAGAGCTGCAGGTGATGTTAAATACACACTTATTTCCTCTTTGATTTCTGTAACGATCATACGTTCTATTGTCACTTATTTATTAGTCGTTGTTTGGCCTTTAGGACTTGTTGGTATTTGGATCGGTATCTTATCTGATCAATTATCAAGATTTATCTTATTAGGAATCCGTTTCAAAAAAGGTGAATGGGTCAATTATCAAATCTAAAAGAGAAAGCTCAAAAGCTTTCTCTTTTTTTGTGCCTGTTCGTTTATGAGATTTATCTCTCTTTAAAGTTTTTCTAATAACATCTCTTTCTTAGAACCTTGGAATCCAAATACTTTCATTGCTTCTTCTTTACTAGAATTTGTATTCTTCATGTATTGTTTAACAGCTTCTAGTAACCCTTCATTCTTTCCAGTATTTAAACCTTCGTTTATACCTTCAGATTTCTTATCTTCTAAATCTTGTAACCATCCGTTCATTAGATCCACCTCTTGTTACAACAGTTTCAACAAAGTATCTTTCTTATCTCCTGTCACTTCAAAGAAATCCATAGCCTGTTCTTTACTAGACTTTGTCTTTTTCATATACAACTTAACTGCTTCTAGTAA
>CAVDZA010000009.1:0-68644 GCA_963613355.1 Bulleidia sp. | reverse complement strand
ATATAACACCATACAACATCTTCGAAGGTAGTTATCGTTTATTTCAAACAGTTAACTATTGGCCTGAAGGTACTGTATTTGTTTCGGTTGTAGATCCAGGTGTTGGCACACAACGTAAATCTGTTGTCGCTAAGACAAGCACAGGACAATATATCGTTACACCAAATAATGGTACTTTGACACATGTGAATAAAGAGTGTGGGATCGTAGAAATCAGAGAAATCGAAGAAAGCATCAATCGAAGAAAGAATACGGAATTGTCCTATACTTTCCATGGTAGAGATGTATATGCGTATACAGGAGCTAGATTAGCTTCAGGTATCATTTCCTATGAAGAAGTAGGTCAACAACTACCACTTAATGAAATCGTAGAATTAGATGTCGTTGGATCTACATTTGATCAAAGTGAAAAGAGCGTCAGTGGATGTATAGATATCTTAGATGTTCGTTTTGGTTCTTTATGGACTTCTATTTCAAGAGATGATTTCTATCAATTAGAACCTGACTTTGGAGATTATTTTGAAGTGTCTATCTTCCATGACAATATGATGGCTTATCAAAACCAAGTAAAATATCTTCATTCATTTGCGGAAGTACATATTGGTTCTCCACTCATCTATATCAATTCTGTATATCATGTGGGTATCGCAATCAACCAGGGTTCTTTCGCAAGAGCCTATAACATAGGTACAGGAACAAATTGGAAAGTTAAGATCCGTAAGATCACAAAGTAAGCTCGTATTTCTATACGAGTTTTTCTTTATGTTATAATGCAATTATGAAAAAACAAATTACGGAAAAATCTTGTGGAGCGATCATCTTCCAAAACAAACAAAAAGATTCAACTGTCTTAGTCATCCAACAAAGTGATGGACATTGGTGTTTCCCAAAAGGTCACATAAAAAAGAAAGAGACAGAACCAGAAACTGCGATTCGTGAGATCTTAGAAGAAACAGGAATTGAAGTAGTTTTAGATACGAAGTTTCGACATGTCACCAAATATCATCTTTCAGATAATGTAGAAAAAGAAAATATCTACTTTATTGCGTATGAAAAAGGTGGCAAAGAGAAGATACAGGAAGATGAATTATTAGAGATGCATTGGGTAAAGCCAATCGAAGCACTTGGCTGTATTACTTTTGATAATGATGCGGAAATCTTAAAAGATGCAATGAAATATAGGAAACTCAAATGGTAAAGATCAAATTATTGAAAAGTGAACAAGATGGATATCATAAACAGATGTTAATGAATCATTCGAATGATAGTTTCATTTATACATATTCTTTTCATCATGATGTTGTAGATATACAAATTGAATCTTTTCAATCTTTGAAAGATGCTTTCCATGATATTGCTTTTCTAAGTGAATGGCATATTAAACGTTCACATCCTAAAAAGATATTGATCCATTGTGATCCAAAGTTAAAACTTCCTTTAACACAAAATGGATACTATTCAAAAGGTAAAGATTATCAAAAGATCATTGATCCATTAAGAAATCAATTATATGATCCTATCTTTGATGAAGAGGGATATATCATTGATCAAGGTAGTATGTCTAGTGTTTCTTTTGGATGGTTTGATACTGCGAAAAAAGGATGTGGTTGGATCGCTGTCTATAATCTGTTGAAGATGAATGGTATCTATAAAGATATCAATACAGTGATCAGTGATCTAGAAAAACATAATTTCTTAGGAAAAGTATTTGGACAAGAAATCGTATGGTTGATCGTTTATTTAAAACAACAAGGTCTTGATGTGTTTGTATCGTTGCCTGGTATCACTGCTTGTCAAAAAGCTCTTAAATGTTCTTCTTCAGGTATCTTGGCATATTCTCATTCTAGAGGGGCACACT
Source organism: Bulleidia sp. (assembly GCA_963613355.1). Lineage (GTDB taxonomy): Bacteria > Bacillota_I > Bacilli_A > Erysipelotrichales > Erysipelotrichaceae > Bulleidia. The sequence goes on along the minus strand of CAVDZA010000009.1, from coordinate 66,786 downwards.
ATGCTGCGTATTCTAATATTGATGATGATCACGTACATTTTTATAATGCAGTATACAGAAAGAAGAATCATATAGTACAATTATCTACGTTCTTGAAAGAAAATACGATACTTCATGGTTGTATCGTAATAGGGGTTAGAAAGAAGGCAGAGATATGATCAATACAATTGTTGATATTCAGGATATCATTTTTATTGAGACAGATCCTGGTAGATTGTTAGAATCAATCGAAAAAAGGGGCGTTGCGATCCCTGTACAAGTCAATGTGAGAGATGGTTACTATGAATGTATTGATGGTAACAAACGTTTGACAGCTTGTAAGATGTTAATAAAAAAAGATGAGAAATTTAGAAAGATTCCTGTTGTGTTAATGAATGATTATTCAAAGGCAGGAAGTGGTTTTTGGGGAAACACAAGAAACCATCACTAGGAGATAAGAATGGAAAGATTACAAAAGGTAATAGCTGCTGCGGGTATTGCTTCAAGACGTAAAGCAGAAGAGATGATTTCACAAGGTAGAGTGAAAGTGAATGGTGTAACTGTTAAAGAAATGGGAACGAAAGTTTCTAGTTCTGATCGTATTGAAGTTGATGGAAATGAAATTGGAAAAGAAGAGAAAGTATATTTCTTATTAAACAAACCAAAGAAAACGATCTGTGCAGTAAAAGATGATAAAGATAGAGATACTGTCGTAGATCTCATTGATTGTAAAGAAAGAATATTTCCTGTAGGTAGATTAGATTATGAAACGACAGGATTGTTGTTGTTGACGAATGATGGGGAGTTTGCGAATGGCCTCATGCATCCTAGAAATCATATTCGTAAGACTTATGAAGTAGCAGTAAATGGTGTACTAACAGATGGTATGTGTTCCTTGCTTGAAAAAGGAATCGAATTAGAAGATGGAAAGACTCTACCTGCTGAAGTATTTATTTTAAAAAGAAGCGAAAAGAAAAATAAGACAGTTCTTCAAATTACGATCCAAGAGGGTAGAAATCGTGAAGTTAGAAGGATGATGGAATTCTTCCATTGTGAAGTAACAAGATTAAATCGTATTCAATACGCATTTCTAGATCTTGGTAATTTAAGACAAGGTCAGTATCGTAAGTTAAGAATGTATGAAGTACGTAAGTTGATGTCTATCGTCAACAAAGAAAAATGATCAGTATCAACTGATCATGATTCCTAGTTGTTTTAAATGATCTTCATCTGGATCGATATAGATCGTTTTATAGCTAGAAAGAGATACCATTCCAGGTTTTGCGCCTGGGATTTTTTTTAGTTCTTTGACAAGACAATATTGAACTGGAACAGATGAGGAATATCTTCCCTTAGAAAAGTATGCCGCAATCATTGATGCGTTTCTTAATGTATCTTCATCTAAGTGATCTGCATGTACGACGACATGAGCTCCATGATACCCTTGTGCGTGTAACCAATATTCATTCTTTCTAGCAGTATGCCAAGTTAAAGCTTCGTTTTGAAGATTGTTCTTACCAAAGGAAACAGAAATGCCATTTGGTAATACGATCGTTGTGATATGAGGACCGTTTTCTTTCTTTTTCTTCTTTGGATTCTTTTTCTTCTTATCTGTTAAATAATTTTGTTTGATCAATTCTTCTTTGATTTCTAAAGCTGTATCGAAATCAGCCATATCTAATTGTTCCAATAGACCTTCAAAATAATGGATCTCATTTTCACAGATTTCAATTTGTTCTTTTAGATAGATCTGTCCTTTTTTGAATTTGTTGTATTTTTGGAAACACTTTCTCGCATTAGCTTTTCCATCTAGTTTTGAATCCAATGGAATCGTTATATCAGAACCATCTTCCCAACTTTGTAGAGTGATTTCATTCATACCTTTTGTATCTTGTACGTTATACGAATACAACAAATCACCATATTCTTTCCATTTCTCACAATTCACCGCTTCATCAAAGCTTTTGTACAGCCTAGGTAGTTTTGTTGTTTGATGTTTTAGTTCTTTTTTAACGAAGTGATAAATATCTCCTGAGATCGATTTGATTCTTTCTTTTTCTTCTTTGTGATAATAAAGAATATCAAATGCTTCAAACAGAGGATATTTCTTACATGTTCCAATACTCTTTAATTCAATACAATGGAATACCGCATTATCATTATCATTTGCGATATATAAATAATCAGAATGTTCAATTTCAGACATGATAGATTCAAAAGATTCTCCAATGGACATACGGTATTCTATTTCTTTTGATAAGAATGGAGAAAAACCTGCAAACTGTTTTGTAAGAGACATTGATTCATCAATGGTTTGTTCTATGAATGGATCTTTCTTATCTTGTGGTTCTGTTGGAGTAAACATTGCGTTTGGTTGAATGACTCGTTTTTGATTCTCAAAAGGTGGAATACGTTTTAATGCGTCTATGATCTTTCCATTCGCATCAACCAATATGACATTTGCGTATTTGCCCATTAATTCTACATATAAATAGATATGTTCTAGATCACCTAGGTTATTTCTTCTGCGTACAGTAAAAGTACACCATCTATCTAAACCTGCTTGTTCGATCGTTTCAATCATACTTCCTTCTAAATACTTTCTGAGCAACATCACAAAGTTGCCAGGTTCTTTTGGGGTAGGATAACTTCGATTTGTGAATAACAAACGATTATATTCAGAATGTGTACTGATCAACAATTGTTTTTTACCATCATTTCCATGAACTTGAAATAAGACTTCTGTGTTAGAAATCTGCCAGATCTTTTGGATCCTCAATGGTAATGTTTTTTGTAGTTCAGGTACTATTTTATGTAATAAGATTCCATCTAATGCCATAATTTACTCCAATGCTTGAAAAGTATTATACCATGTTTGACTAGTACCATTAAAAAGAGTAATCTAGTTATCAAAGTGAATGAGGTATAGTATGACAAAAAGAGGTTTATTGATTGTTTTGAGTGGACCAAGTGGCGTTGGTAAAGGAACAGTTTTAAAAGAAATCGTTGATGATCCTGAATTGAAATTAGCGTTTTCTGTTTCTATGACAACGAGAAGTAAAAGACCTGGTGAAGAAGAAGGTGTGAATTATTACTATGTAACAAAAGAACGTTTTAATGAGGCAATTCAAAATGGCGAATTATTAGAATATTGCCAATATGTTGAAAATAGTTATGGTACACCTTTACATGAAGTTGAAAGACTTAGAAATGAAGGAAAAAACGTCTTATTAGAAATTGAAGTACAAGGTTGCAAGCAAGTCGTTGAGAAAGTACCTGATGCCTTAACGATATTCATTGTTCCACCTAGTCTAGAAGAATTAGAAAAGAGAATTCGTGGTAGGGGAACAGAAAGTGAAGATGTCATTCAGGGACGCTTACAACAAGCTAAGAATGAAATTGCTCAATCTGAAAACTATGAATATGTTGTTTGTAATGATGATGTGAAGGAAGCTGCTAAGAAGATTTCTAATATCATTAAAGAACATATGGAAAAATAATATGAATGTAGAAAAGACAATTGAAAACTATCAAACCTTGATCCATGAACCTTCTTTAGAATTAACAAAACAAATCTTTGAAGAAGATGCGGTACTCATTTCAGGAACAAAGCCATTCTATGGACCTAATGAGATCTATTCTATCTTTTTGATGGAACTTTTGTATGGAAAGTATTCTACAGTTGAACTTATCAAAGAAGACCTAGAAATCAAATACTTAGATGATAGTACAGCGATTGCGATATTCCATTATCATACTGAATGCTTGTTGAGAGAAAATGGACAACCTCATGGTATCGTTGGTATTGAAACGCAAGTATTAAGAAAACATGGAGATGAGTGGATGATTTCTCATGTCCATTACGCATCTAAAAAATAAACACAGAGATCATAGTTTCTCTGTGTTTTTAAAATGAATCTTTGCGACTTTGTTTAAAGAATCTTTTCCATATTTCTCAACGAAACGTTTTGCGCATTCATCTACATTGGTACCTGCACCTAAACAGAAATGCATATTCCATGTTTCATCCATTTCTTCCATCTTCTTTAAGAATGCATATCTAGCGATAACAGATGATGTTCCAACAGAGATATATTTATCTTCTGCTTTTGTTTCAAAATGAATACCTTTGATAATGGATGGTTGATCTGAGATATAACGATAATAATTCTTTTCTGGTGTGAATTGATCAATGATCTTAAGTTCTGGTAATCCATACTTTTTTGCGAGATGAACATAAGCTTGATTATGAAGTTTCGCTTTCATTGCGTTTAAGTTATTTGTTTGATGTACTTCATTGTATTTTTCATTATCAACGATCAATAAAGAATGAGGTACTTTTTGAATGATCTTTGGAGCTATCTCTAAAATATCTTTATCTTTTAATTGTTTTGAGTCTCTTACACCTAGTTGTTTTAAAAGATCTTCCGTATATTCATCAACAATAGAAGCACAAACAACAACTGGTCCAAAATAATCACCAGTTCCAACTTCATCACTACCAGCTTGAGGTAATGTGTCTTTTGAAATGTTTTGTTCTTCAGGAATCGTTTCCATGAAGGAAGAAGCATATACTAACGCATCTGTTCCTTGGAATACTGTTTTACCAGATTCATAACAAGTAATGACACAATTCTCACATCTCAGTTGCCATTTCGCGTATTGTGGTGTTTTAGATCTTTTATCTTGAAATGTATTGAATAATTTCTCTTCTTGTTGAGAAGTTAATTTTAATGTATATACGTTTGACATGCTCATAATTTTACCATTGATTTTAATGATGGTAAAATATAGTTCGTATGATTACGTTAACAGAAAACTTGATTACACCGATGAATGGTGTCGTATTACTATTAACGATCTTTTTTGCCTATGCAGGGTTTAAAAGAGGTTTTCTACGTTCTCTTTTATCAACGATAGGAACAATAGCTTCATTTTATCTAGCGTGGATCTTATCTGATAACATGAGTCTAGCGTTTCCTTTGATCCAAAATAGTAGTACAGATGAAATCATTCAACAGATGAGCGAACAGATCTATACGTTTATGAATCGTGTGGTTTGGTTTTTCTTGTTGTTTTTGTTATTTCGTGTGATTTGTTTTGTACTAGATCTATTTTTGAAATCAATTCATTCCATTCCTGGATATCGTATCATTTCTAGTACATTAGGAATGTTATTTGGATTTGTAGAAACGATTGTATGGATCCTTTTATTATGTGTGTTATTAGAATCTCCATTATTTAAGAATGGATCTTTGATCGTAGATGGTTCTATCTTAGGTACGATAAAAGATATCGTAGTGCCTGTATCGAAGGAATTGTTTGAACCTGTGATTGAAATGGATGGTTTTTCAAAAACGATTGATAATATTGATTCTATAAGTGAAGAAAAGATCCAGGAATTTAAAGTATGGCTAGAAAGTGAAGAAATGAAGTATGGCGATTGAACAAGCTCTAGAATTAAATACGATCCTTCAACAAGTAGAACATTATTGTTCTTTTTCACTTGGAAAAAAGATCATCCAAGAAACACATCCTAGCTATGAACCTTTGATCATTCGCCAAGATAATGAAAGAATCAAGGAAGCTTTACAGTGTTGTGTTACTTATGGAACGATGCCAATACAAGGTTTCTCAGATATCACGTTACTATTAGAGAATGCGAAGAAAGGTAGGATCTTGTCTTCTCAAGATCTTTTAAAAGAGTATCAAACGATATTGGGAGTAAAAGCTATTTTATCTTACGCAGATGGTTTGATAGATGTTCCACATCCCGCATTGAATGATTTGATTTCTACATTGGTCGTTCATTATAAAGTAGAAAGAACGCTAAATGATTGTTTGAATGAATATGGTGAGATCAAAGATAGTGCGACACCTGAGTTAAAACAAATACGTTCACAACTAAGAACGATTGATTCTCAAATCACATCGATCGCATCAAACTTCTTGAAGAGTCACAAAGATTCTTGTGTAGATGGAATCATTTCAACACGTGGTGGAAGATGTGTCGTTTTAGTAAAGGCAACAGATAAGAATTCTTTTGGTGGATATGTATATGGTGATTCTCAATCTGGTAGTACATCCTATATTGAACCTCCAGCTTTGATTTCCATCAACAATAAAAAACAATCTTTGATTTCAGATGAACAAGAAGAAATCACAAAGATATTAAAGAAGTGTTCTTCACTTATTGGTGAAGTAGCGGATGAAGAATTAGCGAATCTAGAAACGGTTTCTATCTTAGATAGTATTTTTGCGAAAGCACAATGGGGGAAAGATAGAGATGCGTGTGTCGCTACACTGACGCAATCAAAACAAATCGAGATCATAGATGCTCGTCATCCATTGATCGACCCTAATGTCGTTATCAGTAATACATATCATATTACAAATGATAAACGTATTCTTTTGATTACTGGTCCAAATACAGGTGGTAAGACAGTATCTATGAAGATCATTGGTTTATTTACTTTGATGACGTATTGTGGAATGCCAATTCCTTGTAATGAAGCTAAGATTCCATTCTTTGATCGTGTATTCGTTGATATTGGAGATGACCAATCTGTTGAATCCTCGTTATCTTCTTTTTCATCACATATGAAGAAACAAGCTGAAGTATGTCAGTTTGCGACAAAGAATTCATTGGTATTATTAGATGAAGTTGGTTCTGGTACTGATCCTAGAGAAGGAGAAGCTTTGGCTATTTCTATCTTGAATGATTTAAGAGAGAAAGGTGTCATGGCTGTTTTAACGACGCACTATGATCGATTGAAAGCTTATGGTAAAAGACATTCTGATATTTTAGTAGCGAGCGTTCAATTCGATACAAAGACGTTATCTCCAACATATCGTTACTTAGAAGGTATGAGTGGACAAAGTAATGCGTTTGAAATTGCGGAACGTTATGGTTTACCAAAGTCAATCGTAAAGTACGCAAGATACTTAAAGAACCAGGCAAAGACAGAAGAAGATGAATTGATCGAACGCTTAGAAAAAGAATTGAATGAAGCAACTTTAAAACAAGATCAGTTAACACAACAACTAAAAGAAACAGATGCATTAAAGAAACAACTTCTCAAACAAAAAGATGCGTTAGAAAAAGAAAAAGAACGATTCCATGAAAAGGCGCAGAAAGAGGCAGATGCGTATGTCGCAACTGTTCAAAATAAAGCGAATAAAATTCTAAAAGATATTCGTAAGCGTCAAGAAGAAGTGAAATATCATGAAGCACTAGACGCTGTCAAAGAATTAAATTCGTTCTATCAAGAAGAGGAATCACAAGAAGAACAATTACCAGCAGATCATGAATATCGTGTAGGTGATGCGGTAGAATTAAGAGGTAATTCACAAGTATGTGAAATCATTTCTATCAAGAAGAAAGATATTACGATACTCATGAATGGTAGAGAAGTTCATGTGAAAAAGAACCAGATTCGTCCAAGTATCCATGTATTACCAAAGATGAAGAAACAAAATAATGTCTCTATCAATACAGGAAGATCATTATTTACATCAATGAAATTGGAAGTGAATCTGATTGGTCTACATGTAGATGAAGCAATCGATAAGATGGAATCCTACATGGATCAAGCATCTTTAAATGGTTTAAAGAGTTTCCGTATCATTCATGGAGATGGAACTGGTAGATTACGTAAAGCAGTTCATGAAAAACTAAAGAATGATCCAAATGTAAAAGAATTTAGGCTTGGTATGCCACAAGAAGGTGGAACAGGTGCGACTGTCGTAACGATGAAATAATATGGATAAAGAATATCTCAAGGCAAAGTTATCACAACTTCCTCATAGTCCAGGAAGTTATCAAATGAAAGATAAACATGGGGAAATCATCTATGTAGGGAAAGCGAAAGATCTACATAATCGTGTGAATTCCTACTTTGTTGGTGCACATAATTTCAAGACGACCAAACTTGTAGAAAATATCGAAGACTTTGACTTTATCGTTACTGCTTCCGAAAAAGAAGCATTGGTCTTAGAAATCAATTTAATTAAGAAGAACCGTCCAAAATACAATATTCAATTCATGGATGATTCTTCTTACCCATATATCAAGCTCACGAAAGAACAGTATCCTAGACTATCCATCGCAAGAGATATCAAAAAAGATAAGAAGGCGAGATATTTTGGACCATATCCTGACGCTACTGCTGCCAAAGATACGTTAAAGATCCTACAAGGAATGTTCCCTTTTAGACGTTGTACACATATGGGAGATAAACTATGTTTGTATTATCATATGCATCAATGTCTAGGACCATGTGAATATAATATTGATTCTTCTGTTTATGAAGAATATTGTCAAAAAGTCATTTCTTTTATGAATGGAGATACAAAAGAAGTAGAGAAAGACTTAACAGATAAGATGATGCAGGCAAGTGAAAACTTAGAGTTTGAACAAGCACAATATTATAAAGATCTACTACAATCCATTCATAAAGTTGTTTCAGATAAACAAAATATTGAAAAGGATAATCGTGGAGATCGTGATATCTTTGCGTATTATTCTGATAAAGGATATCTTGCGATTGCGGGGATGTTAGTAAGAAAGGGAACGATCTTGAATAAAGAGTATCGTTTAAAACCACTCTATGGAGATGCTGAGGAAGAGTTTCAATCTTTCTTGATCCAATATTATGAATCTAATCCCGCTGCTAGAGAGCTTGTCTTACCAATGGATACAGATATATCGATCTTATCAGAAGTATTTCCATTTCCAATCTTTCAACCACAAAAAGGGTATCGTCAAAAACTGATTGATATGTGTTTAGATAACGCAAAAACACAACTTGATCTAAAGTTCTCTGTTGTGGAAAGACAGAATAAGATGACAGAAGAAGCAGTTGAACAACTAAATGAGATTGCCAAACATCCAATGAATCGTGTTGAATTATTTGATAATTCGCATATTTCTGGTGCTTTTACTGTAGCGAGCTGTGTCGTGTATGAAGATGGAAAACCTTGTAAGAATGATTATCGATTATTTAAATTACATACTGGTAACTCAGATATTGATTCGATGAAAGAAGTCATTTATAGAAGATATTTTCGCTTATTAAAAGATGGTGGTAGATTACCTGATGGAATCATTGTCGATGGTGGATGGATTCAGATCGAAGCAGCGAAAGAAATCTTAGATTCTTTAGATTTATCCAATACGATCAAATTAATGGGACTTGTGAAAAATGATAAACATAGTACTAATGCGTTAATGGATACAGATGGTAATATCATTGAAATTGATAAAAATAGCGGACTCTTTTTCCTTTTAACAAGAATGCAGGATGAAGTGCATCGTGTTGCGATCACATACCATAGAAAACTTCGTAGCAAAGCGCAAACAAAGTCAGTATTAGATGATATTGAAGGTGTAGGCCCTAAAAGAAAGAAGTTATTGTTGAAAGAATTTGGTGGCATTACAAAATTAAGGGAAGCTACAGAAGAACAAATATCGGCTATTGTACCTAATGAAGTGGCACATAATGTATATCTAGCACTTCATTCTTTTGATGAAAATTAGTTAAAAAATATAACCATTATATAACTTTACTCTTTTCTTTTTGAGGAAGGATGCTATAATATGGGTAGCTTAGGAGACTAAGCTAATCAAAGACCCATTTAACACTTTGTCTCCCTATGATAGGTGTAAATGGGTTTTTTTGTTGTATAATAGTTTAGCTATGAAGATCAAAGAATTAAATCTATCCAATACATCCGATATTTTACAAGATAGTACGGTCGAAGAAGTACTTGTTCATAAAGATAACAAGGAAGTTGATGTGAAATTACATACAAGTAACATTGTATCTTTTTCTGATTATTCTTCTTTTGTGTATTCTTTAGAACAACTATTAAGTTCAAAAGTGCATTTATGGATCAATAGTGATTCTAAAGATGTGAATAATAGTGCTTTAAAACAATATTTAAGTTATTTAGGAAATCAACATGATGAATATAGTATCTTAGCGCATACTGTATTTACATATGATATAAAGACAAGAAAATTATCTTTTCTTTTGAATGATAGTGAAGATGTAGATCGTTATAGTACTTATTTGCCAGATATTGAAAAAGGTTTATTACAATTTGGAATCGATGTACAAGCAAGTTGTGTCATGAATAAGATACAAGTAGAAGAAGTCGCACAAGTAGCGATGAATGTCATTAAGGAAAATGATGCGCCTGTAGTCAATAAACCAATTGAAAAGAAGAAAACGAATTATAGAAGATTGAAAATGGAAGATTATACTAGGGTCAATTTAAAAGATATCAAAGATCCTATTACAGATATCCAATTTGAAGGAGAGATCTTCCAAGAAGAAAAAACGATCACGAAGAATGATCGTATGATCCAAACAATGTCGATCTATGATGGAACAGATTCCATGATGATGAAACGCTTTGAAGGTAGAGGAATCACAAGAGAAGTTTTATCTTCTTATAAAACAGGAGATAAGGTTCGTGTTTATGGATCTGTACAATATGATAACTTCGCTAGAGATCTTGTTGTAATGCCACAAGAAATCGAGATCTTGGAAAAAACGATTGCGAAAGATGAAGCGAATGAAAAACGTATTGAATTTCATATGCATACAAATATGTCTGAAATGGATGGCGTATGTGATGTAAATAGTATCGTTAAGTATGCGTTTAATATTGGACATAAAGGTATCGTGATTACAGATCATGCGGATGTTCAATCATTTGTTAAGGCATATAATACTGGTGCTTCTTTAGCGAAAAGTGATCCTGAACGTGGATTCCGTGTTGGTTTTGGTTGTGAATTCAATATGGTCGATGATCGTTTGGCAATCGTTAGAAATGGTGTAGATACGAAGATCGATGATGCGGAATATATTTCATTCGACTTAGAAACGACTGGTCTATCAGCATATTATGATTCCATCATTGAGTTTGGTGCTGTTAAGATCAAAAATCAAACGGTCGTGGATCGCCTACAAATGTTTATTAAACCTCCATTTCCTATTCCACCATTTATCTCCCATAAAACAAATATCACAAATGATATGGTGAAAAACGCTAAGACATTTGAAGAATGTATTGATGAGATATTAGATTGGATCGGAGATGGTGTACTAGTCGCTCATAATGCTTCTTTTGACTATCATTTTATGAATGAAGAATTAAGAAGGATCAATCGACCACCACTCACAAATACAGTCATTGATACTTTAGATCTATCTAGAGCGGTTCTTAGAAATAGAAGGGCATATCGTTTAGGCAATATCGCACGTAATTATCATGTTGAATATGATGAAGAAGTAGCTCATAGAGCTGACTATGATGCGGAAAGCTTATCTGGTGTTTTTATGTGTCTTTTAAAGGACGCAAAAGAACAGTGCGGTTGTGTTACGATCAATGATCTACAAACAAAGACACAAGATGATGAGATCTTTAAGAAAGTAAGAAGATCACATGTTTGTGCCATCGTTAAAAATCAAGAAGGTATGAGAGACCTTTATCGTTTGGTAACGAAATCTAATACTAAGACACTTGCGGTCATGGGAAAAGCGAGTGGAAAAGAAGGCACAGATGTTGCGGCAGAAGCTAGAGTTACACGTAAAGATATCCAAGAACATCGTAAGAATCTTTTGATTGGTTCTGCATGTTTGAATGGTGAATTGTTTGAACTTGCATGTAACGGGGAAGATGCACGTCTAGAACAGGCAATGAAGTTCTATGATTATATTGAATTACAACCTCTTGGAAATTATTCCACTTCGATAGCGTTAGGTTCTATTCCTAATATTTCTCGCTTAAAGGATGTACAGAAAAGAATCATCAATATGGCTAAGAAATTAGGCATCATGGTGATTGCGGATAGTGATGCACATTATTGTTCAAAAGAACAGAAGATCTTTAGAGATGTCTATATCATGTCTCAAGGTGTTGGTGGTGCGACACATCCTTTATATATTCGTGATGAAGAATTGAGAATGAGAACAAAGAATCCAGATCAACATATTCGTTTCACAAATGAAATGATTAGTGAATTTGATTGGTTGGATGATGTCAATCTTGTAAAAGAAATCGTTATTGATAATCCAAATCAATTATTTGATCAGATTGATGAAAATATTCGTCCTGTTCCTAGTGGAACATTCCCACCTCATATTGAACGTTCTGGTGAAAAGCTAAGAAATATTTGTCATAAAACAGCGAAAGAAATGTACGAATATAATGGTGAAATTCCAACACAAGTAACAGAACGATTAGAATTTGAGTTGAATAACATCATTACGAATGGTTTTGATGTGCACTATTACATCGCTCATTTACTTGTTAAGAAAAGTAATAAAGATGGTTATGTCGTAGGTTCAAGAGGATCTGTAGGTTCTTCCTTTACCGCAACGATGTCAGGAATCACTGAAGTAAATCCTTTAAAACCACATTATCGTTGTGAATGTTGTCATTATTCTGAATGGATCGAAGATCCAGAAGTAAAGAGTGGCTTTGACTTACAAGATAAGACATGTCCAAAGTGTGGTGGAACGATGAAGGGCAATGGACAAAATATTCCTTTCGAAACATTCTTAGGATTTAATGCGGACAAGGTACCTGATATCGATCTAAACTTCTCTAATGAATACCAGTGGAGAGCACATGACTTCATCAAAGAAGTATTTGGTGAAAGCCACGCATTTAGAGCCGGAACGATTGGTACGGTTGCGGATAAGACTGCGTATGGTTATGTAACTGGTTATTGCGAAAAGATGCATCAAGAAGAAATGCGTAGACCAATGAAGGATTATTTAGCTGCGGGATGTACAAACGTCAAACGTACGACTGGTCAACATCCAGGTGGTATCATCATCATTCCTGATGAGTATGAAGCTGAAGATTTTACACCAGTTCAATATCCAGCCAATGATCCAACAGCAGCTTGGTTAACGACCCATTACGACTTCCATGATATTCATGATAACGTATTGAAATTTGATATCTTAGGACATGTCGATCCAACTGCGATCCGTATGTTACAAAGAATCGGTTCGGTTAAACCACTAGATATTCCTATGAATGATGCTGAGACATTGTCATTGTTCTATTCAGATGTCGCATTAAAAGCTGATCCTAGCATTTATAAAAAAGAAAATGGTGCTTTAGGTCTTCCAGAATTTGGTACACGTATCACAAGAAGAGTATTAGAAGAAACAAAACCTTCTACATTCTCTGAACTTGTCATGATTTCAGGTTTGACACATGGTACGGATGTATGGGCAGGTAACGCACAATCACTCGTTCAAGCAGGTCATCCATTAAGTGAAGTCATTGCTTGTCGTGATGATATCATGACATATCTTTTAGGAAAGAATCTAGAACCATTAGAAGCGTTTAAGATCATGGAATCTGTACGTAAAGGTAAAGGTCTTTCCCCAGAATGGGAAGAAGATATGAAAGCTCATAATGTACCGGACTGGTATATTGATTCTTGTAAGAAGATCAAATACATGTTCCCTAAGGCACATGCGGTCGCATATGTCATGATGGCTGTTCGTATTGCGTGGTATAAGGTACATGAACCTCAAAACTTCTATATTCAATTCTTTACACATCGTTGTGATGCGTATGAAATCGATACGATGTCGAAAGGAATCGAAGCTATCAGAATGAGAATGAAAGACATTCAAGATAGACAGAATTCTAGAGATACCTTGAATCCTGTAACGAATAAAGAAAAATCTTTATTTGATACATTAGAAGCTTGTGAAGAATTATATGCTAGAGGTTATAAGATTTCTAATGTTGATCTTTATAAGTCTTACGCGACTGAATTTAGAAGTGATCCAGAGGATATCAAAACGATCATTCCTCCATTTACGGTCATTGATGGTTTAGGTGCAAACGTAGCTAGATCGATTGAAATCGCAAGAAGTGAAGCTGAATTCTTATCCAAAGAAGACTTAGAAAAGAGAACACAATTATCAACGACATTGATAAAAAAACTTGATTCGATGGGTGTTCTAGAAGGTCTACAAGATCTAAATCAATTATCATTGTTTTAACAAGGATGTGGTTTCATAAATCACATTCTTTTTTCGTATGCTATAATTTTAAAAATAAAGGAGTAATTTTTATGAGTGATGAAGATATTATTACAATAATAGGTATCGTTGTCTTTCTTTTCGTAATCTTATTTGTGATTACTTTATTTAGAAAATCACGTTATCACAAGAATCAACAAAAGGTACATACGGATATTTCCAATAATTATGGTGATCCACAAAAGAGTTTGTATATCTCAACAAAAGTATTTACACTACATCAAGCGACAGATATTACGGATGAAAATGATAACGTTGTTTATCATTCTCAGACAAAGTTCTTTACACTTCATGATAGTACGCAGATCACAAATTCTACAGGTGCTGTTGTAGCGAATATTCGTCGTAAGTTCTTTACAATACATGAAAGAAGATTTATTACTATGTCTGATGGAACAGAGTTCCAGCTAAGTAATGAGTTATTTCATATCATTAAAGATATTACGAATGTTGAAGGATTAGGATGGAAGCTAGAAGGTAATATTCTTGGATTGAATTTTACGATCAAAGATAGTGAAGGACATTTGATTGCGTATATTGGTCAAAAGGTATTATCTGTCCATGATAAATATTCCATTGATATCTATGACGTTTCTCAAGAAGCTAAGATCGTGGCAATCGTAGTAGGATTACAACATATGATGAGAGAAAGAAGTCAAGCAGCTACTTCTGCTTCTAGTGCTTCTGCAGCCTCTGCAGCATCTTCATCATCATCTTCGAATTCAAATTAAACATTTAGAAGGATCTTTTGATCCTTCTTTGTTTTCTTTGAATGAATTATCAAATATTAAAGAGATATTCTTTATAGATTTCTAGAAATGTTATAATTGTGACATGGATCTAACAGACAAGACTTTTCATTTTTCTAAGAAACGTTTAGAAGCATTAGAACGATTAAATATTCATGATACGGATCAATTATTATCGTATTATCCATATCGTTATGATGTGATTTCTACAAAACCAATCAATGAATGGAATCTAAAAGAAAAAGTTACTTTTGAATGCGAATTGATTTCTAGAGTATCTACTTTTCGAAAAGGGAGATTTGTATCTAGTTCTTTTCAAGTCATGCATGAAGATCATGTATTGAAAGTTACGATCTTTAATCGTCCATGGGCTAGTAAGTTGACTTTGAATACAAAGATGACGATAACTGGTATCTACATGGGAAATTATAAAGTGACTGCGATGAACTATGATCTAAAATCATTAGAAGAACATGATTCGATTACTCCTGTATATTCTTTGAAGGAAGGAATCCAACAAAGAACGATACGTGATTCGATTCAGAAAGTATATGAAGTCGTACAAAATGAAATCGTTGATTATGTACCTGAAGAAATGATTCGAAAATATCGTTTATTAAGAAGAAGTGAAGCAATCAGAAGAATTCATTTTCCTGAAAATGAGGAAGATACGAAACAAGCATATAGAACTTTGAAGTATGAAGAATTTTTACGTTTCTTTCTTGCGATACAAATGAATAAGAATGAAGAAGGACTTATGGTCTATAAGGAACCGAAACGATTTGATTTAAAGAAAGTCCAATCTAAGATTTCTCAATTGCCTTTTCCACTTACAAAAGACCAATATGAGACTTTGGATTCTATCTTAAAAGATCTATCTTCTTCAAAACCAATGTATCGTTTGGTACAAGGAGACGTAGGTTGTGGAAAGACAGTAGTCGCAGCTTTATCTTTATATGCATGTGCGTTAAGTGGGTACCAAAGTGCATTATTAGCACCAACGGAGATCTTAGCGAAACAACATCTAGATTCCTTGAGAAAATTGATCAGTGATGATTCGATTCGTATTGAAGTATTGTATTCAGGATTATCTAATGTAGAAAAAAGAAAGATATTAGATGAGTGTGAAAATGGTGATATTGATATCTTGATTGGTACACATGCGTTGATACAAGAAAACGTACATTTTAAAGATCTCGGTTATGTCGTTGCTGATGAACAACAACGGTTTGGCGTAGAACAGCGAAAAGCCTTACGCTTAAAAGGAAATAATACGGATTTTCTATTGATGTCTGCTACACCAATTCCTAGAACATTAGCTTCTAGTATCTTTGGAGATATGGAAGTAAGCACGATTGAAACGATGCCTGAAGGTCGAAAAGAACCAATTACGACATTGATCCAAGAGAATTCATTTCGTTCTGTATTAGATGAAGTAAATGAAATCTTAGATTCTGGACATCAGTTATATGTAATCTGTGCAGCAGTAGAAGAAAATGAAGACTACAAGGCAAGAGATGTGTATCAAATGTGTGAGAATCTTTCTAAACTATTTTCACCAAAAAAAGTAGGCATGTTGCATGGAAAGATGTCATCAGATGATAAACAGAAGATCATGCAGGAATTCTATGACAATCAAATACAAGTTCTTGTATCAACAACTGTTGTAGAAGTTGGAATGAATGTTATTAACGCTACAGGAATGATCATTTATGATGCGGATCGATTTGGACTTTCTCAATTACATCAATTAAGAGGAAGGATCCAAAGAGGAAGTGAAAGAGGAAAATGTTGGTTGTTAACAAACAATAAAAATCAAGATGTCATTGAACGTTTAAATGTTCTTGTGAAGAGTAATAATGGATTTGAGATTTCTTATGAAGATTTACGTTTAAGAGGTCCAGGTGATATACTAGGTACAAGGCAATCTGGTGTTCCAGATCTTATCTTAGGAAATCTATATGAAGATACAAATATGATCAATGTATGTAAAGAAGATGCGAAGAAGATCATACAAAGGGAAGATAATCCAGATTATATTCGTATTCTTGAAAGCGTTAGAAAAAGACGTGAAGAAAATAGTGAATACGTTGATTAGGAGGATATATTTTGACAATTATTGATTGGTTGAAAAATAGAAATATTACAGTTGAAAATACAAAAATGATCGAACAGGCTTTTATGCATAGTAGTTATGCGCATGAACATAAACAATTTCATGATAATGAAAGATTAGAATTCATGGGAGATGCGGTATTACAACTTTGGAGTTCACGTGCAATATGGCCATTGAATCTATCAGAAGGACAGATGACTCAACTTAGAGCCAAGTTAGTTTGTGAAAAAGCATTAGCCATGTATGGAAGAAATCTACATTTAAATGATTTCTTATTACTAGGCGTTGGAGAAGAAAAGACTGGTGGTAGAAACAAAGATGCGATCATTGCGGATGCGTTTGAGGCATTCTTAGGAGCTTTATTCTTAGATCAAGGTATGAAAGCAGTGGATAATATCTTGAATGATTGTATTACTCCTCAGCTATCTCATCCAGAGAATATTCAAACGATCCATGATTATAAAAGTAAACTACAAGAATTTGTACAAGCTGATACAAAACGTACAGTATCCTACAAACTTGTTTCTGAAAAAGGTCCCGCAAACGCCCCAGAGTTTGTGATGAATTGTGTCATGGACAATATCATCTTAGGGACAGGTAAAGGTGTTTCAAAAAAGCAAGCAGAACAAAACGCTGCGAAAGATGCTTTTGAAAAAATGGCGAAATAGCCTAGGAGAATAATATGAAAATTTCAGAACTTATCACATTCATTCAGGAAGGAAAACTAAATGATAAATTAGTTGAACTTTATGGTGAACAAGCACTTAACGATCAAACAAAACGTTATGTTTCGATCTTAACGAGTGCGAAAGATGCTTTTGGAGATGAAGAAGCGAAACTCTTTTCAGCTCCTGGAAGAACAGAAGTTGGTGGTAACCACACAGACCATCAATTAGGAAAGGTGTTAGCTGCTTCTTTAAATCTAGATGTCGTAGCTTGTGTCATTCCTACAAATGATTCTATCGTTACTTATGAATCAAAAGGATATTCTGTAAAACCTGTTGATGTAGCTGATACACAGATCAATCCTGATGAAAAGAATAGTACAGAAGCTTTGATTCGTGGCGTAGCTGCTGGTCTTAACAAACGTGGATATAACGCTGGTGGTTTTAAGTGCTACGCAGAAAGTGATGTCATCAATGGTGGAGGCATGTCTAGTAGTGCTGCCTTTGAAGTATTATTAGGAACGATCCAAAATGAACTTTATAATGATGGAAAAGTTTCTAGTGAAGATATCGCTAAGATCGGACAATATGCAGAGAACGTTTACTTCATGAAGGCAAGTGGTCTTCTTGATCAAATGGCATGTTCTGTTGGATCATTTGCGTCTATGGATTTCAAAGATCCAGAAAATCCTATCGTCGTTAAAGTTCCATTTGATCCTGCGGATTATGGATATGATTTGATCATCACTGATGTAAAAGCATCTCACGCAGATCTAAGTGATGAATACTCATTAGTGCCTGCAGAAATGAAAGCTGCAGCTAAAGTGTTAGGACATGAAGTACTTGGAGAAAGTACGATGGATGAATTATTAACACATGTTAAAGAAATTAGAGAAACATGTGGTGATAGAGCTTTCTTACGTGCTTATCATTTCTTACAAGAAACGGATAGAGCGCAAAAAGAAGCTGATGCGCTACAAAAGAAAGATATCAATGAATTCTTAAAATTGGTTCGTGAATCTGGACATTCTTCTTGGATGTACTTACAGAATATCTCTGTACCACAAACACCAAACTCTCAAGCAGTCGCAGTAGGACTTGCGTTATCTGAAGCTGTAATTGGAGAAAATGGTGCTTATCGTGTACATGGTGGTGGATTTGCCGGTACGATCCAAGCATTTGTTAAGAAAGAAACAACAAATCATTTTATTGAAATGATGGAATCTACATTTGGTGAAGGATGTTGTTACATTCTAAGGATCCGTAATGTAGGTGGAATCTGTCTAGCATAAAAGAATTAAAGGGGGTAAAGATATGTACAAGGATAATAAGATCTTATTAGGAATCGCAAATGAAAAAGATGAAGTAAATATGTTATTGAACCAGATGAATCGTCATGGTTTGATTGCTGGTGCGAGTGGTACAGGTAAGACCGTTACATTGAAAGTCGTTGCGGAAAGTTTAAGTGACGCAGGTGTACCTTCATTCATTGCCGATGTCAAAGGTGATCTAACAGGTATGTTAAATGCTGGTGATCAAGCTGGTATTCAAGAAAGATTAGATTCTATGGGAATCAAGGATTTTACGGTCAAGAATTATCCAGTACATTTCTTTGATGTCTATAAAGAAAGAGGACTTCCAATGCGTGCAGTCATGCAGGAAATGGATCCTATTCTTTTAGCGAGGATCTTAGATTTAACGGATGCACAAGAAGGTGTATTGAATATCATCTTTAAGTGTGCAGAAGATCAAAATCTAGATATCATTGATTTAAAAGATCTACAAGCGATGTGTACATATGTTGGAGACAATGCTAAGGATCTCACAACAAAGTATGGTTCTGTTTCCAAACAATCCATTGGTGGCATTCAAAGAAAGCTTCTTGAGTTAGAACAACAAGAAGGTGACAAGTTATTTGGAATGCCTGGCTTAAATATTGAAGATCTCATGCAAGTAAATAATGGTCAAGGTGTAATGAATATCTTGGAATGTGAGAAATTATTCCAACATCCAATGTTATATTCAACATTCCTATTATGGTTATTAGATACTTTATATCAGAATATGCCTGAAGTTGGTGATTGTGATAAACCTAAGATCGTATTCTTCTTTGATGAAGCACATCTATTATTTGATAACGCATCTAAGGCATTGTTAGATAAAGTTGAACAGATCGTTAAGTTGATTCGTTCTAAAGGAGTTGGTATCTTCTTTGTTACACAATCTCCTACAGATATTCCTGACTCTGTATTGGCACAATTATCAAACCGTATTCAACATGCCTTAAGAGCTTATACACCAGCTGAGATCAAGAGCGTTAAAGAGGCTGCTCAAGCATTTAGAGTCAATCCAGATCTAAAGACAGAAGATGTCATTACAACAATGAAGACAGGTCACGCATTAGTTTCTGTTTTAGATGAAGAAGGTGCTCCAACTGTTGTTCAAGAAACAAAGATCTTGCCTCCAATGTCTTCTATGAAGGCTGCTGATGATTCAGCTGTTCAAAGCGCAATTAATTCTGATTCACTCAAGAGTAAATATTGGGATGATGTTGATCCTGAAAGTGCTTATGAGAAGATGGATGAATTAAAGAAAGAAGCTGAAGAAGAAAAACAAAAACAAGAAGAGGCAAAACAACAAGAAAAGGTTGAACAAGCCAAAGCGAAAGAAGAAGCGAAACAAGAAGCACGTGCTGAGGCACAGAAGTCAAAAGAAGCTTCTAGGATCGCAAAGAAACTTCAAAATAAAGCAGAGAATGAATTGATCAATATTGGTGTTCGTTCCGCTAAGAAATTCTTAAAATCATTCTTAAAATAAGATAGATAGCTAAGCTCATAGCTTGGCTATCTTTTATGTTATAATTGTTTCATGAATAAAAAAGAAAAGTGGGCATCTTTTAAGGCTAGTTGTCGCGTATATAAAAGTGAAAAAACAACATTGTCTTTATATCATACAAATGGAAAAGGTGATGATATGTTTTACTCTTTTCTAGAAGATGATATTCATTTTGTAGAATCTACTTTTCAAGATATAGATGATAAATGTGGAACAAGTGCGAAAGTGATGATCTGGCTTTTATGTGTAGAAGGTCAATCTCAAATAGAAGTGGCTGAGAAATATGGTTTGACTCGTCGTGCGTTACAGGTTTCATTATATAAATGGATCGATGAGGTATTTGAGGATGACGATGAGTAATACTGATTGGATACAATTGTATAAGAAAGAATGCAGAAATTATTTTAAGTATGATTCTCAACTTCAAAAAACAAAGTTAGATCTCGAAGAAACACTTCATGAAATCAATAACGTTCGTTCTCCTTTAACGGATAGAGTTGGAGGGCATCAGATCATTACACAAGAAGAAAGATTGATTTCACTGATTGAAGTAAAAGAAGAAACAGAACATCAAATCGATTATTATCAGGCAATGATGGATTGGATCTTACATGTCAATCAAAAGATAACATCTCCTGCATATCGAGCAATCACTTGGCAAACATTGATCCAGGCGAAGAATCGTACAGATCTTATGATCAATTATGATGTGGATCCTGACTATGTGTGTAAGATGAGAGACAAGTTTCTTCAATATGCGTTAGATGAAACTAGTATTCAAGAATATAAAGAAGTATTAAAAAAGAAAAGTTTAAGTAAATGGCTTTCTGCTGGTGAATGAAATGAGAAAATTTTTGACAGTTGATATTGGTAGAAAATGGTTGAGATGGTCTATCACGAATGAAAAATTAGATGTTATCAAACATGGTAAAGTTGGTGTTGATGTTGATGATAGGGATGTTTTCTTTCAAGCTTTTAAAGACCTAGCTGATACTTTTAAAGATGATGTAGAAGGTCTAGCGATAACGATGCCTGGAATCATTGATACAGAATGCGGCATTGCGTATTCTGGAGGTGTTTACCGCTTTATTAGAAATGAACCGTTAGCGACGGAATTAAAAGAAATAACGGGTCTAAAAACAGTCATCGTAAATGATGCGAAGGCTGCAGCGCTTGCGGAGATTGGTTATGGTTCGCTTAAGTTTGTTGATAATGGTGTAATGTTGATGTTATTAGGAACTGGTATTGGTGGTGCTATCATTCATCATGGCAAGATCTTTAATGGTGCACATTTTGGTGCAGGAGAATTTTCTTATTTAACAGATTGTTATGAAAGAAAAGAGAACAATGAAGATATGTTTGCGATGAGTTGTTCTTTGAATGCGTTAGTAGATATCGTTAAGAAAACGACTGGACAAGAAAATATGAATATCTTGAAGATCATGTTTGGTCTTACAAGAGGTAGAGAAGATATCATTGAAGGTGTTGAGATCTATTGTAAGAGACTTGCGAATTATATTTATAATATTCAAAGTATCATTGATGCGAGTACGTTTGTCATCTCAGGGAATATTACAGATGAACCAGCAATCATGGATATGATAGAAAAGGCTGTACATGAAAGATTTGAAGGGGATATTTATAAGAATGTATTTGAACCTGAAATCAAAGGTGTTACATTCCATGAAGATTCTAGAAAATATGGTGCAGTCTATGAATATATTCGATTAGATGAGAAAGGATTGATTTGACCTGTGGGAACACAGGTTTTTTACAAGGAGCGATTATGTTTGAGATGCCAGATTTTATAAAACCATACTTAGAAAGTGAAGCTTTAAAACGATTGAAGAAAATTGATATGAATTGTGGTGTTAATTATACTAGTTTGCCTCTATTCTCATCGATTCAACCCTATACAAGATATGATCATTCTTTAAGAGTTGCGTCTATGATTTATCATTTCACGAATGATAGGAAACAAACACTAGCTGGTTTATTTCATGATATTTCAACGCCTGCGTTTTCTCATACGATTGATTTTTTGAATGGAGATCATTTAAAACAAGAATCTACGGAATCAAAGACAAAAGAAATCATCTTAAATGATCCAATCATTCATAAACAGTTAGAAATAGACAATATTTTGATTGATGAAGTTTGTGATTATCACATCTATCCGATAGCTGATAATGACTCTCCTAAACTATCCGCAGATCGATTAGAATATACGCTTTCTAATGGCGTGAATTATGGATTCTGTTCAAAAGAACAAACAAAGACCTTTTATGATGATCTTGTGATTGGTAAGAATGAAGAAAATGAATTAGAAATCATGTTTCAACATGCAGATATAGCGGAATCATTTAGTTTATTATCATTGAAGTGTGGAAGAATATATTCTTCTAAAGAAGATCGTTATGCGATGGAACATCTATCTAGAATGCTAAGAGAATTGATACAAGAACAAATCATGTCTTATGATGATCTATATACAGATGAAGAAGCAGTTATACAAAAGATTTCCTTAAATAAAAAATGGATCCATTACACACAACTTTGTGAAGTTACAGAAGATGGAAATGGTATTGTGATTCACGCAAAGAAAAGATATATCGATCCATATGTTAGAGACTGTGGAAGAATCTCACAATATAGTGATAGAATAAGTAGCGAAATCAATGATTTTTTAAATCATGATGATCAAAATGAAAAATTAATAGGAGTATTTAGAGATGGAAAATAAAGTAATCGTCGTAGCTAGTGGAAATGCTGGGAAAATCAAAGAATTTAAAGAAATGTTAGAACCTAAAGGATATGAAGTGAAATCTTTAGCTGATTTTCCTGATATGAAAGAAGTAGAAGAAAATGGAACGACATTCCATGATAATGCGATCATTAAGGCACAAGCAGTAACTGACCAATATGGAATCATGGCAATTTCAGATGATTCTGGATTAGAAATCGATGCGTTAGATAAAAAACCAGGTGTCATGAGTGCTAGATGGTTAGGACATGATACGAGCTATGATATCAAGAATCAGAAAGTCTTAGAGCTCATGGAAGGAAAACAGGACAGAACATGTCGTTATGTATGTGCAATCGCAATCACTAGAAAAGATGAAGAACCTATTGTCTTTGAAGATTCTGTTGAATGTGAAATCGCACATGAGGCAAAAGGTAACAATGGTTTTGGATATGATCCAATCATTTATTATCCTCCATTTCATAAGACAATGGCTGAAATGAGTAAAGATGAAAAGAATTCTATTTCTCATAGAGGAAAAGCTGTTTTGAAATTAGAGGCTTGGTTGAATGAACAAAACATCTAAGTTATTAGCTGTTATTTCAAGCCTTTGTTTCCTAGTTTCTATGTTGATTGGAATCATCTTCTTTATGAGTTTTCAACATGGTTTTTATTCTTATGAATATCAAAAGAATCATCAGGCAGAAGTCATTGGTATGAGTGATGAAGATCTGATGAAGGCAACTGATACCTTGTTGGATTACTTAGAAGATAAAAGAGATGATATCGTTGTAGAAGCACAAGTAAATGACTATACAAGAGAAGTGTTTAACGAAAGAGAAACACTTCATATGATCGATGTAAAGAATCTATGTATAAACGCAAAGAATGCTGGTTATATCTTGTTTGGAGCTTCTGTTTTGCTAGGAATCATTCTTTATATGAGAGAAAAGAAACAATTCTTTGTTTATTATGAAAATGGTTTGAAGATAGGATTGTTTCTATTATTGTTATTTGTTTCTTTATTAGCTATTTATGCGTTATGTGATTTCTATGATTTCTGGATGAATTTTCATTATTTGTTTTTTGATAATGATTTATTTATCTTGGATCCAAATACTTCCATCATGATCAATATGTTCCCAGAAAGCTTCTTCTTTGATCTTGTGATGATCATTATGGTGCTTTATGTCATTATGATTGGAATCGTTTATTTATTTATTAGAAAGATGAAAAAGTTAAGTTTATGATCAATATCGTACTATATGAACCTGAAATCCCAGCAAATACTGGAAATATCATGCGTACATGCATGGCTTTTAATATGCGTTTACATCTCATCGAACCTTTAGGTTTTTCTTTAGATGAAAAACATCTAAGAAGAGCTGGAATGGATTATGTCAAAGATGTTAATTATCAGATCTATCCTAATTGGAATGCTTTTATTGAGAAGAATAAAGGTGCTTTTTACTTTGTGTCTAGATACGCTACAAAGACACCAGATGAGTTTGATTATACAACTTCAGATGAAGATATTTATTTAGTATTTGGAAAAGAAAGTACTGGAATTCCGAAAGATATTCTATATGACCATTTAGAGACATGTATTCGTATTCCTATGGTCAAAGAAGCTAGAAGCTTAAATTTATCGAATTGTGTTGCGCTTGTTTCCTATGAAGTGATTAAACAATTAGATTATCCTGATCTTTGTAAACATGAAACGATCAAAGGAGAAGACTTTTTAGAGAGAGTTCATATCAATGGACTAACAAAATAAATAACGTATAATGAAATTGAGGTGATGAAGAAATGCTAGAGAATTTAAGTGATTATCTTAGTTTTATTGTGATGATATTGATCGTAGTGTTCTGCTTATATATCATTTATGTCATTTCTGATCGTAATCATGCATCTGTATCAAAGAAAAGAGAAGAACTTTATTTATCATTTTTAGAAGATGCGGAAGATGATTATGATGATTCACAAAGTGAGGAAGAAGATGGATATTAAAGAAAAGATTACAACGAAGAATGGTCCAAAGGCAAAAGGACCATATTCTCCAGCATTGAAAGTTTGTGAACAGATCTATATTTCAGGACAATTACCTATCGATCCTACTACGAATCAAGTCGTAGAAGGTGGAATCAAAGAACAAACAAAACAATGTTTAGAAAATATGAAAACAGTGCTTGAAGAAGCGAATATGGATATGAAGTATGTCGTTAAGACAACTGTTTTCTTAAAGAATATTGATGATTTTGCGGGAATGAATGAAATATATTCTCAATACTTTGAGGAACCATTTCCAGCAAGAAGTGCATGTGAAGTGAGTGGACTAGTAGGTGGAGCTTTAGTAGAAATCGAAGCTTTTGCGATTGATTTTAGAGCACTAGAAGTTCTTTGTTGTGGGGAAGAGGAATGTTGTGATGACGAATGCTGTTGTTGCAAATAAATATAGTAGACCTTTTATTATTGAAGAAAACGATCTGACTTGTAATTTCATTTATTCGAAAGATCAAACACAACATCATGATTTTTGTGTTAAAGATTGGTTTGATTATGTATGTAAGGAATTTGGATCTTCTGTTGAAGGGAGAATGAAATCTTTTCAAGCTATGACAGAATCTAAACAAAAGTCAGCTATATTAGTTTCTGAAATCTCACATTGTATATATTTTCCAATTCGAGGAATTACACAAAGAAATAATGTTTGGGTGTTATATAACAGTGTGATGGATTTTCAATCCATTGGTAGTAAACGAACAAGACTCTATTTTAGTAAGAATCTAGTTTATGAAGTTGATGTAGATTATCGTACGATCAAGGAACAAATGAACCGATGTCAAAAGTTTGATGAAATGTTAAGTGGCAATCAAAGGAATGAACATTTTTCCTATTGACACCTAACAATTTAAAAATTAAAATTTTGTTAAATGTAATGATCAGGACATGATGATAACGTCATTGATGTAGAGAGTTTCTTGGTTGGTGAAAAAGAAATGAGAAACGTTATGATTACTCCCTGTGAACAGTACTTGAAAAAGTTTACCGTTTTCCGCGTTAAGGATTTGAGAGCCCGAAAGGGAACAAAGGTGGTACCGCGCTAGATCAGCGTCCTTTCTTAGAAGAGAGGACGTTTTATTTTGTCCTCAAAGGAGTACATAAATGATTAATTTTACAGAAAACAAAGATTTAGAAACACTAAATCACTCATGTGCACATATGATGGCACATGCGATCCAACACATTTGGCCTAATGCGAAGTTCTGGGTCGGACCAGTCGTAGAAGAAGGTTTCTACTATGATGTAGACCTTGGAGAAGTAACGATTACAGATGATGATCTTAAGAAGATCGAAAAAGAAATGAAGAAGATCGCTAAAGATGGTAAAAAGATCGTTCGTCATGAAATCTCAAGAGAAGAAGCATTAGAACAATTCAAAGATGACCTTTATAAAGTTGATTTGATTACTAGAATGCCTGAAGGTACAAACATTTCTATGTATACACAAGGTGATTACACAGATCTATGTCGTGGACCTCATGTCGATAATGAAAAATTATGTAAGAACTTCAAGTTAACAAAACATTCTGGTGCATATTGGAAGGGTGATAAGAATAACAAAGTTCTACAAAGAATCTATGGTGTTTGTTTCCCAACTGCTGAAGAATTAGAAGCACATCTTCAAGATCTTGAAGAAGCTAAATTAAGAGATCATAGAAAGTTAGGAAAAGACCTTCAAATGTTCATGTTCTCTG
Source organism: Bulleidia sp. (assembly GCA_963613355.1). Lineage (GTDB taxonomy): Bacteria > Bacillota_I > Bacilli_A > Erysipelotrichales > Erysipelotrichaceae > Bulleidia. The sequence continues at coordinate 39,858 of CAVDZA010000009.1, read as the reverse complement.
AAACTGTTGGTGCTGGTCTACCAATGTATCTACCAAATGGTTTCACAGTACGTCGTTTGTTATCTGATTACATCATGAACAAGGAACTCGCACAGGGTTACTTACATGTCATGACACCTAGTGTCGTTAATACAAAGTTATATAAGATTTCAGGACATTGGGATCATTATAAAGATGATATGTTCCCAGGTATGGTTTCTGCTAAGGATCCTGAAAATGAATATGCTTTAAGACCTATGAACTGTCCTGAACATATGATCATGTTCAAGAGTAAGCTTCATTCCTACAGAGATCTTCCTGTTAGGATCGCAGAAATCGCTAATGACTTCCGTTTTGAAGCGAGTGGTGCTTTGACAGGTATTGAAAGAGCTAGAGCTTTTACACAGAATGACTCTCATATCTTCTGCAGACCTGATCAGATTGCCAATGAGATCAAGGATGTTACGAAGTTGATCTTAGATGTTTATAATGACTTTGGTTTTGAAAAGTATTCATTCAGATTATCTTTGAGAGACCCTCAAAATAAAGAAAAATATTTCGGACATGATGAACTATGGGAAAAGAGTGAAGCTGAATTAAGAGCTGTATTAAAAGAAATGGATGTTCCATTCTATGAAGCTGAAGGTGAAGCTGCATTCTATGGTCCAAAGATCGACGTTCAGGTTCGTTCTGCTTTAGGTCATGACGTTACTTTATCTACGATCCAATTGGATTATCAATTACCTGAAAGATTTGAATTGGAATATGTAGATTCTGATCAAGAAAAGAAGAGACCAGTCGTTATTCATAGAGCTATCTTAGGTTCTTTAGATCGTTTCATTGCGTTCTTATTAGAAGAAACAAAGGGTGTATTACCTCTATGGTTATCTCCAAAACAAGTCGTTGTAGTTCCTGTCGCTCCTGAAGTACATTCTACATATGCTCAAGGGGTTGTTGATAACTTATTAGCTATGGGCGTTAGAGCTTCTTTAGATGCTAGAAATGAAAAATTAGGTTATCGTATTCGTGAAGCACAAACTTCAAAAGTTCCTGTACAGATCGTTGTAGGTGATGGTGAAGTTGAAAAGAATGAAGTAACTGTTAGACGTTATGGTAGTCGTGAACAAGTTGCGATGAGTGCTGAAGATTTCTACAAGAGCTTAAGAGAAGAAATCGCTAGTAAAAAATAAGTAGTTAAAAGGGTGTGATATAATTCACACCCTTTGTTTTCTTTACTTCACAATTTCCATGCCAATGGCTTTTTGAACTTTTTGGATCTTTTCATTCGCAATGACATTTGCTTTTTTAGCACCAGCTTCTAATGTTTCTTCAATGATATTAGATTCACAGATTTCTTTATATTTTGTTTGAATGGTTTCTAGTAATTCACAAACACTATCAGCTACAGCTCGTTTGAAATCACCATATCCTTTACCTTCAAATTCTTTTTCGATTTCTTCAAAAGAACGATCATTGTTTAATGAAGAATAGATCTGCATAAGATTTGAGATACCTGGCTGGTTGACTGGATCAAAATGAACATGTGCTAAGTTATCCGTTACTGCACCCATGACTTTCTTTCTAGCAGCTTTTAAGTCATCTAACAAATAAATACATCCTTTATTTGTACCATCAGATTTACTCATCTTTTTCGTAGGGTCTGTTAATGACATGATCCTAGCACCAACTTTACCAACAAGTGGTTCAGGAATCGTAAATAATTCACCATAACGATTGTTCATTCTTTGTGCGACATCTCTTGTTAGTTCAACATGTTGTTTTTGGTCTTCTCCAACAGGTACATAAGTTGGATCATACAATAAGATATCAGCAGCCATTAATGCAGGGTATGTATAAAGTCCTCCAGTGAGATTCTTTTCTCCTTTGGCTTGTTTATCTTTGAATTGTGTCATACGGTTTAATTCACCCATATAAGTATGACAACACATGATATAGCCTAGTGTCGCATGTGCAGGAACATCTGTTTGTAGGAAGATCGTAGCTTTGTTAGGATCTAGACCACACGCTAGATAAAGTGCTACACAATCATGTAAGTTCTTTTGTAGGACTTCAGGATCTTGTGGAACCGTAATACAGTGTAGATTAGCGATGAACGCAAACATTTCATAATCATCTTGATACTTAACAAATTGTTTTAATGCGCCAATATAAGAACCTAAATGAAGTTCTCCTGTAGGCTTGATGCCAGATAACATTCTTTTCATTTTTGTACCTCCAAATAAAAACGTCTCTTCAACATTTGAAGGGACGCAAGAGACGATTTGCGCGGTACCACCCGTCTTATCTCAAAGTTAGAGATCACTTTATGAAGATAAACGATTCACGTATAAAAGATATGATGAAGCTCCAATTGATTCAGATCTTTGAACAGTTTTCATCAAACACTGTCTTTCTAAACAGGGAGATATTGAATCATGCACTTCCTTTTATGACCATTATTTTAGAAGAAACGACAAAGACAATCAAGTGTATGTTAAAAGTGTTGACGTATTTGTTATAATATTTCTGTTGAAAAAAGGAGGAAAATTATGATCGTTGTATATACTTCACCAGGATGTGCATCTTGTAGAAAAGTGAAACAGTGGCTAAAAGATAGAAATCTTCCTTTTGTTGAGAAAAATATTTTTAAGACTTTATTAAATGATAATGAAATCAAACATCTTTTGATGAGAAGTGAAAATGGTACAGATGATATCGTTAGTAAACGTAGCAAGATCATTCAACAATCTAATATTGATATTGATTCTATGAAGACTGATGAGTTGATCCATTTCATTAAGATGAATCCAAGTATCTTAAAAAGACCTATTATTCTAAATGAGAATAATTTCCAAGTTGGATATGATGAAGAAGAAATTGGTGTCTTTGTGCCAAAAGAGTTAAGAAAGATTGCATATCATGTATGTAATGATGATTGTCCAAATTATAAAACTTGTGGAGAGGTTCATAAAGAAGAGGCTTAATGCTTCTTTTTGTGTATAAGGTGATATATGAAGAAAGTATTGGTTGGTTTAAGTGGTGGAGTCGATTCTGCTATTGCGGCATATTTATTAAAAGAACAAGGATATGATGTTACTTGTGCTTTTATGCGTAACTGGGATTCTATGGCAAATGATGATTTTGAAGGAAATCCTACGATCAATGATGCGGTATGTCCACAAGAGGCAGACTATAAGGATGCACAAGATGTTGCAGATAAACTAGGATTACCTTTATTAAGAATTGATTTTATTAAGGAATATTGGGATGAAGTATTTAAAACTTTCCTAGAAGAATATAAAAGAGGTAGAACACCTAATCCTGATATTCTTTGTAATAAATACATTAAGTTTGATTCTTTTATGAAGTTTGCGAATCAACAAGGTTTTGATACGGTAGCTACAGGACATTACTCTAAACTTGGTGAAGAAAATGGTGTTCATGTGCTACAAAAAGCAGATGATAGAAATAAAGATCAATCTTATTTCTTAACAGAAATCAAAAGAGAAGTTTTAGATCATGTATTATTTCCTTTAGGAACAGTTGATAAACCTACTGTTAGAAGACTTGCGGAAGAATTAGATTTATCTATCGCAAAGAAAAAAGATTCTACAGGTATTTGTTTTATTGGAGAAAGAAACTTTAGACAATTCTTATCCAACTATTTACCAATGAAACCAGGAAAAATCATTGATATCAATTCGAAAGAAGTCGTTGGTCAACACCAAGGTGTCATGTATTACACAGTTGGACAAAGAAAAGGACTAGATATTGGTGGTATTGGACCATTCTATGTCATAGGCAAAGATGTTGAAAAGAATGAGTTATATGTAACAGATGATGCGCATCAAGAATGGTTATACTCAACTTCATGTACGATCATTGATGTGAATTGGTTGGCTGATAGAACATTACCTCTAAAATGTGGTGCGAAATTCCGTTATCGTCAACAAGATAATGAAATTACTTTAGTACAAAGAGAAGATGGTACTTTAGTGTGTGAATATCCAGAAGGAATTCGCTCTGTTACGCCAGGACAAGAAGCTGTTATTTATGATGGTGATACTGTCATTTGTGGTGGTAAGATCGATGTCGTTTATAAAGAAGATAAAGATCTTATGAAAGAAATCTTAAGTATCATGTCTAATCAATAGTTTTCTTCTTTAAATTATATGGATGAACTAATTCGGTTAAATGGAAAAATAACGTATATTCTATTTCGAAACGATTCTAACTACTATACAGTAGCGAAATTTATGATCAACGAGGAGAATGAACGTCATATTACGATTACGGGCACCTTTCCTGAAGTGGAGGAAGATGTCCTTTATAACATTCAAGGATATTATGTAGAACATCCAAAATATGGTGTTCAATTTAAAGTGGAATCCTTAGAGAAGCCTTTACCTAATGAAAGAGAAGGAATCATTCGTTATTTATCCAGTTCTAAATTTCCAGGTATTGGAAAAAAGATGGCTGAAAAGATCGTAGAAGTATTAGGCGAAGAATGTTTAAGTGAAATCAAAGATGATCCTGATTGTTTATTAAGAGTAGAAAGGATCTCTAAAAAACAATACGATAGTATCGTTAAAGGTATTCAAGAAGATGATGATGGACTTCAGGAATTAGTTTCTTTTATGAATATTCATGGAATTGGTATGAGAAATCTTATTCGTATCAATCAAAAGTATGGGAAAGAAGCTTTAAAGAAATTAAAAGAGAATCCATATCGTGTTGTAGAAGAATTAGATGGTTTTGGATTTGCAACTGCAGATAAGATAGGAAGTTCTTTAGGATTTGAAAAAGATGATCCTAGAAGATTACATGCGTATTTGATCGCATTATGTGAAAACTTATGTATGAAAAATGGTGATTCGTATATTTCTTTAGATGAATTAAAAGAATCATTCTTAAAAAAGACAAAAGGATATGAAGTTGACTTTGATGTTACATTGGATACATGTGTTATTAGTAGAGCTTTAGTGAATGATGATGGAAGGATCTTTCCAAAAGCACAATTCGATTCTGAAAAGTTCATCTCTTCATTTTTATCCTATTTTCCATATAAACATCTTGATCCATATGACCCAGAACTTTTTGAAGATTATTTAGAAAACTTACAAAAAGATATTGGTATTGAATATGATCAGTCGCAAATAAAAGCTATTTCAACATTATTTTCTGAACCTTTTTCAATATTAACGGGTGGTCCAGGAACAGGTAAAACAACTGTCGTTAAAGCTATGGTCACACTTTTAAAAATGTTATATCCAGGTTGTAATATTTCTTGTTGTGCACCAACAGGGAGAGCTGCGAAAAGGATCTCTGAAATCTGTGATGTTGATTCTTCTACGATCCATTCTTTATTAGAGTGGAACTTAGAAAGCAATGAATTCCAAAAGAATGAAGAGAACCCTCTTGTATGTGATGTATTGATCATCGATGAGTTTTCCATGGTTGATACTTATCTTTTTTCAAATCTATTAAAAGCTAGTAAGAATATTAAAAAGATCTGTATTATTGGTGATGAAGATCAATTACCATCTGTTGCGTGTGGCAATGTTTTAAGTGACTTAATTGAAAGTGAATGTTTTCCTAGCGTTCGTTTAAAACATATCTATCGTCAAAAAGAGGGAAGTGGAGTCATTTCTCTATCAAGAGATATTTTAGATGGGACGATTGATTTTGAGAAATATCAAAAAGATACTACTTTTTTTGATGTGCCATCGATTCAGATCAAAGATGTCATTATTCAACTAGTTGAACAATGTTATGAAAAGAATTATGACATCAATGATATTCAAGTGTTATCTCCAATGTATAACGGAAATGCTGGAATACATGTCTTAAATAAAGCCTTACAACAAGCATTTAATCCTCCTTCAAAAGAGAAGGAAGAAATCAATGTTGGTTACCAAATATTTAGAGAAGGAGATAAAATCCTTCAATTAAAGAACCAACCTGATGATCTAGTGTTTAATGGAGATATTGGAAGGATCGTAGAAATCGTTCCATCCCATTTAAGTGAAGATAAACGCACTTCGATCATAGTTGATTTTGATAACAATTATGTAGAATATAAACCAGAGAACTTTAATGACATTACATTAGCGTATTGTATCTCTGTTCATAAATCACAAGGTAGTGAATATCCAATCGTTATGATTCCTTTCACGAGTCAACATACGATCATGTTGAATCGAAAGTTGATCTATACCGCTATAACTCGAAGTAAGAAGTGTTTGTTGATGGTCGGTGATAAACAAGTGTTTATGGATGGATGTAATCGAGTGGATCGTCATTTAAGAAAAACAAGATTGAAAGAAAATATCATTGAAAGTTTATCGAATGAATTTTAGTTTCAACTTGTTTCAATCGTAAAATAGTGCTAACATACATATGCAAATCGTTGAAGAAGATAAGTAACGATATATCTATGTTTGAGAGAGAAACAATTTGGTGGAATGTTTTACATGAGATATATTAGTGAAGCTACTTTAGAGAGTATGAAAAACATAACGTTGTTCCGCGTTAAGGAAGTAATTAAGGTGCACATGTAAATGTGAATCAGGATGGTACCGCGTTTATAACGTTCCTGTTATTGGGAACGTTTTTTATTTTGTTAGGAGGCTATATGAAAGAGAATTTAACAGGTAATCAAATTCGTCAAATGTTCTTAGATTTCTTTAAATCAAAAGGATTTATGATCGAACCAAGTGCAAGCTTGATTCCTCACAATGATCCAACATTACTTTGGATCAATGCTGGTGTATCAACATTAAAGAAGTACTTTGATGGTACAGAAAAACCAGCAAATCCTAGAATTGCCAACGCTCAAAAGTGTATTCGTACAAATGACATCGAAAATGTTGGTAAGACAGCACGTCACCATACATTCTTTGAAATGTTGGGTAACTTCTCAATTGGAGATTACTTTAAAGAACAAGCTATTCCTTGGGCTTGGGAGTTTTTAACAAGTCCAGAATGGATCGGAATGGATAAAGAAAGACTCTATGTTACTGTTTATCCAGATGATGAAGATGCGTATAACATCTGGGTCAAGACTGGTATGATCGAGTCTCATATTTCCAAGAACTCAGATAACTTCTGGGAAATTGGTAGAGGACCTGGTGGACCTGACTCAGAACTTTACTATGACCGTGGTGAGAAGTACGATCCTGAAGGAATTGGTGAAAAGCTATTCTTTGAAGATATTGAAAATGATCGTTATGTAGAACTTTGGAATATCGTATTCTCACAATATGATTGTAGACCTGGTGAAATGCCAAGAAGCGAATACAAAGAACTACCTCATAAGAACATTGATACTGGTATGGGATTAGAAAGACTTGTATGTTTCTTACAGGATGGAGAAACAAACTTTGATACAGACTTATTCTTACCAATCATTCACGCAACAGAAAAGTACGCAAAACATTCTTATGATGAGGCAGAATACAAGATGGCTTATCGTGTCATTGCCGATCATATTCGTACAGTTACATTTGCGCTAGCAGATGGCGCGATGTTCTCTAATGAAGGTAGAGGATATGTATTAAGACGTGTATTACGTAGAGCTGTTCGTTATGGCATCAAGTTAGGAATTGAAGAATCCTTTATGTATAACTTAGTACAGGTATGTGCTGATAATATGAAAGATTATTATGGTTATATCTTAGAAAAGGTTGATCTTGTTTCTAAGCTTGTTCGCAATGAAGAAGAAAGTTTCCATAAGACATTGAATAATGGTGAAGCTTTATTGAATGATGCGTTAAAAGAACACGCAGACACAAAACAATTACCTGGTGAAGTCGTATTCAAGTTATACGATACATATGGATATCCTAGAGAATTAACAGAAGAAATCGCATTAGATAATGGATATACTGTAGATTCTGAAGGATTTGAAAAGGAAATGGCTGCACAAAAGGAACGTGCTAGAGCTGCTCGTGGAAATGAACAAAGTATGCATGGTCAATCTGCTGATCTAATGGATTTCACTGAGGATAGTAAATTTACTGGTTATACAGATACACATTCTAGCGGCAAAGTCATTGGATTATTTAAAGATGGTGTCAAAGTTGACTCTTTAAGTGATGAAGGAGATGTCATCTTAAGTGAAACATGTTTCTATGCTGAAAGTGGTGGTCAGTGCGCTGATACTGGTAAAGTATGGAATGATACTTTCAAGGCAGATGTAGTTGATGTACAAAAAGCACCTCATAAACAACCTTTACATCATATTTCTAATGTAGAAGGAACATTACATGTTGGAGATACATTAGAAGGTGAATATGATTACGCAAACCGTCAAAGAACACGTGCAAATCACTCTTCTTTACACTTATTACAGGCTGCATTAAAGACAGTATTAGGTGATCATATCGCTCAGGCTGGTTCTTATAACTGTCCTGAATATGGTAGATTTGACTTTACACACTTTGAAAAGCCAACAGACGAACAGTTGAAGGAAGTTGAAAAGATCGTTAACGAAAAGATCAATGAATCTATTCCAGTAACAACAGAAGTCATGGCAATTGAGGATGCGAAGAAGACAGGCGCTACAGCATTATTTGATGAAAAGTATGGCGATGAAGTCAGAGTCGTAACAATGGGTGATTTCTCTAAGGAATTCTGTGGAGGAACACATGTCAATAACACAAATGATCTTGGTTCATTTAGAATCGTTTCTGAAGAATCTGTAGGTTCTGGTGTAAGACGTATCACATGTGAAACAAAGATGGAATCTTATAACTCCTTTAAGAAGGAAGAAGAATATCTTCTTGAAACTGCGAAGATCTTAAAGATGAAGAACTATGATGGTCTTCAAGAAAGAATCTTAAAGTTATTAGAAGAAAATGCGACTTTGAAGAAAGCTGTAAGTGATGCTGAAAGTAAAGCTATGGCATCTGAAGCTGATTCTGTTTTAAGCAAAGCAGAAGAAATCAATGGTGTAAATGCGTTGATCTTGAAGCTTGAAGGTAAAGATTCAAAGGGATTGAAAGAATACGCTGAAACGTTAAGAAATAAATTACAAAATGGTTTTGTGTTTGTTTCTAATGTAGTAGATGGTAAGACAACATTTGTATGTGCTTCTAGTAAAGAAGCAATTGATAAAGGTATCAAAGCTGGCGACATCGTAAAACAAGCTGCCATGATCTGTGGTGGTAATGGTGGAGGAAGAGCTGATATGGCACAAGCTGGTGCGAAGGACTCTTCTAAGATCGATGAAGCTATCGCTAAAGTAAGAGAATTATTAAAGTAACAAAGAGATAGGAGCTTAGCTCCTATCTTTTTCTTGTTTTTAGGCTTAGAATTCTATACTTTTTACGATTAATAGAGTAAAATATTGTGCATAAGGAGGACTTATTATGACACAGAAAAATATGACGGAAACAATTAGTTTCTCTGCGGAAGAATTGAGAAGAGAGAATATCCGTGAAGTACTTAAACATGTTGAAAAAGCACTAAACGAAAGAGGTTATAATGCGATCAATCAACTTGCAGGATATTTGATTAGTAATGATCCTGCTTATATTTCTTCACATAATAATGCTCGTAGTGTTATTTCTTCTATTGAAAGACATGAAATCATTGAAGAACTTGTTCGTTTCTATTTAGAGGAAAATAAATAATGAGTAAATACCTAGGTCTTGATTTAGGTAGTGTTACTTGTGGTGTTAGTTTTTCAGAAACTGGTTTTATTGCGTCTACTGTTAAAACGATTCGTTTTAAACCAGATGATTATGATACGGCGATGGATCGTGTATTAGAAGTCGTAGAAGAATTGAAACCGGATATCATCGTTTTAGGTCTACCATTATTGGAAAACGGTGACATTGCTGAAAGAGCACAAATTTGTTTAGAATTTGGAAAAGTATTAGAAGTTGAAAGTGGACTTCCTGTAAAAATGCAGGATGAAAGAAATACGACACAAGAATCTGAATCTATTTTGTTGATGGCTGATGTATCAAGAAAACATCGTAAGAAGAAAATTGATCAGTTAGCTGCTGTTCAGATCCTACAAAGATATTTGGATTCACAACAATAAAGGCGCTAAACGCCTTTTGATTTGAGAGGGAGATCGATATGGAAGATTCAAAGGTAATGACGATTACAGATGAGAATGGTCAAGAAAAGGAAGTTGAAATCATTTTAACTTTTGAAGATGATAAGAATGGAAAAAGCTATGTTTTATTCACAGATGCTAATGCGAATGATGGAAATGTCTATGCATATAGCTATGATGAAGATGGAAATATGAATGAAATTACGGATGAAGCTGAATGGGAGATGTGCCAGGAAGTTTTAGGTGCTTTCTTGGAGGAAGATGAATAATGTCTGATAACAAGAGAAACGATGAAATTGATTTTGATGAATTAGATGAATTGCCTGATGTGGTATTAGGTGAAAAAACACGTGCGATGAGGATCTTACGTGAAAATGGAGAACCTGTTCCTGAACCTACACCACAAAAGGAACATTCTAATGTGAATAAAGCTTTAGATGAAGTTAATGTATATGATCAAACAACTGGAATTCCTAGTGTCACAGATCTTTTACATGAAGATATTCAAGCACCTAAAGTAGAAGAAGATCCTACTGAAAAAACAATGGTCTTAGAAAATACAGAAGATGATCTAGATCTAGACGCTTTAAAAGAAGGTCAAAAATATCGTAATGGTACTAAGATCGATTATTTAGGAAATGAAGTTGAAATTGAAGATTTCAATCCAAATACAAGTCGTTATAAGATCGTTGATAATGGTCGTACGAAATGGGTGACTGATAAAAACCTAAAATTAGTGGATCCTGAAATTCCTGCTTCCTTACAGGACGAAGATCCAGGTGTAGAAGATGAATTATCAGCTGCATTAGAAGATACACAGGAAGAAGTTGTTGAGACAAAGGTTGATGATGATCCATTACCTGAAGTAAAGGATGAATTATCTGAAGCACTAGGTGAAAGTAATACAGGTAGTGTTCCAAAACACGCTCGTACAGTTAAACAACCTGTTGTTCAGACAAATAAGGTTCCTTTTGAAGAATTATATAAAGAAGCATACATTCCTCAAAATGATTTTGAATCAGAGGAAGAAAGGGCAATCAGAATGAAAAAGAGAAAGAAGACTCCTATGATCCAAAAGATCGTAACTGGAATTATTGTTATTTTATTGATTGTCTTAGGTGTAGGCGTCTTTACGATCTATAACGGATTACAACCTGTAACTTCAACAAGCGAAGAAGTTCGTTTTATGGTAGAAGATGGTTCTACAGTTAAGGATGTAGCGAATAAGCTTCAAGAAGAAGGCATTATCAAGAATGCTGATGTCGCTTATACTTACGCTAGATTATTTAACTTAACTGATGTTAAACAAGGTCTATTCACTTTGGATAAGAGTTGGGATATCAAACAAATGTTCACGTATTTGAATGATCAAAACGCTGCTAAGAGAGACCAAGTTTCCGTTACTGTCATTGAAGGTGATTGGGCCAAGGATGCTGCTAACAAATTCGCTGAAGTCACAAATGTAGGTGCAGATGAATTATTAACTCTTTGGAATGATAAAGATTGGATCTCTTCTCAAAAAGAAAAATATCCATTTATTACAGATGAAATGTTCAAAGATGGTGTAAGAATTTATTTAGAAGGTTACTTAGCACCAGAAACATATTATGTGAATAAAGAAACGACTGCTGAAGAAATCACAACGACTTTATTAGATCAAACATTAACTGTATTTAACAAATATAAAGATCAAATCGAATCTAGTAATCATAGTATCGCTGAGATCTATACAATGGCTTCTATCATCCAATACGAAGCAGGTACAAATCCAGATGATCTAGCCAAAGTAGCTTCAGTATTCTATAACAGACTAGATCAAGGAATGATGCTTCAAAGTTCTGTAACGGTTTGTTACGCAATTGATTTTGATAAACAAGAAGATAATTGGCAATCATGTGAAGCTAATCCGGATTATGATTCACCATATAACACATATAAGAACGCTGGTCTAACACCTGGTCCTATCGAAAATGCTGGAGAAGCAGCATTACAGGCAGCTATCTCACCAGCAGATACAAATTATCTCTACTTTATGGCTGAAGTATGTCCTGGTGGGGATGGAACAGTTCATTATGCGGAAACATTAGATGAACATAATGCGAATGTTGCGAAATATCTAAATTGTTATTGATTATGAAATATAGTACTTGTGTTTATTTAAAGAAAGATGGATCTTGGTTATTTCTATTGAGAAATAAAAAAGAAAATGATGTAAATCAGGGGAAGTATATTGGAGTAGGTGGAAAAGTAGAAAAGAATGAGACCTATGAACAATGTGCTTATCGAGAAGTATTTGAAGAAACTGGTTTAGAAATCAAAGATTTAGATAAACAAGGAGTGATTGAATTTCATTATCCTCATGTAGAAGATGAAACATGTATCATTTATACTGGTACATATGATTCTGATATTCATCAAAAATGTGATGAAGGTACTTTGGTAGAAGTGAAAGAAGAGGATATATTCAAATTGGATCTTTGGGAAGGTGATCGTATCTTCTTAAAGAAGATGTTAATTGATAAAAAGGAATTCTATTATGAATTTTATTATGATCAAGATGATCGATTGATTCGTTATTTGGAGAAAGAACTATGAAACCATTAATTATTGGAATTGCTGGAGGATCAGCATCTGGAAAGACTTCTATTTCAAAACATATTCAAGAAGAGTTTTCAGATATGACTAGAGTATTGGTCATTCGACAGGATGACTATTATAAAGATCAATCAAATAAGCCAATGAGTGAAAGAGTTAAAACAAACTATGATCATCCAGATGCATTTGATAATGATCTATTAGTTCAACAAGTAAATGAACTCATTAATGGAAATTCTATTAATAAACCAACATATGATTATGTTAATCATACAAGAAGTGATCAGACAGAAGTTTGTTTACCTTGTGATGTGTTGATCTTAGAAGGTTTGTTTGTCTTACAAGATGAAAGTATTCGAAATCTATTAGATATTAAAGTCTTTGTAGATACAGATGCAGATATTAGATTTATTCGTAGATTAAACAGAGACGTTCAAGAAAGAGGAAGAACAATGGAGTCTGTTGTAACGCAATATACTTCTACTGTACGTCCAATGCACGAGTCCTTTATTGAACCATCGAAACGTTTTGCGGATATTATCATTCCAGAAGGTGGTGCCAATACTGTCGCAATCGATTTGTTGAATACAAAAATTTCTAGCATCCTATTGAAGACGATGCTATAATACACAAGCATGTATAAGGAGTAATAAAATGGCTGAAGAAAACAAGATTTATGTCACGGAAGAAGGTCTTAAAAAGTTACAAGATGAATATGATAATCTTGTTCATGTTGTCCGTGAAGAAGTAAAAGCAGAATTAGCAGAAGCTAGATCTCAAGGTGACTTGAGTGAAAACGCTGACTATGATGCTGCTAGAGATAAGCAGGCTGAAGTTGAACATCGTATCCAAGAATTGGAAAACATGTTACAAGTTGGACATTATGAATTAATTAGCTCTAAGAAAAAGGGAAAGAATGTTCAAATTGGTAGTACAGTTAAATTGTTGTTCAAGGATACTAAGGAAGAAGAAACTTACCAGATCGTAGGTTCTACAGAAGCTGATCCTTTAAATGGTAGAGTATCTAATGAAACTCCACTTTCTCAAGCAATCTTAGGTTGTAAGGTTGGAGACGTTGTTACTGTTGAAGTTTCTAAACCATATAAAGTTGAAATTCTTTCAATCAAGTAATCAAAAATATCAGAATTTTCTGATATTTTTTTTGGAATTTCAAAAAAAACTGTGAATAGGATAGGTGGAGGTGCTTTTATATGAAAAGACAAACGCTTATTCTATTTTTATTATTATGTGGTGTGTTATTTGTGAATCTAACACCAATCGTATTATCAGATCCTACGGAATCAACGATACGTGTACATGTTAAAGGAGCTGTTCATGAAGAACAGGACATAGAATTACCTATGTACGCTACGATCAATGATGTTTTAAGCATGGTCGCTTTAAGAGATGATGCGGATATCTCTTCTTTAAATCCATACACTGTATTAAAAGATGCTGATGTTGTTACGATACCAATACAATCTTCTACGACATCCATTATGAGTAAGATTTCAATCAATTCCGCTACAGAAGATGAATTAACAACACTTAGTGGCATTGGACCTTCATTAGCCTCTAGGATCATTACGTATCGAAATGAAAATGGTTTATTTCAAACATTAGAGGAACTAATGAATGTAAAAGGAATTGGTGAATCTAAATTTGAAAAGATCAAGGATTCTATTACTTTATGAGAAGTGTAAAAGAGAATGTTGTATTATTCTCCATTCTTGTATTTTTATTTTTGGTGTTTCGAGAGTATTTATGGATCCAATCATTGATTAGTGTTTTAGTGCTGTGGTACTTTCGAACAAGAGATCATTCTTTTATTTACTTATTGCTAGTATGTATGATTAGCTGTATTCCATTTTATTCTTCTGCGATACCTACGATTACAACAGGTTACGCAAGAAAAGTAAATACGAATTATTCAATATTAGAAAATGGAAATCAAAAAGTTATCGTATATACAGAATCTCCACTAGAATATGATGGTGAATATCTAATGATTGGAACACCTCAAGAAATTGAACCTACATATCATTTCTTTGGATTTAATTATTCAAAGTGGTTATCAAATCAAGATGTTTATTATTCTTTACAAGAAGATGATATTTCTTTTGTTCAGAATCATTTTTCAATTAGACATTGGATACAAAATAAGATATCGAATATAGATGATCCTGAAATCCAAACGATACTTTATAAATCTCTTTTAAATATCAAAGTAGATGAAGAGAAAGATTGGATGAATGAAAATGGATTTTCTTATTCTGGAATGTTATTGATGATAGATTGGATCTTAAAGTACTTTATAGATAAAAAGAAAAGAAATCATATTAATATTGTTTTATCTATTCTTTTAATGATCATCTATAGATGTCCATTATTGGTTGTAGAGAATTTATTATTCCGAATCTTAAAAAATCATTTTTCATATCAAAAATGTACAGGAATCGTTATGACTTTGATCATGATCTTATATCCGAAACA
This sequence comes from Bulleidia sp., assembly GCA_963613355.1. Taxonomy (GTDB): domain Bacteria; phylum Bacillota_I; class Bacilli_A; order Erysipelotrichales; family Erysipelotrichaceae; genus Bulleidia. The sequence goes on along the minus strand of CAVDZA010000009.1, from coordinate 24,722 downwards.
AATCATGTCTGCCTCTTTCTTGATTCCAGCTGTATATCGCTATTCTTTTCTTTTTCAAGAGAATAAAAAGAGTGGTATTTATTTCTGTATCTTTATTCTTCAAAGTCTATTATTTCAATCTATCAATATTGTTAGAACATTCTTGTATCCAATCATTCAAAGATTGAATGGACTTTTGTTTATGACATCCTTGATCTATTTGTTATGTTCTGTTTCTTTATTTGAACCTATTACGATCGTTATAAACTGTCTAAATCAAATCAGTGATCGTTTTGTATTGAATGGTTCAATCTTAGGAATTGGAACAATAGGGTATATTCTTTGTTTGAGAATGATAAAGAAAAAACATTTCTATAGAAACGCTATTCTTTTACTATTCTTTTTTCAACTCACTGGTTTATTTCATCCATGTATGGAACTATCTGTTATTAATGTTGGACAGGGTGATTCTATTTTGATCAGGGCACCCATGAATAGTGATAATATTTTGATTGATACTGGAAAACCTTCTGCTTATCGATCATTAAGTACATTTCTCGATGCGAAAGGAATCAATACGCTTAATACTTTGATCATTACACATAGTGATGACGATCATAGTGGAAATCAAACAAATATTATGAATGATTACCTAGTAGATCAATTAATACTGACTCATCAAAATAAGATACGTTCTAATATTTATGAACTATTAGATATCAATTCATTAGATACTGATGATGAAAATGATAGCTCAATCGTTAACGTATTGAATCTCAATGATTTAAATGTTTGTTTAATGGCAGATGCGAGTGAAGAAAGTGAAAAGGAGATCTTAAAGAATCATCCAAAATTATCATGTGATGTGATAAAACTTGGTCATCATGGTTCTAAAACTTCTTCAAGCGATAAATTCCTAGATCAAGTTCAACCTAAAATAGCGTTAATATCAAGCGGTGCGTATTCTATTTATCATCATCCTAGTATTGAAACGATTCAGAAATTACTAAAGAGACATATTCCATATTTTGATACAAAGGAAAGTGGGGATATAACGATTCTATGTTTTTATCACTTTAATTTGTTTATTACGTCTCGTTTTGAGATTGGTTTGTTATAATAGATGCATGTCAATTTATGTATATTGTGGAGAAGACCTATTTCGTATAGAAGAAGGTATTAAAAATCTATTAAAGAAATTCAATATTGATCGAGATCATATCGTTTCAATTGATGCGTCTGATAAACGTTCTTTTAATATTGAATCAGTACTCGTTGAATGTGATTCTTTTTCTTTGTTTGATGAAGATCGTAAAGCAGTCATTGTAAAGAATCCTTTCTTTTTATCGTCTTCTAGTAAAGAAGCTGAGAAAGTATTAAAAACGGATTCTCCAGCTGTAAAGAAGAGAAAAGAAAATGAGGCAAAGAAACGAGATACAAGGTTAGAACGTTTAGAACAATATTTTCAAAATGAGAATCCAAGTACATTATTGATTTTTGCGTGTTATGGATATCAAGCAGATTCTAGAAAGAAAGATTACAAGTTATTAGATCTATATCATGCGGAAGTTGTTTCTTTTAAAAAGATGGATGAGAATGAATTTCATAAATATGTTGATAGATCTTTAAAGAAACATGACCTTCAATTAACTAAGACAGCCTTGAATGAATTACTTGAAAGAGTAAATAATGACACGACATTATTTCATTCCGCATTAGATAAGTTAGTCATGTATGGAGAAAGTAATCTTGATCTTGAAGATATTAAACATTTAGTATCATTGAATTCAGAAGTTAATATTTTCCATTTAACATCATCTTTTACTGTTGGTAATCTAGAAGGATGTATGCAAGCGGTAGATGAAATGTTATTAGCAAATTATGACTATACGACGATGATTGCGATGTTATCGAAGAGATTGAGAACGATCTATAACGTTCGTTTACTACATGAAAATGGTTATTCAAATGATGAAATAGGTACACGAATGCATATGAAGAGTGGATATATCTATTATGTTCTGAAAGATTCTTCTACTTTGAATGCTAAGAAAGTATTAACATATTTATATGAATTATCAGAAATCGATCAAGGTGTAAAACAAGGTATATTAGATCCTAAAAATAGTTTTGAGAGATTTTTAATAAAGAATGGAGAGAGGAATCATGCAAGGTATCAAAGAACTTTATAAAATTGGTAGAGGTCCATCTTCCTCTCATACATTAGCACCAGAAAGAGCTTGTAAATTATTTTTGGATGTTAATGGAAGTTATGATTCTTATCGTGTTGAATTGTATGGTTCTCTTTCTTTGACGGGGAAAGGACATCATACAGATTCCATCATTAAAGAAACACTTGGTGCAAAATGTGAAGTTATCTTTAAACTAGATTGGGATGAAGAATTTCCGAATGGATTTTATTTATATGGGATAGATGAAAATGGAAATGAATGTATAAAATGGACCATCTTTTCCATTGGTGGAGGTAGCATTCAAATCAAAGAATATCCTGTTGATTACAATGATGAAGTATATTCTGAAAAAAATCTACAGGATATCTACCGTGTCACAAGAGAAAATGAAGAAACATTGGTTGCGTATGTTGAAAGACATGAACCAGGTATTAAAGAATATTTAAGTGAGATCTTAGATGAAATGTGTAATTGTGTTTCTCGTGGATTGATTACGGAAGGGGAACTACCTGGTAAGTTACATATGACTCGTTCTGCACATGACCTATATAAACAAGGTCTAAAAGCGAACATGTCTGATCAAAGAGATATTCGTTTGATGTCTTATGCATTAGCTGCGAGTGAAGAAAATGCGGCAGGACATACATGTGTAACTGCACCAACATTAGGAGCTTGTGGCGTACTAGCGGCATTTATGTACTATGCGTACAATGATTGTGAAATCACAAGAGAAAAGTGCATAAACGCATTGATCATTGCGGGCATCATTGGAAATGTCGTTAAAACAAATGCGACGATTTCTGGTGCAGTAGGTGGATGCCAAGCGGAAGTAGGTACTGCAGTTTCTATGACAGCTGCAGCTTGTGCATATTTAAAAGGATTAAATAGGGAACAAATCGAATATGCGGCTGAAATTGGTATGGAACATAATCTAGGTCTAACGTGTGATCCAGTCATGGGTTATGTAATGATTCCTTGTATTGAAAGAAATGCGGTAGGTGTAAGAAGAGCGGTAGATTCCGCAAATCTATCAAAATACTTATCCCGTTTTAGAAAGCACTTGGTTTCATTTGATATGGTAGTAGAGACAATGAAAGACACAGGATCTTTATTACCAATTTCTTTAAAAGAAACAGCGGAAGGTGGATTAGCGAAAGAATGGGAAAAGTAACTCAAGTCGTTCATCCTTTTCCACCTGTATATGATGTGAATAGTAAAGTTTTGATACTTGGTTCTTTTCCATCTGTTATTTCACGTGAAAAGAATTTCTATTACGCAAATCAAAATAATCGATTTTGGAAAGTAATGTCTGTTTTATTTCAAGAAGAAATCAAAGATAAAGTTGAATTTTGTCATTTACATCATATCGCATTATGGGATGTCGTTCATTCTTGTCAGATTAGTGGAAGTAGTGATTCCTCTATCACAAATGTAAAAGTAAATGATATTTCTTCATTGTTGAAACAGACACATATTCAAAGAATCTTTTTGACAGGTCAAAAAGCACAACAATTGTTTGAAAGATACATTACATGTGATATTAAACATATCGGTTTACCATCTACAAGTTCTGCTAATGCGAAGATGCGTTTAGATGAACTAGTAGATAAATATAAAATCATTTTGGAGACTTTAAATGAAGAAAGTTGAATTATTAGCACCTGCTGGAAATATGGAAGCTTTAAAAGCTGCAGTAAATGCGGGATGTGATGCGGTATATCTTGGATTAAAATCATTTTCGGCAAGAGCGTTTGCGGGAAATTTTTCGCATGAAGAATTTATTGAAGCTATCCATTATTGTCATACAAGAAATGTAAAGATCTACTGTACGATCAATACGATGTTATTTGAAACAGAAATTGAAAACGCAAAGAAAGAAGTAGATTTCTTATATGAAAATGATTGTGATGCGATATTGATCCAAGACCTTGGATTATTTCATTATGTAAGAACATGTTATCCAGATATGCCTGTACATTGTTCAACACAAATGCATATTCATAATATCAAAGGTGTTGAACTGATGAAGAATGAAGGTGTAGAAAGAGTCGTTTTAGCTAGAGAAACACCAATTGAAGTCATTCGAGAAGCTTGTAAGACAGGCGTAGAGATCGAAGTATTCTCATATGGCGCAATTTGTATCTCATATAGTGGAGAGTGTATGATGTCAGCGGCAACAAAGAACCGTAGTGCTAATCGTGGTATGTGTGCACAGTGTTGTCGATTAAAATACTTCAAAGAAGATGGTAGTCATTTTGATGAAGGAGATTATATTCTTTCTCCTAAAGACCTTAATATCATTGATCGTTTACCAGAATTATTAGACGCAGGTGTAGCTTCTTTGAAAATCGAAGGAAGAATGAAGAGAAGCGAATATGTATGGTTAGTTACACGTACTTTTAGAGAAGCAATCGATGCATATTATGAGCATCGACCATATAAGATTTCAAAAGAAAGAATGATTCAATTAGAATCTATGTTTTATAGAGGATTTTCAGATGGCCATATCTTTCATACACCAGTAGAAGAAAGAATGAGTCAATATCGTCCTAATCACCAAGGAATTGAAATTGGTAAAGTCTTAAGTTATAGAAATGGTAGAGTACAAGTCAAATTATCTAAAGAATTAAACCAACATGATGGTTTGCGTATCATTAATCAACCACATGATACTGGTTTAACAGCTAATAAGATCTATAAAAACGATATGTTGGTTAATCACGCAGTTGCGGGTGAAGTCGTTTGGATCTCTTGTCCTGATGATCCTATGCCTAAGAAGGGACAATCTTTACATCGTACAACAGATTCTAAATTGATCGAATGGATCGATGATCAGATCCTTCATGATCCTAAAAGAATTCCAATTCATATGACATATGAAGCTAAGGTTGGTAATCCTTTTGTGGTTACTGCCTCTGATGAAAATGGAAATTCAATCACACAAGTTTCTGAACAGATCGTTGAATTGGCAAAAAATGCACCAACAGATGAAAAGTCTATTTTTAAATCATTAAAGAAGACTGGTGAATATCCATATGAAGTCGTTGATATCCAAGGAGAAAGAGAAAATGTATTCTTGCCTGTTTCTATGATGAATGAAACAAGAAGACAAGCCTTAGAACTACTTGATCAAGCACGTTCTAGATATCGTGTCAATCAAGGTAAAAAAGATTATGTATTTTCTATGAAGGAACCTGATTGTACACTTTCAAAGATCATTTATGAAAGTGATGATAAACATGAAGAGCTAAAAGAAATTCATGGTTATGATCATAATGATTTAACAGTATTACCTGTCATTAATGAGAATAATGAAAAGTCATTAGAACTCAATGAAACGATCTTATCTAGCGTATGTGATCTAAACAATACATTAAATAACTGTATTGCGGGTATGACTATGAACCTAGCTAATTCTTATGCGTTAGCTTATGTTTTATCAAAAGGGGCATCAGGTGTTATATTCTCAAGTGAAATGGATAATGAACAAATCAAAAGTAGTTTAGATGCGTTTGAAAAACGTTATGGCTTTATTCCAAAGACATATCGTCTTGTATATGGAAAACGTGTTGCGATGTTTATCAAAGATAGATTTATTCGTAAACCAATTGATAAGATAAAAGATCTAAATCAAAATGTTTATTCTGTTTCTCATAAGGATAACATTACCGAGATCTTAGAACCGGATGTTTATGTTTCAAAGAATCCTTATTGTTATGGGTCTTATTTGATCTTTCATGATAAAATAGAAAAACAAATTTTGGAGGAATGTTATGAAGAAGTTTTTAGAAGAATTTAAAGAATTTGCGTTAAAAGGCAATGTAATGGATATGGCAGTAGGTGTTATTATAGGTGCTGCATTCCAAAATATCGTCTCATCCTTAGTTTCGGATATCATTTCACCTTTACTTGGTACGTTCGCTGGTATGAACTTTGATTCTTTATCAGTAAATATCAATGGTGCTAATCTAGCTTATGGTAAGTTTATTACAGCTGTCATTAACTTTGTTATCATGGCATTTGTGTTATTCATGATCGTAAAAACATTGAATGAAATCAATCATTTATTCCATCATGAAGAAGAAACAAATGTGGAAGAGCCTAAGAAAAGTGATGAGTTAGTTGCCTTAGAAAAGATCGTATCTTTACTCGAAGAAAAAAAGTAATTTTTTCACAAAGCGGAAAAGTCCGCTTTTTATTTATTTGATGCCTATTTTTTGGTATAATTTTGTGTGGATTAAAGGAGAGTTTCATGTTTTTAAAAAGAATTGAAATGCAAGGATTTAAAAGCTTTGCCGATAAAACAATCATCTCATTTGATAGTCCAATTACAGGTATCGTAGGCCCTAATGGCTGTGGTAAGTCAAATATCACAGATGCTGTACGATGGGTGCTTGGTGAACAAAGTGCCAAAAGCATGCGTGGTGAAAAGATGAATGATGTCATTTTCGCTGGTAGTGCAGATCGTAGAAAAGTAAATATGGCTGAAGTAACACTTGTTTTTGATAATAGTAATCACATCTTAAACACAGAAAAAGAAGAAATTGAAGTTACACGTCGTTTATTTCGTGATTCGGGAGATGCCGAATATTTGATTGATCATAACAATGTTCGTTTAAAGGATATTGTTGATTTGTTTTTAGATACAGGATTAGGAAAAGATTCTTTATCTATTATTTCTCAGGGTACTGTCGTATCATTTGCGGACGCTAAGCCAGTAGAGAGAAGAGGAATCTTTGAAGAAGCTGCTGGTGTCGCTAAATACAAAAAAAGAAAACTGGAAAGTTTATCAAAACTGGAAAGAACGAAAGATAATCTCGAACGTTCAACAGATATTTTGAATGAATTAGAAAAACAAGTTTCACCTTTAAAGCGTCAAGCTAGAAAAGCTGAGATCTATCGCGAGAAAAAAGCGAGATTAGAAGAAATTGAAATTACTGTTCTTGTGAATGAAATCGAAGAAGCAAATAAAGAAATCGAATCTTTAAATCAAGCTTTATTTGATGTCGAAACAAAGACAACGATGTATTCTACAGATATTCAGATCTCTGAAACAAAACTTCAAGAAGCCAAAAGACAAGTCAATGCATTAGATAAAGAAATTCAGACTTTACAAGATGAATTGATGAAAAACTTCAATGATGTTTCTGCCTTAGAAAATCGTAAAACAGAATTGGATGAGAGAAGAAAGTATATCGTTGAAACTGGTGATAATGAGGCGAAAGCCAAAGAAATGAGACAACTTGTTGAAGCTGCGAAAGTTGAATTTGAAGATCGTAAACAACGTTTAGATAAGTTGAATGCTGAAATACAATTGTTCTCTGAACAATTGAATCAAGCAGCTGGTATGATCGTAGATAAGACTTCTCAATTAGATCAAGCTGAGAATCGTTTGCGTACTTTAGAAAATAGAAAGAATGTTTTAGATTCTTTGATGCGTAATCCTTTCAATAATCAACAAGGTATCAAATCAATCATGGATAACGTGAATGCGCTACATGGTATCTTAGGTGTCATTGGACAAGTATTACATGTTGAAAAGGGATACGAAGAGGCGATTTCTACGGCACTTGGTGGAGCGATGAATAATATCGTTACACAAGATGAACAAGCAGCACGTGATGCGATTCGTTTCTTGACAAAGAACATGAGTGGTCGAGCAACATTTTTACCATTAAATGTTTGTAGACCAAGATATGTTAGAAAAGAAGATTTGATCGTTTGTGAAAATACAGAAGGATATTTAGGAACTGCTTCAGCTTTTGTTGAAAATGAACCTAAATTTGATCCAGTCGTTGAAAACTTATTAGACAATGTATTGATCGTAGATACGATGGAAAATGGTAATCAACTTTCTGCCTTAACAAATCGTCAATATAAGATCGTAACATTGGATGGAGAAGTCATTCATCGTGGCGGATCTATGACAGGTGGTAAGAATAAACATAATACGAACCTTGTTACGATGAAGAAAGAAGCTGAAGATTTAGCTGTTCGTCTAGATTCTGAAAAGGCAAGAGTTCAAATTGCGAGAAAAGAATATGAAGCTGCAAATTCACAAAGAGAATCTGCCGCAAGAAATCTTCAAGAAAAGAGATACGCTGCAGCTGCTTTAGAACCAGTTGTTGATTCTAAAAAAGCGAAGTATGAAAAACTTCAAAATGAATTATCTTTATTACAACCTGAAGATGTTGATGATGAAACTACGTCTCAAGCTCACGCTGATGATCTTGTTATTCGTTTGAATGAAGCATATTCAAGAAGAGATACGATTACAAATGAAATCAAAGTAAAACGTGATAATCGCATTTCATTGAATTCTGATATTGAACGTAAGGAAGCACAGCTTTCACAAATGCGTAAAGAACTTAAGAATGCTGAAGCGAGTGCAAATGAAATCAAGATCGATCGTGGTAGACAAGAAACAAGAATGGAAACACATCTACAACGATTAGCTTCTGAATATCAAATGACTTATGACTTTGCGAAATCAAAGATCTCTAATGAAATCGTTGAAAACGCAAAAGAAGAAGTAGCGAAATTAAGAAGTGAGATTGAACATTTAGGTAATATCAATATGAACGCTCCAGAAGAATATTCTGAAGTAAATGAAAGATATGAAACGTTAAAGAAAAACATTGAAGAATTGACTTTAAGTAGAGATAAGATCTTGTCCGCTATTGATGAGATGGATTCAATTATGAAGAAACAATTCAAAGAAATGTTTGATTCGATCAATGAAGCTTTCAATGATATCTTTAGAAGTTTATATGGTGGTGGTAAAGCGAGATTGATTTTACTTGATCCTAGCGACTTACTAAATACAGGTATTGATATTGACGCACAACCTCCAGGAAAAGCAGTACAAAATAATATGTTATTCTCTGGTGGTGAAAAGAGCTTGATTGCCTTATGTGTATTATTCGCAATCTTAAAAGTCAAACCTGTTCCACTGGTTATCTTAGATGAAGTAGAAGCTGCGTTAGACCCAGGTAATGTAGAAAGATTTGCGTCTTTCTTACATAACTATACAGATAGAACACAGTTCTTAGTTGTTACACACCGTGTTGGTACAATGGAAAAAGCGGATGTATTGTATGGTGTAACGATGCAGAAACAAGGTGTCTCTCAGATGTTAAAGGTTGAATTAAAGGAAGCTGTCAATTTAGCTGATCCAGGTGAACAAGCATGAGTTTTTTAGACAAGTTAAAAGAAGCTTTTTCTAAAAAAGAAGATAAAGCACAATATTTATCTGGATTTCAAAAGACAAACGCAACGTTTGGTGATCAGCTTAGCAAAATGGAATATGAATTCCATGGTTGTGATGACGATTTTCTTGAACAATTGACCATTATTCTTTTAGAAAGTGATGTAGGAATCGAAACTGCTGATCTGATCTGTGATAAGTTAAAAGAAAAATGTAATGATTTTCCATCTTTAACTTTTCATTGGACAATGAACTTCTTAATGGAAATCATGAAAGAAATCTATGAAGAATATCCTGACGTTCCTGTTACTTGGAATGAAAATGGAACGACAGTTTTCTTCTTAGAAGGTGTCAATGGTTCTGGTAAAACGACAACAGCCGCAAAACTTGCGAATATGTGGGTCAACCAAGGAAAGAAAGTTGCGTTTGTTGCGGCGGATACTTTCCGGGCAGGTGCTATCGATCAACTAGTAAAGTGGGGAGAACGATTAAATTGTCCTGTTATTAAAGGTAGAGAGAATGGAGATCCTTCCGCAGCAATCGTTGATGGATGTAGGTTTTCTGTTGAGAAAGGTGCAGATATCTTGATTTGTGATACAGCAGGTCGTCTACAAAATAAAGTCAATTTAATGAAAGAACTTGAAAAGATGAATCGAGTTGCGAGTAGAGAAATTGAGGGAGCACCTCATAATACTTGGTTGGTATTAGACGCTACGACTGGACAGAATGGATTAGCACAAGCTGAAGTATTCGCACAAAGTACAAAGCTTACTGGAATCATCCTAACAAAAATGGATGGAACAGCGAAGGGTGGTATCGTTCTTGCCATCAAACACAAACTACATGTTCCTGTCCTATATTTAGGATTGGGTGAACAACCAGATGATTTGAGACCATTTGATCTAGATTCTTATCTATATAGTATTTCTGAAGGTTTAAACCATAATGGATAAGTTTTTAGTGAATGAATTATTAGATTTTTACGGTGGATTGTTAACGGAAAATCAACAAAAGATCTGTAATGATTATTTTAGGGAAGATTATTCGTATCAAGAAATCGCAGAAAATAATAAAGTTTCTAGAACTGCAGTTTATGACACCATTAAACGTGTTAAACAGGAATTAGAAACTTATGAATCAATTTTAAAATGTAATGAATCTTTTAAAAAGAGACAAAGCATTTACGACAAAATAAGAGAAAGCACAGAAGATCCTTCTATACTTTCTTATATTGATGCATTAGAAAATAGCGAAATTGGAGGAAATTATGAGTAAAGTTATCGCAGTGAATTCAGGATCATCATCTTTAAAGTTTCAACTATATGACATGCCAAGTGAAACTGTATTAACAAGTGGCCAGGCTGAAAGAATTGGTCAGGATATGGGTGCATTTACGATCAAAGTAAATGGTGAAAAGAAAACAAAGGAACTACCTATTAAAGATCATCAAGTAGCTGTTGATCTTCTATTAGAAGAATTAGTATCTAATGGTATCGTTTCTTCATTGGATGAAATCAAGGGTGCAGGACATAGAATCGTACAAGGTGGTTCTTACTTCTCAGAAAGCGTTGAAGTTACAGAAGACGTTGTTAATAAAGTAGAAGAACTAAGTGATCTAGCGCCATTACATAATCCAGCTCATTTAGTATGTTACAGAGCTTTATGTAAAGCATTACCAGAAATCAAGCATGTATTCGTTTTTGATACAGCTTTCCATCAAACAATGGGTGAAGAATCTTACTTATTCCCAGTACCATATGAATGGTATACAGATTATAAAGTACGTAGCTATGGTGCACATGGTACATCTCATTGGTATGTAAACCGTAGAACTGCTGAAATGTTAGGTAAGGACGTTGATTCTATGAATATGATCACTTGCCACTTAGGTAATGGTGCTTCTATCACTGCTATCAAGAATGGTAAAGTCGTTAACACATCTATGGGTCTTACACCTTTAGGTGGAATCATGATGGGTACAAGATGTGGTGACATCGATCCTACAGTTGTATTCTACATGGAAGACAAGTTAGGTGTAACTCCTAAGGATATGGATAACTACTTAAATAAGAAATCTGGTATGTTAGGTGTTTCTGGTATTTCTTCTGATTGTAGAGATATTGAAGCAGCTTATGAGAATGGTGATGAAAGAGCTATTCGTACGATCAATCTTTATATCAACCGTATCGTTAATGTCGTTGGTGGATATTTCGCTCAATTAGGTCATGTTGACGCTATCGCATTTACTGCTGGAATTGGTGAAAATGATTCTTTGATTCGTGAAAAAGTATTAAAAGCTTTGGAAGAATGTATGTCTCTATCCATTGATTATGAAGCAAATGCTGGATGTCATGGTGATGAATTAAAGATTTCTAAAGAAGATTCTAAGGTTGAAGTAGTTGTTTGTCCAACAAATGAAGAATTAGTCATCGCTAGAGATACTGTTCGTATTTTAGGACTTTAATGATGAATTTTGATGGATTATTAGAAACAATAGAATCTTTTAAGATCATAACGATCTTTAGACATGAAAATCCTGATTGCGATGCATGTGGATCTCAATTTGGATTACAAAATTGGATCAAAGAAAACTATCCAGATAAACAAGTTTATGTTTGTGGAGAACAAGTGTGTGATCAAGCTGAATGGCCAGAGAATGATGTTATTGATGAGAAAACAATAGAAAATTCATTAGCTATCGTTGTGGATTGTGCTAACGCTCCACGTGTTGATGATCAAAGATTTTTAAAGGCTAAATATGTCATTAAGATCGATCATCATCCAAACAAAGAACCTTTTGGTGATCTATTATTTATAGATGATACTGCAGCTGCGGTATGTGAGATCCTTCCATTCTTCTTTCATGAACATGAAGATAAGATCTTTTCTAAGAAGACCGCAGAATATCTATATCGTGGATTATTAACAGATTCTTTAAACTATACTACAAGTAATACAACATCAAAGACATTAGAAGCAGGAGGTATTCTAGCTTCTAAAGGAATCAATCTTTCTAGTATTTCTCATGATGTATTTGATAATAGTATGAATGGTTATCGTTTTACAGGATATATGATCGAACATACTAAGATCGTAAATAAAAGCTTTGCGTATGTAATTATTCCTGAAAATGATTATCGTTCTTATGGCTTTGATGCATCTAAAGCTAGAAGCTTTGTTGGAAAACTTGGAAACGTTAAAGATTTCAATGTTTGGGCCGTTTTTACTGAAAAGACAGTAGATGGTGAAATATTATATGATGGTTCTTTGCGTGCAAAGCAAACCAAGATCAATGATATTGCGGAACGATTCCATGGTGGAGGTCACGCATGTGCAGCAGGCGTCAAAAACTTAAACCATGAAAATCTTGCGACAGTACTGGAATTATTAGAATCTAGAAGTTAAAAAATATTCATTGTCAAGTATTGTATAAATCATTTCACATGGTAGAATAATTGCACCATATAGGAGGTATAAATATGGAAAACGTAAATAAAAAAGTACTCGCTGATAAAGTTGCTGAAGAACTAGATATCACAAAGAAACTTGCATTAGAAGTTATTGATACTTTATTCACTACAATGACAGAAGAATTAAAGGAAGGTAACAAAGTTGATATTACAGGATTTGGAAAGTTCGAAGTTAAAGAAAGAGCTCCAAGAACTGGTATCAATCCACAGACAAAAGAACCTATCGAAATTCCTGCAACAAAGGTTCCAGGTTTCAAGGCTAGTAAGTCTTTAAAGGATATTGTTAGATAAGTAAAAAATCATCTCATAAGAGATGATTTTTTTATTTTAGTCTTTCAATGACATCCTGAAGAATAGGGGATGGAACAAATTCTGTGATATCCCCATCATTCATGGCAATTTCTTTCACTGTAGAAGAAGATAAGAATGTATATTCTGGTCTAGCAATGAGAAAGAATGTTTCTACATTAGGATTGATCTTCATATTGGCAGTCGCAGTCGCTAATTCATATTCATAATCAGTAACTGCACGAATGCCTCTGATCATTGTTTTTGCGCCCAACTGTTCAGTGATATTAACAGTTAATCCTTTTCCAATCTTAACTGTGATCTTAGAAGCGTTAGGTAGGGTAGCTATACTTTTCTCAATCATTGATTTTCTTTCTTCTTCCGTAAATAGACATTGTTTACGTGGATTATGATTGATCAAAACGACTACTTCATCAAATATGTTTGTTGCTCTTTCAATAATATCTAAATGACCAATTGTAAGTGGGTCAAAAGTACCTGGATAACATGCTTTCATTTTTTATTACCTCGCTTAATTACTGTAACAGTGATATGAAAGATTTGTAAAGAAAAATAAGATGAAAGCGCTTAAATTTGTGCGTGTTTAATAGGGTTTCACAAAGTGTTAAAATTTTCACAAATAATTCATTTAAATCATTGAATTATGATTGTGAATAGTTTAACATATTTCATGGTAAAGGAGTTTTACAAAGAAATATGAGTAAAGATTTCAGTGATTTAATTGCGAAGGCAAAAGATGGTAAGAAAAAGATCTTATCCGTCGCAAACGCACAAGATCATGCGGTATTAGAAGCTGTTGATGAAGCTCACAAAGATGGTATCGTTGATGCAATTTTGGTTGGTGATGAACAAAAGATCAAGGAAATTGCAGATGAAATTGGAATGAATCTCGATGAATATAAGATCGTGAACGTTCCTGACGTTACAGAAGCTACTTTAGCTGCTGTTAAATTTGTACATGATGGTGAAGCTGATATGTACATGAAAGGAATCGTTCCTACAGCGACTTTTTTAAAGAGTGTTTTAAATAAAGAAGTTGGTTTAAGAACTGGTAAAACATTATCACATGTTGCCGTATTTAAAGTTCCTACAATTGATAGATTATTATTTTTAACAGATGTTGCGTTCTTACCTTATCCTGATTTAGAAGCTAAGAAGCAAATCGTTAATTACGCAGTAGATGTAGCTAGAGCTTGCGGAGTAGAAACACCAAAAGTAGCTCCATTAGCTGCTGTAGAAGTTGTGAATCCAAAAATGCAGAATACTGTAGATGCGGATGAATTACGTAAGGCAAATGAAGCTGGAGAAATCAAAGATTGTATCGTTGATGGACCATTGTCATTAGATATCGCATTAGATATTGAAGCTGCAAAGGAAAAGGGTGCTGAAAACAGACCATGTGCTGGATGTGCAGATATTCTTTTATTCCCAGATATTCATGCTGGTAATATCACATATAAAGCAATTGATCATTTAGTTCCAAATGTTCAAATCGGATGTATCTTAACTGGTACAACTGCTCCTGTTATCCTCACTTCTAGAAGTGATTCTAAACAGGTAAAGATCAATTCTATTGCCTTAGCTGCAGTATTAAGTGATCATATGAAGAAAGTGAATGGTTAAGAAAATGGGTAAGAAAATTCTAGCAATCAATCCAGGTTCTACATCCACAAAGATTGCCATCTTTGATGATGAGACTCTGGTTAATGAAACAGGTTTAAATCATCCTGTTAGTGAGATGAATAAATTTCCAACAACATTCTCTCAATTAGACTTCAGATATGAAGTTATCATGAATTATTTAGATTCCATCAATTTTGATATTAAGTCTTTAGATGCTTGTGTTGGTAGAGGTGGATATCTTCATCCAATTACAGCTGGTACTTATACAGTCAATGATGCGATCAAACATGACTTAGAGATTGCGTTAAATGGTGATCACGCTGCTAACTTAGGTGGTCTACTTGCTCGTAAGATTGGTGAACAAGTTGGTTGTCCTAGTTATATTGTAGATCCAACAGCAGTTGATGAATTACAAGATGTAGCTCGCTTATCAGGTATGCCTGAAATCAAGAGAGTATCTAAGATCCACGCATTAAATATGAGAGCAGTAGCTCGTGAATACGCTAAGAGCATTGGTAAGAAGATGGAAGATCTTAACCTTGTCGTAGCTCATATGGGTGGAGGATGTACAACAGGTGCATTAAGCCATGGAAAGATGATTGATATGTTCAATGGTCTTGATGGCGATGGTGCATTCGCTCCAACTCGTTCTGGTGCTGTTCCTGTTGGTGATTTGATTCGTTTATGCTATTCAGGTAAATACGCTACAGTAGACGATATGATGAAAAGAGCAGTAGGAGATGCAGGTATTGCTGCATACTTAGGTACTGCTGATATGCGTGAAGTCAATAAGATGATTGAAAATGGTGATGAGAATGCAAAACTTGTGAAAGAAGCATTTATTTACCAACACGCAAAAGATATTGGTTCTCTTTCAGTTGTTATGAAGGGTAAAGTAGATGCAATCTTATTAACAGGTGGTATTGCATATGGTAAAGATGTTACAGATGCAATCGCTTCTTATACAGATTGGATCGCACCAGTTGTATCAATTCCTGGTGAAAGAGAAATGATTGCTCTTGCACAAGGTGCATTAAGAGTATTAAATGGCGAAGAAGAAGCCAAAGAATACGAAGCAGAATAAACCATTTAAAAATAGGAGGAATATAAAAATGGCTAATAAGAAAGTAGTAATCGCAAGTGCTTGCCGTACAGCTATCGGTAAAATGGGTGGTGCACTTAGCACAGTTCCAGCTGTAGAGCTTGGAGCAACTGTTATTAAGGAAGCAGTAAAAAGAGCTGGTCTAAAACCAGAAGATGTTGATCATGTATACATGGGTAACGTTATTCAAGCTGGTTTAGGACAAAACCCAGCTAGACAAGCTTCTTTAAAGGCTGGTCTACCTGTAACAACACCTGCAGTTTCAGTTAACGTCGTATGTGGTTCTGGTTTGAACTGTGTTAATATGGCAGCTGATATGATCATTGCTGGTGATGCTGATATCGTTGTAGCTGGTGGTATGGAAAACATGAGCTTAGCTCCATATGTATTACCACACGCAAGATTTGGTTACAGAATGAACACACCAAAGGATGGTTTAGTAGATGCAATGGTTCATGATGCTCTTTGGGATGCATTCAATGATTACCATATGATGGTTACAGCTGAAAATGTAGCTGAACAATGGCATTTAACAAGAGAAGAATTAGATGAGTTTGCAGCTAATTCTCAAAATAAGGCATGTACTGCTAGAGACAACGGTCTATTCAAAGATGAAATCGTTCCTGTAGAAGTTAACATGGGTAAGAAGAAGGGTATCGTTGTTGTAGATACTGATGAAGGTCCACGTGATGGTCAGACTCCTGAAGTACTTGCAAAACTAAAGTGCTGTTCTGGTGTTGAAGGTGGTGTCGTTACTGCTGGTAATGCTTCTGGTATCAATGATGGTGCTGCAGCATTAGTTATCATGAGTGAAGAAAAAGCTAAGGAATTAGGCGTTAAGCCATTAGCTACTTGGGTAGCTGGTGCATTAGGTGGTGTTGATCCATCTATCATGGGCGTTGGTCCAGTAGCTGCAACTAATAAGGTAATGGCTAAGACAGGTCTTAAGATCGAAGACTTTGATCTATATGAAGCAAATGAAGCTTTCGCTGCTCAATCTGTAGCTGTTGGTAAGGATCTAAACTTTGATCTTTCTAAGTTAAACGTTAATGGTGGTGCTATCGCTTTAGGTCACCCAGTTGGAGCTTCTGGTGCTAGAATCCTTGTTACATTACTTTATGCAATGCAACAAAGAGATGCTAAGAGAGGTTTAGCTACATTATGTATCGGTGGTGGCATGGGATGTGCTACTGTTGTAGAAAGAGACTAACACATGAGTTTTGTAGATTATGAAGTAAATGGTCAAGTTGGTGTCATTACGATCAACAGACCTAAAGCATTAAATGCTTTAAATAGTGAAGTATTAGATGATCTCAATACTGTATTTGACAGTGTTGATCAAAATGAAGTTCGTTGCTTAGTTCTTACAGGTGCTGGTGATAAGAGTTTTGTTGCTGGTGCTGATATTGGAGAAATGAGCACATTGACAAAGGCTGAAGGTGAAGCTTTTGGTAAGAAGGGTAATGATCTCTTTAGAAAGATCGAAACATTCCCATTACCAGTCATTGCAGCTATTAATGGTTTTGCATTAGGTGGCGGTAATGAAATCGCTATGAGTTGCGATATCAGAATTTGTTCTGATAATGCTGTATTTGGTCAACCTGAAGTTGGTCTAGGAATTACACCTGGATTTGGTGGAACACAAAGATTAGCACGTTTGGTATCACCAGGTTATGCAAAACAGTTGATCTATACTGCTAGAAACATCAAAGCTGATGAAGCTTATAGAATTGGTCTAGTAAATCAAGTAACAACACAAGAAGAATTACTTCCAACATGTTTGAAACTTGCTTCTACGATTGCTGCAAATGCACCTATTGCTGTTAGAAATTGCAAGAAAGCAGTCAATGATGGTTTACAAGTCAACATGGATGAAGCAATCGTTGTTGAAGAAAAACTATTTGGTGATTGTTTTGAATCTTATGATCAAAAAGAAGGTATGGCTAACTTCTTACGTAAGAAGGATGATCCAGCTAAAGTTAAGCATGTAGCTTTTCAGAATAAATAAAAGGAGATTTTAAAATGAAAGTAGCAGTTATTGGCGCCGGCACAATGGGCCGTGGCATTGCACAGACATTTGCACAATGTGCTGATGTTGAAAAAGTTTACCTATGTGACATCAAGCAAGAATTTGCTGATGGTGGTAAGGCAAACATCAAGAAGGCTCTTGATAAGAGAGTTGCTAAAGGAAAGATGGAACAGGCTGATGAAGATGCACTATTAGACAAGATCGTTACAGGTCTAAATTCTCAGGCTGTTGATCCAGATCTTGTTGTTGAAGCAGCATTAGAAGTCATGGATATCAAAAAATCCACTTTCAAAGATCTACAGGAAAATATCGTTAAGAATGAAAATTGCATTTTCGCAACTAATACTTCTTCTCTTTCTGTAACTGAAATTGGTGCAGGACTAAAGAAGCCAGTTATCGGTATGCATTTCTTCAACCCAGCTCCAGTTATGAAGTTAATTGAAGTTATCAAGGGTGCAAATACTCCTGATGAAGATGTTGAAACAGTTAAGGAAATTTCTGTTAAATTAGGTAAGACACCTGTTGAAGTAAATGAAGCTCCAGGATTTGTTGTTAATAGAATCTTGATTCCATTAATCAATGAAGGTATCTTCGTTTACCAAGAAGGTATCTCTGATATCGAAGGTATCGATACAGCTATGAAGTTAGGTGCTAACCATCCAATGGGACCTCTAGAATTAGGTGACTATGTTGGTCTTGATATCGTATTAGCTATTATGGATGTTATTTATAACGAAACAAAAGATCCTAAGTACAGAGCTTGTACAACATTAAGAAAGATGGTTCGTGCTGGTCATTTAGGTGTTAAGACAGGTAGAGGTTTCTACATTTATAACGCTGATCGTACAAAGACACCAATTGATAAGAAATAAGATTTGTTTGTTACTAGGATGATTCTTTCATCCTAGTTGCAATAGAAGGAAATTTGGAGGAAAAAAATAATGGATTTCCAGCTTGATAAAAAGCATACAATGGCTCAGTCCTTATTCAAGGAATTTGCCGAAAATGAAGTTAAGCCTCTAGCAATTGAAACTGATGAAACTGAAGAGTTCCCAAGAGTTACAGTTGAAAAGATGGCAAAGAATGGTTTCCTAGGAATTGCGATTCCTGAACAGTATGGAGGCCAAGGATGCGACCCATTAACATACGTTATGTGTGTTGAAGAACTTGCTAAAGTTTGTGGTACAACATCTGTTGTTGTTTCTGCTCACAGTTCATTATGCTGTGACCCAATCTTACATTATGGTTCTGAAGAACAAAAACAAAAGTATTTAGTTCCATTAGCTAAGGGTGAAAAGTTAGGTGCTTTTGGTTTAACAGAACCAGGTGCTGGTACAGATGCTCAAGGTGTACAGACTAAGGCTGTATTAAGTGAAGATGGTAAAGAATGGATCTTAAATGGTTCAAAGTGCTTTATTACAAATGGTAAAGAAGCTGATGTTTATATCATCATTGCTTATACTGATATCGTTGAAACAAAGAGAGGAAACCAGAAGAAGTTTACTGCTTTCATTGTTGAAAAAGGTACTGAAGGTTTCACATTTGGTACAAAGGAACATAAGATGGGTATCAGAGGTTCTGCTACTTATGAACTTATCTTCCAGGATTGCCATATCCCAGTAGAAAATCAATTAGGTCCTCGTGGTAAGGGATTCCCAATCGCTATGGGTACACTTGATGGTGGACGTATTGGTATCGCAGCACAAGCTTTAGGTCTAGCTGAAGGTGCTTTAGATAGAACAATTGCTTATGTTAAGGAAAGAAAGCAGTTTGGTCGTTCAATTTCTGCTTTCCAGAACACTCAATTCCAGTTGGCTAATTTAGCTACTGAAGTTGAAGCTGCTAAGTTATTAGTTTATAGAGCTGCTGAAGCTAAGAGAACAAAAGATCGTTTCTCTGTAGAAGCTGCTCAAGCTAAATTATTCGCTGCAGAAACTGCTATGGACGTAACAACAAAGTGCGTACAGTTACTTGGTGGTTATGGTTATATCAGAGAATATGAAGTTGAAAGAATGATGAGAGATGCTAAGATCACTGAGATCTACGAAGGTACTTCTGAAGTTCAGAGAATGGTAATCTCCGGAGATCTTCTAAAGTAATAGAAAGGGAATTCAAACATGTTTAAAATCGTAGTTTGTGTAAAACAGGTTCCTGATACAGCTGGTGGAGTTAAGTTCAAGGCTGATGGAACACTGGATAGAGGCGCAATGCTTTCTATCATGAACCCTGATGACAAGGCTGGTCTAGAAGCAGCTCTTCGTATCAAGGATACAGATCCTGAAAACGTCAAGGTTACATTATTAACAATGGGTCTTCCAAAGGCTGAAGATACATTATTAGAAGGTATCGCAATGGGTGCTGATGATGCGCTATTAGTTACTGACCGTGTATTAGGTGGTGCTGATACTTGGGCTACATCTTCCACAATTGCTGGTGCTTTAAAGAATATGGAATATGACCTCATTATTACAGGTCGTCAGGCTATCGATGGTGATACTGCTCAGGTAGGACCACAGATTGCTGAACACTTAGGTATTCCTACAATTGCTTACGCAAAAGAAGTAAATTGTGATATTGCTAATAAGACTGTTGAAGTTAAGAGAATTTTCGATGACGGTTATATGATGGTCAAGGCACAATTACCTGCTTTAATTACTTGCTTATCTGAATTGAATGAGCCAAGATACATGAAGCCAGGAAGAATCTTCTATGCTATCGATCATAAGGATGAAGTTATTACTACTTGGGGAAGAGCTAACCTAGATGTAGATGATTCTAACATCGGTTTAAAGGGTTCTCCTACAAAGATTGCTAAGGCAAGTGATAAAGTTGCTAAGGGCAAAGGTACAACAGTTACACCAGAAACAGATGCTGATGCAGCTGATTACATCTTAAATGTACTTGCTGAGAAGCATGTTATCTAAGAAGAAAGAAGGTAATATACAATGATTGAAAAGAATCTTGAAGAATACAAGGGCATTGCGATCTATGCCCAGCAAGTAGACGGTAAACTTTCTAACATTGCCTTAGAACTTCTTGGTAAAGCTAGAGAGTTAGCTAACGGTTTAGATAATAAGACAGTTACTGCTGTTTTGATTGGTGAAAACGTTGGTGGACTAGTTGATGAACTTGCTCAATATGGTGCAGATAAGGTAGTTGTTATTGATGATCCAGAATTAAAGGATTATAGAACAGAACCTTATACACAAGCATTAGCTGGATATATCAATGAATTCAAACCTGAAATCGTTCTTGTAGGAGCTACTGCTATTGGTCGTGATCTAGGTCCTAGAACTAGTGCTAGAGTTCAAACTGGTTTAACAGCTGACTGTACACTTCTTGAAATTGGTGACTTCCCATTAGTTGTTGGTCCAAACCAAGAACAAAAACATCAACAATTATTGATGACTCGTCCTGCATTTGGTGGTAATACAATTGCTACAATTGCTTGTCCTGATAACCGTCCACAGATGGCTACAGTAAGACCAGGCGTTATGCAGAAGATCGAACCAATTGCTGATGCTAAGGCTGAAGTAATCAACTGGAAACCAGCTCTTGAAAAGAACAATTGCTATGTTGAAATTGAAAAGGTAGTTAAAGAAGTTTCTAATGTTGCTGATATCGCAGAAGCTAAGATCCTAGTATCTGGTGGACGTGGTGTTGGTTCTAAGGAAAATTTCAAGCTCCTTGAAGACCTAGCTGAAGTTCTACATGGAACAGTTTCTTGTTCACGTGCAGTTGTAGATAATGGTTGGGAACCAAAGGAATTACAGGTTGGTCAAACTGGTAAGACAGTTCGTCCTCATGTATATTTCGCTATTGGTATCTCAGGTGCTATCCAGCACGTTGCAGGTATGGAAGAATCTGACATCATTATTGCTATCAATAAAGATGAAACAGCTCCAATCTTCGATGTTGCTGACTATGGTATCGTTGGTGATTTGAACAAGATCGTTCCATTACTAACAGATAAGATCAAAGCTTCATTAGCTAAGAAGGGTTAATAACTCAAGCTATCTCATTATTTTGAGATAGCTTTTTTTAATTATGTGAGTGATAATAGATATTAGAAATGAGGTTTATTTTATGAGTGAATATGCTGAAATAATTCGAAAAGCTTTTTCTATGGGAGATGCAGAACGTGATAAGAATAATAAGATTCCAAAAACCGTTCAGAGATACGAAAATATTCGTTATGCAAAAAGGGATAAACAATGGAATCTTTTAGATGTTTATCGTCCAAAAAAAGCAGAAGGTAAATTACCTGTCATTTTAAGTATCCATGGTGGTGGATGGGTCTATGGTGATAAAGATGTTTATCAATGGTATTGTATGGATCTAGCTAAACGCGGGTTCGCAGTTGTTAACTTTTCATATCGATTAGCACCAGAATACCAATATCCTTCATCCTTCGAAGATACAACGACTGTATGTGAATGGATCATTAAAAATCAGAAAAAGTATGGATTTGATGTTGATCATATTTTTGCGGTTGGTGATAGTGCTGGTGCACATATGTTATCCTTGTTTTCCTGTGCTTTAACTAATCCAAAATATAAAGTTCCTTATTCTTTACCTAAAGACTTTTCATTTAAAGCGATTGCCTTAAATTGTGGTGTTTATTTAATGGAAAAGGGTGCGCTTGGAGAAACAGAAAAATTAATGGCAGATTTTCTACCTAAAAAAGGAACGAAAAAAGAATATAAAGAAATTAGTTCAGTTAATTATATTACTGATAAATTTCCACCTTGTTATATCATGACATGTCCTGGAGATTTCTTAAAAGACGCTCCTAGTAAGTTGATCCCTGTACTTGAAAAGAAATCCGTTCCTTTCAATTATAGAGTTTATGGCAATAAAGAAAATCCATTAGCACATGTATTCCATTGTAATATCAATTTAAAAGAAGCTAAATTATGTAATGATGAAGAATGTAGATTCTTTAAGGAATTTTTATAAGATCAAGGAAGTAATATGAACGATACAAATATACCAGTTATTACGATTACCAGAGAATATGCTGCAGGTGGTAGAAGCGTTGCAAAGCTTTTATCAGAAAAATTAAATATTCCTTGGTATGACAAAGACTTTATTAAAGCTACAGCTAATGATTCAGGATTAACTGAAGAACAATTAATGAAAGACTCTGAAGAAATGGGTGATAGTGAAAAATTAATTGATACACTTTTTGGAAATGGAAGTATACATGATCGTGTATTTTACGCTCAAAGAGAAGTTATTATCAAATTAGCGAAATCACCTTGTATTATTATTGGAAGGGCAGCTGAAGCGATTTTAAAAGAGGCACATATCAAAGCAGTGAATATTTATTTATATAGTGATATGCATCACAAGATCATTCACGCAAAAGAATTAAATGAATATGGTAATATGGCTATCGAAAAATTTATCTTAAAGAAAGATAAAAAAAGAGCTAATTTTTACAAACAATATACTGGTAAAGATTTTGATGATATTCATAATTATGATCTATGTTTAAATACTTCAATTGGATATGAGAATTGTGCAAATATCATAGAATCCTATATTAAAGGGATTGCTAATTTGTGAGATAGTTCACAAGTGGATAAAGAGTTTCTTATTTGTATAAGAAAATGAATAAAAAATACTATTCTTTATTTAAACCAAAACTCATAAAGTTTATATTGAAGATAGCGGATATTATATTAATTAATTGATCCGTATCATCATCAATTAACTACAACAATATCAAGAATGTGTTCTGATGATCAAATAACAGATATAAGAACTAGCTGGTCTTAATCGTAAGAAGACCATTATAAAGAGAAAACGTATCCTTATACATGACTCTTTATGAATAAGATATGAAGGAAAATAAAAAAGTACTGATAGATAAACAAATGACAAGAGTTATCATATATCAGTACTTTTTATATTGATGTTTTAAAGTATTACATGTCATTTATAAAATGAATGATAAATACTATTTATATTCCAAACGGCAAACAAGTCCTTTATTTATAGTTACTTCGCATAATGTATGTTATGCGATTTTTATAAATGTTTAATCTAGAACTTCTACCTTTAGATTCTTAAAGAAACAATCACTTCCAATATGTGTATTGAATCCAATTCTACCTGATGTTGGTGTATGTTGCATATGTTTAACATCTAATACTAGTTCATCGTTTACATAGAATTTCGCAGTGTCATCTTTTAAGACAGCTTTGATATGAGCCCATTCATCCAACGCAATCGTATTAATTGGAGCTTCATAGTCAGTGATACCATATTCTCTATAATAAGACCATGTATAACCAGGATATGCGAAATATTGACATGCATGAGCTTTTCTAAAGGCATTATCACAACCTCTACCATTTGTTGGTCTAATATAGAAACCTTCAAATTCCATGTCTCTATCATCAATTCTAAATGCGATTCCAATAAAACCTCTTGCGAGTTCTGGACTATCAGGTAATAATACAGATTTCATATCACATTCAATGATACCATTCTTCATTTTAAGATCATTAAGAGTTACATATGAATTCGTATCATCTTCTTCAATTTTCTCTGTCTTAACAGAATGTAAGACACCATCTTGTACTTCTAATGATGTATGTAATGCTGTTAAAGATCCTTCTTTCAATTCAATATCTTTTAAGTATGAGATTGCTGAAGCTACGATTTCACCATTTAATGTACAAATCGTATTTTCTTTAATTGTTAATGCGTCAGTATATGTAACGATTTTCTTAGAATCTTCTTCATTAAACCATAATGTTGCGGATGGATTATAGGAAGAAATCGCAATATACCCTTCTTC
>CAVDZA010000008.1:0-69429 GCA_963613355.1 Bulleidia sp. | reverse complement strand
GAAGGTAAACAAGAAGGTATTCTAGAAGGAATCCAAAAGGGTAGAGATGAAGGTATCCTTGAAGGTAGAAACGAAGGTTTGAATACTGGAAAGAACGAAGGTTTACTAGAAGCAGTTAAACAGTACATGAAGAATACAAATTCTAGTAAAGAAGAAGCAATGAAAGTATTTGGATTCCAAGGTTCTAAGAAAGAGATGTTATTAGAAAAACTTTAACAATGATAGAAAAGATAGATTCTAATAGTGAAGTGAATCTATCTTTTTTTAAGAAATCAAAAATTTTTTAAGAAAAATGAATAATAATTGTTGACATACAAGTTAGCTTACGCTAACATAATAGTTAGTTAGAGCTAACCATCACTCTTTCCAATAAACACTTCTTAAGATGGTTGGTAATAACGACCGGAGAAAATATCGTTGGGGCAAACGATAATGGCATAATATTCCGGTTACAAGCATATATGTGTCCTCCTCAAGCACATTTAAATGCGAAAAGTTGAATCAATACCGGACGGGGCATCCGGTATTTTTTCATTGTCTAAAAAACATCAGTCCTTATTTGAAGGAACTGATGTTAATTTACGATATTGAATAGGTGTCATATCATACTTTTCTTTAAAGAGTTTTATATAATACGCACTAGAATCAAATCCACACGCTGATGAAATATGTTGAACAGTAGATTTTGTGTTTTTGAGTAAACGAGTAGACATATCTAAACGGAATGCGTTGAGATAAGCAATCGGCGAAGTGTTCAAATAATGTTTGAAGATATCACAACATGTATGCACATTTATACTTGCAGAATCTGCGATATTGGATAAAGTGATCTTTTCTGAATAATGTTCATAGATATACTTGATCATCTTTCTTTCTACTACACCTAATGGAGTGATTTGTTTGAATGCTGGATTACGTGTTGAAAATTCTTCAATAATGACATTCATGATAAAGATCAAATACGCAATGGCTGTTAAATAATAAGAATGTTTATGTTTCTTATGAAGGTTGATGATTTCCTTCATCCACTTACTACATTCTTCTGATTGTTTTGTGTTTCTAGGAAAGTATAGATATTCAATTGGGTTGATACCTGCGATAGGCTCTAAGAACGTATTATAGATCGTCTTATTACCTGTTAGGATAGATGGTTGAAATACGATCATATATACTTCTACAGAATCACTGACGACTTGGTCATAGTGTAATACTTTACTATTAATGAATAGAAAATCACCTGCTTGAAGTAATAGATCATCATCATTGATACGATAGCGATATTGTCCTTCTAATAAATATACGAGTTCATAATCATCATGCCAATGAGGAATCGTTTGAATACTAGATGGTTCCTTTATGTAGTGTTTGATACGTAGTGGAATGCTCGGATCTTCATAATGAGGTACGGCAAGCTCTGTTTCTTCAAATTTCATGATATTTATATAACTCCCTCCAAAACATTATATGATAAAGGTTAAAATAACACTATTCTTATATTAGAAATATGAGGTGAAAATGATGAAAAAGATCACATTATTCTGTTGTGCTGGAATGAGCACAAGTATGTTGGTTGAGAAGATGAAACAAGAAGCAGCTAAACAAGGAAAAGACTATGACATTAGTGCTTATTCTTTAACTGAGTTAGATTCTCATGGGTCAGATTCTAATGTAATTCTTCTTGGACCACAGGTACGTTACGCTTTAAACAAGGTACAAGGTAAATATCCGGATGTACCAGTATCTTCCATTGATATGAGAACGTATGGTCTCATGGATGGAAAAGGTGTTCTTGAAGCAGCTGAAAAGTTAATGAAGTAATGATTTCCTGGAAAGTGTGGTACGCCATAAACCACACTTTTTTGATTTTTTTACACAAAAATGAAAACGCTTTGATAGAATAGATGTAGAAAATAAGGAGATAAAAAAATGGCACATTTTCCAGAAGGATTTTTATGGGGCGGCGCTGTAGCTGCTAACCAGTATGAAGGTGGTTGGAACCTTGGCGGTAGAGGTCCAGCCATGACTGACGTTACAACAGGTGGTACTGTTAACGAATCAAGAAAGATTACTTACATTGATAAGGATGGTAATCATTGTACTTTAGAAAGAGAAGGCAAATTACCTGAAGGTGCGAAGTACGCAGTATTGGATGAATATCATTATCCAAACCATGAAGCTGTTGATGGATATCATCACTATAAAGAAGATATCGCTTTATTTGCGGAAATGGGATTTAAACAGTTCAGAATGTCTATTTCTTGGTCAAGACTATATCCTACAGGATTAGAAAAAGAACCAAACAAAGAAGGTGTTGAATTCTATCGTGACATGTTCAAGGAAATGCAGAAGTATGGAATTGAACCATTAGTAACGATCTGGCACTTTGATACTCCTCTTTACTTAGAAGAACATTGTGGTGGTTGGCTAAACAGAGAAACAATTGATCATTTTGTTCGTTTCGCTACGACATGTTTTACAGAGTACAAAGGACTCGTACATAATTGGTTAACATTCAATGAAATCAACAACACGATCATGTTCTTGGATTTCGCAGGGGGAAACCATACAGATGAAGAATACCAAGAAGCTTACCAACACTTACACTATAAGTTTGTAGCTTCTGCTAAGGCTGTACAGATTGGTCACGCAATCGATCCAGACAACATGATTGGTTGTATGATCTGTGGTATCACAAACTATCCAGCTACATGTGATCCTAAGGATATCCTAGCTTGTCAACACCAGTGGGAAAAGAACATCTACTATTGTGGTGACGTACAGTGCTTAGGTGCTTATGGTTCTTACGCAACAAGATTGTGGAATGATCATAACGTTACATTAGATATTACAGAAGAAGACTTAGAAGACTTCGCTAGAGGTACTGTAGATATGTATACATTCTCTTACTACATGTCTTCTCTTGTAACGACTCATAAGGTAACTGATAAGGTATCTGGTAACTTCTCATCTGGTGCTAAGAATGAATATCTAGAATATTCTGACTGGGGATGGGCAGTTGATCCTGATGGATTACAATACTATCTAGAAATGATCTATCAAAGATACAGCCTTCCACTCATGGTAGTAGAAAATGGACTTGGCGCTTACGATACAGTAGAAGCAGATGGTTCTATCCACGATCCATTCAGAATTGATTACTACAGAAAGCACATCGAAGCTATGGACAAGGCAATCGCAAATGGTGCTGATGTCATTGGTTACACAACTTGGGGTTGTATTGATGTCGTATCTGCTGGTACTGGTGAAATGAGAAAGAGATATGGATTCATCTATGTTGATATGGATGATGAAGGTAAGGGAACAATGGCTCGTTCTCGTAAGGATTCTTTCTTCTGGTACAAGAAAGTTATTGGATCTAACGGTGAAGATCTAGCTGACTAATTCATTGAAACCTTGTAGGATTCTACAAGGTTTTTATGTTATAGTTTTTGTAATATGAAAGTAATTGCGTATCAAGAAAAATATAGAGAAAGATGTCATGATATTTGTATTCATACAGGTAGTCCTGATAATCTTGTTAACAAAGAACATCATGATTTTTCGTTGTTGATGTATTGTGATCCATATTTAGATCATGGTAGATGTTATTTGTTGGAAGATGATCAAAATGAGATACAAGGATATATTTTGTGTGCGGATGATGCGAAAGAATTCTTGGGATATATTCCAACATATTTTGAGAAGATCAAAGAAGTAGCTCCATCCTTTGTATACCGTTGTGATGTATCAGAATATGAGAAATATATAAATGAATATCCTGCACATCTTCATATTGATATATTAGAAATGTATTGTGGTAATGGAAACGGAACATTACTTATGAATACATTATTGGATTCACTTAGAAAAGATGGTATTAAAGGAATCATGATGGGTGTTGCGAAAGATAATACACGTGCTTGTTCCTTCTATCAAAAGATGGGCTTTCAGATCTTAGAAGAATCTGAAGGCGGATATGTGATGGGGCAAAAGTTATGAGATATCCATTTAAAGAAGTATATAATCTTGCGGATCTAAATAAACCTCTACCTTCTATCATGATCCAAGAAAAGATGGATGAAGGTGTTAATGTTTATTCACTTGGTACAGGAACGAGTATGGCACCACAATCTTATCGTTTCTATAAGATGTTGTTTGTGAAACAAGGAAGTATAAGAGTCGTCACAAAGAAAGTGAATGGAGATTCCATTGTTGAAGAATTAAAGAAGGGTGATGGAATCATCACAATGAAAGATAGGACCATTTCAATTGAGGCAATAGAAGATGCTGTTTATCTAGAAGTACTATTAGGACAGACCATCACACAAACTATGCAGGAAATTGGAAAAGTATTCTCTGTTGGTGAAGTAGGAGATTATGTTGAAAAGAACTATACGGTCACAATGATCATTGCGAGTGGCTTTGGTGAAGTGAAGGTCATTTGTATGGATCAAGCGACAATCGATAAAACGATTGATACGACAACAATGATATTTGTGTATGAAGGTGATTGTGAATTTGATGTGGATGGAAAGAAGTTTATCGTTCATCCAGATGAATCTATGAGATTCATGCCTGGTACACATCTACGTGTACATCCTATCAATAAACGTTCAAAAGTAGGAGTGACGAATTATTACATTTAATTATGAAGAAGATTATATTTTTAGATATTGATGGAACATTGTATTCCACAAAGATTGGTAAGATTCCTGAAAGTGCTGAACTCGCAATTCAAAAAGCTAGAAAGAATGGACATAAGGTATTCTTGTGTACTGGTAGAGCTTTATCAGAAATACAAAAGTATTTAAATTATGAAATCGATGGGTTCATTCTAGGCGCAGGAGGAATGGTGTACGCTGATGGGAAGAGGATCTATGATAATCCGATCCACAAAGAAGACGTTACACGTATCAAGAAAACGATATTAAAGGCAGGACTTGGTTATTGTTTAGAAGGGGCTGCTGGTTCTTACTGTTCGAAAGTTGGATATGAGTACCTACTAAAATATTTCTCTGGTGGAGAAACGGATCGTGAGAAACAAGTACAACTTTGTATGGAAAATGGAACATATCCAGAAACGTTTG
Source organism: Bulleidia sp. (assembly GCA_963613355.1). Classification (GTDB taxonomy): domain Bacteria; phylum Bacillota_I; class Bacilli_A; order Erysipelotrichales; family Erysipelotrichaceae; genus Bulleidia. The sequence goes on along the minus strand of CAVDZA010000008.1, from coordinate 64,342 downwards.
GTTCTGAAGAAAATGATCATATTTATAAGATCTGTGCGTATGGGCCTAGTTGGTTGCCTTTGTATCCAAAGTTAGAAAAACAATTAGAAAAACCATTCATCCTAACAAAGGCAGTGGAACATCCAGATGAACATCTTTGTATCGGAGAAGTAACAAATGGGAGTGTCACAAAAGGAACTGCCATCTTAAAAGTATTAGATCACTACAACGAAGAATCTTTTAACGCAATTGGTATTGGAGACAGTGCGAATGATATTCCAATGTTTAAGGTTTGTGGTACTTCTGTTGCGATGGGAAACGCTGCACAAGAGGCAAAAGATGCGGCAGACTATGTTACGACAGATATCTTAGATGATGGTATCAAGAATGCGTTTATTTATTATGGATTGATTGAGGAGTGAGTATGAAATTAGGTATCGTAGGAAACGGAAAGATCGTACAGATCGCACTAGAATCATTAAAAGATACAGATATCTCAATCAATGCGTTATGGTGTAGAAATGAAGAGAATGGTAAACCTCTTGTTTCAAAATATAACATTCCTTCTTTCTATACAGATTATGATGCGTTTTTAAAAGATGAAACGATTGATACGATCTATATTGGATTGATCAATTCTTTACATTATGGATATGTTAAGAAAGCTATCTTAGCTCATAAGAATGTCATTGTAGAAAAACCTTTCACGACAAATATCAAAGAAGCGAAAGATCTATATGATCTAGCTAGAGATTATGATTGTTATATCTTTGAAGCTATCATGTCTCGTTATAGTATGAACTATGAAGAAATTAGAAATAATCTATCACAGATCGGTGATGTGAAATTGATCCAATGTAATTTCTCGCAATATTCTAGTAGATATGATGCGTATCTAGATGGTGAAGTGCTACCTGCGTTTGATCCAAAGTTATCAGGTGGAGCTTTATATGACATCAATGTCTATAACATTCATTTTGTGGAAGGATTATTTGGTAGACCTCAAAAGGTACATTACTTAGCGAATATTGGATTTAATGGAATCGATACAAGTGGTGTCGTGACAATGAAATACAAAGACTACTGCGCGACTTGTACAGGAGCGAAAGATAGTGATAGTAAGAATGGTATGATGATCCAAGGTACAAAGGGATATATCGATGTAGACTCTAGACCAGGTGTGATTCAGAATGTTGTATTACATTTAAGTGATGGAACAGAAACAAGGTTGGATGTTTATAGAGAAGATGATCCAATGAAACAAGAATTCTTAAAGATCCAAGAAGTATTAGATACATTAAATCATGAACAGATGGATCAATGGTTTAAAGATACGATCGAGGTAATGGATATTCTGACAGATTGTAGAAATGATGTTGGTCTAGAGTTTGAAAATGATAAATAATATACAAAAAATTTAACATACAAACAAGCGCTTACATGTTATAATACAAATATAGTTAATAAGGAGAGAAAATATATGGCATTAATTAATGTTTCATCCGCATTAAAGAGAGATGAAATCAAAGAATTATTACTCGCTCAAGAATCACCAAAGTATGAATTCGTAAAGATGAAGACTGCTATTGAAATGCAGTTTGAAGTTACAGATGATGGTTCTCATGGAGATCTAGCTAACTACACAAAGAGCTTAGTTAAGAAACAACCATGGGGTGCTGTTCTTATGTTAAGAGTTCTTGTTGAAGGTCAAGCTTTCACAGGCGGTAAGGTTTAATCAAAAAGGCATTTTTAAAATGTCTTTTTCTATGGAATAAAGGAGAATAATAATATGTCATTTCCAAAAGGATTTTTATGGGGAGGAGCTACTGCTGCGAACCAGTTTGAAGGTGGATGGGATGTTGACGGAAAAGGCGCATCCGTACCAGATCACATCAGAGGTGGAACAGTAACAGAACCACGTCTATGGGATAAAGAAATCGATCCATCTGTTTATTATCCATCACATGAAGCTACTGATTTCTATCATCATTATAAAGAAGATATTGCGTTATATGGTGAGATGGGATTTAAGTGCTATCGTATGTCTATCAACTGGGCAAGAATCTACCCAACAGGTGAAGAAGCTGAACCAAATCAAGCAGGTCTTCAGTTCTATCACAACGTATTCCAAGAATGTAAGAAATATGGCATTGAACCATTAGTAACGATTTCTCACTATGAATTACCATGGGCAATGAGTGTTAAATACAATGGATGGGTAGGAAGAGAATGTATTGATCTATTCGTTAAGTACGCAACGACTTTGTTTAAAGAATATAAGGATGAAGTCAAGTATTGGTTGACATTCAACGAAATCAACTGTGGTGCACAAGCTCTAGGTAGAATCTTATCTTTAGGTATGCAGGGTGAAGACCACAAGTCCATGTTCAAGATGGAAGAAACAGCTGAAGAAATGAGTGATCGTTTCACAGCTTTACATAACCAATTTGTAGCTTCTGCTAAGGCAGTAAAGATTGGTCATGAAATCAATCCTGAAAACATGATCGGATGTATGATCGCAGGTTCTTTGGTTTATCCTTATACACCAAATCCACTAGATAACAAAGAAGCTCAAGATAGAATGAATCTATCTAACTGGTTCTGTGGTGATGTTCAAGTAAGAGGTCATTATCCATATTACGCTAAGAGATACTTCAAGGATAATAACGTAACTGTAAGAATGGAAGAAGGAGACTTAGATCTACTTAAGGAAGGTTGTGTTGATTTCTATTCCTTCTCTTACTACATGAGTTCTTGTGCTTCTGTTGATCCTGAAACGATCAAGACTGCAGGTAACTTATTCTCAGGTATCAAGAATCCATACCTCAAAGCTAGTGATTGGGGATGGCAGATCGATCCAATGGGATTAAGAATCTATCTCAATGAAGTATATGGAAGATATGAAATTCCATTAATGATCGTTGAAAATGGTCTTGGTGCAGTGGATGAAAAGGGTGAAGATGGTAAGATCCATGACTCTTATCGTATCGACTATATGAGAGATCATATCAAGGCTATGGAAGAAGCTATTGAAGATGGTGTAGACCTCATGGGTTATACAATGTGGGGATGCACAGACCTAGTATCTGCTTCTACTGGTGAAATGAAGAAACGTTATGGATTTGTCTATGTAGATAGAGACAATGATGGTAACGGTGACATGCACAGAGAAAGAAAAGATTCCTTCTATTGGTATAAGAAGGTATGTGAATCTAACGGTGCTGATCTAGACTAAATCAAATGAAGGTGTTCGAAAGAACACCTTTTTCATTACTAAAAGCTTTGCGTCCGCAAGAAAAAATGGAATGATAAAAGTAATTGAATCGGAATAGTTTAGAGTATTAAGTCATAAGGATTTCATCTTTGTGACTTTTTTTATAGAATAAAAGAATGAAAAAGAAAGTCATTATTATTTGTTCGATCATAGGTGTGTTACTTCTAACGTTATTTGGTGTTAGCTATTCATATGTATCTGATTATTATCACGCAAATACAGTAGCTTTAAATATGTTGGAAAATACAGATGATGTTACTGTTACAGAAGAAAATGATTGGATCGTATTTTCTCCGAAAGAATATACATCAGGTATTATCTTTTATCCTGGTGGAAAAGTAGAAGCGGAAAGTTACGCACCACTCTGTCAAGAATACGCAAAAAGTGGAATTCTGACGATATTGGTAAAGATGCCACTCAACATTCCTTTCTTTGGACAGAATAGGGCAGATGAAATAAGGGATGCGTATCAAGTGGATCATTGGTATATGGTTGGACATTCACTAGGTGGATTATGTGCTGCGAATTATATCTCAGAACATGTAGAAGAATATGAAGGAATCATTTTCTTAGCGTCTTATACAACGAAAGATCTATCTAACACAAATCTAAAAGTGTTATCTTTGTATGGTTCTAATGATAAGGTCTTAAACAAAGAAAGCTATGAGAAGTATCATACAAACTTACCGTCTTCTATGATGGAAGAGGTATTGTTTGGTGGCAATCATAGTCAATTTGGTTCGTATGGACTACAAGAAGGTGATGGAATTGCGACGATCACACCTACATTACAATGGGAAGAAACAGTACAATATACAAAAATGTTAATGGGTGAATGAGTATGATAGATGATGTATTAGAAGGATTAAATGAAGAACAGATCAAAGCTGTCACAACAACAGAAGGATATATAAGAGTCATTGCGGGTGCAGGTTCTGGTAAGACAAGAGCTTTAACGCATCGTTTTGCGTATCTTGTGAATGAATTAGGAATCAGACCTGGTAATATCTTATGCGTAACTTTTACGAACAAAGCTGCCTCTGAAATGAAAGAAAGAATTCATCAAATGACAGATGACAATGATACGGGATATGTATGTACATTCCATTCTTTTTGTGTGTCTATCCTTCAAGAAGATTCTCATGCCATCCAATATCCTAAATCATTCTTAGTACTAGATAATTCAGATATTGATTCCATGTTGAAGATCATCTATGAAGAAAGAAATCTATCCTTAAGAGATAAAACATTTAAGAACGCAAGAGGTATGTTTGAAATGCGTAAATGTGTAGAAGAACCAATGTATTATGAATACTTTGTTCAGATGTCTGTAGAACAACTCCATCAAAAATACATGGAAGCTACAAATGTAGATGATATTCTCTTTTATGGATATCTTTACCAACAAAAGAAGTGTTTTGCGGTAGACTACAATGATCTCATCGTATTATCTCTCTATATCTTTAGAGAGTTTCCAGAGATCCAACTGAAGTGGCAAAAAAGAATGCAGTATATCATGATCGATGAGTTTCAGGATATCGACGCACCACAATATGAATTGATGGAACATTTGTGTGGATATCACAATAACTTATTTATCGTAGGTGATCCTGATCAAACGATCTATACGTGGCGTGGAGCTAGTACAGGTTACTTATTGGATTTTGATAAGAAGTTTCCTGGTGTTCAAACGATCATGTTGATGAAGAACTATCGTTCTTCTCCACAAATATTAAATGTAGCGAATTCCTTGATTGAAAAGAATGTGGATAGAATGAAGAAAGATCTAATTCCTACATTACCTAATCAAAAGAAGGTCTTGGTACATCACGCAGATTCCCCTAGACAAGAAGCGAAGTGGATCGTTTCAGAAATCAGAAGATTGAATGATGAAGGAATCTCTTGTGGGGATATGACGATCTTATATCGTGCTCACTACGTTACAAGAGTCATAGAAGAAGAATTCATTAAAGAGAAGATACCGTATATGATCTATTCAGGTGTTAACTTCTTTGAAAGAATGGAAATCAAAGATGCGTTATCTTATCTTAGATTGATAGCGTACAAAGATGATCTCTCATTTATGAGAATTGTGAATGTTCCAAAGAGAAACATTGGACAAAAGAGAATGAAATTCTTAAGAGAATACGCAGATAAGAATAAAGTTTCTTTATATGATGCGTTGAAACAGAACATAGAAGATCCTTTATTCACAAACACAAAAGCTTCTTCTTTTGTGAGAATGATTGATTCCTATGCGGAACATATGAATGAAAGACCTGTATCTGAATTACTAACAGATGTATTAGATAAATCTGGATATGAAATGATGATGCGTACAGAAGGTGCACAAGATCGTTTAGATGATTTGGCAGAGTTAAAACAATCTATCTATGAATGGGAAACGACGGTAGGTGAAGAAGTTGATTTGGAATCTTATCTAAAACACATTGCGTTGTTTACGAATTCAGACATGGCAATTGGAAGAGATAAAGTGAAGCTAATGACGGTACATGCCGCAAAGGGATTAGAGTTTCCGTATGTCTTTCTCATCCAAATGGTAGAGGGCATCTTCCCATCTAAGAAAGTAAGAACGATCGAAGGAATGGAAGAAGAAAGAAGGTTGGCATTCGTTGCGTTTACAAGAGCTGAGAAGGGACTGTACCTTACAGACTCTGGAGGTAGAGATATTGGTGATACTTCTAGATTCCCATCTAGGTTCTTGTTTGATATCGATCCAACATTAGTTGAGTATTCAGATAGACCAAGTGATGAGTATATTCAAAAGGCACTAGACAATATCGAGAAGATCAATCGTAGCTTTATTCCAAGTGCTAGAGATCTCACTTTAAAAGAAGGGGATAGAGTCAGACATCGTGTATTTGGAGATGGAACGGTTGAGAAGATCGACTTTGATGAAGAGGCAATCATGATCTTGTTTGATTCGATGCAGACACCACGTGCTATCGCACTACGTGCAGCGAAGAAATTAGAAAAGATCCAAGATAGTGCTGAAAGATATTCTTAAAGAGTGAATTATCACTCTTTTTTAATATGTGCTAAGTTTTGAAATGGCGTATAAATACGCTCAAAATCGAATAAATCAATAATAGAATAAAAATAATTTTAAAAAAATTAGCACTCAAGGGTTGACTCTGCTAAAAGTTGGAGTATATTAATACTTGTAAGACAAAGAGGTCTTAGAAAAGAGGTAAATATATGAGATATTTAGAACGTAGAAACCAGAATTTATTTGATGACATGTTTGATGACATGTTCAGAGCACCAGTATTAGGAAGCAATCAGTTGATGAAAACGGATATCCATGAGAAAGATGGAAAGTACATCTTAGATGTAGAAGTACCTGGTGTAAAGAAAGAAGATGTAAAGATTTCTTTATACAATGGTAACTTAACAGTTTCTGTTGAACATAGTGAGACAACAGAAGAAAAAGATGCGAAGGGTAAGATCTTAAGACAGGAAAGATACAATGGTTCTTGTAGCAGAACATTCTATGTATCTGACGCTATCAAAGATACAGATATCCATGCTAGCTTCGATAATGGTATCTTAAGCATTGAGTTACCAACAGAAGCTAAGAAGGAAGAAGAAACAAAGAAATTTATTGAGATTGCTTAATCATACTGCAGGACCTATGTAGAAATACATAGGTCTTTTCTTTTTGAAATAGAAAAGTGTGAATTGTTACAAAATCAAAAATAATGATATATAGCCAGGAGAACTTATTATGTCGAAGCATTTTCTATTAACATCTAAAAAGGTACAGATACCTTTATCAATGACTTCACTTACATACCTTCTAAACCATATATTTCTAAATCCTACAATGAATATACAAACTATTTGATGTATATAAGAAAGAAATAAAGTGAAATGTATATGTTGTTCAACTTGATCAACATATACATTTTTTAATGAATAATATTTAGAATGATGAATAAATTCATTGAACCAAAGTGTTTTAGACGACTATAATTAAGATATAAAGAAGGTCTACATATGAATGACTTAAGAGAAATCACGATCGTAAATGGAATTGCGGTATTGATGATGGTATTTCTATTATTCACTAGAAATAAGAACAGAGAAAGCTTACATCAAGAAGATAAACTTTATGACAGTATGGTGATCATCACGATACTAGGGGCTATAGTAGAGACAATTGCTTATTTTTTTGATGGTGTCTTTACTGTGAATGCTATATTTATAAGTTATTTATGTAATACGTTAGTGTTCTTAGGAATCGTTAGTATTGCGTTATTGTGGTGTGCGTATGTAGATCTAAGAATATATCGAAACTACACCCGAACAAAGGATAAGTTTAAATATCTTTTTATTCCTTGGGCAATAGAAGTAATACTGTTGATCATCAATTGTTTCAATACAAAACTATTATTCCATATGGATGAGAATCATATCTATGTACGTGATAAGTACATGATCATCATTTATATCATCTTACTTATATATTATGCGTATAGTGTTTATTTGGTAAAACATTCTAAAAAGGTTGGCTTAAAACTAGAGTTCTTTCCAATTGATTATTTCATCGCTCCGTGTTTGATTGGAACGATAGTTCAATTCTTTGTCCCTGGTATTACAGCTTCATGGGTATCCATTGCGATTGCTTTGACATTTGTACAGATGCAGTCACATTCGGAGAATCTGTTGATTGATTCATTATCTGGTTTATTTAATCGTAGATACTTAAATAGTTTATTAGCTGTAATCAAGTTTGATATGCAGAGGTCATTGTATGGAATCATGATCGATGTAAATGACTTTAAAGATATCAATGATGACTTTGGACACGCAAAAGGTGATGAGGCTATTAGAATCATGGGAGATGTATTATCTAGTTCTATTCCAGATGGTGCTATGCCAATTCGTTATGCTGGTGATGAGTTCATGGTCTTATTTAATGGTGTTAAAGAAGATACGGTATTAGAGACAATGAATAGGATCAATGAGAATCTAAATGCTTTTAATGATAGTGGCAAAGAAGAATTCCATTTAAGTGTATCTATGGGATACAGTAGATGGGAAGAAAGTGATGATGGCATAGAACCATTCCTATCTAGAATGGATGAAGGAATGTATGAGGCAAAACGCCAATATCACTTACAAGAAGGAAAAGATAGAAGAAGGAACTAAAAAAGGCGGAATTCAATTCCGTCTTTTATAATAGATGAATATTGTTTTTCTCACACTCTTCAATCATTTCATCAGGCCAGATACTAGCTTGTACTTCACCAACATGTGCCTTGTTTAATAACAACATACAAAGTCTAGATTGTCCAATACCACCACCAATCGTATATGGTAGTTCTTTGTTTTGGATCATTTGATGATATGGAAGAGATAGTCTTCCTTCACAATGCGCATCCTTACATTGAGATACGATAGAGTCTTCATCAACACGAATACCCATAGAGGATACTTCAAGTGCTCTATTTAATGATGGTAACCAGAATAAGAGGTCTCCATTGAGGTTCCAATCATCATAGTCTGGTGCTCTACCATCATGAGGTCTGCCACTACGATTTAGAGGATGTCCGATCTTTTTGATGAATACACATTTATGTTCTCTTGTGATTGCGTTTTCTCTATCTTTTACTGAAAGATCAGGATAACGATCTTCTAGTTCTTGAGAAGTGATGAAATACACATCATCAGCTAAATGGCATACTGCTTGTGGGTATTTATACCAAACTTCATGTTCCATGTGCTTGATGACTTTGAAGATCGTTCTAACAGTTTCTTCTAATACTTCTTCACATCTTTCTTCTTTTGTGATGATCTTTTCCCAATCCCATTGATCGACATAAACAGAATGTAGATTATCTACTTGTTCATCTCTACGAATGGCATTCATGTTTGTGTAAAGACCCTCATGTTTTTTGAAACCATATTTCTTTAACGCATATCTTTTCCACTTGGCTAAAGACTGAACGACTTCGATCGTTTGATTTGGTAATTCTTGGATATCAAAACTAACAGGTCTTTCAATACCATTTAAGTTATCATTTAATCCAGATGCCTTTGTAACAAATAAAGGTGCAGAGATCCTTAATAGATTCATTTCTTTTCCAAATTCTCTTTGAAACGTATCACGAATATACTTGATAGCTTCTTGTGTTTCCATGACACTTAGAATAGGATCGTAGTTTTCAGGTGTAATCAATTTCATAACATATCCCTCTTTTTTGTCATCTATTATAAACCTGTGGTCAAATATATTGAACAAAATGAATGATTTTGTACAATAAGAATGAAAGAAGAGAAAAATATGACAAGAGTAGATATCGCAATCATAGGAAGTGGTCCTGCAGGACTAGAAGCAGCTTTAACAGCTAAAAATAGAAATAAAACAATTCAGATCTTTGGATCTAAAGATCTATCTAATAAGATGCAAGTCATTGATCATCCAATTACGAATTATTTAGGACTTCCTAATATTACAGGGAAAGATATGGCGGAAGTATTCACAAAACAAATAGAAGAAGCTGGAATTGAAATTACAGAATTGAAAGTCACGACAGTTTATTCCATGGGTGATTACTTTGGGTTACAACTTTCCAATAATGAGATGGTAGAAGCGGAAACGGTTATCTTAGCTAGTGGAGTCGTTGCTGGTAAACCATATGTAGGTGAAAGTGAATTCCTAGGTAGAGGTGTATCGTATTGTGCTACATGTGATGCGCCATTATATAAAGGAAAGAATGTCATTGTGATTGGTGGTTCTAAGGAAGAAGAAACAGAGGCAGAATTCTTAGGAGAAGTATGTAATGAAGTGAAGTATATTCCTTTATATAAGGGTGATATTCATTTCACACATGATAATATAACGATCATCAATGAAAGACCTTTAGAAATCAAAGGTATGATGAAAGCTAATACGCTAGTAACTGATAAAAATGAATATACAACAGATTGTGTATTTGTGTTACGTGCAGCTCAATTCCCTTCTCAACTAGTACCTGGATTAGAAGTGGAAGGTAATGCGGTAAAGGTAGATCGTGAGATGAAAACGAATATCAATGGCTTATACGCTGCAGGTGATATCGTTGGTCTACCATATCAGTTTATTAAATCAGCTGGTGAAGGAAATATCGCAGCTATCACCGCATCCACATATATCGATAACAAAAGAAGAAATGGTTGATCATTTCTTCTTTTATTCTGGAAATTTCATTGTGAATTTGATGAATATGATTGATACCAAAGTAGCGATACATTCCGTGATCCAAAACGCATGCCAAACACCTGTTGCGCCTAAGAATCTAGAAAGAATAAAGGCTAATGGAATAATGACAATGATATATCTTAATAATGAAATGAATAAGGAACCATGACCATTCCCTAATCCTTCTAATACACCACAGACAATGACTGAAATAGAAGATACAATAAATCCAAAACTGATGATCGTTAATGCTTGTGAACCTGCGTTGATCGTTGTTTGATTTGTTGTGAATAATCCAACTAATTGATTAGAGAATATCATACAGATGCCTGTTCCGATAGCCATGATGATAACAGCCAATAATAAGGCAGTAACGAATATCTTTTTAACACGTTTGTATTCTTGTGCACCATAGTTATATCCAACAAGTGGTCTGATACCTTGAACGATACCATTGACTGTTAAGTAAATGAATGTTTGTAGTTTATAGTAGATTCCAAGAATCAATACATACATATCAGAGAATTCAGCTAAGATGCCATTTAATACAGTAATCATGATAGATGATAAGGATAGATTCATCATGGAAGGAATTCCTACATTGTAGATTCTTTTACAGATATTTGAATCAAAGATTTCTTTTGAGAAGTGTAGCTTTAATTGAGATCCTTGAATAAAGTACACAAACAAATAGAAGATAAGAGATGTTGTTTGACCAATACCAGTCGCTAAGGCTGCACCAAAGATTCCCATCTTAGGAAAACCAATTCCAAAGATCATGAGAGGATCTAAGATGATATTCACAATGGCACCTAACGCAACAGCTATCATGGAAGTCGTCATCTTACCTTGCGCTTGGTAGATCTTTTCAAACGCAATATAAATACAATTTGGAATACAGAATAAGAATACAGTCGTTCCATAAGTTACCCCATACTCAATAAGTGTTTTCTCATTTGTGAATAGATTTAAGAACGGACGTAAGACAAGGATACATAGAATCGTTAAGATAGCTCCATGAACAAAAGATAAGAAGATACCTAAAGAAGCAGTGTTGTCAGCTTTCTTTTTTTCGTTAGAACCTAAGAAGAAAGACGCAACAGAATTGATGCCAATACCATGTCCTACCGCAATCGCAGTAATCACAAGCTGTAGTGGGTATACCAAAGATATCGCAGTCATTGACTGTTCTGAGATCTTAGCCACGAAGTAACTATCCACGATGTTGTATAACGCATTTACCAACATCCCTAACACCATAGGTAGTGACATTGATATAACAAGTGGTAATATCTTTTTTTCTTTCATGTACGTTTGTTCCATAAAACCTCCATAAAAAAATCGTCACAATGTATGTGACGAAAAGTGGGAATGACCCAGGAAAAGTTCACACTAAGTTTTAGCTGAATGATATTAATATACATTCTATGAAATGTCAAAAAATTATATAATCTTGTTATGAAGAAAATACCATCCTACATAAAAGTCTATCAACATATATCCGAAAATATCATTCATGGATCCTATCCTTATGGTATGAAGATACCTTCTAAAAGACAAACAGCTTTAGAACATAATTGTAGTGTCATAACAGTAGAACATGCGTATGAACTATTAATGGATGAAGGTTATATTGAATCCAAGGAAAGAAGTGGATATTACGTTTGTTACAAAGTTGGTGATTTATATGAAAGTAGTACAGAAGATAGTGACTTTCAAATAACACATGATAATAACAGTGATACCTTTCCAGCTAGTGTATTTGCGAAGGCTAGTAGAAAAGTATTATCTATGATGGATAATCAACTTCCTTCTAGAAGTGAAGGGAAAGGAAATCTCTATTTTCGTATTGCGATCAGTAAGTATTTAGCGAGAAGTAGAGGACTTGTGGTAAGCGCAGAACAGATCATTATTGGGGCTGGTAGTGAGTACCTATATTCGTTAGTTGTTGATCTATTAGGTAGAAGTAAGATCTATGGGATAGAGTCTCCTGGATTTGAAAAGATCAATGGAATCTATCGAGCGAGTGGAGTGAAAGTGGATAAGTTGAAGCTAGGAAAGAATGGAATCCTATCCTCTGAACTAGAAAGGACCCCAGCATCTATCTTGCACGTTACACCATACAATTCTTATCCTACAGGATCTACGACAGATGCCTCTAAAAGAAGAGAGTATATTCAATGGGCAGAGAAAAATAACGCAATCATCATAGAAGATGATTATGAATCTGAATTTACTCCATCCATGAAACCACAAGAAACTTTATATTCATTAGATTCAAAAAAGGTAATCTATATGAACACTTTCACAAAAACCATCTCGTCATCTGTACGAATTGGTTATATGATATTACCAGAAGATTTATTAGAAGTTTATGAAAAGACACAATCATTTCGTTCTTGTACGGTCAGTGAATATATGCAGTTGATCGTATGTGAGCTTCTAAACAATGGATCATTTGAAAGAAATTTAAATCGAATTCGTAGAAAGAGAAAGTATGCAAAGATTTGAAGATGTTTACTCGATAGAAAAAAATAATGCGCCACAACCTCATACGATCATAGAGAATCCAACATATCGCCAAAATGGATATCGTATAACACATTACTCAATGGGTGCTCATACAAGTGCTGCTCCAGTTCGTTACCATCACTTAGCTGTATATTCTTGTAATGTTGGAGAGATTCATATCCAAGTATATGAACATCACAAACAATATAAAGAAATCGTATTAAGACCTGGTGAATTTTGGTTAAGACCAGCACGAACACTATGTAGTTGGTACGCAGATGTGGATACTGTATTTACTGTGATATCCATGCGATATGAAGCGAAATTAAATGAATCCGCTAAGATCGATGGTATTTGTAATGTGAATCAATTACCAATGATGGAAGATAACAAGATTAAATATACACGTATCGTAGATGATGATTATTTTAAGTTAGACTTTGTTCAGTTAGGAAAAGGAGCTTCTTTTGAATATACTGACAAAGATCATACATTTATAACAGTTGTGAATGGTGAAGGAGATTTTACATATCATGGTAAGAGTTACCATCTCCAAGCAGAACAAGCATTTCATTGTTATGGAGATAAGGTGGCAAAGATTACAACAGATAGTAATATAAAGTTTCTACAACTGATATTTAAAGGTGTATAATACATCTTGGAAATGATGTCTTCCAGGAAGATATTCCAAACCGCTTAGTAAGCTGATGACGTCTGTATCTCTTTTTGTGATGCAGAGGATCAGCTTTTTGTTTTGGAGGGTGTATGTTATTTAGTTTTTCATTGATTCTATTAGGTGGAATGTTATTAGGAACATTGTTTAAGAAAATAAAGTTTCCACCATTATTTGGATATATGTTGATTGGTATCTTATTAGGTCCATATTGTTTGAACTATATTGATACTTCTATATTAAATGTATCTTCAGAACTAAGAAGATTTGCGCTAATCATCATATTGATCAGAGCTGGATTGAATCTAGATCTAGATGCGTTAAAAAAGGTAGGAAGACCAGCCATCTTGATGTGCTTTTTACCAGCCACTTTTGAAATCATTGGATTTTCTATTCTAGGACCTATGATCTTTCACTTATCCTTGTTAGATTCATTGATATTAGGTGCAGTGCTCGCTGCGGTATCACCAGCAGTCGTTGTTCCGAATATGTTGAAACTCATTGAAGAAAGATATGGAACAAAACAAGGGATACCACAACTGATCATGGCAGGAGCTTCTGTAGATGATGTGTTTGTCATTGTGTTGTTTACTTCTTTTACATCTTTAGCTTCTTCTGGTTCTTTTGATGTGATGAACTTTATGAGAATTCCTACATCCATTATCAGCGGGATCGGTTGTGGAATGTTGATAGGTTGGATCTTAAACCGTATGTTTGAAAGAATCGATATACGTAATGTAGTAAAGGTAATTCTGTTGTTGTGTATTTCATTTGTGTTGATGAAAGTAGAAGATACAATGACTGGTTACTTTGGATTTTCTGGATTACTTGCGATCATGTCTATGACAACGATGATCCATCTTCAAAAGGAAGAGTTATCCAATGAGTTATCTTCGATCTATTCTTCTTTGTGGGTGTTTGCGGAAGTGTTGTTGTTTGCGTTAGTTGGTGCTGCGGTAGATATTCAATACGCAACAAATGCCTTGTTGCCATCTATCCTGATTATCTTTGGATGTTTGATCTTTAGGATGATAGGTGTTTATCTGTGTGTGATGGGAACAAATCTAAACAAGAAAGAACGTTTGTTCTGTATGATTGCTTATACACCAAAAGCGACCGTTCAAGCCGCAATTGGTTCGATTCCTTTGACACTTGGATTAACATGTGGAAATACAGTTTTAACTGTAGCGGTATGCGCAATCTTGATTACTGCTCCACTTGGTGCTTTCTTCATTCAATTGACCTATCCTAAATTGTTGAAAAAATCGTAAAAAGTAAGTATATACTTTCTTTACAATTTGATGATTTTCTACTAACATAATAGCGACTTTGTACCGTAGGATTTATTGTGTATCAAGGGAAGGGAAAACAAATGAAGAAAATCGCTTTAACTTTGAGAACAACAAATGGAACATCACATGTAGATACTTGGAAACTATCTTATGGACACTACGGTAGAAAACTGTCTATATAACTTTTTTAAACAGCTGATGGAATGACTCCGTTAGCTGTTTTTGATTCTAGAAGGAGGAAAGATTCATGAAGAAAGTCGCAATCGTTATGGGAAGTGATTCTGACGCACCAGTTATGGCGAAAGCTGTAAAGGTACTAGAAGGATATGGCATTCCATATGAAGCACATGTTTATTCAGCACACCGTACACCAGAACAAGCCGCAACGTTCGCTAAAAATGCGAAAGACAATGGATTTGGTGTCATTATTGCCGGAGCTGGTATGGCTGCAGCACTAGCAGGCGTACTTGCCGCAAACACAACATTACCTGTGATTGGCGTTCCATTAAAATCCGCTGTACTTGAAGGAACAGATGCGCTACTTGCGACTGTCATGATGCCTAGTGGAATTCCTGTTGCGACTGTCGCAATCGATGGAAGTAAAAACGCAGCTTATTTGGCCGCAGAGATCATTGCGTTAGGTGATGATGAGCTTTCTGAAAAGATCGCTGAAGATAGAAAGAAACAAAGTGAAACTGTGTTAGAAAAAGATGCACAGTTAATGGATAAATTAAAGGAGCTATAAGAGATGGAAAAGAGTTATTCAAACGCATACAAAGAAGCTGGTGTTGATGTTACTGCTGGTTATGAATCTGTTGAACTCATCAAGAATGATGTAAAGCGTACAACGATTCCGGGCGTTCTTGGTGGAATTGGCGGATTTGGTGGATTATTCGCACCAGATCTAACTGGTTATGAAAGACCTGTATTCATCTCTGGTACAGATGGTGTTGGAACGAAATTAAAGTTAGCGTTCTTGATGGATAAACACGATACGATCGGTATCGATTGTGTAGCGATGTGTGTCAATGATGTTATCTGTGCAGGTGCGAAACCTTTGTTCTTCTTAGATTACATCGCATGTGGAAAAAACATTCCTGAAAAGATTGCGACAATTGTTAAGGGTATCGCAGATGGATGTGTAGAAAGTGGTTGTGCACTCGTTGGTGGAGAAACAGCTGAACATCCAGGTATGATGCCTGAAGAAGAATATGACCTAGCTGGATTTACAGTTGGTATCGTAGATGAAAAGAAGATCCTAGATAAGAAGAATGTTAAGAAGGGTGATGTTATCGTTGGATTAGCTTCAACAGGCGTTCACTCCAATGGATTCTCATTGGTTAGAAAAGTATTTGATATTGATAATGCGGAAGTTCTTTCTCAATACAAGGATGAATTAAATGGTAAGACATTAGGTGAAGCTTTACTTGAACCTACACAGTTATATGTCAAACCAATCTTAAAACTATTAGAAGAAGTAGATGTACATTCTATCTCTCATATTACAGGTGGAGGTTTCTATGAAAACTTGCCACGTGCATATGGTGAAGATTTAAATGCCAATATCAAGAAAGGTACATGGGAAGTACTTCCTATCTTTAACCTCATTCAAGAAAAGGGAAATATTTCTGAACATGATATGTTCAATACTTACAACATGGGTATTGGTATGGCAGTCATCGTGGATAAGAATGATGTAGATAAAACGATTTCTATCATGAAGGATGCTGGTATCAAGGCTAGTGTCATTGGTGAAATGAGTGAAGGTGATCACTCCGTGGTGATTGAATGAGAAAGATCGCGGTAATGGTGTCTGGTGGTGGAACAAACTTACAGGCATTGATCGACGCTGAAAAAGCAGGGAAGATTCCTCATGGCAAGATTTCATTGATCGTAGCTTCCAATGAGAAAGCTTACGCTTTAGAAAGAGCGAAACAAAACAATATTGAAAGTATCGTTGTGAAAAGAAAAGACTATAGTGATCAAGAATCATTTGATTTGGCAATCGTAGATGTTCTTAAACAACATGATATCGATATGGTCGTCCTAGCAGGATACTTAAGTATCTTAGGTACAACTCTCATCAAAGCGTATGAAGATCGTATCATCAACATCCATCCATCTTTGATTCCTTCTTTCTGTGGGAAAGGCTACTATGGACTAAAAGTTCATGAAGCTGCCTTAGAAAGAGGTGTGAAGGTAACAGGTGCTACGGTGCATATGGTAAATGAGATTCCTGATGGTGGAAGGATCTTGAAACAAAAAGCAGTATATATAGAAGATGGTGATACACCAGAAATTCTACAAAGAAGAGTCATGGAACAAGCAGAATGGATCTTATTACCAGAAGCTTGTGAAGAACTCGCAAAACAACTAGATGAAGGAGAATAAAAATGACAGTAGATCTAATTGAGTATTTAAAGAATAATGAATATCCAGGACGTGGCATTGCGATTGGTAGAACACCATGTGGTAGAAATATCCGTATTGCGTATTGGATCATGGGTAGAAGTTCCAATTCTAGAAATAGAGTATTTACTGAAACGGAAGATGGAATCAAAACAGAAGCGTTTGATCCAGCGAAGTTAGAAGATCCATCATTGATCATTTATCATCCAGTTAGAAAGTTAGGAAAACAAACGATCGTTACAAATGGTGATCAAACAGATACGATCTGGAATGCGTTGAAAGAAGGTAAGACTTTTGAAGATGCGTTACGTACAAGAACATTTGAACCAGATGGGCCTAACTGGACACCACGTATCTCTGCGTTAGTAGAAGGTGCTGGATATAAGATGTCTATCTTAAAGAGCTTAAATCCTGAAGGAAGTGCAGTAGGACGTTATTTCTTTGAATACCCTGAAGAAGAAAATGGATTTGGTCATTTGATTACAACATATAAGACAAATGGTGATCCAATTCCTTCCTTTGAAGGAGAACCAATCAAGTGGGAAATGGTTCATGAAAAGTTTGATTTGTGGGCACCACATGTTTGGGAAGCATTGAATGAAGATAACAAGGTTTCACTTTATACATGTCATATGAATATTGAAACAGGTGAAACACAAGTACAGATCTTTAATAAGAATAAGTAAGAGGAGAGGATATGGCTAAGGAACTTGCGTTAAAGTATGGATGTAATCCAAATCAAAAACCATCACGTATCTATATGGAAGAAGGAGAACTTCCAGTTACTGTAGTAAATGGAAAACCAGGATATATTAATTTCTTGGATGCGTTGAATAGTTGGCAATTAGTAAAAGAATTAAAAGAAGCTACAGGTTTACCAGCCGCAGCCTCTTTCAAACACGTATCTCCTGCAGGAGCTGCAGTAGGATTACCACTAACAGAAACGGATCGTAAGATCTACTTTGTGGATGATACGGAATTATCTCCTATCGCTTGTGCTTACGTCAGAGCACGTGGGGCAGATCGTATGTCTTCTTATGGTGATTGGGCAGCACTCAGTGAAGTGTGTGACGCAGATACTGCGCGACTATTAAAGAAGGAAGTATCTGATGGTGTTATCGCACCTGGTTATACAGAAGAGGCTTTAGAGATCTTAAGACAAAAGAAAAAAGGAAACTACAATGTCGTTCAGATCGATCCAAACTATGTTCCAAATGAAATCGAACATAAACAAGTATTTGGAATTACTTTTGAACAAGGTAGAAATAATATTAAGATCGATGAATCTTTACTAACAAATATCGTAAGTGAAAATAAGGAATTACCAGAAAGTGCCAAGAGAGATTTGATCATTGCGTTGATCGCACTCAAATACACACAATCTAATTCTGTTGCCTACGCAAAAGATGGTCAATGTATTGGCATCGGTGCAGGTCAACAATCACGTGTACATTGCGTAAGACTCGCAGGTAATAAGGCAGATAACTGGTGGTTAAGACAGAATCCAAAAGTATTAGCTTTACCATTTAAAGAGGGCATTCGTAGAGCGGATAGAGATAATACGATCGATGTTTATATCTCTGATGAATATGATGATGTATTAAGAGATGGTACTTGGGAAAACTTCTTCACTGAAAAACCAGAAGTTCTCACAAAAGAAGAAAAGACAGAATGGTTATCTCAATTGAAAGGTGTATCTTTAGCTTCTGATGCGTTCTTCCCATTTGGAGATAACATTGAAAGAGCTCATAAGAGTGGCGTTGAATATATCGTTGAACCAGGTGGTTCTATCCGTGATGATAATGTCATTGATACATGTAATCGTTACAACATGACATTGGCGTTCAATGGTGTTCGTTTGTTCCATCATTAATAAGAGGTAATTGAGATGAAATTATTAGTTGTAGGATCTGGTGGAAGAGAACACGCAGTGATCCGTAAATTAAAAGAAAATAAAGATATTGAAAAGATCTGGTGCGCACCGGGTAATGGTGGTATTTCTGCGGATGCGGAATGCGTTGATATCAAAGCGACTGATAAAGAAAACATGGTCAAGTTCGCAAAGGAAAACAATGTTGATTTCTGTATCGTTACACCAGATGATCCACTCGCATTAGGTATGGTCGATGATATGGAAGCTGAAGGCATTCCTTGTTTTGGACCTTGTAAAGATGCCGCAATCATTGAAGCTAGTAAAGCTTTCTCAAAAGAATTGATGAAGAAGTATGGTGTTCCTACTGCGGATTATCAGATCTTTGAAGATGAAAAAGAAGCTTTGAAGTACATTGAAGAAAAGAATACATTCCCTGTCGTTATCAAGGCAGATGGATTGGCTTTAGGAAAAGGTGTATTGATTTGTGAGACATTAGATGATGCGAAAACAGCATTGAGAGAAATGATGATAGAACACATCTTTGGAAAGTCTGGAAATACAGTTGTCGTAGAAGAATTCATGACAGGACCTGAAGTTTCCGTCTTAGCTTTCACAGATGGTAATGTCGTTAAACCAATGATCTCTTCTATGGATCATAAGAGAGTCAATGATAATGATGAAGGATTGAATACAGGTGGTATGGGTACGATAGCTCCATCTCCTTATTACACAGAAGATATCGCTAAAACATGTATGGAAACGATCTTCTTACCAACGATCAAAGCGTTGAAAGAAGAAGGTAGAACATTTAAAGGTTGTTTATACTTTGGATTGATGTTGACTCCTAATGGACCTAAGGTCGTTGAATACAACTGTCGTTTTGGAGATCCTGAAACACAAGTCGTATTACCATTACTTGAATCAGATCTATATACAATCATGCGTGCATGTCATGATGGAACATTAGAAAATGTTGATGTGAAGTGGAGCGATGAAGCTTGTGCTTGTGTCGTGGAAGCTAGTGGTGGATATCCTACAAAGTATGAAAAGGGATATGAGATCCATGGATTAGATGAAGATGGACAACATGATGGTGTTACGATCTATCACGCAGGAACAAAGAAAGAAAATGGTAAGTACTATACAAATGGTGGTCGTGTATTAGGCATTACTGCTAAGGGTACAACTCTACAAGAAGCTTTAGATAAAGCTTACAGTGTCGTTAAAGAAGTTGGTTTTGATAAGATGCATTATCGTACAGATATTGGAAAGAAGTAAGGGGACTTATGAGTGTATATCGTTGTTTTGTAGAAAAGAAAACACCATTCGCAACGGAAGCACATGGTGTGAAAAGTGATTTAAAGATTGCGTTAATGAATGATGATGTTGAATCTGTTAGAGTCATCAATCGATATGATATTGAAAATATCGATGAAGAAGACTACAAGATGGCAGAAAAGACGATTCTTTCAGAACCACAAGTAGATACGTTATATGAAGAAGTAGCTCCAACTCCAGCAAATGATGAATATGTATTAGCTGTAGAGTATCTTCCTGGTCAATTCGATCAAAGAGCTGACTCTGCTTCTCAATGTATCCAACTCGCTACAATGAAACAAAAACCAGATGTACGTAGTGCTAGACTCTACTACATCAAAGGTAACTTAACAGAAGATGATAAGGAAAAGATCAAGAAGACTTTGATCAACCCTGTTGAAGCACGTGAGGCAAAATTAGAAAAGCCAGAAACGATCCAACAAGTTTATGAAAAGCCAGAATTACCAGAAGTATTAGAAGGTTTTATTGAATTAGATGAAGCTGGATTAGAAGCTTTTAGAAGTGAAAATGGTTTGGCAATGGATCTTGCGGATATCAAGTTCCTACAAGATTACTTCAAGAATGAAGAAAAGAGAGATCCACGTATCACAGAAATCAAAGTCATTGATACGTATTGGTCTGATCATTGTCGTCATACAACATTTAATACGATCATCAATGATGTTGATATCAAAGATGCACATATCAAGAAAGCTTATGATGAATATCTTGATCTAAGAAAAGATGTTTACGCAGGTAAAACAGAAAAGCCACTTTCATTATGGGATCTAGCTACGATTGGCGTAAAAGCTCTAAAGAAAGATGGTAAGTTGAAAGATTTAGATGAATCTGAAGAAATCAACGCATGTTCTGTCAGAATCAAAGTGGATGTTGATGGACAAGATGAAGATTGGTTATTGATGTTTAAGAATGAAACACATAACCATCCTACAGAAATCGAACCATTTGGTGGTGCCGCAACATGTTTAGGTGGTGCGATCCGTGATCCACTATCTGGAAGAAGCTATGTTTATCAGGCAATGCGTGTAACAGGTGCCGCAGATCCTTTAACACCAATTGAAGATACATTAGAAGGTAAGTTGCCACAAAGAAAGATCGTAACAACAGCTGCAGCTGGTTATTCTTCTTATGGTAACCAGATTGGTTTGGCTACAGGTCACGTTACAGAAATCTATCACCCAGGTTATGTCGCTAAGAGAATGGAAGTTGGTGGAGTCATCGCAGCTGCGCCAAGTGAGAATGTCGTTCGTGAAAGACCAGAAGCTGGTGATGTCGTTATCTTGTTAGGTGGTAAGACAGGAAGAGATGGATGTGGAGGGGCTACAGGTTCTTCTAAATCTCACAATGTTGAATCCTTGTCTAAAGATGGTGCTGAAGTACAAAAGGGTAATGCACCAGAAGAAAGAAAGCTTCAAAGATTATTCCGTAATCCTGAAGCTACGAAGCTAATCAAGAGATGTAATGACTTTGGTGCAGGTGGTGTATCCGTTGCGATTGGTGAACTCGCAGATGGCTTGCACATCGATCTAAACAAAGTACCTAAGAAATATGAAGGTCTAGATGGAACAGAATTGGCTATTTCTGAATCACAGGAAAGAATGGCAGTCGTCGTAAGAAAAGAAGATGCTGAGAAGTTCCAAAAGCTCGCAGATGAAGAAAATCTAGAATCTACAGTCGTTGCGGAAGTAACAGAAGAAGCTAGAATGATCATGTATCTAGATGGTGTTGATATCGTAAATATCTCTAGAGAATTCTTAAATACAAATGGTGCGAAGCGTTATACAAATGTCGAAGTAGAAGATCATGGTGATAAGAAGATCGTTCTTGAATCTAAACCAATGATTGAAAGAATGAAGGAACTCGCAAGTGATCTCAATGTTTGTTCCCAAAAGGGATTGGTAGAAAGATTTGACTCTACGATTGGTGCAGGAACTGTCTTGATGCCATTTGGTGGAAAGACACAATTAACACCTGCTCAAGCAATGTGCGCAAAGATTCCTGTATTGAACGCAGAAACTAATACAGCTTCCTTGATGGCTTGGGGATTTGATCCATATGAAATGAGTGAGAATCCATTTACAGGTGCACAAGAATCTGTCATCTCATCTGTTTCTAAGATCGTAGCTGCAGGTGGTTCATGGCATCATACTTGGATGTCATTCCAAGAATACTTTGGACATATGTATACAGATCCTAAGAGATGGGGACAACCATTCTCTGCATTACTTGGTGCTTTAAAAGCTCAACAAGAATTAGAGATTGGAGCTATTGGTGGTAAAGACTCTATGTCTGGTACATTTGAAGATATTGATGTACCTCCAACACTTGTTGCGTTCTCCGTTTCAACATGTAAAGCGGACAAAGCCGTTTCTACAGAATGGAAGGGTGCAGGACATAATGTTTATGTATTGAAGCCATCTTATGATGCGTATGGTAATCCAGATTGGGATAGTGTTAGAAAGACATTTGATACAGTAGAAGGACTTATCAAGGATGGTAAGGTATATTCTGTATGGACACTTGAGAATGGTGGATGTGCAGAAGGTATCTTGAAGTGTGCTTTAGGTAACCAAATTGGTTTTGCGTTAGATCATTCTATCGCTAATGATGACTTGTTCCAGAAGTGCTATGGTGCTTTCATGGTTGAAACAGATCAAACATTAGAAGATGGTATTCTTTTAGGTAAGACAATTGAAGACTATGAATTCATTACAAGTGAAGGAACATTATCACTCAATGAATTACAGAAAGTATATGAAGATAAACTACAACCTGTATATCCATATACAGATGTAAATCCTGAAAAGACAATTGAAGAAATCAATTATCATTCTAAGGAAACATTACACGCTAGTTATACAGTTGAAAGACCACATGTATTGATTCCTGTATTCCCAGGAACGAACTGTGAATGGGATACAGCACATGCGTTTGAAAGAGCTGGTGCAGAGACAGAAATCTATGTCATTAAGAATCTAACAAGTGCAGCAATCGAAAAGAGCGCAACAGAGTTTGCGGAAAAGATCCACAACTCTCAGATCATTGCGATTCCTGGTGGATTCTCTGGTGGTGATGAACCAGAAGGATCTGCGAAGTTCATTACAGCTTTCTTCAGAAACCCTAAGGTCAAAGAAGCTGTTAGTGATTTGTTAGATAATAGAGAAGGATTGATGTGTGGTATCTGTAATGGTTTCCAGGCACTCATCAAGTTAGGCCTAGTTCCATACGGAAAGATCATTGATACAGATGAACATTGTCCAACACTAACATTCAATACAATTGGTAGACACCAATCCATGTTAGTCAGAACAAGGATCGCATCTAACAAGTCTCCATGGTTAAAACATACAAAACCAGGTGAGATCCATACAGTCGCTATCTCTCATGGTGAAGGTAGATTTGTTGCGGATGAGGATGTATTAAAACAACTCATTGAAAACGGACAAGTAGCTACACAATATGTTGATCTAGATGGTAAACCAACAAGTGATGTACGTTACAATCCAAATGATTCCTATCTCGCAATTGAAGGTATTACTTCACCAGATGGAAGGGTATTTGGTAAGATGGGTCACTCTGAAAGAAGTGGTGACAACATGTACGTAAATATTCCTGATAAGAATCTAGAAGATGAAATCTTCAAGAGTGCAGTAGAATATTTCAAATAATAAAAAGAGGATATTGAGTGAATCACTCGATATCTTTTTTTGTATTGGGGATGACAAAGAGATGTATGTTTAAATCAGTGTATCGTTTAACAAACAAGCATAAAAAAAGAACCGATGCATACGCATCAGTCCTTCTTTTCTCCAATCCACTTTAATTCATATTCACCAGTAACTTCTAGAACTCCACCATTTGTAAGATCAATGGATTCTTCGGATTCATAATAATCTTTAACTCTACCGAGTGAATCTTTGACATGTAATCCAGCATCATTTAATGCCTTTACTTTATAGACACCAGGTCTTAAAGATTTAGGGATGTCATAAACACCAGGTGTGATTCTGAGTTCGTTATCATTTTGAATGTAGATGAGATGTTCATCTTTATGATTCTTAGCAGCATTTACTTTTTGGTAGAATCTTTCTCTAATAAAGAATAGTTCTGCGTTTTCTACGATATATGTAAATGTCTTAGTAGGTGTAACGACTTGGATCTTATCTTGATTGTTAGTGTTTCTAACGACATAGCCTAATCTATGACAGTTAACGATATGTTCACTCATGAAGTATACAGCTGCTTCTGTTTCGTATAACATACCTTCGATCTTTACAGATTCCTTCTTATTAACAGCGTCAGGAATATTGTTGATCGTATTCTTTCTGATTTCTACGATACTTCTAGGAGCGTATTCATTTGGAATACTACTAGCAGAAACTCTTAGATTCGCTCTGATGGCATTGATACAATGTTCCCCTTCGTGTAGTAGGATCTTAGGTAATGGATATAATCTGGCAATAACATCTTCTGGTTTATTTGTTTCTAGATATGTATCCATGATCATATCTTTCATATTAGATTGTGCAGTAACGATTCTTTGGAAAATATCATATTTCATAGGGAGATCATAGTTACTAATGATTTCTCTACAATTCTTACATAAATAATGACCATCTGATAATTTCTCTGGTCGGTTGAATAATCCTCCTGTTTGAGATAAGCAGAAGTCACATACTTTTTTAGCCATAAGATTCCTCCTATTCCACACTATTATAACTTAATTTAGAGATTCAATGAAATAATGCGTATATATAATAAAGGAAATAGACAAAAAATTGCAAAGAAAATAAATAAAGAATCAAGCATAAATAACAGAAATATGGATATTTTGACACACACGGTTCTGTGGATTTGTAATTTTTTGAAAAAAGTTGTTGACATAAGATAGATAAGACATGTAAGATATACGAGCTTAGCGAAATTGGCTTTACTATGTGTAGAGCCAAAAAATAAGACTAAGAATGACGCACACGGTATCGTGTGCACAAACGAAAGGAGAAAGAAAATGCCAACAATAAACCAGTTAGTACGTAAAGGTCGTACTGATAAAGTTTACAAGTCAAAGTCCCCTGCATTAAACAGAGGATTCAACAGTTTGAAGAACAGACCTACAAACTTGAGCAGCCCACAGAAGAGAGGTGTCTGCACTCGTGTAGGTACAATGACTCCTAAGAAGCCAAACTCTGCATTAAGAAAGTATGCCCGTGTAAGACTATCCAATGGTATGGAAGTTACAGCATATATTCCTGGTGTAGGACATAACTTACAGGAACACTCCGTAGTTATGATCAGAGGTGGCCGTGTTAAGGATCTACCAGGTGTTCGTTACCACATCATCAGAGGTACATTAGATTGTGCTGGTGTTAACGAAAGAAATCAGTCCCGTTCATTATACGGTGCTAAGAAGCCTAAGAAGTAAGAGATAGAGAGGAGAATTTAATATGCCAAGAAAAGGTTATGTAGCAAAGCGTGACGTATTACCAGATCCAATCTATAACTCAAAGTTAGTTACAAAGTTAATTAACAAGATCATGATTGATGGTAAGCGTGGAACAGCACAGACAATTTTGTATGATGCGTTCGCTTCAATCGAAAAGAAAACAGGCGAGAACCCAATGGAAGTATTCGAAAAGGCTCTCGGAAATGTAATGCCTCAATTAGAGTTGAAGGTAAGACGTGTTGGTGGTGCAAACTACCAAGTACCAGTAGAAGTATCTGCTGAAAGAAAATTAACATTAGGTCTCAGATGGATCGTTAACTATTCAAGACTCCGTCATGAGAACACAATGGAAGAAAGACTTGCTAACGAAATCATGGATGCAGCTAATGGAACAGGCGCTTCTGTTAAGAAGAGAGAAGATGTTCATAAGATGGCTGAAGCAAACAAGGCGTTTGCTCACTTCCGTTGGTAATTAGAGAAAGGGGTTAATAATGCCAAGAGAGTTCCCATTAAACAAAATTCGTAATATCGGAATCATGGCTCACATTGATGCTGGTAAGACAACAACAACTGAACGTATCCTTTATTACACAGGTAAGATTTACAAGATCGGTGAGACTCACGATGGCGCTTCCCAGATGGACTGGATGGCTCAGGAACAAGAACGTGGTATCACAATCACTTCTGCAGCTACAACATGTCACTGGAAAGACTGTCAGATCAACATTATCGATACACCGGGTCACGTAGACTTCACAGCTGAAGTTGAAAGATCACTTCGTGTATTAGATGGTGCCGTAACAGTCCTTGACTCCAAGGCTGGTGTTGAACCACAGACAGAAACTGTTTGGAGACAGGCTTCTGAATATAAAGTTCCACGTATCGTCTTCTCAAACAAGATGGACGCTACTGGTGCTGACTTCGATATGAGTGTTAACTCTATTGGAGATCGTTTAGGCGCTAAGGCAGCTGCTATCCAGATGCCAATTGGTGCTGAATCAAGTTTCCGTGGAATCATTGACTTAGTAACAATGAAACAGGAAATGTATGCAAATGACTTAGGTACAGATATCCAAGTTATTGATATTGAAGATCAATTCAAGGCTGAAGCTGAAGAAAAGCATGCTGCTTTATTAGAAGCTATCGCTGACTATGATGAAGATCTCATGATGAAAGTTCTTGAAGGTGAAGAACCTACAGTTGAAGAAATCAAGGCTGCTATCCGTAAGGGTGTTATGACTTCTGAATTCTTCCCAGTACTCTGTGGTTCTGCTTATAAGAACAAGGGTGTTCAGATGTTATTGGACGCTGTAGTTGATTACTTACCAGCTCCAACAGATATCGACGCTATTGCTGGTACATTACCAAATGGTGAAGCTTCTAGCCGTAAGCCAAGTGATGATGAACCATTCTCAGCTCTTGCATTTAAGATCGCAACAGACCCATTCGTAGGTAGATTAACATACTTCAGAGTTTACTCTGGACATGCTACTGCTGGTTCTTATGTATTAAATGCTACAAAGGGCAAGAGAGAAAGACTTGGACGTCTTGTAAGAATGCATGCTAACCACCGTGCAGATATCGAAGAAGTTTATACTGGTGATATCGCTGGTGCAGTTGGTCTAAAGTTCACAACAACATCCGATACTCTCTGTGATGAAAATGCACCAATCGAATTGATGCAGATGGTATTCCCAGAACCAGTTATCCAGATGTCTGTTGAACCAAAGACAAAGGCTGACTCTCAAAAGATGGATGCTGCTCTTCAGAAGCTTGCTGAAGAAGACCCAACATTCAAAGCTTATACAGATGAAGAAACAGGTCAGACAATCATCGCCGGTGTAGGTGAACTTCAATTAGATATCATCCTTGACCGTATGAAGAGAGAATTCAAGGTTGAAGCTTCTGCAGGTGCTCCTCAGGTAGCTTACCGTGAAACAATCAAGTCCGAAGCTGAAGTACAAGGTAAGTTTGTAAGACAGTCTGGTGGTCATGGTCAGTACGGTGATGTTTGGATCAGATTTAAACCAAACCCAGGTAAGGGATTCGAATTCGAAGATCAGACAGTTGGTGGATCAATTCCTAAGGAATTCATCAAGCCTACACAAGCTGGTCTTGAAGAAGCTCTTCCAAATGGTCTTGTTGCTGGATTCCCAGTTGTTGATATTCGTGCAGAACTATTTGATGGTTCTTACCATGATGTCGACTCCTCTGAACAGGCATATAAGATTGCTGCATCTTTAGCTCTTAAGGAAGCAGCTAAGAAGTGTAACCCAACAATTCTAGAGCCTATCATGGCTGTAGATATCACAGCACCATCTGAATACTTAGGTGCAGTAATGGGTGACGTTACTAAGAGACGTGGTCAGATCCGTGAACAGGAAGAAACAGGTAACGCAATTAAGGTTAAGGCATTCGTACCATTAGCTGAAATGTTCGGTTACGTAACAGATCTTCGTGGATTTACACAGGGTCGTGGTATCTTCTCAATGCAGATGGACCACTATGAAGAAGTTCCAAAGAGTATCGCAAAAGAGATCATTGAATCTCGTGCTGCAAAGTAATATTCAAATTGGAACAAAAAATGTTGTAATTCTGTCTGCCATAAAGTAAAATTATGGCAGACTGAATAAGTTAAAAAAATAAAAACTGGAGGAAAAAACCAAAATGGCAAAGGAAAAATTCGACCGTAGCTTAGAGCATGTTAACGTTGGTACTATCGGACACGTTGACCACGGTAAAACAACTCTTACAGCTGCAATCACAAAGTATCTTTCTGAGCATCCTGAAGATGGTAAGGCTTCATTCGAAGCTTATGACCAGATCGATGGTGCCCCAGAAGAAAAAGAACGTGGTATTACTATCAACACAGCTCACGTTGAATACCAAACATTAAAGAGACACTACGCTCACGTAGACTGCCCAGGACACGCTGACTATGTCAAGAACATGATCACTGGTGCTGCTCAGATGGATGGTGCTATTCTTGTAGTAGCTGCTACTGATGGACCAATGCCTCAGACTCGTGAACACATCTTACTTGCTCGTCAGGTAGGTGTTCCAGCTATCGTTGTATTCTTAAACAAGTGCGACATGGTTGACGATGATGAATTAGTTGACTTAGTTGAAATGGAAGTTCGTGAACTTCTTTCTGAGTATGGTTTCGACGGCGATAACGCTCCTGTTATCCGTGGTTCTGCTTACCAGGCTCTTCAGGGTGATCCAAAGTGGACACCAGCTATCAAGGAACTTCTTGATGCTGTTGACGCTTACATCCCAACACCTGAACATGACAACGACAAGCCATTCTTAATGGCAGTTGAAGACGTATTCACAATCACAGGTCGTGGTACTGTTGCTACAGGACGTGTAGAACGTGGTGAATTACACTTAAACGATGAAGTTGAAATCGTTGGTATCAAGGAAACACAGAAGACTGTTGTTACTGGTATCGAAATGTTCCGTAAGACTCTTGACTATGCTCAAGCAGGTGATAACATCGGTGCATTGTTACGTGGTGTTAACCGTGAACAAATCGAACGTGGACAGGTTCTTGCTAAGCCAGGATCAGTTACACCTCATACAAAGTTCAAGGCTCAGGTTTACGTATTAACTAAGGAAGAAGGCGGACGTCATACACCATTCGTTTCTAACTACCGTCCACAGTTCTATTTCAGAACAACAGACGTTACTGGTGTAATCACTCTTCCAGAAGGTACAGAACTCTGCATGCCTGGTGATAACGTAGTTATGGAAGTTGAACTTCTAGCTCCTATCGCTATTGAAAACGGTACAAAGTTCTCTATCCGTGAAGGTGGTAGAACAGTAGGTTCCGGTTCTATTACAGAAATCGAAGCTTAATTGTAACTTATCAATTAAGAGAGATATCCATTTGGGTATCTCTTTTTTTATGTTATAGTTATCCATATGACTAAAGGAATACTATTTGATTTTGATGGTGTATTAACAAAAAGATATGAATCGGCATATCATTTCTATCAACATATCATTGGTGAAATATCAAAAAAGGATATTCAATCGTTGGAAGTAGAAGAAATGGTTCAAAGATGTTTGATTTGGGATCAATATGGTATTTGTGATAAGTCTTATACAATGAAAAATATAAAAGAAAATTGGTTTCCTGACATGGACGTTTCCTATTGGAAACAATATTGGTATGATCATTTTGGTGAATATCAGATCGTTTCCGATGATGCGTATGAAGTGTTAAGTGAATTAAAGATGAACTATAAATTAGGAATCTTATCCAATGGTAGTTCTAAATCTCAACATAGTAAGATCACAAGTTCTGGATTAGAACCCTTATTTGATTTTGTGATCGTATGTGGAGATTATGATATTCAAAAACCAGATCCTAGGATATTTCAAATAGCGTTAGACAAGTTAGGAACAAAAGCTGAAGATACGTATATGGTTGGAGATACCTTTTTCTCAGATATATCTGGAGCTATTCGATCTGGTATCAAACCTATTTGGTATAGTCATGAAAGAAGATCTGTATCTGATATGGATGTTCCAATCGTACATAACTTTAAAGAATTAAAAGAATATTTTTTGGAGAGTAAATAAATGAAATTTTATAAATTATTATTATCTTTATTTTTGACATTAGGACTTGTTAGTTGTAGTGCTGAACCATATATAGAAGGTTCAATCGTTGATTCTAGTAGTGAAGCGTATATCTCTGAAGATATTGAAACAGATCAAAAAGATGAAGTCGCATTATATATTCACTTGTATGATCACCTACCTTCTAACTATATGACGAAGAAGGAAGCTAGAAAACATGGATGGGAAGGTGGCGCACTTTCCAAAGTGATTGAAGGTATGAGCATTGGTGGAGACTACTATGGTAATTATGAAGGAACATTACCTGAAGATAACACATACCATGAATGTGATATTGATACAAATGGAAAGAAGTCTAGAGGTGCTAAGAGAATCATTTATTCTGAAGATGGTGATGTTTGGTATACAGAAGATCATTATGAATCTTTTGAATTGTTGTATGGAGATGGAGAATGATGGATTTAGATTTTAATAGAAAGATATGGTTAGAAGCTGACCGTTTATATGATAAAGAATCTACATTAGAATATTTTAAAGAACTATTTGTATTTCCTGAGTATATGGGTAATAACTTAGATGCGTTAAGTGATTGTTTATCGGAAGTAAGTGAAGATACGACTTTTTTGTTAACAAAACAATGTGTTAGAGATATTTGTGATCATTCATATGCTTTTAAAGTATTGATTCTTTTAGGAAATGTAGTTCA
Source organism: Bulleidia sp. (assembly GCA_963613355.1). Classification (GTDB taxonomy): domain Bacteria; phylum Bacillota_I; class Bacilli_A; order Erysipelotrichales; family Erysipelotrichaceae; genus Bulleidia. The sequence continues at coordinate 33,047 of CAVDZA010000008.1, read as the reverse complement.
CGAGAATCCTCACTTTAATATATTGTTTAGAGAATAAGAATATGCCATGTAATGACATGGCATTTTTTATTCCAAGAAAGATTAAAATGGAATGATATTTCAATATAAAAGCATTATACTAATATTAACTAGAATAAGGAGAATATAATATGGATTACAAAACATTAAAGCCATTCCCAGAAGGATTTTTGTGGGGTGGATCAAGTAGTGCCTATCAATGCGAAGGTGCTTGGGATGAAGACGGTAAGTCACCATCCGTATCAGATACTGCTGAAATTCCAGAAGGAACAACAGACTATAAAGTAGCTATTGATCATTATCATAGATATAAGGAAGATATTGAATTAATGGCTGAAATGGGATTTAAAGAATTCCGTTTCTCAATTGCTTGGCCAAGAATCATTCCTACAGGAGATGGCGAAGTTAATGAAGTAGCAGTTCAACATTATCATGATGTCATTGATGAATGCCATAAGCATAACATTGAACCAGTCGTTACACTTTATCACTTCGACTTACCACAATGCTTACAAGATCGTTATGGTGGATGGGCTGATAGAAAGTGTATTGATGCGTTTGTTCGTTACTGTAAAGTTTGTTTTGAAGAGTATGGTAAGAAAGTTAAGTATTTCTTGACGATCAATGAACAAAACATGATGGTCTTATATCAGGGCTATCGTGACTATAAAGATGAAAAAACGATATGGCAAGCAAACCATCATATGTTAGTGGCACAGTCACTCGCTATGATTGAATGTCATAAGATGTGTGATGCGAAGATCGGACCTGCTCCAAACATTACAGCTATCTATCCAGCTACTTCTTCTCCTGAAGATAATCTAGCAGCCATGGATATGGATCAATTAAGAAATAGGTTGTTCTTAGATCCTGCATGTTTTGGAACATATCCAGAAGCTATCTTGAATTGGTTTGAAGATAGAGGTGTGGCACCAACGATTACAGATGAAGATCTAGAAATCATGAAGAATGGTAAACCAGACTTTATTGCGTTTAACTATTATGGTGCAGGATGCGTTAAGTATGTATCTGTAGAAGAAGGTGAAAAATTAAAAGCTGAAGCTGCAGAAAAGAAAGACTTTATGACAGGCTTAATGACTTATCCTGGTCTATGTATGAATGTTAAGAACGCAAACGCAGTCTATACATCATATGGAATGGGAATTGACCCTATTGGATTAAGAGCTACATTAAGACAATTATGGGAAAGATATCATTTACCACTCATCATCACAGAGAATGGTTGTGGTGTTCCAGATAAATTAGAAGATGATGGAACGATTCATGATGATTATCGTATTGATTATCTAAGACAGCATATCAAAGCATGCCAAGAAGCTATTACAGATGGTGTTGAACTATTTGGTTATTCACCATGGTCTGCATTTGATTTGATTTCTACACATCAAGGTATTACAAAGAGATATGGATTCATTTATGTTAATAGAGATGAATTTGATTTGAAAGATCTAAAGAGAATTCGTAAAGATTCATTCTATTGGTATAAAAAAGTTTGTGAGTCTAACGGAAAAGAATTAGATTAAGTAAAAGAGAAGCGAAACTGATAAAGGAGTAGCTTCTTTTTATGTGGAATACTAAAATATATGATTATTATGCATAAATACCATATATTTGGTAAAAAACAGCCAAAAAAACACGGCACACTGATATCCGTGGATAAGGGTATATATTTTTAATCCTACAAAAAACATATAAAAATATTTGACGGAAAGTTAAGAATTAAAAGTAAAAGTGTGATAAATATGCGAAAATATGATATTATGGCACTCTGAAAACCGTGGACACGAGAAAAAATATTAAAAAATAATCAAAAAAATGCTTGCAATGATAAATTGATAGTAGTAATATATTTGAGCACTCGCGTAGAAGTGGGAAGTTGCCGGCACGCTGAAATGCGTTGTCACGATAGCGTGATAACCGGGGAACTCACACTGAGCGATCCCTAAATAGGGAGTGAATATAAGGAGGAAAAATTCATGGCAAAGAACTCTGTAAGAATTCGTTTGAAGGCTTACGAGAACAGAAGCTTGGATGCAGCAAGCGAAAAGATCGTTAAGACTGCAACAAGTCACGGCGCAAAGAAAATCGTCGGTCCTGTTCCGCTGCCTACTGAACGTGAGGTTGTAACAATCTTACGTGCAGTTCACAAGTATAAGGATTCTCGTGAACAATTCGAGATCCGTACACACAAGAGATTGATTGAAATTATCGGCCCAAGCGCAGAAACAATCGATGCATTATCAAGATTGGATCTACCTTCTGGAGTTGATATTGAAATCAAACTTTAAGAAAGGAATCGGGTGAAAGTAAATGAAAGGTATTTTAGGACGTAAGCTTGGTATGACTCAAGTCTTCACGATCGAAGGAACACTGATTCCTGTAACTGTCGTTGAAGTTAAGCCAAACGTCGTACTTCAAAAGAAGACAAAGGATGTTGATGGCTACGAAGCAGTTCAGCTCGGCTATGAAGATGTTAAGGAACATCGTTCAAACAAGCCTGCAATTGGACATGCTAAGAAGGCTAACACAGCTCCTAAGAAGTTCATCAAGGAATTCAACTATGATGAAATGCTAAACCTAGAAGTTGGTTCTGAAGTTAAAGCAGACATCTTCAAGGCTGGCGATATGGTAGATGTTCAAGGTACTTCTAAGGGACATGGTTACAACGGTACAATCGTTCGTAACAATGCAAAGATGGGACCTAAATCACACGGTGGTTCTAAGAACATCAGACACCAAGGTTCATTAGCAACTAATGGACGTAACAACGGTGTTGTAAACAAGGGTACAGCAATGCCTGGTCAGTATGGTGGATATACAACAACTAACCAGAACCTTGAAATCGTTAAGGTTGATGCAGAAGAAGGATATATCCTTGTTAAGGGTAACGTTCCAGGTCCAAAGAGAGGTCTTGTAACGATCCACACAACAGTTAAACCTAAGAAGGAAGTTACAGCTGTAGAACTTATCTCTTATGAAAGTGCTTCAGTTGAAGAAGAACTTGAAAAGGTTGAAGAAACAATCAATGAAGAATTAGCTGCAGAAACAGCTAATGAAGGAAAGTGAGGATAAAGCATGGCACAGATTGATGTATTTAATCAGGAAGCAAAATCTGTTAAGCAGATCGAACTCGCTGATGCGGTCTTCGCTGTTGAACCAAACCAGCAGGCAATCTATGATGCGATTCTTGCTTACCAGGCAGGCTTAAGACAAGGTACACATAGTACTTTAACAAGAAGCTTCGTATCTGGAACAGGTAAGAAGCCATTCCGTCAGAAGGGTACTGGTCGTGCTCGTCAGGGTTCCACTAGAGCTACTCAGTGGAGAGGCGGCGCTATCGCATTCGGACCACATCCTAGAAAGTACAACTTAAAGACAAACCGTAAGGTTAGAAGATTAGCTCTTCGTTCCGCATTAAGCGAAAAGGTTGCTGCTTCTGATCTAACAGTATTAGAAAATCTCAACTTTGATGAGATCAAGACAAAGAAGGCTGTAGCACTTCTTGCTGCATTCGGATTTGAAAGAAAGACATTATTCGTTGCTGATGCATCTGAAGATTTCGACAATGCTTATCTTTCAATGAGAAACATTCCTAATGCAACATTAGTTACAGTTTCTAGCTTAAATGTTTATGACATTGTGAATGCTGATAAGATCGTATTCACAGAAGCTGCTGCTGCTAAGGCAGGGGAGGTGTTCGCATGAGCGCACGTGATATTATCGTAAGACCAATTATCACAGAAAAGACAGCTGTTGCTGCTAGCGACAACAACACAGTAACATTCGAAGTTGCTAAGAACGCTAACAAGACAGCTATTGCACAGGCAATCAATGAAATCTATCATGTTAAGCCTGTATCTGTAAATACAGTAAACGTACATCCAAAGACAAGACGTGTTGGACGTTACGAAGGTAAGACAAGAGCTTATAAAAAGGCTTATGTCAAGCTCGCTGAAGGTGATTCAATCAACGTATTCGGCGAGAACAATGACTAATCAGATCTAGTCAAAATATCGGAGGAAATCGCTATCTCCGGATAAATGCGAAAGGAAAGAAAAAATGGCAATCGTAAAATACAAGCCAACCTCTAACGGACGCAGAAATATGACTTCTTTGAGCAATGACCGTATCACTAAGTCAACTCCAGAAAAGTCATTACTTGCTCCATTAAATAAGAAGGGTGGCCGCGGCAACACAGGCCGTATCACTTCCCGCCATCAAGGTGGAGGTGCTAAACAGAAGTACAGAATTATCGACTTCAAGAGAAACAAGGATAATGTTCCAGCAGTTGTAGCTGCTATCGAATACGATCCAAACAGAAACGCAAACATCGCTTTACTTCACTATGCAGATGGTGAAAAGAGATACATCCTTGCTCCAGCTGACTTAAACGTTGGTGATAAGGTTGTTTCTGGTGAAGCATGTGATATCAAGATTGGTAACGCAATGCCTCTTAAGAGCATTCCAGATGGAACATTCGTACACAACGTTGAATTGATCGCTGGTAAGGGTGGACAAATGGCAAGAGCTGCTGGATGTTCTGCTCAGATCTTAGGTTCTGAAGGTGGATTCGTTACATTAAGACTTTCTTCAGGTGAAGTTAGAAAAGTTCACGATAACTGCCGTGCTACAGTTGGTGTAGTTGGTAATGGTGACTATTCATTGATCAACTGGGGTAAGGCTGGTAGAGTTAGACACTTAGGTGTTCGTCCTCATGTAAGAGGTTCAGCAATGAACCCTGTAGATCACCCACATGGTGGTGGTGAAGGCAAACAGCCTATTGGTCGTAAGTCTCCAATGACACCTTGGGGCAAGAAAGCTATGGGTGTTAAGACTCGTAAGAAGAAGGCTTCAAGCAATAAGTACATTGTAAGAAGAAGAAACGGAAAGTAATTGGAAGGAGAAATTGAGTAATGTCAAGAAGCATTAAGAAGGGCCCTTTCTGTGATGCATACCTCTTAAAGAAGGTAGATGCTCAGAATGCGGCAAATCAACATGAAGTAATCAAGACATGGTCACGCCGTTCAACGATTTTCCCAAGCTTCGTTGAGCACACATTCGCTGTTTACAACGGTAAGGAATTCATTCCTGTCTATGTAACAGAAGATATGGTAGGCCATAAATTAGGTGAATTCGCACCTACAAGAAAATTCGGCGGACACGGTGACGATAAGGCCGCTTAATAGGAGGAAATAAAGATGGACGTAAAAGCAACAGCAAAGACAGTTCGTGTTACTCCTCGTAAGGCTAGATTGGCACTTGACCTCGTTCGTGGAAAGAACGTTAATGAAGCATTAGATATTCTTAAGTTCTTACCTAACAAGGCAGCCGCTGAAGCATACAAGGTAGTAAAGAGCGCTGCAGCAAATGCAACAAACAATTTTCAGTTAAATGCTGAAGACCTTTATATCAAGGAATGCTACGCTAATGAAGGCGTTGTCCTAAAGCGTTTCATGCCAAGAGCTAAAGGTTCTGCATCAAGCATTTTCAAGAGAACTAGCCACATCACAGTAGTGGTTAGCAACGAGAGATAAGGGAGGAAGATCAGAATATGGGACAAAAAGTAAGTCCAATCGGCATGCGTGTCGGTGTCATCCGTGATTGGGAATCCAGATGGTATGCAAATAAGGCTGATTATGGAGATCTTCTGAACGAAGATACAAAGATTCGTGAATTCCTAGAAAAGGAACTCAAGGATGCTTATATCTCCAGAATCGAAATTGAACGTACAGGTAAGAAGGATGTTAAAGTCATCATTCGCTGTGCTAGACCTGGTGCTGTAACAGGCAAGGCTGATGAAAATGGTAAGGATAATGCATCCAAGCTAAGAGCTAAGCTTGCTAAGTTAACAGCAGGTAAAAATGTAAAGATGGACATCGTTCAGGTAGCAAACCCTGATTTAGATGCTCGTTTAGTTGCTCGTAAGATCTGCGAACAACTTGAAAACCGTCAGTCTTTCAGAATTGCTCAGAAGAAGGCAATCCAACAGACAATGAGATCTGGTGCTAAGGGTATCAAGACTCTTGCTAAGGGAAGACTAGGTGGAGCAGAAATTGCTCGTCAAGAAGGTTATTCTAGAGGTGTCGTTCCACTCCACACATTAAGAAGTGATATCGACTATGCAGCTGAAGAAGCTCAGACAACTTACGGTAAGTTAGGTGTCAAAGTTTGGATCTGCCGTGGTGAAGTATTACCAGGACAAATGGTTAAGGATCCAGAAGCTCCAGCTGGAAGAAGAGATAACAGACGTGGAAACAATAGACGCCCTCAACGCGGTAACAGACGCCCAGCTAGAAACGCTGCAGCATCTGAAACAAACGCAGCTCCTGCTGAAAAGGCAGCTGCTGAAGGAGGTAACGACTAATGTTAATGCCTAATAGAACAAAATACAGAAGACCTCATAGACTCAGCTATGAAGGACGTGCTAAGGCTGGACGTGAATTAGCGTTCGGTGATTACGGTCTAGTTGCTGATGAAGGTGCTTATGTAAGTAGTGCACAGTTAGAAGCTGCACGTATCGCCATGACTCGTTATATGAACCGTGGTGGTAAAGTTTGGATCAAAGTATTCCCACAGCTTGCTAAGACAAAGAAGCCACTCGAAGTACGTATGGGTTCCGGTAAGGGTGCTCCAGACCATTGGGTAGCAGTTGTACAGAAGGGAAGAATTCTCTTCGAAATCGCAGGTGTTGATGAAGTTGTCGCTAGAGAAGCTTTGAGACTTGCTGCTAACAAACTCTGCGTTAAGACACGCTTTGTTAAGAAGAGTGAGGAGGTTAAGAAGTAATTATGAATATTAAAGAAATCAGAGACCTCAGTAACGAAGAGCTCGAAAAGGAAGTTGTTTCCCTCAAGGAAGAACTTTACGACTTGAGATTTGCTCAGGCTACAGGTTCTCTTGAGAATCCAGCTCGTATTAAGGATATCAAAAAGACAATTGCACGTATGAAGACTGTTATTACAGAACGTGCAAATGCAGAATAAGGAGGGCTATTAAGATGACAGAGAGAAATAGACGTAAGGTCCTTCGTGGAACAGTTGTTTCCGATAAGATGGACAAGACAATCGTCGTAGAGATCACTACATCTAAGGCTGATCCTAAATACGGCAGACATGTTAAGTTTTCTACAAAGTTCAAGGCTCATGATGAAAATAATGAAGCTAAAGTTGGTGACATTGTAGAAGTTATGGAAACAAGACCATTATCTAAGGACAAACACTTTAGATTAGTAAAGATTGTTGAAAAGGCAGTTATTCTTTAAGACACAGGAGGAAATAAGCAATGATTCAGAACGAAAGTAGATTGAACGTCGCTGATAACACTGGTGCTAAAGAATTACTAGTCATCAGATGCTTAGGCGGCTCTAAGCGTAAGACAGCTACAATCGGTGATGTTGTTGTATGTGCTGTTAAGAGTGCATCTCCTAACGGTTCTGTCAAGAGCGGACAGGTTGTTAAGGCTGTAATCGCAAGAACTGTTTACGGTATTAGCCGTGACAATGGTTCTTATATCAAGTTTGATGATAACGCTGCTGTTATCATTAAAGAAGATGGTACACCGGTCGGAACACGTATCTTCGGTCCGGTCGCAAGAGAACTTCGTGATAAGGGATATATGAAGATCGTTTCCCTTGCACCAGAAGTTTTATAAGGAGGCCGATATGAAGATCAAGACAGGCGATACAGTTAAGGTTATCACAGGTCATTATAAGGGAACTATCTCTGAAGTTAAGGCTGTTTATCCAAAGACAAACAAGATCGTTGTTGAAGGTGTCAACATGATCAAGAAGTCTTTGAAGCCTTCTCAACAGAACCCTGAAGGTGGCATTGTTGAAAAAGAAGCTCCAATCGATGCTTCTAACGTCATGTTATATGACAAGAAATCCAAGTCTGCTGAAAGAGTTGGATTCAAGACAAATGATAAGGGCGAAAAGGTAAGAGTACTTAAGAAGTCCGGAACAGAAATCAAGGAGGCTAAGAAGTAATGAACCGTCTCGAACAAAAATACGTTGAAACAGTTAAGCCTTCTTTGATGAAGGAATTCAATTACTCCAGCACAATGGAAGCTCCAAAGATTGTTAAGGTTGTTATCAACATGGGTGTTGGTGATGCTATTGACACTCCAAAGAACCTCGATGAAGCTGTTGAAGAATTGACACAGATTGCTGGTCAAAAGCCAGTTATCACAAAGGCTAAGAAGTCCATTGCGAACTTCAAACTTCGTGAAGGTATGCCAATTGGTTGTAAGGTTACACTTCGTGGCGAAAGAATGTATGAATTCTTAGATAAGTTATTCAACATCTCTCTTCCACGTGTAAGAGACTTCCATGGTGTAAGTAACACAGCATTCGATGGCCGTGGAAACTACACATTAGGTGTTAAAGAACAGTTAATCTTCCCTGAAATCAACTTTGATAAAGTTAACAAGGTAAGAGGTATGGATGTTGTTATCGTAACAACAGCTAAGACAAACAACGAAGCACATGCCCTATTGAAAGAAATGGGTATGCCATTTGCTAAGTAAGAAAAGGAGAACGTAGAATGGCAAAGACAAGTTTAAAGGTTAAGCAGTCAAGACCGGCTAAGTTCTCCACACGTGAATATACACGTTGCGAGAGATGTGGCCGTCCACACTCTGTATTAAGAAAGTATAAAGTTTGCAGAATCTGCTTCAGAGAATTGGCTTATAAAGGTCAGATCCCTGGTGTTAAGAAGGCAAGCTGGTAAGAAAGGGGTAACGCATTATGAATATGACAGATCCTATTGCTGACATGCTAACTAGAATCCGTAACGGAGTTCAAGCACACATGACAACAGTTGATGTAACTCCTGCTTCTAAGATCAAGGTTGAAATTGCTAAGATCTTAAAGGCTGAAGGTTATATTGAAAATTATGCCGTTGAAGGCGAGGGTATCGAAAAGAAGATCGTCGTTACTCTTAAGTATGGTGCTAATGATACTAAGGTCATCACAGGCATCAAGAGAATTTCTAAACCAGGTCTCCGTGTTTATGCAAAGGGAGACAATGTACCTAAGGTATTAAACGGTTTAGGTATTGCTATCATTTCCACATCAAATGGAATGATGACAGATAAAGAAGCACGTAAACAACACGTTGGCGGTGAAGTCATCGCTTACGTTTGGTAAGAGAAAGAAAGGAAAATTTAAATGTCACGTATCGGAAATAAAGCGATTACCGTTCCTGCAGGCGTTGAATTAACAATTGCTGACGGGAATGAGGTGACTGTAAAGGGACCTAAGGGTACTCTTACAAAGACATTTTCCCCGTTGATGGAGATCTCTGTTGATGGAAATGTCATTACAGTCAAGCGTCCTAACGAGGAAAAGCACACAAAACAGCTTCATGGAACAACTAGAGCACTTCTCAACACAATGGTTGAAGGTGTATCTGCTGGTTTCACAAAGCAATTAAAGGTTGTCGGTATTGGTTACCGTGCAGCTTTAAAGGGTAAGACACTAAACTTAAATGTTGGTTTCTCCCACGAAGTAAATTTAGATGTACCAGAAGGCGTTACTGTTGAAGTTCCTGATAACACAACAATTAACGTAAGTGGTATTGATAAGCAGATTGTTGGTCAATTTGCTGCTAACGTAAGAGCAGTTAAGAAGCCAGAACCTTATGGAGGAAAGGGAATCCGTTATGTGGATGAACATGTACGTCGTAAGGAAGGTAAGACAGCTGCTAGTAAGAAGTAATGGGAAGGAGAGAGTAAGATATGTTTAAGATGCAAAATAAAAACGAAGAGCGTATCCGTCGTCATAAGAGAGTACGCCGCATTGTGAATGGTACTCCTGAATGCCCAAGACTTAATGTATTCCGTTCTAACGCAAACATCTATGCGCAAGTAATCGATGATACAACAGGAAAGACACTTCTTTCTTGCAGTTCATTAGAACTTAAGCTAGAAAATGGCGGAAACATTGAAGCAGCTAAGAAGGTTGGCGAAGCAATCGCTAAGAAGTGCCTTGAAAACAACATCGAATCTATCAAGTTTGATAGAGGCGGTTATGTATATCACGGAAGAGTTCAGGCTTTAGCTGATGCAGCTAGAGAAGCTGGATTGAAGTTCTAAGGAAAGGAGACAGAATAAAATGCCAAATGAAAATGCAGAAGTACGTACTGCAAATACAGAAGCAGGACGTCCACAGCGTAAAGAAAATGGTCGTCGTCCTCAGTTCAACAAACAGAGACGTGAACCAAAAGAATTCGACAGTGTTGTAGTCTCCATTAACCGTGTATCTAAGACTGTTAAGGGCGGACGTAGAATGCGTTTCGCAGCACTCGTTGTTGTAGGTGACCATAAAGGTCGTATCGGCTTTGGTATGGGTAAAGCAACTGAAGTTCCAGATGCTATCCGTAAAGCTGAAGAAGCTGCAAACAAGAATGTATTCAGATGCAATCTTGTTGAAGGTACAAGAACTGTACCACATTCCGTTAAGGTTACTCACGGATCAAGTACAGTATTCTTAGCACCTGCTGCTCCAGGTACTGGAGTTATCGCAGGTGGTGCAGTTCGTAACATTCTCGAACTTGCTGGTGTATCCGATGTTCTTTCAAAGGTTATCGGTTCCAGAACAGCTGTTAACGTAGTATATGCTACATTAGAAGCTCTCAAGTCTATGAGAACTGTTAATGAAGTTGCTAAGATTCGCGATAAGAAAGTCGCTGAAATTAGATAAGGAGGGACTCTGGTATGAAACTAAATGAAATGATGGCTACAGAAGGAGCTCGTTCCAATAGAAAGAGAATTGGCCGTGGTCTTGGTTCCGGTAATGGTAAGACAGCTGGTAAGGGACATAAGGGTCAAAACGCTAGAAGTGGCGGTGGCGTCGCTATCGGATTTGAAGGTGGACAGACTCCATTCTTCAAGAGAATGCCAAAGAGAGGTTTCACAAACTTCACACGTAAAGAATATGCAATTGTTAACGTTGAAGATCTCAACAAGTTTGATGATGGTGTAACAGTTGATTTCGCTGCAGTTAAGGCTGCTGGTTTAGTGAAGAAGGAACTTGATGGACTCAAAGTTCTTGGCAATGGTAAGTTAGAGAAGAAGTTAACAGTTAAGGCTGCTAAGTTCTCTGCTTCCGCTAAAAAAGCAATTGAAGAAGCAGGCGGAACAGCTGAGGTGCTCTAATTATGATGCGCACGTTCTCCAGCATGTTTAAGAATAAAGAGATTCGTAATAAGATTCTCTTTACTCTTGCGATGCTGTTGATCTATCGCGTCGGTTCTGCAATCCCATGTCCTGGTGTAGATTCTACTGCACTTGCGTCTCAGATTTCAGATAACTCTATACTGAGTATGATGAACTTGCTAGGTGGTGGTGCACTTGAGAAATTAAGTGTATTCTCTATGGGTGTTACACCTTACATCACAGCAAGCATTATCATTCAGCTTCTATCCATGGATGTTATTCCAGCTTTAACTGAAATGACAAAGTCTGGACAGACAGGCAGAATGAAAATGGAAAAAGTTACTAGATATCTTGGAGTAGTCTTGTCATTTGTACAAGCATATTCCTTGGTCTATGGCTTTGATAAGCAATACGGTGTATTAGAAAACGCAAGTCTTTCTGGATACTTATATACAGCCACAGTGCTAACAGCTGGAACTATGTTCTTGATTTGGTTAGGTGACCGTATTTCCATGAAGGGCATTGGTAATGGTCTATCCATCATTATCTTCGCAGGTATCGTTTCTAACATGCCTAGTGAATTTGTCCAAGTATGGAACGTATTAGCTGGTGGTACAACACAAGGTGAATTGTTTAATGGAATTCTACAGTTCTCATTATTTGTACTTCTATATCTCATCATCATTGTCTTCGTTGTTATTATGGAGACAGCAGTTAGAAAAATTCCAATTCAGTATACAAATAGTTCAACATATACTCGTGGTAATGATGTAACATTCTTACCATTGAAGATAAATTCTGCATCTGTAATTCCAGTCATCTTTGCTCAATCAATCATGACTGCTCCACAGATCGTTATTAGTTTCTTTAATCAAGATCTATATCAAACATTGCAGAGCTATCTCTCATTGAGTAGTTATACAGGTCTAGCATTGTATGCTGTCTTAACGATCTTGTTCACATTCTTCTATACAGAATTACAAGTTGACCCTGATCAAGTTGCCGACAACTTGAGTAAGAGTGGTGCTTATATCCCAGGCATTCGCCCAGGAAATGAGACAAAGACTTATTTGCATAAAGTATTGAACAGAATCACGGTATTAGGTGCAATCGCATTAACGATTGTAGCTGTATTACCATACATTCTTCCTATGTTTACATCACTTCCATCTAGCATTTCTGTTGGAGGAACTGGTATTATTATCGTAGTTGGTGTAGCTATGGAAACAATTGCTCAGTTGAAAGGTCAACTTACAACTAAGGCATACCATGGCTTCGTTAGATAAAAACTAGAAGGTAAAAAGAATGAACATCTTAATTATGGGTCCTGCAGGAGCTGGTAAGGGCACAATGTCCGACTTGATCCTAAAGGAGTATGACATCCCACATATTTCCACTGGAGATATGTTAAGAGAAAATGTTAGAAATAACACAGAACTTGGCAAAGAAGCAAAGTCATATATGGATGCAGGTAAACTTGTTCCAGATGATGTCATCAATGCCATGGTTGAAAAGAGACTTCAAGAACCTGATTGTCAAAAAGGATATCTATTAGATGGTTTCCCTCGTACATTAGTACAAGCTGAAGCTTTTGAAAAGATTGAAGAAAATATTGGCAAACCAGTAGAGAGCGTCATCGCTCTTGAAGTTGGATTCGATACATTAGTTGATCGAATCACAGGTAGAAGAATCTGTCCAAAGTGTGGTGCGATCTACCACACACATAATCATCCTCCAAAAGTTGAAGGTATCTGTGATAATTGCGGAAGCGAATTGAATCAGAGAAAAGACGATACGGTCGAACAGTTAAAGGTTCGTATGGATGAATATGAAAAGAGTACAAAACCTGTTATTGATTTCTATGATAAGCGTGGTGTTGTAACATACATCGATGCTTCTAAAGAATCTAAGGTCGTATTCGAACAGGTCAAAGAAACTTTATCAAAATTAAAGTAATATGATCCGGGAAAGAATTCTTTCTTTCCCTGGACCATTCTATTTCTTAAGAAATATTTTCAAACGTTGGAAATGATAGCCTACGTTTCTTGTAAAATCCGCATGTAATTACACATCCGCATTTTAAGAGAGTATCATTTCCCTGGAAATATTCACAATAATACGTAGGTTTTTAAAAATATCAGAGACAAAACGAATTTTTTCTGATAAAATAGACAATTGTCCGAGGAGGCAAACAAAATGAAAGTAAGACCATCTGTAAAACCGATTTGTGATAAGTGCAGAGTTATCAAGCGCAAGGGCGTTGTAATGGTAATTTGCGAAAACCCAAAACATAAACAAAGACAGGGTTAATTAAAAAAAGGGAAAAGGAGAATAAACTATGCCACGTTTTGCTGGTGTCGATATTCCACGTAACAAGGTTATTGGAGTATCCCTCACATATATTTATGGTATTGGCCCTACAACAGCTAAGAAGATCTTAGCAGCTGCAGGCGTTGATGAAACAATCAGAGCATCTGAATTAACAGATGAACAAGAAACAGCTATTCGTAATCAGATTGATGCGATCAAGACAGAAGGTGACCTTCGTCTAGAAAGAAGACTAGATATCAAGAGACTCATGGAAATTGGCTCTTATAGAGGTCTTCGTCACAGAAGAAGCTTACCAGTTCGTGGTCAGCGTACAAAGACAAACGCTCGTACAAGAAAAGGACCACGTCGTACGGTAGCTAATAAGAAGAAGTAATAGGAGGACGAAATGGCAGCTAATAAGAATAAAAAAGCCGTTACTCGTAAGAAGAAGGCTAAAAGAAATGTCGCTAAGGGCGTCGCTCATATCCATTCAACATTCAACAATACAATCGTTACAATCACTGATGAAGCTGGTAACGCTGTATCTTGGAGTTCAGCTGGTGCATTAGGTTATAAGGGTTCACGTAAGTCAACACCTTATGTTGCTCAGTTAGTATCTGAAGCAGCTGGTAAGGCTGCAGTTCAGCAGGGTATGAAATCCGTTGAAGTAAATGTTAAGGGTCCAGGTGCTGGACGTGAAGCTGCAGTTCGTTCACTGCAGACAGCTGGTTTAACAATCACAGCTATTAATGACGTTACACCAATCCCACATAACGGATGCCGTCCACCAAAGAGACCACGTGGATAATAAACAATAATAGGAGGATTGAAGCATGCAGAAATTTGAACGCGCTGATTTTGAAGTTAAAGAATACGTTGAATCAGAGAACTACGGTAAGTTTGTGCTTTCTCCATTAGAGAGAGGCTTTGGAACAACTATCGGAAATGCGCTTCGCAGGGTCCTACTGTCCTCCCTACCGGGAGCTGCGGTATTCTCAATCAAGGTTGATGGTGTGTATCATGAATTCACAACGATCCCTGGTATCAGAGAAGACGTTTCCATGATTATCCTTCAGTTGAAAAAGTTGATCATGACAATCGAAGACGATGATGTTTATGATCTACAAATTTCAGCTAAGGGACCATGTACTATTACAGCTGGAGACATCATTTGCCCAGCTCAGGTTGAAATCTTGAATAAGGACCTTGAAATCGCTCACCTTGAAAAAGATGTTACTTTAGAAATGGAACTAAAGGCTAAGAATGGCCGTGGTTATGTTTCTGCTGACATCAATAAGCAGTTGAATCAAGGTGCATCACAAGGAATTGGAACAGTTTATACTGATTCAATCTATACACCAATTGAAAAGGTATCCTACAATGTAGAACCTACTCGTGTTGGTGAAGATGTTAAATATGATAGCTTAACTATGGAAATCTGGACTGATGGTTCTATCAACCCTCAGAGAGCTCTTTCTTTAGCAGCTAAGATTTTAATTGATCACTTAGATATTGTCGCTAGTATCAATGAAGACATCCTCAATATGGATAATGTCATCATGGAAGGTACAGCTGAACAACCTAACAAGGGTCAACAGATGATGATTGAAGATCTAGATCTTTCTGTACGTTCTTACAATTGTTTGAAACGTGCTGGTATTCAGACTGTTGATGAATTGATTCAAAAGACTGAGGATGAAATGATGAGAGTCAGAAACCTTGGTAAGAAATCATTGAAAGAAGTGAAGGATAAGCTAATCGAATTAGGATTAGGCTTCAAGTCCTTCGACTAATAGAGAGGAACGTATATGTGGAATCGTAAATTTGGTAGAAATGCTGATCATCGTAAAGCTATGCTCAGAAACCTTGCTACTTCAGTTATTCTCTACGGTAGAGTAGAAACAACAGAAGCTAAGGCTAAGGATATGCGTTCTGTAGTAGATGAATTAATCACTCTCGGTAAGAGAGGCGACTTACATGCACGCCGTCAGGCTGCTGCTTACATCCGTAACGTTGTTGCTGATGAAGCTAAGTCTCAGACAGTACTACAGAAGTTATTTGATGAAGTAGCTCCTAAGTATAAAGACCGTAATGGTGGATATACACGTGTCGTTAAGACAGGTACTCGTAAGGGTGATGCTGCTCCAATGGCATACATCGAATTAGTTTAATTAACTATCACAAATCAAAAACCTACGATTGATCGTAGGTTTTTTTGTGCTTGAAAAAAGAAAATACAAAATTTGTATTTTCTCATTTCTTTTTCATTTGTGTCGCAGTAGCTTTCATGAAACTTTCTAGTTCTTTCTGCATACCTGTATCGAAAGTATTATAGTATTTAACGATTCTTTTCACTCTATCAGAATAATGTTTGAACTCCGCAAGGTTATTAAAATTAACAGGACAATCATTCTTATAGAACAAATATTCCACATTCACATCAAACACTTCAGCGATTTTGATACAAATATCAATAGATGGAGTTTTTCTAACTTCATTTTCGATGTTACTGACTGCTTGTTGAGATACACCTAATTTATTCGCTAATTCTTCTTGAGAATATCCATGTTTATTTCTTAATTCACTAACTCTATTTTTCATAATTTCATTGTAGAAGAGTATTTTGAAAATAATCACATTAAATCTATGTAATCAACAATAGCTAGATGTAATTTACAAAACATAGGTGTTTTTTACCATGATTTCGTATTGAATCGATACAAATTCAGATATTCTTCATAAAAATCTAATCTAAGACTGATATAATACTACCGTGATGAAAAAAGTAATAGTAACGATGATGGCTTCTGTGATGGTATTAACAGGATGCTCTTCTACAACAAGTACCAATCAAGGTTCTTCTACTAGTTCTAATAAAACAGAGAAGAAATTAACGAATCATAAGGGTGATGCTTATGAATCTTTTGCGAACTCTGTAGAGAATGTGAAAGATAGTGATAGTTTTAGTGCTGCGGTATCTTCGAGTTATACAATGAGTTACTCAGATGACACAAAGGATATTTTTGAATTTGATGGTGTTATTGAAAAAGAAAAAACAGATAAAGATACAAAAGCACATGTAACTCAGAATATTGAATCAAATGGTGGTAACTTCAATATTGAAGGATATTACTACAAAGGTAAACTATACAACTCTTATAACGATATTACTTATTATGAAGAGATGGATTATTCAGATCTAGAAGAAACAATGATGGTTCCTATGCATTGTTATGCATATCCTGAAGATAAGATAGAATCTATCAAAGCACAGGAAGATGAAGATGGTAATATCATTTATACGATCCAATTATCAGAGGATTACGCAGAAGATTTGTTTACGGATCGATATGATACGTATGGATTAAATAACTATGATGACTATCAAGTAAGTAATAATCAAATCGTTGATACGTTTGATTCTGAAGGTCATTTTATTTCTGAAACAACGACATTTGATACTTCTGTAACAAGCAGCGGTTATGAAGTTGGAGTTCAATTTACAAGTTCACTGAATTATCTGAAACTAGACCAAACAGAAATAAACATTACAGATGAAATGAAGAAGGAACAAAAAGAATATGTGTATTATGAAGATATCGATACTTCATCATTATCAACTGATACGACATATGATGATACAGAAGAAAAAACTGTAACAGCCACATTTAAAAAGAGATTAAAAAACAGACTTGGTTATGAAGTCAGTGAAGATGGTACATACCAACAAAGTTATAACGATAATGAATCTTATATCATTGATTTTGATAACTATACATTCACATATTCTAGATATACGATTCGATATACATATAACTGGAAGGGAAATGTAAGTACGATGGGTTCTTGTACTGTGAATTACAAAACAGGAAATCAATCATCAAGCTGTGAAGATAGTACTGTAGATATGATGGAAACTGTAGAACAATACTTTGAGATGGAATTGTATTATTGTGGATTATCATTAAGTGATTTACAAGCGGAAATAAAATAAGAGGAGAAATTCTATGAGAGCAGTAATTTCAGTAGTTGGTAAAGACAGACCTGGTATTCTTGCGTATGTTGCGACAAAGTGTGCATACAAACAAATCAACATCGTTGACGTAACTCAAAAGGTCTTACAAGACCTATTCACTATGATGATGATCGTAGAGATTCCTGAGGGATTGAAAGTACAGGACGTTTCTAATGAATTTGATAAGTATGGTGAGGAAGAAGGATTAGATATTCATGTGATGTCAGAAGAAATCTTCCAAGCGATGCATACGATCTGAGGTGAAATATGTTGAATAGAAATTCAGATAATATCTTAGAAACGATTCGAATGATCGAAGAAGAAAATCTTGATATTCGAACAATCACGATGGGTATAAATTTATTGGATTGTGCGGACTCTGATATTGATAAATCTTGTGAGAAAGTTTACCAAAAGATCACAACTAAGGCGAAAGATCTTGTGAAAGTCGCAAAAGATATAGAAGGAGAATACGGAATTCCAATCATTAACCAAAGAATTACGGTTACTCCTATTTCAATGTTGGTAAGTGTTTCTGGCGGTGATCCTGTTAAGTACGCAAAGATCTTAGACAAAGCTGCGAAAGATGTTGGTGCTTCTTTTATTGGTGGGTATTCTGCGTTGGTACAAAAGGGAATGACACCAGGAGATGAAGCGTTGATACGTTCAATACCAGAAGCATTAGCTTGTACGGACCTTGTGTGTTCATCTGTGAATATTGGTTCTACGAAAGCGGGAATCAATATGGATGCGGTAAAGCTAATGGGACAAGTCGTTAGAGAATCAGCAGAAAGAACAAAAGAGAATAACTGTTTTGGTGCAGCTAAGCTAGTTGTTTTCTGTAATGCCGTAGAAGATAATCCATTCATGGCAGGTGGTTTCCATGGTGTTAGTGAACCGGATGT
Source organism: Bulleidia sp. (assembly GCA_963613355.1). GTDB lineage: Bacteria > Bacillota_I > Bacilli_A > Erysipelotrichales > Erysipelotrichaceae > Bulleidia. Next base: position 14,624 of record CAVDZA010000008.1, on the reverse strand, counting down.
TGTTATCAACACTGGTGTATCTGGACCTGGTGTTGTTCGAGAAGCCATTCGAAAAGCAGGAAAGAACGCAAGTATGAATGAGATCGCTGAAATCATTAAAAAAACAGCTTTCAAGGTCACAAGAATGGGACAACTTGTTGGTACAGAAGCTGCGAAACGATTGGGTGTTCCATTCGGAATCGTTGATCTATCTTTAGCACCGACACCCGCAATTGGAGATTCTGTTGCGCAGATCTTAGAAGAAATTGGACTAGAAACTTGTGGTGGTCCTGGAACGACTGCTTGCCTTGCGATGTTGAATGACGCTGTTAAAAAAGGTGGTGTCATGGCTAGTTCTTCTGTAGGTGGATTAAGTGGTGCATTTATTCCGGTTAGTGAAGATGCGGGCATGATCGCAGCTGCAGAAAAGGGAATCTTAACTTTAGAAAAGTTAGAAGCTATGACATGTGTATGTTCTGTCGGCTTAGATATGATCATCATTCCTGGTGATACGAGTGCTGAAACGATTTCTGCCATCATCGCAGATGAAGCCGCAATCGGAATGATCAACACTAAGACAACTGCTTGTCGATTGATTCCTGCGATTGGAAAAGAAGCGGGAGAAAAGCTTGTTTTTGGCGGCTTGTTAGGAGAAGGTCCTATCATGCCGGTAAAGACGACAAAGGCAGATGTTATGATCAATCGTGGTGGAAAGATTCCATCCCCAATCAATTCATTAAAGAACTAAAAAAGAATTCCGTGATGGAATTCTTTTTTCTTATAGAAGGGCTAAGAGATCTTCTCTAGTTAATTGTGAACTGGAGATGCCATCACCAGATAAGATCCTATTCGCTAAGTCACTCTTTTGCGCTTGTAGTTCTAGGATCCTTTCTTCAATCGTATCCTTCATGATCAATTTATATACAGTAACGATATTTGTTTGCCCAATACGATGTGCACGATCACTTGCCTGATTTTCAACTGCGGTATTCCACCATGGGTCATAGTGGATAACAATATCAGCTGCTGTTAAGTTGAGACCTGTTCCACCAGCCTTTAATGAAATCAAGAATAGAGGTACATCGTCTTGTTGGAACGCATCGACCATATCTGCACGTTTCTTCTTTGGTGTCTTTCCTTCTAAGAGGTAATACTTGATTTTTCTTTCATTTAATCGTTTCTCTAGTTCTTCCAACATAGAAGTGAATTGAGAGAAGAGAAGGATCTTATGTCCACCTTCAATTGCGTTGCAAATCAAATCGATTCCCATATCTGTTTTTGTAGAGTTCTGTTTGTAGTTCTCATACAACAATCCAGGATAACAACAGAGTTGTCTTAATCTAGTTAATTCAGCTAATATCGCAATCTTATTTTCTTTGAATTCTTGTTCAGATTGGTTGTTGACCATGTGCTTGATTTTTTGTACTTCCGCATCATAAAGCTGTTTTTGTTCGCCCTCTAATTGTGCGTAGTAGACTTCCTCAAGCTTATCTGGAAGATCTTTTAATACATCTCTCTTTAATCTTCTTAACACAAATGGAGTGATCATTTGATTTAACTCTCTCTCCATTAGATCATCGTTATCTTTGACAATCGGATTTTCAAATCTAGCTTTAAATGTTTGGTAGCCATAGAAGAATCCAGGCATTAAGTAATCAAAGATAGACCATAATTCAGATAAACGATTCTCGATAGGTGTACCTGTTAATGCGACTTTAAACGTAGCGTTAATTGATTTAACAGATTGTGAATTTAATGTATTCGCATTTTTGATGTATTGCGCTTCATCAATTACTTCACATGAGAATTGAATATTTTCATAATATTCCACATCACGTTGAAGAATATGATAGGAAGTGATCAACACTTCATTCTCTTGAGAAGTTTCTATCAGTTGTTTACGTTCTTCAGGAGTACCTTGGATCATACGATGAGGTAAGGAAGGTAAGAATTTATCGATTTCCTTTGACCAGTTATATACCAAGGAGGCAGGACATACGATCAAAGTTCTTTTTCTGTTTTTCCAATTTCCTAACATCGCAATGACTTGTAATGTTTTACCTAGACCCATTTCATCCGCTAACAATCCACCAAAGCCATTATCCCTTAAAGCACATAACCATCTCATACCATTTAACTGATATGTTCTTAGATCTGCGTTTAAATCTACAGGAGGATCATATTCCTCTTGATTGATCGTTTCCATCTGTTGGATCATTCTTCTAAATGAATTGTCATAATCTAAGTTATAAGCGTTGTTATCTTGTAAGGATTCAAGATACATGGCGCGATACTTAGGTAACTCGATCGTTCCACTTTCTAACTCTTTCTTCTTTAAAGATAACGCATCTTGTAAAGATAATAACTCTTCAATATTAGAGTTTTCTGTATTGATGAATGTGCCATCTTTTAAACGATAGAATTTTTTCTTTCTATCATATTTAGATAAGATATCTGAAATTTCTTTTAGTGATAGATCATTAGAAACAAGATCCAATTGTAATAGATCGTGGTTGACTGAAACACCTACTGAAACTTTAGACATTGGTTTGATCGTGATTCTCTTTAACTTATCAGAAATATAAACTGTCGTTAAAGACTGAAGATAAGGAATGGTTTCTGTGATGAAGGAATATAACATTTCATCTCCACCAAAGAATGTAAGACTAGACTTTTCATTATCTTGAGAATTAAAGTGAGGTTTGACTTTTAATTCAAAACGATTTTCCTCATCAAGATCTCTTTTTCCTTTTTTGTTGGAATCTAATATGTTGTATACCGCATCTGGATAGATAGCTTTGATTTCACAAGATATGACATCTTTTTGAGGACTATCTAAATAGATTTCAAAATTAGGTTTCTCAATGAAATAATCATATGGATCAAAGCCTTCGTTTTTGATAAGTGTATTTGTGGAAAGGATCGGATAAATGTATTTTGAGAATTTTGGAAGATCCTCTTCAGAAATGAATTCAGGCTTTGTATTTGAATTTTCAAAGAAAGAGAGAATTGGTTCTAATTTAGTTTGATTTGTTTGATAGACCACATGGTTGTCTAAGATATATAAGTATTCATTACCAATAGCGTATGAGTAACTATTTCCCTGTAAGATGCATCCTTTTTCGCTCTTTTTTAAAGAAGCGTTGATTTGTGGAAGCTCTTGTTTGATAGACCATCTACTTGGTTCATAAGGAATATGTTCTTTTATCAATAAAGACATGAACGTATCTAAATATCTTCCTTTCAAATACAAAGAGCGACGCATTGATGGACTTGAATAACCATAGTAGGAATAATTGTAGTAGCTTGGATCATTATTAGCTTCTAGATACGTATCATCATTGTTGTATAGGGACATTAAGAAAGATACAAGAGGTTTACTAGATTCTGAGAATGCCTCAATGGTATGTGTGAACTCTAAAGCTTTGCCATATCTTTTGGATTCGTTTTGTTTGATCAGTAAACAAAAGGTATCAATGCTTTGAATGACATACATATGTTCATTTGGTAGACCAATCGTAAAAGATACATCTAACGTATGATTGTTTCCGAATGATAAAGAAGGTAAGAGTTGTACTTGTCCAAGGACATCCACATTATTATTTGGTGCGTAATTCTCTAGTAGTGCGGAAATGTTACGACTACTTTTAACGGAGGTAGCCTCTTTTTTATAACCATATCCTAAAATGGAAAGTTTCTCTTCTTCCATGTACTCTAAAAGTACGGCCGCAATGTGCTTACATGGTTCAAAGTTTTGGTCGTAGTAAGGACACGTACAAGTCGCAGTTATAATATTCTCGCTTCTTCCTAGTACGACTCTAACATCGTATTCTGAACCATAATCACTACCATCTACCCATGTTTCGATTTCTGTCATTCCAGTTCTATCATCTTCGAAGACCATTAGATCACCAACATGATGATCATCCTTTAAGATTTGGCCGCGGTGGATCATTCTAGGAGAGATATATCTGTTAAGTGTGCTTTCTTTTAACATGTCCAGACCTCCGATAAGTATCTATCTATTTTAACATGGTTAACCTTTGTTTGAGAGTGTCGTGTATAATATTTTTATGGAAAAATCATTATTACAGATCCACGATAAAGCGAGAAGTGAACACGTTCCAATCATGAAGGATGATGGAATGGATTTCCTTTTGAATTATATTCAAGAACATGAAAATATAAGAGATATCTTAGAAATTGGAACTGCGGTTGGGTATTCTTCGATTCAGATGGCAAAAGTACGTTGGGATAATGAAATCGATACACTAGAAGTAAACCCAAATATGTATTCTCAAGCAATCAATAACATCCAACAAGAAGGATTGACAGATAGAATACATGTTCACTTGATTGATGGAGCGCAGTATGAAACGGATAAGATCTATGATCTGATATTCATTGATGCGGCAAAATCACAATATAGAAGATACCTAGAACATTTCATGAAGAATAGTAGAGTAGGAACTACATTCATCTTTGATAATCTTAACTTTCATGGGATCGTAGATGATGAAAATCTATCTAACAATCGAAGCACGATACAAATGGTGCATAAGATCAAGAAGTTTAGAGAACATATCTTACAAGATAAAAGATTTGATACTTCTTTCTATAACATTGGAGATGGTATCGCAGTAAGTATAAGAAAAGAATAGAACATTTCTGTTCTATTCTACATTGGAAACATGTGGCAAGACATCTTTAGGAATCAAACATTTATATGTATCTCCTGAGAGTCTTGTTTTTAATTCTTCTTTCGCCTTTTCAATCAAAGAAGGATCATGATAGAGAGTCTTAGCAGCGTCAAATAAGATATCACCAGCTAATAGACAGCCCTTCAATGCGATAGCGCTCTTTCCTTGAGCGACCCATTGCCAACTATGTGCTCCAGCACCAATGGAATAACAGGCTGTATTGACTTGTGCTGTTGGAACACACCAAGATACATCACCTACATCTGTAGATCCCATCTCACAAACATCGGAATGATTTGTTTCAATGAAGTAATCATTGATAGGTCTATTCTTGATATTTTCGATAACTGCTTGTTTATCTTTTGCGAATTGAGGAACATCACTTAATGTATTTTTTACTTCATATGTATCCTTAAATGCTTGCGCGTAAGCTAATTCTTCTTCTGTATAATCATTCTTATATACTTTCTTGAAGGAATCCGCCAATACATCTTCTAATACAAAGTTTGGAACTTGATTAGAAAGACCTTCATCAAAGATGACATCTACAGTTGTACCAGTCATTAAAGCTGCGCCTTTGGCACAATCAATGACTCTTTGGTAGAGTTCTTCACATTGAGGATTCGTGGCAGAACGTACAAAGTATTTTAAGACAGCTTCACTTTGAACGACATTTGGTGCTTTGCCACCAGCGTTTGTGTATGCGTAGTGGATACGATCTGTAGGTAACATGTGCTCTCTAAGATAGTTCACACCAACGTTCATGAGTTCACACGCATCTAATGCGCTTCTTCCTAAGTGAGGGGAACCTGCCGCATGTGCAGCGACCCCATGGAATTTAAAGAAACAAGAAATACAAGATTGGGAGGATCCTGTAACGACTTGGTTATAGAGACCTGGATGCCAAGTAAGAGCGACATCACAATCATCAAAATATCCATCTCTTGCCAAATATGCTTTACCAGACCCACTTTCTTCTGCTGGACAACCTACCATCTTGACAGTACCTGGTAGATCATTTTCTTGTAGGTAATTCTTGAATTCAATTGCGGCACGAATAGAACCTGTGCCTAATAAGTGATGCCCACATCCATGACCAGTATCATTTGAATTTGTGATTGGTTCATAGTGTGTGACATCTGCCTTTTGGTTTAACCCATATAACGCATCATATTCTGCTAGGAAACAAATGACAGGATGTCCTGAACCATAAACAGCTTCATAAGCAGTTTCCATATTTGCGATATTCTTATTTACTTGAAAACCTTCTTTTTCTAGGAACGCACACATCGCGGTAGAAGATTTAAATTCTTCCATTCCTGTTTCTGCGTATCCCCATAATTCATCAATCAAACCTTTATAATCTGGCATGTCATTTCTCCTAATTTTATAAATATCTCTTTAAGAACTCTCTTGTTCTTGCGTTCTTTGGTGCACCAAATATTTCTTCTGGCGTACCTTCTTCTAGGATAATACCTTTATCCATAAAAACAACTCTATCACTTACTTCTTTCGCAAATGTCATTTCATGTGTAACAACGACCATTGTCATACCATCTTCTGCTAATTCTTTCATGACATCCAATACTTCCGCAACGATTTCTGGATCTAATGCGGATGTAGGTTCATCAAACAACATGATTTTCGGGTTCATACATAGCGCCCTAGCGATAGCTACTCTTTGTTTCTGACCACCAGATAATGTCTTTGTGGAGGAATGGATGAAGTCTTTCATTCCAACTTGGATCAAACGTTCTGTAGCTAACTTTTCAGCGTCTTCTTTATTCATCTTTTTAATTAAGATTGGTGCTAATGTGCAGTTGTCTAATACATTCATGTTAGGAAATAAGTTGAAAGATTGGAATACCATTCCAATATCTTCTCTTAACTGATTGATGTCTGTACTGATATCTGTTAGATCAGAATCTTCAAAATAAATATGTCCTGAATCAGGCTCTTCTAATAAATTGATACAGCGTAACATTGTACTCTTACCAGAACCAGACGCTCCAATCACGGTAACGACTTCACCTTGATGTACTGTTAGATTGATATCTGTTAACACATGTAAGGAACCAAATGATTTTTCCAGATTTTCTATTTTTAATATTTCTTCCATATTGCCTCCTTAGTTACTGCTAGGTACACCATGTTGTACAGGCATATCCATTCTCTTAGCGAAGAAGTTCATAATGCCTTGTAGGCATAGAGTAAGAATGAAATAGATAACTGCAGTAATCATATACGTTTCTAGATAAACGTAGTACGTACCTGCGATAGTAGTTGTCATAAACATTAATTCTGTCATACCTACGACATTCATAACGGAAGTATCTTTGATGTTAATAATGAATTCATTACAGATAGCAGGAATACTATTACGGATTGCCTGTGGGAAGATGACCTTACGCATTGTTTGCCAGTTAGATAATCCTAGAGAACGAGCTGCTTCTATTTGGCCTTTATCAATTGCCTCGACAGAGCCTCTTAGGATTTCTGTGATATAAGCAGCAGTATTTAAAGAAACCGTTACAGCTGAAGCAAAGAATACAGAATAGATACCATTTAATTCTGTGACGCTCATATTAGGAAATAAAGAACGAATGAGTCTAAATCCAGCATAGTAGATGACCAATCCTTGAACCATCATAGGAGTTCCACGAATGATCGTGACATAGAAGGAACCTACAGCGTTACCTGTTAATTTCAATGCTTGAAAGAATTCAGAATCTCTTTTATCTGGCTTTGATACGCGGCAGAATACCAATAACATCGCAATGATAAATCCAACAACTGTACCAACTAACGCAAGTTCCAATGTATGGATGATACCTGTGTAGAAAGTCTTGAAGTTGTTTGTGAAGATGTAAGCCATTGTGCTAAAGAAATTCAATCCTTTTTGGGAGTTAGCAGTTGTGGCAACTAGAATATCAGAGACACCCGCAAGTAAGATTCGATCTACAAACGCTAATAGAAATACAACAAAAGAAATCGTAACGAATATCTTTTCTACAATGTTATTTTCTTTGTTGTGTAAAAATACATGTTTAACAAAGATAACAAGTGCGGAAAGAAATCCTAAATAAACGAATAACTTGACTAAGATGCCGGGTAGAAAGAATAGGATACAAATGAGATTGACATTAGCGGAAGAATAGGAGTTGATCAAACAACTCCCAATGATTCCCGCAAATACGCTCAGCATCCAAATATGATTTTTCCAAGTGATTTGATTCATAACGCTCCTTATTCTGGTTGGTTAGCAACAGCTTCATTCCAAAGTTCAGTTCTTGTCTCTGTATCGATGTTAGCTAAAGCTTCATTGACTTGTTCAAGAAGTTCTGTGTCTTCTAAACGGATACCTACACAAGAACCTGTGAATTCCAATGTAAATCCATGACCGTCTTCAAAGTAGAGGATAGAGTAATCTGTATCATCTCCATATAAAGCTTCTGCTGTGTCATCATCTAAGATGATTGCGTCAACAAGTCCTTCTTGAAGTTGAGAAGCCATATTAGGAACATCTTGTGCTGCAGTTGCGTGTACGACACCTTCAATCTGGTCGATAGCTGTATCGTAGAATGTATTGATTTGTCCAATGACAGTAGCACCTTCGAATTCTTGAATATCTGTTGCGTTAACGTATTCGCTATCAGCTTGTGTTACTAATACATATTGTGATTTCTTATGACTGTACGTATCAGAGAACGCAACTGATTCTTTACGTTCAGGAGTATCTGCCATACCTGCGATGATCATATCGATTTGTCCTTCTTTGAGGGCTTGGATCAAACCGGTCCAAGCTAGCTTTACGATTTCGATCTCTACATCCATTTCTTCAGCGAGTAACTTAGACATCTGAATGTCATAACCTTCTGCGTAGAAACCATCTAAATTAGAAATAGGGAGGTTCGTATCACTTTGTGTATCTTCTTGCCAGTTACTTGGTGCGTAATCACATTCCATACCAATACGTAATACTGTCTTTTCTGTTGTGGAAGAAGTTGTTTCTTCTTCTGTAGTAGAAGTGTCTGTTAGACCAGCTGTACATCCAGCTAGGCTGAGTGTGAGTGCCATAGCACATACTGAAGTAATTAATCTTTTCATGTTTTTTCTCTCACTTTCGTTTTTGTATAAAAATAAAAACGTCTCGTAAGAGACGTGATTGAACAAAATAACATCTGTACAAACAAAGCGCCTCTTCATTTTGAAGGAGTGTTATGAATATTCTTCATAACCCCACGAATCATATCTACCAACATAATTCGTTCGGCGATGGTTACCTTTCACTTGTTTCATAGTCTGTCGACTCCGCAAGCTACTCTTTTACATCGCTACCTCTTGTTTTGATTTTTACGAGTTTTATTTTCACATACTGTATTGAGATGTTCAATACTCTAATGTAAAAAATGTGATTTTCTTTCACGAATCTATGAAAATATTTTCATAAAGAAAAGACCCTGTATAAACAGAGTCTTAGAAATGGCCACCACCTGAGTGCATTCCTCCTCCATCTGAGAAGTGACTTCCACCAGGAGAAACACCGCCACCACCTCCATCGTCATTACGAGGGAGTGGAACTCGTGTTACTGTTTGGTATAAGAACATCTCTCTTTGGTTTGTGAGATGTAATCCGTTATTAGGAACGTAGTTGGAAGCAGTTGTTGCGGTGAACTTTGTCTTGTGCTTACTTTTGAGTCCTAAAACTGTTAATAACGCCGCAATTGGTGGGATACCTAAAACAGAAGCGTATTTAATATTAGTGTTATCTGTTTGAACTTCTGGTTCATATCCATAATTACTTCCATACGCTTTTCCATTTGAAGAATAATAAGCCATCAATGATTCGGCTTCTTCAATATAGTCATACACAGCTTGATAGAAGTCTTGATTTCTTAAAGAAGAGTATGCCGCATCATCCATGAGATCCATACCATCTAATGTAAACATATCTTGGTTAGAACTTGGTGGAATCATAACTTGATAAGTACCACCTTCTTCGCTGAATGTAATCAATAACAATACACCATCTGATGTAGAACCATAACCTAAATCGTTTTCAGAATAGTATTGTTCTGAAAAGTAATCCATGTTGTTGTAGGAATAACCAGAACGATCCTCAATGATTCTTGCGTATACACCAAACTGATACGTATCTGATACTTCTTTTGCGAAGCTTTGAAGTTGCGATATTTCTTCACTTGTTAGTTTTCCATAGGTATCTTCAACATATATATCGCTAGAAGCGTGAATAGAAGTGAAAGGAATACATAATAGGAATGTGAAGAATAGTAATAATCGTTTCATGATCTTCATATGTTTACCTCACTTCATCAAGATGAATAGAATGACATATAACAACGCAATACCAACGATCGTAATCAAAGCAAATAATCCAATGATCTTCTTTGTATCTGTTGGTAGGTCATCTCCTATCATCTTTCCAGTTTGTCCATTCATCGCAAATAAGTAATTCTTTCCTTCGTATTGCGTTGATAATAACCATACAGGTAAGAATGCGTAATGAACTGTACCAGGGTGAATTTCTGTCGCTTGTTTTTCAAGAGTGCATGTTGCGTAATCGTTGATCGTTGATCTTAGAAGCTGAATAGATGTGTTAGAGATTCTTTTGTTGACACGATCTTCATCATCATCAGAAGAGACATCGTACTTATCTGCGAGATATCCTGGTAGATAAGACATTTGAAATGGAACAAGCTCTCCATAATCGAATGGTTCAATTGAATCCATAAAGTCATCAGGCATCTTACTAGAAGCGTCTGCAGGCACCATGTTAAATTCCACATCACCATCTCTTTCTACACGAAAGTGATAAGTTGTTGTGATGATCTCGTCATGTGTTGTGATTGAAGTGGATCTTGTTCCGTGTGCTCTTACATGTGCAGTAACATTTCCGTCATACAACCAGAATGGAACATATACACCTTTGATTTCTTCAATGTGGTTATTTTCTGTAAACGCACTTGGTAAGAATGGTTTGTCTTTGTAAAAATCTTTTAACTTGTTGATAGCATCTTGTTTAACTAGTTTAAAAGGAATGATGTAATCAGGTTTTAAAGTGCCATCAAATTGTTTAGGAACGACTGTTGGGTTTCCACAATATGGACAGCTTGTAGCGGCTGTGTTTTCATCAGCGATGAGTTGTGCACCACAACTAGGACAGTTGTATGCACGCATGGTTTTCGCTTCTTCTTCACTCCATTGTAATGTTTCAGCTGCTTCCTTTTGTTTAGCGGCATCATCCACACCTACAGCTTCTTTATTGGATTCATAAAAAAGCTTATCGATTTCATCTGTTGTGAAAGAGGAACCACATTGAGAACATTTTAGTTTTTGAGTAGTTGGATCAAATTTTAGTGGACCATTACAATTAGGACATTGATAATTGGTTAATTGTTCAGGCATTGTGAATCCTTTCTATACTAACGCTTTGGATAGTATGTAAATGATCAAGAATAACGCAATAGAAGAAAGTCCTAAAAGGATTCCAATCAAATTGTTGGATTGAAGTTGTCTTTTATAGTTATCTTGATTGAATTGTTTCTTTTCCATTTTGAATAAAAGGTCCGTTGTCCGGACCCTTTGTTGTTAAGCCGGTTTCTTTTCTCCACAGTTGTTACAGAAGTTACCTGTATTTTCTGTAGAACACTTTGGACAGATCCACTTAGCGTTTGTTGGATTTGGTTGACCGCAATTGGAACAGAATTTACCGGTATTGTTGGTTCCACATTTTGGGCATACCCAACCAGAAGTAGTCGTTTGTTGTGTAGGTTGAGAATTCAATAGGGAGTTTACATTGACTCCACCAGCAGCTTGTGCGGCATTCATTCCAACAAATCCCATTCCGGCACCATTGGCATTGTTTGCGGCATCACGCATAGCTTGTGCTTGTGCACCAACAAGTGCGGCACCTGCGAGTTGTTGATTTGTATACGCAGCATCTTTCTGCATTTGTTTGATCGTTGCTTCATCTTCATCGCTGGCTTTGATAGAAGATACACCAAAGGATACGATTTCAATACCTCTTTGATCTTTCCATTTTTTAGATAGTTCTTCATTTAGTGCATCAGCGAGCTCTGTTGTATGAGCAGGAATTTCAGAGTAACGTACACCAGTTGCGGAAATTTTAGCGAATGCTGGTTGTAAAGCTGTTAATAGTTCAGAACGCATCTGATCTTCAATATCAGAAACTTTGTATGCATCTGATACATTTGAACATACGTTTGTATAGAACAAGATAGGATCTGAAACTTTGATGGAATATTCACCAAAAGCCTTGAGTGAGATGTCTAAATCAATACCTGCACGCGCATCAACGACTCTAAATGGTACAGGTGAAGCAGTTCCATATTTCAATCCTGTGATTTCTTTTGTGTTGAAGTAGTAGACTCTTTGGTCAGCTCCGGCTCCTCCGCCGAATGTAATTCTCTTGCCAATCTGTGTGAATACATCTTTTATAGAAGAAGATAGATTCTTTCCTGTGAAGATAGAAGGTTCTGTAGAGGAATCATATTTATATTCACCAGGTTCTGCACAGATATCAACAACTTTTCCTTGTTCTACAATGATCATACATTGCCCATCCGCAACCGCAATCACGGAACCATCTGAAATAATGTTGTCGCTTCCATGGTTTCCAAATCCTTGTGTCTTTTTATGTGCCTTTACACAAATCGTGTCAGAAGGAATCGCGTCACAATAGAAATATTCCTTCCACTGATCCGCTAATGTACTACTAGCGGCATTTAAAGTAGTTAAAATTAAACCCATAAAAAATTCTCCTGTCTGTAGTAAAATACTACTAGTTGTAAATAAAATTATATCAGAAAACAAGTTATCAATTATGTTAATGTAACGGAAAAGGAGGGAACATGGTCAAAAAAGAAGATATGCCTGTATGTGATGTCGCAACAGCTGTTCAAGTTTTTGGGAGTAAGTGGAAGTTGTTGATCTTGAGAGAACTTTTAACTGGTCCTAAAAGAAATGGAGAACTCCTTCGTACATTTGATGGACTATCACAGAAGGTCCTCACAGAATCATTAAAAGGAATGGTCGATGATGGTATCGTAGAACGAATAGAATTTGAAGAAAAGATCAAACATGTTGAGTATCGTTTGACAACTCTTGGAGAGAGTTTAAGACCTGTTATGGATGCGATGCGTGAATGGGGACATTGGTATAAAGAACAACTATAAAGAGAGGCACTTACGTGCCTCTTTTAGTAACTGGAATTAAATCGATATCCTTGTTTCCAAAAAGAATCTAATTTATCCTTTGGGAAATCAATTTTCATGAGTTTCTCTCGTATGTGACAGATATGTACACAGATGATGGCTCTACAATTGAATGGTTCTTCTTTCCATACATGTCGATAGATATCTTCTGCGGATAGGATCTGATCTTGATTGTCCATGAGATATGTCAAGATTTCAAATTCCTTCGTGGTAAAATGCGCTTCTTTTTTATCTTGTCTTACCGTTAAGTTTTGTTTATTCAAAATCATTTTTAACCGCCCTTAAGTATTCTGATAAAGAATAACTTTTCTCAATTCCTTTTTCGTAATCGTAGACTTGAATAGTGATCATACTGCATTTGTCCAACTCCTTTAGCTCGTCTAGAGTTAATAGATTTGAAGTTTGATAAGTAGGTGAATACGTTAATGTGTCGGTTAGATTCATATTCGTGAATGATATAGAACAAGATGCAGTTTCGTAGTAATCGGAAGAATGATGGAACCATGCTTCGATTGCGTCATCTCTTGTCTTTTTAAGAATTGAGAAAGCCTTGGAATATTGATCACTTTCTAATTCAGATGTTGGTATGTTAGTTGTGATAGCCAAAGAAATTGAAGTGGATGAAGTACCCTCAGAGTCAAATGTTAGATCTCTTGTGAGATTGTATTCTGATAGATTACAAACTAGTTTATCCCCATTTGTGAATGAGTATGTGTATGGTAGACCGAATCCTTCATTTAAATAGATTACTTTACCTATTCCAATCGATAAGAACATTACGATTACATAATACAATGTATTCTTCCAATAGAATTTGATCTTTCTTTTGTATATGAATAACGCAACGATATAAACAAAGTATAGAAGTAGATATAGAAAGATATAAGTTTCAGAGATTCCTTCATTTACATATGTAAATCCTAAGATGATCAAAGATATCAACAAATAGTAGTTAATGATAAATGGGTAAGATAAGAAAGTATCAGAAATCTGTTCTGCACGTTCTATCTTTCGATCGATGAAATGTTTCTTTAACAGGTAACAAGCTACTCCTGCGTAAAATGCTAGGAGGGACAGGTAAACGATAGAGAACATTGATTGATATTCCATTAAATAATCATTTATTTGTGTGATGTTATGAAGTATTGAATAGCCATTCACAAATACCATTGCGACTGGTGAGAAATAGATACCTCCCTGTAGCTTACTGACTAAGAAATCTACTAAGAAAAGATTAGAGATGATTTCTGTGCATATCATGATAGAAATAGGAATGAATGTATACGCAAATAACATAACGATTCCATCAAAGATATTGTTTCCTAATAAATAGATGCTAGAATTGATCAACAACAAAATGAATGTCCCAAATCCAACGAACAGGATCGTTTGTAGGTAAACGGTTAGGTTGATGGAAGTGTGCGTGAAACTTAATAAGCATCCAACAAGTGTTGTGATCAAGAAGTAACCAAAGATAATTAGGAAAGAGAAGAGTATCGTAGAGGTTACTAATTCTTTTCTTTTAATTGGTAAAGAGAAGTAGAGGTCACAACTTCTTTTACGATGTACAAAAGAAAACAAGAATACTGGTAACACAAATGTCATTAAGATAGATAACACAAAACAACATTTGAAAGTAAAGGATAGTTTACTAGAGTATGTGTTACTGAAAGAGATAAAAGATGATAGG